>NZ_JALMEX010000001.1:0-906090 GCF_023100605.1 Pseudomonas sp. MWU12-2020
CACCAGTGGTGGGTCCACGCTGGTCACCGCCCGGGCGAACACCGCTGTCGCCGAGCTGACGCCCGAATACGCACCTTTTGTCAGCAGGCACAACCGCGGCGCCTCGGAGTCGATCTGCACGAACGAGTTGTCGTTGATGCTCTTAAACCCGTAAGTCATGTCGCGAACCTCACCGCATACCCTTTGGCAACTATCCGGGTAGGAGTAGTCCCCCCTGGTGATGAAGGGTTGAGCGGCCTGACCACGACCTGCCCGACAGAGGTTGTCACGTAGGGATAGGAGCGGGTGTTGCCAAGCGGGTCAGCTTCCGCACTCTGCACGTCCTGCGCTCTTGTCGGGATAATCATGAAGACGCAATTTGCCGGATTGAACCCCGGAATGCTCAGTGTGTAATTCTGAACCGCCCCGCTGAAATCGATCACTCCCTGCCACAGAACCTGATAGGTGAAGCTGTTGGTATCCATGGAGAGATTGCCGTTCTCGTCCCAGACTCTTGCTCCATAAGTCATGCGTCGAGATCTCCCAGCTGAACCCGTTTGACGCCATTTTGGTCGTAGACCTTGATGGCCCTGTTTGTCATTGTCAGTCGGCCCCCTCCCGGTGCCGGCCCGTTAAATTCAAGATTCCCGAGCTTGTCCAAACGCCACCCAAGCACCCCAGCGATATAGTTGTCTGACTGAATGAATGATCCGATTTTGGCGTTACCGATCGATCCATCCTTCACCAACAACGAATTGATGAAGACCTGTCCACCCTCTACCGCGAAAGGAATTGTGGTCGCGCCACCAACAATGCTGTTCACAATAGCGAACCGGTCAGCTGCAACCAGGAACTGGCTCTGCAAACCGGCACCAGTGTTCTCGATGCCAAGACCGATACCGGCGGCAACGTACTTCCCTTCGGCGGTGACCTGCATCTTCACCGACCACATGGTGTTCAGCTTTCCAGCGGTGTCGGCATAAGCGGTGGAAGTCTGCTGAATTGCAGCCGCATTCTGGCCAACGGAGACATTCAACTGCTCAATCTTCGTCGCGGTTGCCGAGGCGTTTGTAGCAACGACTTCTTCCAGCTCGGTGATATTGGCGGCGTTCTCACCTATCGCGGCGTCGAAAGAGGTAATCCGCCGAGCCATCGCCTCGTTTTCCGAAGCTCGAACTTTACTTTCAGAGGCCAAGGAAGCCGTCGTTCCCCACTCTTTCAGGGCACCGTCCAAGTCGCCCTGTCCATTATCGTCACGAAAAGCTGCGCGAAGAGCTTGTACTGCTGTTGCCTGGGCGGTGACAGCTCCGTCGAGCTCAAGAATTTCGGCGGTATTCGTCGATACCTGCTGTGCCAAGCCATTCGCGGTCTGCACGGTCTGGCCTACGTCAAGCCAATATGCAGAGTTTGGCGGTGAGGTTTCGACTGGTACCGGGCCGGTAGCTTGGTAGATGCGCTTGCCGACGACGACAAGGTCGTATTCCTCGTAGGTTTCGTCCGGGTTGTAAGTCTTCAGGCCGTCGAGGGCATCGATCTGCTCTTGCAGTCCCGGAATTTTATCGATTTCATCGATAATGTCCTGACCCAACTCCGTGTGTCCGACCTTACCCGCCAGCGCCGCCAAATAGGCGGAAACATCGTTAGAAGTTTGCGCTGGGACGTAGAGAAATGAGCTTTTCCCATAGGCGTTCGACGATCGGATGAAGTAGTAGTAATTCGTCCAGAACCCCAAGCCGGTGTGGGTGAAAGACAATCCCTGGCCCAAATACTCCGCATCCGCTACGGTCGCCGTTGGTGAGGTGCTGAAAAAATACTCATAGGTGCCACCGTTCAGTCCGTTCTGCGAGTTGTGCGGGATCAGCACGATGTTGTCGATCGATGACTGAACGACGCAGCTTTCAGGAATGGGCGGACCATTGATGCTGACAGTGATCGTTGCCTCTCCCGACCGCGCCATCGGCCCGAGCGCTGTAACGCTCATCGTGTAGTTGCCCGATGGCAAACCATTCAACGGGCACTCTGTCGCCGTCGCCGGCACTGAGACGGATTTGACGGCTGTCGCGCCGAAGCGCACGGTGACCACGTAAGACGAAACGATGCCGGAAGGTGGTGCCCAGGACAGAACGCCCTGCATGATCTCGGCTTCGTCTCCTGCTTCCCATCTCAGACCGGTGGGAGTACCTAAACCACCTGATGGCAGCTTGATAAAGCCGATTGGGTCGTACGGCTGCCCTACGGCATCATCGAAGATTGCAGCCTCGTACTGTTTGACCTGGACAGTGCAGCCCTCGCTATCCCCCATCGACCAGTCAGATACGATGAACTCACCCAGAATATTGAGCGAGGGCAGATTCACCCGAACCACGCGACCTGGCCGGCAGTTGTAGCCTGAGAAGTTCATCGGAATGCTGATCGCACCGCCCGCGCGGCGCCGGCGCAACTCCATGTTCGCCAGGCGCTGAGCCTGGTACGGGTCGGTGACATAGGAATAGGTCAGCGTTTCCGCTGCCTCGCCACCGTCCTCGACGATCCATTCGGCAACACTTACCTCGGGGTAGTCGGTTTCCGTCCACGATTGCGACGGGTCAATGAACGTGCCCCGGACGGTGTTGATCGCCGAGTCGTTGGTCGGCTCAGTGCTGCCGGTGACAGTGCCTATCACCATGTCCTCGGTGATCTCGAAGTCATACGGGCCGTAATACGCACCCGCCTGAAGCATCCAGCGACCGCCGACACGGATCAGATGCCCGCCGCAGGCTGCTTCCAGCTTCTGCAGCACTCCCGTGCGCTGCTCGTCTGCGCCAATTACGCAGCCGCTGCGATAGCGCTGGCTGGTCGAGCCATCGGCATTGGTCAGGGCCTCGTCGCACACGTTGGCAGCATTGGCGAAGGTTTCGAACACGATCTCGTCGTCCGGTACTCCGCAACGCGCGCGCAAGAACCAAAGCAGATGCAGCGCGGTATTGGCGCTGTAAACCGCGGTACCGGTGCGTGGGTCGTACACGTCGTTGCGGCCGCGCACCACGAAACGGGTATCCGGGATGCCTGACGGGAATTTCTCTGCGCTGTACTGCAGCGAAACCCTAACGAATGACAGGCCTCTGCCGATCTGGCTGTCCTTCCAGTCCGGGCAGTTGGCCTTCAGGAAAGCGTTCACCTGGGTCGGATTGACCACCAGCTCATAGGTCGCCTGCGCGCCGTAACTTCCGATCTCTTCCTCACCAAGGTAGATGTTCTCAAGTGCCGTAATCGGGCCTTCGCACAACACGTACACCAGGTGCAGCCACTCGCCCTCACCCTGTGCTCCGGCCTGTTCTTGCGCCCAGACCAGCACGCCGCCAGTGGAAACGCGGCCAAGGATGAAACGGACCGGCGCCTTCGACGACCGAACGGTCTGCGCCGACGGCTCGTTGTCGCGCAATGGCGACTTGGTGTTGAGCTTTTCCTGCTGCTCCGATGCGTAGAAGGCCAGCGCAGCGCCGGCGACCGCACCCCACGGGCCACCTTGGGCAAAACCAACAACCGCACCAACCACGACCGAGGCAAGTTTTCTGACGCCGCCGCTCATTCAACCCTCCACGCGGCCAGTGGCTCGCATACGACACGGGCTGCGCCGTCGTCGGTTGTTGCCCAATAATCGCCAGCCCAGAAAACAGCCATGCTCCGGCCGCCGGGCGCGTCGTACATCACGACATCACCACGCTGGATGAAAGCCAGCGGCACCCGAGAAAAATGGGTGTCCCACGCCGCCTCGAGGCTGCCGTGCTGCTTTTTCAGCTGCCGCTTGGCGCCGGTTTCCGTTGTGTATTTGCCGCGATAGTTCTCGGCCGGATCGACGCCACAAATCGCCGCCGTGCAGTCAGCAGCGAACAGGCAGCAGTCAAATTCGCCCCATGAAAAAGGCCGCTCTTGGGCGGCCTTGATCACGTCGTTCAGACGGGTTGTCCAGTCTCGGTAGCGCATGGCTAACTTCCATAGGTGAATGTCGGTGCGTCCTTCTTCGAGCCCCAGTAAATGGGCCACTCGGACATCTGGGCGATGGCGTAGAAGAACCGGTCGCCGTCGTGGCGTGCGCGGTGGTTTTCGTCGGTGAAGCGCTCGGTACCGGTGCGGCTCCACTCGGCCATCCGGTCAACCACGGGCACAGTGATGCTGTTGCCGTCTTGGCCGTTGCCGGCGAACGAGAATTTGGCTGCGTCCATCCGGCCGGAAAACAGTATGTCTGCCGCGTAGTTGCCAGCCTCGTCGAACACCACGAACAGGACCTTGGCCATCCGGCCGCGGCAACCGCGTACGTTCGTCTCGGAGAGGATGTAGGCATCCAGGCCGCTGAGGGTCAGCTCGACCGACATCGGCGAACCGGAGTTGTCGCTTTCCTGCGACTGGCTGACCTGGCCGAAATTTCCCACCCCCTGATAGGTGATGCCGTCGACTACCAGGTCACCAGTGCCGGTGTGAGCGAAGACCATGCCGTCCACGAAATCGAGCTGCACGGCGTAGACCGGCATGAACCGTCCAGTGGCGATGATGTTCACCACGTTCTGGCTGAACGGGAATGCTGAGGGCATCAGAAGGCCTCCCTGAATTGATAGCTGCCATTCGAGACCACCGGGCGCACGGACATGGACCAGGTGTCAGAGGTCATCCGCATTTCCGAGTACGGGTTGAGATACTCGACGGCAGTACCGGCCGTGAGCGTCTTGCGTATCCGCTTGTTGAGCAGCACGGTCACTCTGCCCTGCGCATTTGCTGATGCAGGATCTGTGACTTCGAACATCTCGCCGGCGATGGTGATGTAGTCGCCGGCGCTGAAAGCCGGGGCGTTCGCCGTTGCGCCGCCGATGACCATCGACCGCGCCTGAGCGTTACCAGTAACCACCGTCAGTGCGCCGACGCTGTTCGTCCTGCGCCTGGTGAAAGCCGGAAGGTTGAAGGTGCCCATCATGCCGTCGAGCCGCCCGAGGAACGCCGACAGCTCGCGTTCCTGAGCCCTCGTCAATAACCCGAAGGTCAGCGTGCACTGCCAGTAGGCGCCCGGGTAGCCGATGATTTGCTGGGCGTTCGAGAGTGTCGAAGTGAACGCCCTGCTGTTGTTGACGATGCCCCACGTCATTTCTGACGGGCGCAGCGAAGCCGGCCACGTGAGAGCCATGCGGTACTCCTTAAAGGCTTATCGCCGCGCGATCAGCTGGCGGATGGTTCCGTTTTGTTTCAGGTCGCGCACGACCAGCTCGTAGCCGCCCTTCGCTCCCTGCATCGCGGCCTCCTTGACCATGTTGACGGTGGCGTCATCTGGAGTGCCTTGAAAGCTGAAGCTTTGCTGGATGACCGGGGCAGCGGGTGACGCCGAGGAGATCGGCACGACATTGGACTTCGTGGTTGCGGCAGCCGATCCGACGTAGCCGCCATCCGCGTACCCTTTCGAGTTCGCGTTCATGCGCTCGAGGAATTCCCGAGCGCCTGGCTGGCTGACCACATCCTTGCGCACCACGAACTCACCGCCGTGCACCACGCCCTTCGGCTCGAACTTGTCGCCGTCGCCGGTATAGCCGCCGTCGGAGAAGCCGTATTTCGAGCTGTACCCGGCCGCCGATGCGCCCAGGCTCGACGATGTCGCCGCGGCAGAGCCGGCAGCAAAACCGTTGCCGGCCGCAGATGCACCAGCACCAGCCAGCCCGCTGAACAGCGTGCCGAAGATGCCCACCGCCGCCTGACGCACCTGGATGCGGATCAAGTCGGCGATGATGCCGTCCGCCAGATCCTTGAACGACAGCTTCCCGGTCTTCACGAACTGGATGATGCCGTCCTCCATGTTGCTGAAGGCGTTGGTGAACAGATTGCGGGTCTGGCCGGCAACGTCGCGGGCCTGCTCGGAGTAGGTCTGAAACGCCGACGAGGCGCCGAGCGACCAGTCCGACTGGGCTTTGTCGACGTCCGAGTAATACTGCTGCTGCATCGCGAGGCGAGTTTGCAACGCTGAACGCAGGGCTTCAGTCTCTTGGTTGTACAGGTTGTCGCTGATCCGTCCTTCGTTGTGCTGCTGCTCCAGTGCGTCCAGTTGAGACTGGTACTGCTGCTGGATATTGAGCTGCTCCTGCAGGCGCTGCCGCTGCTGATCCCCCATTCCCATGCCGGCCAGATTGTTGTCCAGCCCGGTCTGAGCCTTCGCCAACTGGCTTGCAAGATTGGTCTGGAATGCGGCGAGCTTTTGCGTCTCGTCGGTCGCGATCTTGCGCAGCGCGTTTTCCTTTTCGAGCACTGCGTTCTTCTTCAGTTGAGCGGTGATCAGCTCCTGGTTGGCCAACAACGACTTTTGATCAGCCGTCAGGGTCTGCTTGCCCTTGATGTCAGCGAGTTCCTGCTCCCACTTCACAAGGGCCTGGCCGGCGGCGCCGAGCTTGTCGACCTCACCTTTCTGCACCCCGATCAGCGAGTTCTGCTGTTGCAGCACGGCATATTGCTGGCGGGCTTGGTCGAGCGCCTTCATGCCGGCGTCTTCGGTATAAGCCTTCGGCTTTTTCTCCTCGGACTCCTTGTAGATGGAGTTCTCGCGAATCGCTTTTAGTGCTGCGGCCTCCTGCTCAGCGGTGATGGTATAGCCTGCTGTGCGAGCGGCGTTGATGCGTTTTTCCTCATCCTCAAGCGCCTTGTTCATTTTCTGGCGTTTGGTGAAGTTCTGCTCAAGGCTCTTTTCAAAAGCCTCGTAAGCCACTTGCCCATCACGCTGAACCTGGGCTGCACGGGCGCCTTCCTCAGCAGCCTTCTGCTCAGCCTTCGACTTCTTGTCGTAGGCATCGAGCTCGGCCTGCAGCGACGCGATCCGCTCTCTGGTGTTGTCGTCCTCATACCCAGTATCAAGGGTAGATTTCAGGTAATTGATCTTCTGCTGAATCGCCTTTACGTCCGGACCGCTGTTCGACTCGCGCCCGATACCGAGGATTGCATCCCAGCCACTCTTCGCGGCGCCAGCAAGATCGTTCCATGCCTTTTCGAGCGAGCCCAAGTTTGACTTCATAGTTGCGGCTCGCTCACCCAAAGCCTTGGCGTAAGCTTCCTGAGCGATCGCTGCAGCGGCCTCCTTCTCGCCCATCTCCTGCGCCGCTCGGACCTGCTCATATACCGAAGCGGTCAAGAAGTTGTACTTGTTGTTGAGTTCAGCGACCGCCTTCACCGGGTCGTCCGCCAGCCGCACAAACTCTGCGATGGTTTCTGATACTGCCTTCCCGGTCGCCTTCTCGTAGGCGATGGCGGACGTTGCGATTTGCTCGAAGCTGGAACTGGCGATCTTCCCTGTACCGGCGAGCTGCGCAAGCGCTGCGGCAGCATCTGCCGTGGTGCCAACGGTGCCACTGATACGCTTGGCCATTTCAGAAAGTGCGAGCGTCGTGGTGCCGGCAGCATTACCGGTTGTTACGAGGGAAAGACGGTAGGCATCCTGTTCTTTCGAGCCTTGGTAGTAGGCCAGACCGAGCACGCCTACCGCTGCCGCAGCCAAGGTGAAAGGATTGACCAGGCCGAGGACATAGCCGCCCAGCGCTTTTGCTGCCGGCCCAACACCCCCGAACATATCTTTAAGCTGCCCACCTTGCTGTAGGAAAACGGTGAGTGGCGCCTGACCGCCCTGCAGCGATACGGCGATATCAGTGAACTGCGCAGGGACTCCCCGCAATGCGGCAGCTGTTGCCTTCGCCGTCATGCCGGTTTTGCCAAGGTCAGAGTTGAATCGCCCGAGATCTGCTCGCGTGGTATTGATCTTCGTTTGATATTCGGAAAAGGTATCCGCGTCGATCAAGCCAAGCTTCCGGTTTTTGGCCAGTTCCTTCTCCTGCTTGTCCAGTTCGCCCAGCTTTCGGGTGACAGGATCAATACTGCCCAGCAGCTCTTCCAACTGCTCTTTCTGCGTTTTTACCTTCCTGCCCGTTGTTTCCGAGGACTGACCAACGCTGTCGATTCCGTCGGCCAACTTGTCCATCACCGGCTTGGCACGAAGACCTGCCCCCTCGAGCGCCTCAAGTGCCTTTCGAGTGTCGGCAGCCTTTTGCTCGGCGTCCCGACTATCGATTTCCAGAACGAGGCGGGATGTCTGAGCCATTGTCTTTCTCCAGGCGCAAAAAAACCCGCCGGAGCGGGTTATTCATTGGGTGCTGATTCAGCTGTTCGCGTTGAGACAGACTCGATACGCCTCATTGCGGAATTCTTTTACTGCTTCTTCCTTCATGGTGTCTGTGATCATGACTTGCTTTTCGTAAGCCTTGAGAACGACCCCTCTGGCGAATTTGCTGCCATCACCAATTTTGTCGAGCGAGTCCTCGAGCAGCTCACCTTTTTGACGAGCAGTCATTGCCTCACCGGCCAAGGCAGAAATTTTCTTGCAAGAGCTTTCGGCAGCCTGCGCCGACATTGAAAAAAGCGCAGTTACAGCAATGAGTGCGGCGAATATCGTTCTCATAAGTCCTCGCTATTTCGCGTACTTGTACGGCTCGGGCGCAGTAAGAAGCGGCTCTGCTTTATCCCACATGCCGCGGTACCCGCGAACCGAATACGAGTAGCCTGGTTTCAGATCAAGCAATAGCCCGCGCAGATCACCGCCGGCGCATGCGGCATTGTTCTTGATACTCAGCTGCACAGGGCCAGGCTTGTGGTAAAGCTTCACCGATTTTCCGCTACTTGTTTCAGCAGCAAGCCTTTCGTTCAAGAACACCTGCATGCCGGCACCTAAGCAACTCAAAGCACCAGCGTCTTGCGTGAAAACAATACGCGCATCATCTGCTGCGCTTGGCTTACCGAAAGCGAAAACATCCTCTGCTGGGACCTGAGAGGCCTTTTCTGGCGCGACTCTAGTTGTTTCGCAGCCCGCCAGCAGTAGGAATGCAACACCAAATGCTATTTGTCTTTTCAAAGACACCCCCTCCCTGTTTGAAGGGGGAATCTAGCATCAACCAGAGGGCCTCGACAAAATCAAGACTTCAAAAGCTGAGTTACCACGGTAACCACTGCGGCCTTGATTGTGTCGAGTGTCAGCCCAATCCCCTTTTCTCTCAGAAGTCCTTTTGTCTTATCCCAAACCGACTGGGTTCTGATGCTGTCGAGAAACTCGCGCCCTTTCCATGTCAGCCCAAGCGCAAAGAACTGGGGAGGGCCGCTGAGAAATCCAGGGTCGTTGCCCTCGATCAGGCCGCCTTCTTCCATCATTTTCATGTGAAGAGCCACCCAGTCAGCCGGGAACGGCGGCATTTCCTCAGCCTTTCGATGCTCACCTTTCGCCTCTTCGAGGTCCAAGAGGATCATCCTGATCAAGTCCCAATTACGCTGCATGTCTTCCTCTCCGTGGCTATGAATTTTCATTCTAACCATCGTCGCTGGCCAAGCACACTGCATCCAGCGCAAACATCACGTCGTCGATCTCTTCGCGCGGAAGCGGCGACGGGTGCGACTCCAGCCAGCCTGAGATCTCCCGCGCCGACAGAGGCAGCGGAAAGGCTCCGACCATGCCGGCGATGTAACGGCGCCCACGGCACACATTGCGGTAGAGGTTCAATAGGTAGGCGGTTATCGGATCATTTTCCGGCTCATCCGGTACCGCCAGCTTCAGGCGCGCGTAGACCGCGCGGCGCTTTTCGCTTTCCCCGCCCCACTCTTGCTCCCACTCGAAGCGGCAGACGGCTTTCCCACCGACTCAGCTCGCTCTTCAGCGGCGTCATTGGCTGCAGCTGCACCCTCGCGCAGGACGAAGACGAAGAACTCGATATTGGTTTCCAGCAGCTCGGCGGCGATCGACGGACTGTACTTGATCGGGTTGCCCTCGGCGTTCAGCACGCCATCCCAGTCCTTCACGATGAAGCTTGCCAGCAGCATCGAATGGTTCTGGTGTTCGGTCTTCTCGCCGGCGACCACGCCCACCTGGCCCTCTTCAAACCGCGCATCGTTGCGCTGAATGCGGCGGCGCATGCGCTCCAGCGCGACCTGATACTCAGGGTTGTCGATGCCGGCCAGCAGCACTTTGGTGTCCTTGTCGAAGTTCGCCCAGCGCTCGCCGGTGACTGCAGGTTTCTTCTTGCCCAGTTGCAGAGCCATGGTAATTCCTCAACGCCGCGCCAATAAAAGGGCTGCCCCGGCCGGCGTGAATGCCGGGGCAGCCAAAGGTCGAGCAGGTTTATGCAGTGACGGTGATCGCCGCCGTGCTGGTTTTGGTGACGTCCGACACGCTGGTGGCGGTAATCGTCGCGGAGCCAGCGGAGACGCCGGTGACCAGGCCAGAAGGGCTGACGGTGGCAACGCTCGGCGCCGAACTGGACCAAGTGACGTTTTGTGCGGCTTCGGCCGGCAATGCCGACGCAGTGAGCTGACGAGTCGCGGCTACCGCGATGGAAGCGGTCGTAGGCGCCACCGAGACGCTGGTCACAGGCACGAACGGAACGCGGGTGATGGTCGGACTAACCTTGGCAACGGTGTAGTTCAGCGTCACCTCGATCAGGTCGCGCTTGCCACCATTCGGCAGTTCGCCGTCCACTTCCACCGCCGGGAAGTTGAAGGTGTACTTGTTGCCCAGGCTGTCGGTGATCGGGAACACGACGCCGATTGGTGCGCGGGTGAAGGTGTTCTTCCAGATCTCCCACGCCCGCTTCGACCAGGCGAGCGTGATGCTGCCAGTGATCGCCGCCTCGGTAGCAATGTGTGCGCCCGGGCCGAGACTGTCAGAGCCGAGGCAGCGCTGTGTTTGCAGGCTGTTGTCGAGGTTGACGGTCATGGCCGAGACGCAGGCCACGCCTTCCAGAGACTGGCCGTTCACCAGGATCGTGCCGACGTTGTTGTTCGACAGGAACGGCGTGGTGGTCGGTGCGTTCGGCGAGACGACGATTGAGGTTTCGCTGTCGGTGTAGTCCAGGCACGCCATGTTGAAGGTGGCGGTGATCTTGCCGTCAGACGGGATGTCGAGCGCGAAGGTCGAAACGTGCGCGCCCTTGAAAACGCCGTAGACGCCGACGTCGTCGTAACCCTTGGCGATGCTGAAGGTGTGGCGGGTGTCACCGACGCTCAGCACGTTACCGGTCCAGTTGCCGTAGAACGCGGCCTCCAGCAGTTGATCGAACGAGCCAAACGAGAATTCAGCCGTCAGGTCGCCGCCGATATCGATGCTGGTGGCCACCGAGCCTTGGCTTAGACGAGTATCGGTGATCTCGTCGCTGACTTGGGTGTTGACGGTCGGGGTCAGCGCATTGCCGGTCAGGCGCAGCGTGTCCCAAGTGCCGGTCGGGGTAACGCCGGGCGTCACCTCGGGGATGATGTGGCTTACAACTTTTGCGCCAGAGCTCATTGGAGCCTCCTATTTCGCGGGCATAAAAAAACCCGCAGGCGCGGGCGTGGCGTTTGCTTTGCTGTCAGCCGGCGCGAAACCGGATGTTGACGTTGGTTTGGTAGAAGCCCTCGAACTCGCCGGCGACCACCTGACTGGCTTCCATGCATTCCAGATCGCCGGACTGCCAGTAGGCGAAGTGCGCTTCGAGCGCGTCGGCCAGCTCGTTGATGGCCTTTGTGCCGGTGCGCTCTCGGGCGAAGCACTGGATGCTGATCTGCCCGGGCTTGCGGGTGTGCGGCCGATCGGCCATGCCAGCCATGAAGGCCGAGGCGTACTGGATATTCAGCCGGCACCAGAGGCCGGTCGCCGGCGGCGTGAACATTTCCGGCTGGTTCGGGTAATCAATCCGAGCCTGTTCAATGCCGGTGAAGGCGACCATGCGCGCAGTGATGAGCGCCCTGATTTGCTCGAAGGTCATGTGTATGCCTCGGATACGCCAATGAACGCGAGGTCATAAACCCCGCCGGGCGCCTGCGTGGAATGCCCCAGCTCCAGCATCTCGCCGTAGGGACTGTTGGTCTGGATATAGATCACGGGAAACTTGCCCGAGGCCTTGATGAGCATGCTGCCCTTGCTGATCGTTTCGCGGCCAGACGGGTCGATGTTGTCGGTCACGGTCATGTCCGGCGCGCCGATCGAGACCAGATGACTGCCTCGGAATGTGCCGCCGATGTACCCCTTCCCAGCCGCCTGCGCTTTGACGAAGTAGTTCTCTTCGCGCTCCCGCTTGGTCAGCTTTTTGAAGGCCTTGCCACCGGTGCGCGCAGCGTTGCGGGCGTCGACGTTCGCGTCATAGGCATCTGCCAGCGCTACGTTCTTCGTGCGCAACGCCACATTGGCCTGCCATAGGTCAGGGTTGCCGACCGGCGAACGGTTCACCACCTCCGCGAGCATGGCGGTCGCGATCACGCGCGCCATCTGGGTGATGTCCTCGCCAGCCTGATCGGCGAAGTCCGTGAGGCTATGGCTCCAGCCCGCTTTGTTGGCCATCAGACTTTCCTCAGCTGGATCTCGTAATGGGCGCCGGCCGGGTCGGTCTGGACGTTGACCACGTCGAAATCGTTGATCTTGTGGCCGATGTCCGGAACCCCGCCGATCGTTTCGTTGGTCAGCGCGATCAGCAGTTGATCGGTGGCGCGGATGTTCACGCCGTCGACCTGGGCAATCTTGAACGCGTCGAATACGCCCCGGCCTGTGTAGGCGATGACAACAGGGGCGCCAGCTATCTCGTTGACCGGATCCCACGTTCCCGGCAGCGTCACGCCGCCGCTGAAGGGCTGCACAGCGTCCGCCAGGTCAGTGTCGAAGGCCTCGGCCAGATCCGCTTGGATCTCTTCACGTAGGCCCATGGGTCACCTGTACACGTTGAAGCTGAAGCCACTGGCGCGCCAAGGCGCAAGAAGCCCCAGCGCGAACTGGACCCCATCGGGCAGCGCAGTGGATTTGCTGGTGTCGATTGAGGCGAACGTCTTGCTTGTGGTCACCGATCCGGCCTTCACCGTCTTGGCTTCCAGTGATCCCTCGGTCTGCTGCTGGTACAACTTGCCCTCAGAAGCAACGACCGCCAGCTCGGCGCCGGCCTGCTTCACCTCTTCGGGAATGGCGTCCATGTCGATGCCGACCAGGTTGAGCGAGGTCAAATAGGCATTCGCCTGCAGCACGGCGCGAGCTTTCTTGTCGTCTGGCGCCCATGAAGGCCCGAGCTCGGCGTCAACGTCCGCCACGGTGATGTAGGTAGCCATCAGGCCTCCGCTTGAATGAGTGGGGCCGAAGCCCCGGGTGTTACTTGGCGAGTTCGTCGACCTGCTTTTGCAGCGACTCTTTCGAGGTGTTGGCGCGGTAGGCCACCTTCGCCGCGTCCAGCTTGGCCTTC
This sequence comes from Pseudomonas sp. MWU12-2020, assembly GCF_023100605.1. NCBI lineage: Bacteria > Pseudomonadati > Pseudomonadota > Gammaproteobacteria > Pseudomonadales > Pseudomonadaceae > Pseudomonas > Pseudomonas sp. MWU12-2020. The sequence continues at coordinate 13,209 of NZ_JALMEX010000001.1, forward strand.
AGAACGGCAATTTCCTTTGCTTCGGCGTCCGCAAGGCGTGCTTGCTCAGCCTGCGCCAGCAAGTCATCGACCTGCTTCTGCAGCCCATCAGACTTACTTACCGCAGCGTCGCGGGCATCCGCCAGGCCTTGCATGCTCTGCTGAATGCCGGACAGGGCTTGATAGAGGCGAACCGCTGGGCCGTCACCCTCGACAGGGTTCAGTACGCCCGCTTCGAGGTCCGCAGCCAGCGCGTTTACGGCGTCGAGCTGCAGAGCCTCGCGGGATGGCTCAGCGCCACCGCCATTGTTACGGCCGCCACCTTCTGCGATGCGCGATCGAGCGTGATCGACGCCGCCGGTTTCGCCTACGGTCTCTGGGCCGACAGTGATATTGCCTTCGGTGCCGCCGAAGCCCCAGCGAGCCTTGAGCTCGGGATCGATGTGGCGATCTTTTTCAACTGGCATGATGCTTCTCCTTCAAGTTCGCCAGCCCACGAAGGGGCCGGCTATCGGTCAGGCCGATACGGTGGAAGTGATGAACGCCAGCGGTACCTGCTTGCGTGCAAACTTGCGGGTCCAGTTGGTGGCCAGCGCCAGGTCCGCCCAGTTCGCCGAGATAGGGCGAGTGGTGGTCGGGGTTCCGGTGATGGTCGCGCTGGTGAACGAATAACCCAGCGGGTGAACCACAAAATTGCGACGGGTCCACAGGGTTTCAGCGCCACCACCGTTACCGCGATCAGGAGCGCGCTCGTACTCGAGTCCGTCTTCACCTGGCGGAGTTTCTTCGGCAAAGCCGAGGGCGCCCGGGCCGAAGATTACCGACAGATACTTGTTCGGAGTGCCCGCAATAACCGGCATACCGTCATCCACCACAACGCGCATACCTTGGAAGCGGCCAAATTCTGGAATCTGGTCGGCGATCGGGGTGAAGTCGATGAGGTTGAGGATCTGCAGCTCGGTCTGAACGGCCGAATGCATGGCAATGACACTCAAGCCACCCAGCTGGCCGCTGTAGTCACCCATGGTCGCCTTGGCGCGGATGATGGCCGCAGCACTGATGGTGCCGCCGGCGTCAACGACCATGTCACCACCGTTACCTGCGACGTTGTCGTTATAGATGCCGATGGTAGTGGCAATGGCGCGGCGCTGGGCCACTTTGCGCCAGTAGCTCAGCAAACGACCCGCAACGAACTCAAGCGGATCCTGATTGGTGATGTTTTTCACCAGGTTCATGCAGTTGAAGCCTTCGTTGAGGTAAGCCGCGCGCGCCTGCATGCTGTCAGTGTGCACGGACAGCGGTACAGCGATGTCGGTGTACACGTCGTTCGAGTAGTTCGACTCGATGGAAGCGTCCAGGTCTACCCACCATGGAATGGTGAAGGTGTTGGACGGGCTTGCCAGCAGCGTGGACATGTCCGAGTTACTGGTCAGGATGCCGGATTCGAAGAACGCGGTGCGCTCCACGCTGTTGACGGTGATGTAGTCGCGCAGCTCATCGCGAAACACGACGTCCGAGAGAATGGTTGGCATTGCAGAATTTCCTTTTACTTGGCCTCAGCAGCGGCTTTCATGCGCGCGTGCTCGGCGGGGTTGGTTCGGCGAAGCTCTACGCGCTCCATGCCGGTCATTTGGTCCCACGTTTTGGTGGCCCCGCCACCCTTACCCCCGGCAGCCCCGCCGCCGTTCGCTTGCGTGCCGCGCACCAGTGATGCGTAGCGCGGCGCTTGCTGGAATTCTTTTGCCAGGTCTTCGAGACTGGCGATGGTCAGGTTGCCGGCGGCATCCGTGACCTTGACCTGACCGTCTACGATCTTCAGGCGGCGCTGGACGAACTCGGCCAGGATCTCGGCGTTCTCGCCGTCGGCGATGCTGCTGGAGACCTTCGAGGCTGCCGACGTCAGGTCGCGGCGCTCGATGCTGGCGGTCAACTCAGCCAAGCGCGAGCGTTCAGCCGCAAGGGCCTGCTCGCTGCTGGCATACAGCTGCTCGAAGTCGCCTTTCGCTCTGGCTGCATCGAGCTTTTCGCGCTCGAGCTTCTCGTCCGCCTCGCGCTTCAGGCGCTTGGCTTCCTTGGCCTCGTCCAGCAGCGTCTGGTTCTGGCGCTTCAGGCCCTCCAGATCCTCACCGCCGGCTGGCAAGCCCTCAACGCTCAGAACGAAGTCATCGCCCATCACCTTGTAGAGCGCCTGCATTGCCGCATCGAGCGCTTCGTATTCCGCCTTGCTGATCTTGTACTTCATGTCATCCCCCGGATGATTTGCCGTTGGCTCAGCCGCAGGCATAAAAAAACCGGCTCAAGGCCGGTCGTTTGTGTGGCTCGTTGTCATAGGCCCGCTCGCTCGAAGGCCAGCGGCTCAAGGTCTTTCAGTTGCTTAAGGGTCAGCGTCTTGCCGTTGTCATCCACGAACTTCTCCAGTGTCAGCTCGCCCTTGGTGAAGAGTGCGTACCGGTTCGGGCCGAGGATATCGCGCTGGAACGCGGCAGGCTGACGCGAGAGCCACTCCTGATAGCTTGTCTTGCTGGATACCAGCGTGACGCCATCAGGGCCGATTGAGGGCCTGGCAGAACCCGGGATCTCGCGGGCAAACTCATCTTTCAGAACCGGCAGCGCGCTCGATCTGCAATTCCAGTGGCCGGGCGGCTTGGGGTCGTCCCATCCGTAGATGTGCTGATCCCTCGCCTGACACATGGCGCTGGTCTTGCTGTCGAGCGTGGAGATCCAGCGCCAGCCCTGCAGGATGTCGTCGTTAGCCTTGAGCGTCTCCATGCGCGCCGTGCTGGCGACATGGTTGGTCATGGTGCGAACGAGCGACGAGGCCTGATCCTGATGCAACTGGTGGATGCTGGTCAGGCGCCGGCCGATCTGCTGGCTGGTCTCGCCCAGGCTGGAACCGATCTGAATCTCGCCGATGATCTCGGCGGCCTTCTTGGTGCCGAACTGGTCGAGCGCACCGCTGATGCTGATGCGCTGGGCACCCTTGCGAGCCTCCAGCAGCATCGGGTCAGCCAGTGCAGCGGCGCTCACCATCTCAGCCGACGGCACGTGGAACTGCACAACGGCCTTGATGACCTTGCCCAGCATCTTGCCGTTGAACTCGGCCTCATAGACCGCGAACTCTCCGAGGTCGAGCTGCGCCCTGCCCTTCATGTCGTCGTAGATACCCCGCAGATCGCCTTGTAGCGTTTCTATCTGCGAGGTGTATCGACGCGTGCCGTAGGCGCTGAGGCCTGCCGCAACGCGAGCCTTTGCCGTGTTGATGGCCTTACTGATGAATGACGCCACCCGCTTCAGGTTGCCGCCGGCGTATCGCTGGACGTAGACCTGGTGCCGAGTGGTGGCATCCGTCAGATAGCCCTCGCTACTCATCATTCACCCCGGGTGGCTGGTTGGCTGGTGGCGAATCTGGTTCGCTGCCCACCACAGGCGCTTCCTCTTCACGATCCGCATCGATGTCCTCATCTGCGCGGTCAGATTCCAGCACCCCAGCCTGACGCAGGTTGGTGCGCAAGTCCTTCTTGGCGATGATGCCCTGTTGCCAGAGCTGCATCTGAGCAAGGATCGCTTGAGCATCCATAGCCTCATCGAAGAACTCCTGGTTGAGCCAGAAGACTGTGCCAGCTTCGTCGACCGCCTCCATCATGAACCGCTGCGCGTCGAACAGAGACAGCCGCACCGCCTCGGAGACGTTGCCAGCGATCGTGCCCAGCACCGAGTTATCAGAGCTGTAGCGGATGCGAACAGCCTCTGCTGTCTCGGCGCCACCGCCCTGCTGGACGATGCGCGCGCCGATCATCAGCATCTGATCTTCCTTGTCTTTCATCAGCTCGCGGGCCAGCTGCGTTTCCTTGGCCTGCAGCATGACGGCAGAGCCTTGCTTGCCGAGGTTGTGCCCACGACGCGAACCGATATGCATCCCGTTCGGGTTCAGCTTGATGAATTCGTCGGGCTGAATGTCCGTGGTGATGAACAGCGTCGGCTGCGAACTGATGAAGCCCGCCTCTTCCACCGTGGCGCTGTTGCCGTAATGGAGGATGTTCACCTCGGCCAGGTCTTCCAGTGGCGCCTTGTCGATACTGGCGTCATTGTTCTGTGAGCCGAAGAAGTGAAACGGGATGTGATCGAAGGCCTTGCCCGTCTTATCGGTCGGATTCGTTTCGATGCCGTCCGGCGAATCTTCCGAGTACACGCGCTGGACGTACTTCCCGTCGATCAGCATCAGCGCGCGGTATTGATCCTTGGCGGTGAACTCGAACCCGTCATCCGTGGTTTCGTTGATCTTTTCGTGCAGCACCACCAGCGTCAGCCGGCGCACGCCGTCGATCACGTCCTCCCGCCAATTGACGATGCTCTCGGCCGGGTAAAAGTGGACGTAGGCACGCGCTTTCGCCGCCTGCGCGACAGTGAGCGAAGTCTGTCCCTCTGGCAGTTCCACCTTCGGGAAGTCAGTCAGCAGACCGCCGCGGCCGGTGTCGAGGCACTCGCCAGTAGCTTCTTTGCACAACTGCTCAAGGCTTGAGCCGTCACCGCTGACGTTCTCCAGCAGGTACTCGACTGCCGAGGGCAGCTTGATCTCTGCCGTCTTGCGGAACACCGCGCCAAGCAGCCCGGTGCGCGTGCGGCCGGTGACGTTGAGGAACATTGCCCGCTTCTTGAGTTGCTGATACCGCGCGATGTTCTCGGGCGACTGATTCAGCGGGTCAGGCATGGGCAGATATTCGTCGTACTTGCGAACCTCTCGCGGCCCGGCTACGCAACGCTTGACCAGCTGCCAGCCGGGCAAGGCATCGCTGTACTCCTGCCTGATGGCGCTGTAGTTGGGCATATTGGCCTCAGAAAGTGAAGGTGACAGGAATGTGGGTCATGGTTGCGCGCTTCGTCTTGGCGACAGCGAAGTAGCGGAAGGCATCAGACGGGTGAGATGCCCAGTCGTGAAGCGGCCGGTCTTTCCAGCAGCCCTTCTTGTCGTCCCACTCTTTGCGGTAGTTCTCCAGCGCAGTGATCCCCTCTTCGCACTTGGCCTCGTCAAAGGCACAGTGGGCGAGGATCTCGCGAGCCTGGTCGATACCGTCATCGACGCCGATCTTCGGCACGACCTGGAACGTCATGCGGTAGTGCTGGCCGTCGATCTCGTAGCCTTCGCGCGCCATTTCACGGCGGGTCTTGGCATCGCTGCCGAACTCGCGGTTGTCGATGTCATGCGGCCCCCAGTGCTCGGAGTAGGTGTAACCCTTGTCCTTGAGCACCTTCATGTAGTGCCGCAGGCCTTCCCCACTGTTCTGGTAGAAGTCGATGACGTGGTACTCGCTGCCGACCTGCCGCACGAACCAGATGGCCGTGGAGTCGCCGACGCCGATGTCCCAGAAGGTCATCACCGGAAGGTGGCTGTTATTCGGTATCGCTCCGATGCGCTGAGCGGCATACAGCTTCGTGAACTGCTGGGCGTAGTAGGCGCCCTCGATCGACTGCTGGAAGGCTTCGGCCGGGATCGACGGGTATTCCCGCTTCATGTCGTCGCCGAGGGTTTTCTCCTTGGCGGCGTACCAGGCGCGCTGGCCCGGGTTCGTGTCGATGCCGTGCTTGGCGAACAGCTCGTTGAAATAGTCGGTCAGCCGCTGCGGAATGACCGCCTCAGCCGGGTCGAGCCAGTAGGCCTTGTTCTTCCACCAGCTGAAGAAGAAAAACTTCCAGTCCAGCTTGCCGAGCGGCGTGCCTGACAGCAGCTGCTTCTCGGCACTCTGTGAGTAGTCGAAGAAGTAGCCCGCACGCCCCTCTGCCGTGGACTCGATCGTGACAAAGCAGTCAGTGGCCACCGCCTCGAAGGCACCGGTGACGATCTCGCGGGCCTTGTGCGGGAACTTGGCGCAGATCTTCCCGAACTCGGACACGTGCAGGTAACGCAGCGTGCCGCCCCGGAACGAGGTGCTGACGTAAAGCGAACCACCCTTGCTGAACACCAGCTCGCCGGCGGCGTCGTTGCTCGCAGGGTTCGCCGCGCGGATATCTTTCGGCAGGTTGTCGTAGGCGTACTTCACCTTCTCCCGAAACAGGCGCTTGGCGTCGTTCAGGGTGTGGGCGATCAACGCGCACTTGGCCGACTCGAACAGAGCGGCGTCGAGCTGGATGATGCAGCACTCAGTGGTGAAGCCCAGCTGTCGAGCCTTCAGGATGATGTTGCGGGTATGCATCCCGTCGAAGTATTCGATCTGCTCGTCCGTCATCCGGAAGCGGACTTTCTTGCCCTGCTTGTCGGTGATGAAGTAGAGATTGTTCAACCGCCAACGCTTATCCCGGAGCAGCTTCATGTGCTCGGGCTTCATGTCAGGCGTCCTTCGATAGTTCGTCCATCATCTTCGAGAGTTCGTCGGCGTCGTCCGTCTTCTCCTTCTCGTCCAGGCCAAATGCCTGACGCTCCAGAACCTGCAGGTTCTTCATTGCAGAGGAAAGCTGGAACAGTGTTTTGGAATTGCTGGGCAGCGCCACGGCGGCGAGCATCGAGGCTCGGCGCATGCCGTTGTTGTCTTCCGAGGTCTCAGCCTCGATGTCTTCCTCGATCTCTTCGCGGCGCTGGATGGTGGTCATCAGATCATCCATCAGCAGGTTCGCAAGGATCGTCGCTTTGCGAATGTCTCGCCGGTGACTGCGAACCACCCGGGCGCCTTCCTCAGCGGCCTCTTCGATGATCTCGGCGTCGAGTTCGCAGTTCGCGCCTTGGTCATTGCGAACCTCTCCGCGAACCAGCTTGCTGCGAACCTCTTTCCGCACCTGGTCAGAAAGGTCTCTCGCCCATCCAAGGGCCTTGGCTTTCTTCCTGATCGCGGTGTCGCTCACGCCGTGGCGCTCAGCGATGGTTCGGATGGAAAGCGAACCGGCCCGGTAGGCTCGTTCGATCGCCTCCCAGTCGGGTTGCTTGGTTGTCATGGGGAATCCTGACTGGTGACCTTCTGAAGCCACTCTTCAATGATGCGCTGCACTACCGGCTCGGTGAGGATGGTAGATGGCTGCTTGCGGTCGATCACTGACTGGATCAGCGCGCGCGGGATGACATGGGCGCCGTCACTGGCTACTACCATCAGGTGCGGGCGATGGTCGGCGATGTCGTGAGTTTCAGCAGTCATGCCTTCACCATGTTGTGGGTCTGTGCATGGGCGTGCCCGTGCAGCTCGGCGACGATCAAGCCCTGAGGCAGGCCGGCAGCCTTGGCAGCATCGACGGCCTTGGCGATCGCGCTATCCAGTTCGATCAGTGCCTTGTTGATGTCCTGGCTCAGCGGGAGCGCGTGGCGCAGGCGAGTTACGCTGGTCATGTTCACTCCAGTGTCGCGACACAATTTGTTGATTCGCGAAACGTGTCGCGACTTACTTGGATCGACGTTCGATCCCGCCCGGCGCCTTGTCACAACGCAGGCAGTGTTCACAACTCAGCGTCCGGCAAAGCCAGGCTTTCACCCGCCGCCACCAGATGACCATGAAGATGTGACGCATACCGGCAAGGGCCAGCGAGACGTGCAACGTGATCCCGGCAGTGGTTGGGCCGATGATGAAAATGTTCTGGTTGCGGCTCATCACCACAAACCCGCTAATGGCGATCGCCGAATAGATCAGCTTGCCGAGGATGCCGTCCCGCACTCGACCGCTCAGAACACACCAGGTCGCCCACAAGGCAATCAAGCCGCAGGCAATGGAGTTGATCAGTTCAAGACTCATGGTGGATTGCCTCCCCCGAACCGCTGGCGAATAAGCGCCCAGAGATCAGCGTCTTTGATGGCTCGGTTGATGGCTGCGAGCAGCGATCCGCCGAAGGTTCCCAGCAGGAAGCCCACACCGGCAACGATGTTCGGCTCGGTCACGCCAAGGTACGCACTGACCATACCGGTCAGGTATAGGGCGCAGGCCACTCCAGTGGTGAGGAAGATCAGCCAGGCGCGCCAATCGGTCAGATCGTCCTTGTGCCACCAACTGGCGACGATGACGCCGAACAGGCCGGCGATCAGCAGATCCAATCTGTCGAGCAGGCGGTGCAAAAAATCCATGCGCTCGACTCCGTGGGCATGAAGAAACGAAAAGGCCCCTGCGAATGCAGAGGCCCTGAATAGGTGCGCTCGTCTTTCCGAGCTGTCTGCCAAAGACTATCCCAGCGTCGACGCCCCTTTGCATCGATCTCGCTGATCCAGTCTCGCGCCACCCCGAAAGCAAGTTTGAGGTCAGGGTGCGCGGGCTGCCGGTGTTGATTCCGTACGTCACACTATCCGGCTATCGACGTCCAGGCCTTCCCTAGGGCTGTCCTGGCTACAGGTGAAACTACAGATTCTTCTTGTGGATGCGCCAACCCATGGCGACACCAGGGTGGAGGTATTCACCGGTCTGTGGATGGCGAGAGAAGTCCGTCTCACCAACCTGTCGCGCGACCGTCTCCCACGCTGTTCTTGCGCGCTCCAGCAGATTGGCTTTGGCCTTCAGCTTCATGCGCACCTCCCAGCGAGTCGAATTCGAGGCAATAAAAAACCCGGCGCGGTGGCCGGGTTTCGTTTGTCTGTCCTACACACGCAGGAATGACAGGATGGGATTAATTTCGCTCATTCGCTCACTGATGTCAACAGGCAATCACGCAGCCTGTTCAATCAGCAAACCTTCCGCCTCCAGAATGTCGGCAGCGTGCGCCAGAGCCTCGTCGACCAAGACGTCAGCAGCCTTGCCGATATCCTGCCGCCACCGACGTCGAGTCGATTCCGGCGTCCCGTCGTTGTCCCAGGTGTTCATGTCGTAGAAGCTGTCCTTCAGCACGATCATGTCGGCCGATCGGGACTCATCTCTCTTCGCCTTGGCCTGGCCTGCCGCCAGCGCAGCCCTCACCACTGCTTCGCGACGCCACTCCGGTGCATCGAGCGGGATCTCGACGGATACGGACGTGGCCACCTTCGGCCGCGCCCCCTTCAGCTGCGGGATAGCCCAGGCAGTGGTCGCCTTGAACAGAAACAGCTTCGGGGCCGGGGTGTTGATGAGGGTCTGCAACGCTGAGATCGCTTGCACCTTGCGTCCCTTGTGGGTGCTGTACTTCGCCACAAGCGCATCCCAGTGCTTCGGCTCGAGCGCACTGTGCAGCCGGGCAGACACCCAGCAGTCCACCTGCGTGCGGTCGATGGTGTCGGCGCCACGGGAACGGACCAGTGTCGCCAGATCGCCGCCCTCCTCTTCGTCGGCAGAGTTGTACAGCTTCTGCCATGCCTGTTTGCTGGTGTTGTCGATGGCCTCAGCCGCGAGGGCGGAGACAACTGCGTTCAGAACGCCTGGATAGATCATGCTACAGCCCTCTTCAGTTCGCGGGTCTTGGCTCGGTATTCGGCCTTGATGGTTTTGATTTCTTCGACGGTAAGCTTCTGGGGCTGATGAGGCCCTTCGATCCAAGCCACCTTGTCGGCGCCGATGCGCTGCACCAACCGGATGCGGTACTCGACCGCGTTGCCGGACAGGTTGCGGTTGCACTTCACGCACTGCCGGTGAATGTTCAGCGGCTCGAAGCGAAGCTCCGGACAGGCGCCGACGGATCGGTAATGGCCGGCGTCCCAGCGGCTGCCGGTGATCAGGTCACTGTCGCTCGGCATCGAGTCGCAGCTGATGCACGGCAGGTGCGCGTCACGCAGGCGGATGTACTCGTTGACCGCAGCCTGGGCTTCGCGCAGGTGGTCAGCTCTGGTCTTCAGTTTCTCTTTGCGGGCTTTGATCTCGCGGCGATCACGCTGGGCGATCGCCTTCTTTGCCTTCTGTTCATTCCGGGGCGCGTCCGTCAGCGCGCAGGCTGGGCTGCACACGGCCTGCCCTAAGCGCTGAGGGACGAATGAGGCCCCGCAGGAGGCAACGCGGCATTTCTTCGGCTTCGGCGCCTTCTTTTCCTTGATGGCTACGCGCATCAGTACCGCCCTCCCCACTTGTCCTGCTCAGTCCAGCGAACACCATGCTCGGCGCCGAAGGCATGCATCAGCTCGAACAGATCGCTGAACCATTTCTGGGACTGCTTTCGGGTCGATACGGCCATCACGACGAAGCCACCGTCGAGGCCAGGCTCAGCGCGCTGCTTCTCCAGCGAGGCACTGAAAAGGCACTTCCAATCCTCGTCGCTGAGCTTCTTTCCATACCAGATCACCTGGTTGGAGACGTCCTTGAGCATTGCCCACATTTTGCGGTTGCAGACGTCCGGGCGCTTCTCGTCGCGGATCACCACCACTTTTGGCTTGCTCAGGTCGATGGCGTGCAGAACGCCGGCCAAGCGGTTTACGTCGCGCTGGTCGCGGATCGTGTATTCCGGATTCATGGCTTCTCCCGGTTGATCATGGCTCGCAGGCATAGATCGAGGTCATGCACAGGCAACCATTCGAGGCCGACGCTCATTTGCACAGCCACAAAATCATTGCTCGGCTGATCGCATTTCTTGCGCAGCCAGGTGTAGAGAACGTGGGTTTCGGCCATGGACTGCTTGTCCTCTTCCAGTCGATCGCAACGAAGGCGCAGCGCCTCGTTCTCTTCCTGCAGCTGCCCTGCTCCGCGTTGCAGCGCCTCGACCTGGCCACGCAGCGCAGCGTTCTCCGCGCTGACATGGCTGAACTGCGTGGCGATGTGTTCTTCCAGCGACACCTGATCACGCTGCCAGTCGATCTCGTCGTGGAAGTAGCCGAAGCGCTCGCAGAGGCTGCGGTGGAAGTTTTTGAAGCCGGCTTGAAGTTGCTCGATGCGTTCGCGCAGCACGTCAGCACGGTGCTTACCCAGCTCTGACCAGTGGCAGGTCTTCTGTACCCACTCAGTCTTTTCTACCCACTCGTCGAGTGCACTTTCAGCGCTTTGTAGCCTTTGGTTTTCCATTTGCTCCGCTACTACCCGGCGAATCCACTCAGCCCATGCGTGCTGAGTGCGCTGATCGACGTAAAACCCGCCACCACCAGGGTACGTGTCGAGGCACATCCCCTTCTCAGCGGAATCCTTCCGGAACTTCGCACTTTCAGCCGCGAAATCTGGCTCCCAACTTTTTTGACTGGGCATCAGAAACCCTCCTTGCCGCGCTGAGATTCCCATTCGAACGGGACCACGATCATTCCGCCCTCGCGCAGGCGGTCTACACAGCGCTCGCCCATTGCGCCCGGCAGTTGGTGCGCGTCGAGGTTGGAGATCACCACCGTCGGGCGCTCCTGCTCGTAACGGCCGTTGATGATTGCGAACAGGGTCGTCAGCTCGAAGTCGCTCGGCTGCTCCTTGCTCACTCCAACCTCGTCCAGCACCAGCAGATCGGGGTCGATCAGGCTCGACAGGATCTCTGCCTCGGTGCGTTCGCTGTGCTTGTCGTAGGTCGAGCGGATCGCTTGCAGGATCGCGCCGACAGTGCGGTACACCGCAGTGCGCGACGTGTTGTGCAGCAGTTCGTTGGCCATGCCTGCGCCGAGGTGCGTTTTCCCGGTGCCGGGTTTCCCGATCAGCACCATGCAGCGGCCGGTCTTCAGGATCTCGTCGAAGATTTGCACGTAGTGCTGACAGTACCGGAGGGCTTTGCGCTGGCCTTCGTTCTCGGCCTGGTAGTTGCCCAGGGTGCGAGTGGTGAACCGTTTCGGGATCAGCGCGTCGCCCAGCTTGCGAGCGAGGGACATGCGCAGTTCCATCGCCTTGTTGGCCTGCTCGGCAGCCTCGGACTTCTCACGGGCGATACGGCTGCATTCCGGGCAATTGCTTTTCAGCTCTCGGCCCAGCACCGCATAGACCTTCTGGTCGTAGTTGCCGTGGGTTTCGCACTCAGCAGGCTGAATACGGGTGCCCGGCGGCAGTTCTGGAGTGGTTTGGATTGGCTCAGAGCGCATAGCTGCCGTCCTCCCGCTGGATCAGGCCGGCCTGGTAATCGCGTTCAGCGAAGCCGGTGTGACGGGATTGCGGGAACGGGTGCACGTTGCTGGCACGCTTCTCCGGGAAGATCCCGGTCCAGCCGTTGGAGATCGAAGTGGCGAGCACCTGATCCGGCGCGGCGTGACCCAGCAAAGCCTTGGCCTGCTGCTCGCAGCTCTTGGCGGTCAGTGGCTTGCGGATTTCCTTGCGGTGCTGGCACCAATCGGCCCATGCCTTCTCGGACACGTTTTCAGGCTTTGCAGTGAGCGGATCGAACTTGCCAGCCTTCGCCGGTGCGCCAGCACCTTGCTTTTGATCTTGCTCTTTCTTCTCTTCTCTTCTCTTCTCTTCTCTGGTCCGAGTTTTGTCCGCATCGCTTGCGGACACATTGCGGACAGAGTTGTTTTTGCGGTCGTTACGCTTGCGCTCGCTGTCGTTGGCGCGACGCTTTGCACTGGCGCCGTTGTGCTCGTCAAAGCGAGGCATTACAAGGCTTCCATCGTCCTGCACGGACGCCCATTCCACCTCGATCATGGCTTGGGTAAAGCCTGGCCAGCCCACCACAGCGTCCATCGCATCGACGCTGTAACCGTGCAGCACGCCGTCGTCTGAATGAGTGTCGAAGATGCTCCACGCAATGTGCAGTCCGCCAATGATCCGCAGTCTGTCCGCTTTCAATGCGGACACCATGCGGAAAACTTTCGGATGTGTCTGAAGGTCGATTCGCATTTTGATCCAGTCCCCGGCCATTACGCGGCCCTCAGTGCTTTGTCATGGGTGAACAGCCCGTCCCAGGTCTTCTTCATTGGCAGCTCGCCGGCCAGGTACAGGTCGTACAGGCGCACGGCGCCCTTCTTCAGCAGGACTGGCGTGAAGGAAACGAACGGCTCTTTGCCGTGGGGAGTTACTTCGTGCTGATGCTCGGTCATGTACTTGTCGCGGGCGTAGGACGCCACACGGAAGCGCAGGCCGGATTTGCTCTCGTTGTAGAGCCAGCTCCGGCCCTCGAGGAATTTTCCCACCTGCATGACGTTGACCCCATTGAGGCCCTTGCAGAATTGGGTATGGGTCATCCCCTCCTTGAACAGGTTCTCCATAGAGTGGATTTTCGAGGCCTGAGCTTCGACCTGGATTGTCAGTTGCAGGCGCTGCTGCTCAGCTTCGAACGCGAGCTGAATGAGGTCCATTCGAGAGAGTTCGCGCGGCTGGGCGATCTGCCCTTCCAGCTCCTGCCAGCGGTCCACCAGCGCGGCGGTGAATTCAGGACTGAGCTGAGCCACAACAACGAAGCTGTCGCGCTTTCCGACGTGATAGACAGATTCGGTTCGTGGGCGGCCAAGCGAGTCGCGGAATTGTTCATCCCCCATTGGGGGTTGGACGATTACACCGCGCTCTACCAGGCGCTCGATGGATTGTTTGACCTTGTCATGACGCGAGTCGACCAGATCGGCAATCTCGCGAGAAGACATAGTGGTACGCGACACGTTTCCACCGTTGCCAAATTGTGTCGCGACACCGGCCGGGGTATTGATCGTTTGGATTGATTGGTGCATGATTTGCTCCACAACGCGTTTTAAGAGAGCCGGGCTGCAATCCCGGCTTTTTTTCGTCCCGAATTTGGCAGAGGCCCTCTGGATTACCCTTAAGAGTCCCTGCCAGAGGCCCTCATTGGGGGCACCAACTTCAGCACCTTGGCTTTCTTTCGCCCCACTTCTGAGAGCGCACCGCATGCAATCGCGGTTTCCATCATTGCGTTGACGGCATGGCTGAAACTCCAGCCATTGGCGCGCATCAACTCCTCCACCCTTTTCCGCGTTTGCGGAGGCAGCCTTTCCAGCTCTACGGTCATTTGGCCCTCCAAAGGGGCTTCAGCCCGCGATATCTTCTTGTTTGTCCTGCATCAGTTCCTCGATCACGCCATTGGCCACTGCCCACTCGATGATTTCGTAGAGGTAGGTGGCGTGCTGCATACGGGTTTTGGTCGCGGCCTTACGCAGAATCCGATCAAGCACTGGTTCGAAACGAACCTTCACCGGGATGGCGCGCTTTTGATTGGGGTCCATGTACATGCTTCGATGCTCCTGGCTGTGGAAATTGGTTATGCAGCTGTTTGCTTGGTCGAGCTGGCAGGGTCGTCGTGACGGCTCGCAGTGAGCTTCCCGGCGGACTCCTTCTCCAACACGCATTGCATTGGGTAGGAGAAGCCACCGGCAGATCGGCACTGCGAGACGCGGCTACGGGTGACGCGCAGGGCTTCACCGATCGCGCCGGGCGAGCCGAAGAATTGCAGGGCTTGGTCATAGGTCATTTAAGGTTTCTCCACTTCACTGCGAGCGAGTTTAGAAATGTTAACAGCAAAGTGCAAGTTATCTAAACAGATGCTTGTTTAGAATCCTAAATATGAATTTCAGCGAACGATTGAAGAGTCGAATGGAGGCCAAGGGCCTACGAGCGACTGACATAAGCGAAATGACTGGCGTCTCTCGGACGACTGTCTCTTTCTGGCTGGCTGGTACGAATGGGGCGAAGGGCAAGAACCTGCTCGCCTTGGCCAAAGCCTTGGACTGTTCGCCGGATTGGCTATCTGATGGTGTTGGATCGCCCGAGGCGCACAAGTCGATACCGCTCGGAACGATCGAGACGTGGGACGACGACACCCCGCTCGACGATGACGAGGTCTACGTCCCCTTCCTTCAAGAAGTTGAGTTGGCGGCAGGCTCGGGAAGATTTGCTATTGAAGAAAGCGATACCTCTCGGCTGCGCTTCTTCAAGAAGGACTTGCGCCACAATGGTGTTCAGTTCAGCAACGCCAAGTGCGTGGTTGTCAGCGGAAACAGCATGGTGCCTGTGCTACGCGACGGCGCCACGGTGGGCATCAACATCGGTAAGAACACTCTGCGCGACGTGGTCGATGGCGAGATGTACGCCATCAATCACAATGGACAGCTGCGCGTGAAGCAACTCTACCGAATCCCGACCGGTCTTAGGCTTCGCAGCTTCAATCGCGACGAGCATCCCGACGAGGATTACACCTTCGATCAGATCCAGGAGCAGCAGATCGTGATCCTCGGTCACGTCTTCTGGTGGGCGATGTACTCACGCGGCGCGAACTGACGTAACACCGCCCCCCCCCCAAGGCCCGCCAATCGGCGGGCTTTTTTGTGCCCGCAAATCAGCCTCTCTAAACTTTTGTTAAGTTTTCTAAAAATAGGCCTTGACCAATCTTGTTAAGTTTTCTAAATTTGCCTCAACGCCAACGCAAGACGGTGCCAGGGCCTCAAGAGACCCGCCGCTCTTTAACAGTCAGGAATCTTCGCGGATCGATCCCCGGAAACGGGCATAGCGCGAAACACAAACTTCGATCCCCATGCAGGCTCTGGAACCTGCCGGACTCCCCATATGGGAGGACGCCAAACCATGCAAGCCAGCCGGCGAAGAGCACCGAACACGAAATGTGTGACGCCGGCCAGGTGGGGAAACCGCGGCGCCGCGCATGGGGCGGATAGCAACACGGAATTTTTCACTGATGCACCTGGTGACGGGTGCATTGGGAAAACAACCGAGGGCAACACGATGAACAAGGTTCTTCGCATCACTCTCCGCGGCGAGCTGCAGGTATTCGTCGACGAAGATCTGGACGTCTGCATCCGCGAGGCGAATCGGCTCAACGCAGAGCATGGCTATACCAACGGAGTGTGCGTGGTCGAGCTGGACGATGGGCGGCGCATGACAGCGGCTGACTGCAAGGCGGCGGCATGAGCTTGCGTGATGAAGGCTTCAAGTTCTGCATCAGCCCGGACAAGCAGCAGGGCCAATGGCTGCACCCAAAGGTGTTCAAGGTCATTTATCCCGACTGGACCGACGTCACGGAGTGGCCGACCGAGCAGCTGGTCGCCTACTTGATGCCGGCGCCACAGCAGCATGAGCTGTTCGCAGCATGACGATTTCACTGGCTGGCCTTGGCGACAGGGCCAGACGGGAAATCAACCGATCAAGCACGGAGCATCAAATGAGCGAACAAACACTTCAAGCGCTGCTCGCCGAGCGCGTCACTGCTTTTGCAAACAGCGACAAGCCAGTCGAAATCATCGACGAGCACGTCAAGAAGATGTTCACGAACGTGGTCGACAACTGCTTCGGCCGTTATGGCGACATGGGTAAGCAGGTCGAAGAAGCAATCAAGGCCGCGCTGCCAGCTAATTTGACCGAAATCTTTGAGCTGACTCGCTACAACGCAATGATCGCTGCTGCTTTGAAGGAAAAGTGGGAAAACAGCGGCGTCGAAGCCGACATGGTGCGCCTGGCGCAGAAACAGATCGACGAGGTGCTGAACAAAGATGCGATGCCGGAAGTGATCAGCCTGCAGGAGTTGCTGGAAGCCTTCGTCGAAGACCACAAAGAGTCGGCAGCCGAAGAGCACTGGGAAGCTCCGGACATTCGCTTCCAGCCATCCGACTACGGCGGCATGCACATCTACTTCGACAAGGAACCGAAGGATCACGGAGCTTCGACCTACTCCCGACGCTCCGAGCGCAGTGAACACATGCTCGGCAACGCGATCCACATCAGTTTCGACCGTTACGGGAAGGACCGAAACGAAAAGGGGCATGAGGTCGGATCTGTATACGCCGCCAAAATCGACAACGAGAAGATCAGCCAGACCCTGAAATTCCGCTCTCCATTCGAAAAGATGGTTGCCGCACTTTACTTCGGTAAATCCAAAATCATCGTCGATTGCGATGAGGACGAGTTCAGCTACGGCATCTACGACTGACCAGCCAGCGCCACGACAGCCTGTCGTTAACTGCCCAATCCTCTCTATGAGAGCGCATTGGGGTGTGATCTGAACGCGCAGGCTGATGCGCTGATAGCGGCTACAGCAGCCCCGGTTGCTCGTGAAACTCTTGAAAATACGCCGTTTAAAAGTCTTTAGAGCAACAAGACTAATAAGTCGGAGATCAGCACCGGCTAGATCACACCCCGATGCGGACGAAACTGCGGCCTATAACCGCCCACCTGCATCACCGCAACAAGCAGATGAATGCCCGGGCTGACGGGCAAGTGTAAGACCTGAGGGATCGCGGGAATCGTGGCCGGTAGAGTGAGTAAGCGCCCAGATGGCCACGGCGAGTCCAAAAATAATCGGCTGAAACCTTCGCCCCGGTGAAACTCCGGTGTCACTAAGGCCGCTAATAGTCATGCCGGGATCAGCTCCGGCCATCTGCACCAACCGGCGAATAGCTCAACCCGCATTGCGCAGGGTCAGCGCCAACCTGGTATTGGCGAGCTACCTTGATCTGGCACAAGCGCCGTGACAGCCGGGAAAGACCGGCACCCACTTCTTCCCGACCAATCCCGAATGCACTCCCCTCCGCGCCCAACGGCAACCAGCGGAGCGAACGAGTGCATCCGAGTTTTGTTGGATCAATCAACGAGTGGAGAAAGCTATGAGTGTTCGCGAATGCGTGGACAGGGCCAGGAGCCAGAACTACCGAATGATGTTCGGGAAGAAGCACGGCCCCAACTCAATGGTCGAACGGGCAAAGGCCAACCGAGATTATTGGATAGCTATGGCTCGGCACCACAAGTTGAATTCATCCGTTTCTGCCTAACCCCAAACACTGGAGGTCGTCATGCACAACTGCACCGACACACAAGCGGTTTGCCGAGGTTGCGGGCTGAAGCTGCGCGGCTCGCCATCGTGGAAAGGCGGCCTCGCCTATCACCCTGAACCGAAAGGTGAAGTCCACCAATGCCACTACGGGGGCTGGGTCTGCTCGCGGCGCTGCGACATTCGCGCCTGTGTCGAGCTGGAAGGAACCATGCCTGGCTGCGGCGGCGTGAACAGTTACCAGCGGCTGTCCATTTACGCAAAACAGAGCATTGAGCGCCATTGGCCGGAGGTCGCATGAACGCAGCACTGAAACTCTGTCAGGCCATGTACGACGCGCAGTTGCCTCCGGCGGTGAGCGAGCCAGAAGATCATCGGGAATGGCTGGAAAGCGCCGCCGAACAACTGGTGTGCGGCTCGGATGTGGAATGGAAGCGCCGGTTTGGCCCGGTGCAGAAAGTGACCTCGGCGGAGTACGCCGAACACCTGCAGCACCACCTGAATCAGCGGCAGATCGACGGTCTGGATGATTGCGACTCGTTCGCCAACCTGGTGCTGGCCGTCGTGGTTGGCAGTCCGGCCGAGGCACTGACGCACGCCAAGCACCTGTTGGGCAGTAACAGCCCGGTCACGCAGCTTGAGGCGATCGCCGCCAACTTCCTCCGCCCTCACGCCGCCGATGCAGTTGCTGCTGAGCGCGAAGCAGCCGAGGACGACATGGACAGCGCTCTATGAGCGCTCACATCGCCATCGATAAGGCTTTGGAGGCTGTTGAACACGCCGGCGCCCGCCAGATCGACGAAACCCTGGCCGAGGGGCTGATCATCCAGCACTTCACGGCCAACGCCATCACCGCAGAAGAATTCAAACACTACAGCGCCCGCCTGCTGAAGATCAGTCGGCAGCGCAAGGAGCTGGCAGCATGACCACGCCAATCGTGACAACGCTGGTTGATGAACAACTGGCAGACATCGAGCGCAAGATCGCCATCCTCGGCTTCGGCCTGCCCTTCAATGAGGTGATCGGCCGCAAGCGCGAGGATCTGGTCGACAACCTCCCGCAGCGTCTGTCGGTGACCATGAAAGGCGGACGCATCGCTGTGAGGGCTCGGCCATGAAGATCATGTTTTGGGTTCTCGCCGGCGGCTTGCTGATCGTGATGGCCAGCTACAACGTGGCGCGCGATTCCTCCAGCACATGCCAGCCGCCGCAGTCGACCACCTACAAGGTGTTCCAGTGACCAGTCGCCAATGGGCGCGCCGCCTGATCATCTGGCGCGGTGCGTTCTCTTCCCTCGGCGTTTTCACCTTCCTGATGCTGCTCAGCGCCCTCGCCGACCGCGTCACCTCCTGACTTTCAACTTCAAGCGCTGCGCATGTCGCGGCCAAGGATTCCCCGTGCCCGCACAAGAGCATACGCCAGCACCATGGACCGTCCGAGAGGTCTCGCATTCGAACGTGCCAGGGCAGCGCGCGTTCGCAATCGACTTCAACGACGATCAGGAGCAGGTGGTCGACTGGGTCTATGAAGAGGCTGACGCCAAGCTGATCGCCGCCGCGCCCGACCTTCTGAGCATTGCCAAGCGCTGGTCGGCACTCGATTGCCAGTGGCATCCAGATCGCTACGAAAGCGAGAAGGCCGAATTACTTCGAGATACCCGGGCGATTGTCGCCAAAGCCACCGAATAACACTTCCACAGCGCCCCTTTCCGGTGGCGCGGAGAACAGTCATGTCCAACACCAGAATTTGGGATCAGGTCGACACGACCGACCCGAGCGCCACGAAGAACTTCACCGGCATGGGTGGCTTCAAAGGCACCGCCATCAAACCCACCTACCTGATGCGCAAGGCCACCGAAGTGTTCGGCCCATGCGGTGAAGGTTGGGGCTGGACCATCCTTGAAGAGCGATTCGACGAAGGCGGCCCGCTGCAAGCGCCGACCAAGGAATGGCCGACCGCGCCACTCATCAACGCGAAAGTCCACACCGTGAGAATTGAGCTTTGGTACCAGGGCGAAGGCGGCCAGAAATGCACCGTGACGCACTACGGGCACACGCCGTTCGTTCTCCTGCAGCAAGGCAAGATCATCACCGACTGGGAGGCGGCAAAGAAGTCGCTCACAGATGCCATCGGTAAATGCCTCCAGCCGCTCGGGTTCGCCGCGGACATCCACATGGGGCTGTTCGATGACGCCGCATATGTCGAAACAGTTCGGGATGAGGTGGCACTGAACAAGGCAGAAGATCGGGTAGCGGAAGAAGATCGTCAGAAGCAGGAACGGCTGGATTACATCAAATCGGTCATCGACACCATGGCTGGCGCCCAGTCCGCCCAGGAACTGAAGAAGATCCACGACGTCGCCGTACGCAAGCTGACTATTCGAAAGGACACCAGAGGTGCCGAGCGCATTTCACTGGAGTGGAAGCGCATTACCGAAGCCACTGAGCGGGAGAATGCAGCATGACTCAACTTTACGCACTGACCGGCAAGCTCGCCGAACTTCAGGGAATGGCCGACACCGATGATGAGGGCCTGAAAGAGGCCCTGCAGCACGCCATGGACGAGATTCAAGGCGAGTTCGAGGTGAAGGCCGACAACATTGTCATGCTGCGTCGGAACATCGAGAGCGATATCGACGCCATCGACAAAGAGGTCGAGCGCCTCAACGAACTGAAACGCGTGAAGAAAAACAGCGTTTCCCAGATCAGTGATTACCTGCGCCGGAACATGGAAGCCGCGGCGATCAAGTCAATCAAGCGACCGCTGTTCACAATCACGCTGGCGCTGGCGCCTGAAAAGGTGATCGTCGACAAGGAAGACGAGATTCCTGATGACTTCATCGAAACGAAGACTGTGTTCGCCCCTGACAAAAAGTCGATCGCTGCGAAGCTCAAGGAAATCCGTGATCACAACGACGTGGTGCGCAAGCGCATCGAAGCCGGCGAAGACGCGGAACATGAACTGATACCGGAACCGATCTGGGCTCACCTTGAGCGCGGCGAAAGCTCGATCCGGATCAAGTGAGGCCAGCATGATCAGCAACCACGTCAACCTGATCGAGCAGCAGCGGCAGCATGCGGAATCCATCAATGACCAGGTCGCCCAGTACCTGGCCACCGGCGGGCGGATCGAACAACTGAAAAACCCGCCGCGCAATCCGCTGCCACCGCCCCGCTCCAACAAAGTAGACCCTGAAACGGTCCTCAAGCGGCGACCGAACCCGATATCGGCCGCCGACCGCAAGGCTCTGCGCAAAATGGCGGACTCGCTATGAAGTCGAAACGCAAACCCAACAACGGTTTCGCCCGGGCCGAACGCAGCTGCCGAGCTCTACTGCGCACCAACCACGTCGCGGTGGTAAATATCGACCCCAGCGGAAGCCAGATCATGGCGAACTGGAAGAGCTGCAAACAGATCCGCAGTCTGGCGATCGCCAACGCGATATTCGACTTCTCCTACCGCTGGACGATCTACATCGGCGCCATGTGCCGCGACGAGCGCGGCGCCGAGTACATCAAGTCGGTTGAGATCTCGCCCGAGGGCATCTACAAGGTCGAGCGCCTGACCGATGCCATCGAGCATTACTACCTGGAGTTGCGCAACAGCGCGAACCCGAACCATCTGGTGGCATCAGGCTGGATCGCCATTCCGGACGAAGTTTCGATGGATGAAGCCCAAGCCGCGAAGCTGTTCTACGCCGCCGGCGCCTGGCATCAGGTAAAGGTTGCAGCGTGAGACGAACCATCAACCGGGCGGCCACGCGCCGCCGACAAACCTGGCTGGACTTGCCGGCCAGCGGAATTGAAGAGGTAGGCCATGGCCAAGAGCAATGCGGAACGGTCAGAGAAAGCCGCGGCGAAGAGGAAGAGCCGTGGCGAAGTAGAGGTTCGGTTCCATACCCTGCCCGCTACGCGCCAAGCCCTTGCTGAGCTGATGGCCTGGAGCGGCATCGAGGAACAGGGCGAGGCGATCACGCTGATGATTCACCACCTGCACGGCCTTGGCCCGGGCGGCGCCCTTCCCCTACTCACCCCTCCGCGACACGAATACGTGATACCCGAAAACGTGTCGCGGAAATTGAAGCTGGCTTATCAGCGCGAGGCACTTCGCGTAGGAATGGATGAATAGGTGCAGATCAGTCGGTGAGGTTACCTCTGTTTTCTTGGCAGAAGCGCTGCCATTCACCCATGGCGATCGACAGCTCTGCCTGATGAGCGTCGAACTCCTCGAAGTCTTCTTCGGTCAAGTCTGGGTGGTCTGAAACGAAATTGGCGAAAGCCTCGTTTTTATCGGCAACAACGCCAGAAAGCCTGCTGCATTCTCTGAAATATTCGCGCCGCTTCATTTTCACTCCTTGATCCGGCCCCATGCCGGGCCAAACACAAATACCCCACTTCTACGAATCACGCCAGCCGGCGAGGATCCCCCTATGCAATCAGCAATCGACTTGTTCGCCGGGTTCGGCGGATGGACAAAGGGCGGCCGCAACGCCGGCCTAAACGTTCTCTGGGCAGCAAACCACTGGCCCGAGGCAGTCGAATGGCACACGCGGAACAACCCAGACACCGTCCACGCCTGTCAGGATCTGCACCAGGCGAACTGGGCGGACGTGCCGAAGCACGACGTCATGCTCGCCTCTCCCTGCTGCCAAGGGCACACCAAGGCTCGCGGCAAGGCTGCCGGCAACCCTCAGCACGACAACTCGCGATCGACAGCGTGGGCGCCGGTACAGAACGCCGAGGTCAACCGGCCGGAGTTCGCGGTGATCGAGAACGTACCGGAGTTCATGGACTGGATTCTGTACCCGGCGTGGGCTGACGCGATGCAGCGGCTGGGGTACGCACTGGCGCCGCACATCGTGGACTGCGCCGATCTCGGCGTCCCGCAACACCGAGTACGCCTTTTCATGGTCTGCTCGCGCAGCAAGGCACCGTTGCACCTGCAACTGCCACGCTATCAGCACGTACCCGCTCGCGACATTATCGACTTCGACGCCGGCAAGTGGTCGCCGATCAACAAGCCAGGCCGCGCCGCGTCGACACTGACCCGCGTGAAAAATGGTCGCGAACGCTTCGGCGATCGGTTCGTGATGCCTTACTACGGCTCAGGCTCAGGGCTCACCGGTCGCAGCCTTGACCGCCCGATCGGCACTATCACCACGCTGGACCGCTGGGCAGTCGTCGACGGCGACATGATGCGGATGATCAGCGCTGACGAGGCCATGGCCGCACAGTCGTTTCCGAAGAACACGCTCCGCCCGGACAACCACAAACTGACGATGCACATGACCGGCAACGCGGTTCCGCCGCTCGCTGGTCAGCGGATCATCGAAGCCCTCATGAAGGCTGCGTGAGATCACGACCCAATATCGCGCCGCAACGTGTACAGAACATTGTTTTTGTCATCTGTAACAATCCATTCCTTGTCAAATAAGTGGATCGTGCCGACGAGAAGACTGCTGGCCGTATACAACTCATCATTGATAATTTGGAAGCGCAGCACTCCTTTCTCGTCTAACACCGAACCATCAGGTCGAACAGGCCCTACAGCCGGCGCGATAGGCCAGCGCCCGGCGTAGAGCGTGATTCCCCCTTTCTCGAACTCCTCAATCATCAAAACTCTCCTATCAGCTGAAGCCTGAACTGTAGCTGATCTCTCACGACCCTCCACCGCCCGGGCATGCCCCGGCATAGGACACCATCCATGCTGAACTTCTTCTGGCGAATCATCGCCAAGGTACTCGCGCGCCCCGCAATCGCCGACTGGCTCATCGCCCGCGCCAAGCTCACCCCGTACCAGCACATCATGTCCGCCGACGGAACCGAGATGTACATGGGCCGCTGGTGGCTATTCAACCCGTACAGCCGGGAGACGCACAAGGCGGCGCTGTGGTGGTGCCCGTGGTCGTTCCGCATTCACCACATCTTGCGGCCGGACGAAGATCGAGACCTGCACGATCACCCGTGGAACGCACGGACGATCATCCTGCGCGGTTGGTACAACGAGCAGCGACCGGCGAGCGATTGGTGGAAGAAAGCGGTCAGGTCGACGATGGTTCCGAATCCAGATCCAAGGATCGTTGAGTGGCTCATGAAGGACGCCTGCGAGTGGCTGAAACGCTCCGAAGGCGACACCGCCCGCCTCAACCACGGCGAATACCACCGCATCGACCAGGTATCACCCGGCGGCGTCATCACCCTCTTCATCACCAGCAAGTGGCGCGGTGACTGGGGATTCCTCGTAAACGGCGTGAAGGTGCCTTGGCGCACCTACACGGGCACTGACAATTGAAAGGGACATTCGAAGTGAGCGAACTCAAAGTTATCTACCTCGGCCCCGCCTGCCAGGAGCAGGGTCAATCAAGCGGCCGTGAATGGTGCCAGGACGATGTGTGGGATACGTGCGAATGCGGGCATGAATCCGTGCGGTATGTACTGGGTTCCGACTTCGACCAGGTCACCGCTGAGCGTGACGCCCTGCAGCAGCGCCTGAACGCAGCGGATCAGCGGATTGATGAGCTGGAACGAGGTTTGAAAGCGCCGCTCGATCCACCTCAGCCCTTCACCGAGCAGTTCCTCGAAGACCACCTCGGCAAACTCCCGCAGTAACCACTAACTCCTTCCCCCTTAAAAGTCAGCCGCTATAGCGGCAAGGACGAATTGTCAGGGATAAGGAACAAAATCCCCTAAGCGTTCTCGGGCGATCGGTACGGCGTATTCAAGCAATTCAAGCGGTACATTCTCTACGAAAAGGGTCACTTCATAGCGGAGTGTCTCGTCATTTCGAAAGATCTCAAATAACAGCCCGTTGTTACCTCTCCAGCATTCAAGCGCAAGGCCATCGTGTCCTTCAACAACGCTTGAAGCGCAGCAAAACCGATACTCGACTCCGTGAACGACCACTTCCCACCTCCATTTTTTAATGGCGGCAACGATACCTCTCCCTCATCTGAATTTGATAGCCGCTATAGCGGCAAGGACGAAGTCATGCCTGAAATAAAGGAACGGCCGATCCTGTTCTCGGCCCCGATGGTGCGCGCCATTCTGGATGGCAGGAAGACGGTCACGCGGCGGCCGGTCAAAGGCTGCCAGATCCCGGTTGAGGACACTTCAGTTGCTGCCGGCGAGCGCCATCGCTGGATGGCAATTGCCCAGCGCGACCCGCGCTACGGTTTCGGCGTTTTCGGGGCGACCGAAGCGGAGTGCGCCAAAGAGCTGGAAGAGTTCGCGCCTTGCCCGTATGGCCGTCGCGGCGAGCGACTGTGGGTGCGCGAGGCATGGGCAGCGGACGCCCAAGTCGACGCAGTAGCGCCGCGAGATTTGAGCCAAGGCGAGCCAATCTGGTACCCGGCGGACAACAGTACACGCCAAACCGGATGTTCCATGATCGCCCGGGGCCGAGGCCGGACATCAATCCACATGCCGCGCTGGGCCAGCCGCATCCTGCTGGAGATCACCGACGTCCGCGTCGAGCGGCTGCAGGACATCAGCGAAGTGCAAGCGATGGCAGAAGGAATCAGCGCCGTAGCTTTTCGCCCTGACGACGGCTGGCCGATCTGCACCGGATACATGGTCGGGCCTGATGACGGGAAAACGGCGCTTGAAACCACGGCAGCGAAAGCATTTGCGGGTCTGTGGAACTCCACCGGCGGCGACTGGGACGCCAACCCCTGGTGCTGGGTCGTTGAGTTTAAGAGGGTTCAGCCATGACAGACCATTCAAAACTTAAACAACTCGCCGAGCGCTGCCGCGACGAAGTAATCCGTTCGCACGGATGGGTTGGGATGATCGAGGATGCTGGCCTGTTGCACCGTGATGAGCAGTTTCTCAAAGAGTGCTCGCCCGAGGCTGTGCTGGCACTGATCGCCGAGAATGAGGCGCTACGTCAAGACCGCGACGGCCTACTTGAATCGGGAGCGCACCTACTATGATCTTCGCCCCGCTCTACATGGCCTACCTGATCTACAGGGGGCCGTGGCGATGAGAACAGTTACTCGCATCGTTGCCGACCCATCAGCCAAATGGGGTTTCCGCAGAGAGCCATCCACTTATGAGGAGGCTGAGAAAATCACCGGCTTTCGTCTGGATCGGCGCTCCAACTTCTTGATCACCCGAGACAACGAAGTCGAGCAGGAGGCGCAGTGCACAATGGAATGCTCAGGCTGTAGCTGCGACTGCTCAAGCTGCAGTTATGGGTACAACACCCACCCGGCCGCCGGATGCCAAGAGTGTGGCTACACAGGCAAGCGGCGGATGTTCTTTGGATTTCCGCCATCGCCGCCGAAGACATCGAGCGCTGCTCGATGAGCTGCCTGGTCAGCGTCCGCACCGAGGAACTGAACGGCCCGGCGCTGGACTGGGCAATCAACGCGATCGAGGGTAAGCAGCAGCCCGTGGCGGGGCAGCTGGATCTCTTCGCCCTGCCCGACGCCGACCAACTGATCACGAAGTACGGCGTCTGGGTCGATGTTGGCCACCGGCACCAGTGGCTGGCCGACGCGACGAACGATCCGTTCAACCGCCAGCCCGGCGAAACCCGAACCATCGCCGTGTTCCGCGCCGTTCTCTTCGCCAAGCGCGGCGCCACGGTGAGCGTCCCCGCCGAACTCATCCAGCAGTAACCCCTCCCCCAACTCAACAGCCTGCCGGTGTACGGCAGGCGAGGAATTCGTATGGCCGATCAAAAACACCACCTGCGCGACGCCATTATCGAAGCGATCATGGATATCGCCCAGCACCTGCCGCTCGACTGCCAGATGTTCGTCATCGCCTGCCGGCCAGGCAAGTCCGACTTTGACCTGGTGCTGCCGTCGCCCGAGGCGAATCTGAATAACGCGCTCGACGCGCTGCGCCGGCAGGGCCTGAGCATCGACGGCGACAACGCCTACAAGCGCGACCTCCTGGACTCTGTAGTCGGTGCACTGGCGTTCGGCGCGCATAACAACAACCCGCCGCCGGCCGAGCACTGGGGCCAGCGCTTCTGGGGTATAGGCCGCGAGGAGCGCGGACTGCACGAAGAGCTGGTGGCGGCGCTGAAACTCACCCGCGAGAACCTCCGCGCCTGCCAAGCAACCATCCATCTCGCTGGCGGGTTCGATCCCGCCTACGTGGACGACGCCCAAGCTGCAATGGCGGTCGCCGACGCAGTCCTGGCCAAGGCAAGCGCATAACCCATCACCACCTTCTGCCGCCACGCGCGGCATGGAGCAATTACGCCCGCCCCGGGCAGAGGACACCGCTATGCCTGGAGAGCTGCAAGTTCTAAAAGCACCAGACCCCGACAAAATCACCGAAAAGCAAATGGCCGAACGCCTCGGTACAACCATGAAGGCCCTGCAGACCCGACGCAGCAGAAACCAGATCCCCGAAGGGGTATGGAACAAGTTCGGGCACAACATCATGTACAGCATCAGGAGATACGACGAATGGCTCGAAAGCCTTTGGGTTTGCCCGCCGGGCTGGAAATCAGGGGCGACACCATCCGGATCCGTTTTAGTTGGGACGGTAAGCGTCGATCCGAAACACTCGCGCTTCCCACCACGAAAGCGGGCATCAAGGCTGCCACCAGTCTTAGAGATCAAGTAGTCGGGCTGATCAAGCATGGCCTGCTCGACGAAGCAAAATACGCAGAACTGTTCCCCGGGTCGGCATTGTCCGGGGGCAAGGAGGTTTTGTTCGGGGAGTATGCGCAGGCCTGGCTGAGCGGAAGGGAAATTGAGGAAGGCACGCACCTCAACTACAAAAGCGCGCTGAACCTGTACTGGATGCCATACCTGGCACTCACTCGCTTGACGGCGATCAGCACGATGCTGCTGCGAAAAATCGTAGGGGAGATTGAGTGGTCATCGCCAGGCGTGAAACGTAACGCCATCGTCCGACTGAGCACCATTCTGGATGATGCTGTGCGAGAAGAGCTCATCGGGAAGAACCCGGCCGAGCTATTGGACGCGCCGAAGCGCAAGAAGGGTGAGCCTGATCCGTTCACGCTGGAAGAGGCCAACAAGATAATCGCGGAGCTATACAGCACTGAGCATTGGCCCAGTTCGATTTACGCGGCTTTCTTCGAGTTCGCTTTCTTCACTGGCATGAGGCCGCAGGAGATCATCGCCCTCCGCTGGGATGCCGTGGACAGGGTGAAGCGCCAGGCTCACGTCTGTCGCGCGATCGCCCAAGGCGTGATCAAGGAGCGCACCAAGACGAAGAAAAATCGGTATGTGCTGCTCAATGATCGCGCATTGCACGCTCTGGCGTTTGCTGAGCAGTACGCGGAGCGCCGGAAGGCTGGCACCGGGGCGATCAAGGATTTCCCCTACGTGTTCCCCCCTTCCAAGATGAGCCAGCACGTCAGACAGACCTCGGACCTGCACAAACAATGGGGGCCGGCACTGGAAAGGCTGAAGGTTCGTTATCGGCCGCCGTACAACTGCCGTCATACTTATGCGACAATATGCATAATGTCTGGCATGAATCCCGCCTTTATTGCCCAACAGCTTGGACACAGCGTCCAAATGCTGCTCTCGACCTATGCCCGCTGGCTGAATTCCAGCGGTGACTGGGGCGAGATGGAAAAGCTCCAAAATGCCC
The DNA here is from genome assembly GCF_023100605.1 of Pseudomonas sp. MWU12-2020. Taxonomy (NCBI): domain Bacteria; kingdom Pseudomonadati; phylum Pseudomonadota; class Gammaproteobacteria; order Pseudomonadales; family Pseudomonadaceae; genus Pseudomonas; species Pseudomonas sp. MWU12-2020. Next base: position 41,239 of record NZ_JALMEX010000001.1, read on the forward strand.
CAGGAATGGCCCAAGCGCCAAATGTGCGGCTCGCAACCCATTGATAGGTAAAGTAATTGATCTCCACAGCAAATATCACGATGCAGTTCGGCGCCAAGCCGCTCTTCGAAAACGTTTCGGTCAAATTCGGCGCGGGTAACCGCTACGGCCTGATCGGCGCCAACGGTTGCGGCAAGTCGACCTTCATGAAAATCCTCGGTGGCGACCTCGACCCGTCCGGCGGTCAGGTCATGCTCGAGCCGAACGTGCGCCTGGGTAAATTGCGCCAGGACCAGTTCGCCTACGAAGAATTCACCGTGATCGACACCGTGATCATGGGTCACGAAGAGCTGTGGAAGGTCAAGGCCGAGCGCGACCGTATCTACTCGCTGGCAGAAATGTCGGAAGAAGACGGCATGGCCGTGGCCGAGCTGGAAACCGAGTTCGCCGAGATGGATGGCTACACCGCCGAATCCCGCGCGGGTGAACTGTTGCTGGGTCTGGGTATTCCGCTGGAACAGCATTTCGGCCCGATGAGCGAAGTCTCGCCAGGCTGGAAACTGCGCGTATTGCTGGCTCAGGCGCTGTTCTCCGATCCGGAAGTGCTGTTGCTCGACGAACCGACCAACCACCTGGACATCAACACCATTCGCTGGCTGGAAAACGTTCTGACTCAGCGTAACAGCCTGATGATCATCATCTCTCACGACCGTCACTTCCTGAACAGCGTGTGCACCCACATGGCTGACCTGGATTACGGCGAATTGCGCCTGTTCCCGGGCAACTACGACGAGTACATGACCGTGGCGACCCAGTCCCGCGAGCAACTGCTGTCGGACAACGCCAAGAAGAAAGCACAGATTTCCGAGCTGCAATCGTTCGTCAGCCGCTTTTCGGCCAACGCCTCGAAAGCCAAACAGGCCACTTCCCGTGCCAAGGCGATCGACAAGATCCAGCTGGCCGAGGTCAAGCCTTCCAGCCGCGTGAGCCCGTTCATCCGCTTCGAGCAGAACAAAAAGCTGCACCGTCAGGCCGTCATGGTCGAAAAGATGGCCAAAGGTTTCGACGGCAAGCCACTGTTCAAAGACTTCAGCTTCCAGGTTGAAGCGGGCGAGCGCGTAGCGATCATCGGCCCGAACGGCATCGGCAAGACCACCCTGCTGCGCACCCTGGTCAACGAACTGACCCCGGATGCCGGTAGCGTCAAGTGGACCGACGCCGCGGAACTGGGCTACTACGCTCAGGACCACGCGCACGACTTTGAAGACGACGTCACGCTGTTCGACTGGATGGGTCAGTGGACGCAGGGCGAGCAGATGATTCGCGGTACCTTGGGCCGCATGCTGTTCTCCAACGATGAGATCCTCAAGTCGGTCAAAGTGATTTCCGGTGGTGAGCAAGGTCGCATGCTGTTCGGCAAGCTGATCCTGCAAAAGCCGAACGTGCTGATCATGGACGAACCGACCAACCACCTGGACATGGAATCGATCGAGGCGCTGAACCTGGCGCTGGAAAACTACCCGGGCACGCTGATTTTCGTCAGCCACGACCGTGAGTTCGTATCGTCCCTGGCCACGCGCATCATCGAGTTGAGCCCGAATGGCGTGACCGACTTCAGCGGCACCTATGATGACTACCTGCGTAGTCAGGGTGTGGTGTTCTAAAGGTAGCCACGAGCCTACAGCTCTAAGCTTCAAGCGAAAGCCCTGTCGGTGTGACAGGGCTTTTTGCATTTCAAGGGATAGTGATTTTGTGCTGTGAAGCCCTTCGCGAGCAGGCTCGCTCCCACGGGAAACGCATTCCAAATGTGGGAGCGAGCCTGCTCGCGAAGATGCCCTCAAAAACACCACCGACTCCAGTAAAAATAGTTAGCCTGCTTCCTTTTATTTCAACGCCAAGCCATGATGCCGACTCTCCCACCGCCGCCCGCGAACGAGTTCACATGTCTGCGCAGCAACAGCCTCCGCAAAGCTCCCTGACGATCACCCTGCAGATCGTCTCCATCGTTTTCTACACCTTTGTCGCCTTCCTGTGCATCGGCCTGCCAATCGCGGTGTTGCCCGGTTATGTGCATGAACAACTGGGTTTCAGCGCGATCATTGCCGGTCTGGTGATCGGCTCGCAGTATCTGGCCACCCTGCTCAGTCGGCCGATGGCCGGGCGCATGTCGGATACGCTGGGCACCAAACGGGCGATTGTCTATGGCTTGTGCGGGATTGTCCTCAGCGGGCTACTGACGCTGATTTCGACGCTGTTGCAGGATTTTCCGTTGCCGAGCCTGATGATTCTGATCGTCGGGCGCCTGCTGCTCGGCGTGGCACAGGGCTTGATCGGGGTCGGCACCATCAGTTGGTGCATGGGCCAGGTCGGGGTCGAACACACGGCAAGATCAATCGGCTGGAACGGCATTGCCTCCTACGGCGCGATTGCGATTGGCGCGCCACTGGGCGTGGTCATGGTCGCCGACTACGGCTTTGCCAGCCTGGGCATCGCCCTTTCGGTATTGGCTGCGGGCGCTTTGGTATTGATCCGCAATAAACCTTCGGTGCCAGTGGTGCGCGGCGAACGGCTGCCTTTTTGGGCAGTCTTCGGGCGGATTGCACCGTATGGGGCCAGCTTGAGCCTGGCGTCCATCGGTTACGGCACACTGACCACCTTCATTACTCTTTATTACCTCAACCGTGGCTGGAGCGGCGCCGCGTATTGCCTGACGGTCTTCGGCGTGTGTTTCATCGTGTCGCGGCTGCTGTTCATTTCGGCGATCAGCCGTTTTGGCGGCTTCAATTCGGCCATTGCCTGCATGAGCATCGAAACCGTTGGGCTGGTGCTGCTGTGGCTGGCGCCGTCTACCGCGTTTGCCTTGATCGGCGCGGGACTCGCCGGGTTCGGTTTATCGCTGGTGTATCCGGCGCTGGGGGTCGAGGCGATCAAGCAGGTGCCCAGTTCCAGCCGTGGCTCGGGGTTGGGGGCCTATGCGGTGTTCTTTGATCTGGCGCTGGCGATTGCCGGGCCGTTGATGGGTGCGGTGGCGTTGAATCTGGGCTATGCGTGGATATTTTTCAGTGCGGCGCTGTTGTCAGTGATCGGGCTGGGATTGACCCTGCTGCTCAAACGCCGGGCGATGTCCTGAAACTTCGTACAAATCACTGTGGGAGCGGGCTTGCTCGCGAATGCGGTGGATCAGTCGCTATCTAGATTGACTGACCCTCCGCATTCGCGAGCAAGCCCGCTCCCACAGGGGAATTGCGTTTTTTATTGATCCGCGGTCTGCATCCCCGCCCGGCTCGGCTTGCCCAGCGTCCGCGAGAAGAACTGCCCGGCTTCGGAGATCAGGTTGCGGTGGATGTCTTCGCGATCCACGCCGTCAGCATCGGTGCACAGCGCCGGCATCGCACGAATCTGCTCTTCATTGCACGGCGCCATGAACACGAAGTGCCCTGCCCCGGCCAGTAATTTGAAGTCCGGTGCGGTTGGCAGTTTACGCGCCAGTGCAGCGGCGTTTTTATCGAAGGCCACCAATTTGTCGCCGTCGCCGCTATAAAGCAGCACTGGCACATGCACATCCGCGAGGGTGTGGCGGCCGAACTTCAGGCTCAGCGGCGCCATCAGGAGCAAGGCATGCACCCGGGGGTCGGCCACTGGCTGCAAATCGTCACGGTCGACGATCAGTTCGCCCTGAGTGTTGCAGGCATCGCGATCGTCCGGGCGCTCCTGGCAGTAACGGCGCAAGCGGTCCAGATCAGGCTGCGCACCAGAAAGGATCAACGCAGTCTCGCCACCGGCCGAGTAGCCAATCACCCCGACCTGATCGGCGTTGACGAACGGCGAGAGCATCGGGTCGCCGAGCGTCGCGGTGATCGCTTCGGAAATCTGGATCGGCCGCCCGTACAGATTGCTCAGGGTGCCGAGGCGGCTGTGGTCTTTGGAGTTGTCGCCGGGATGAATCACCGCGACCACCACAAACCCCTTGCGCGCCAGCGAGGTGGCGAGGTCATGCAGCGCAATGGGCGTGCCGGTGTTGCCGTGGGAAAGCATCAGCATCGGAAAGCGGCCGATGGCAACCTTGGTGTCGGCGCCGGCCTCGACGGTGTAGCCCTCAAGCAGGCTGGTGTGTTCGCGGTCGCTGGAGGGATAGAAGGCGATGGCACGCATCGGTTGAAGATCCAGCGGATCGAGGAACGTCATCTCGTGATAACCGACGCTCCAGACAGGGTGTCGCCCGGGCGCGGCATGCACTGAACCGAGGCTGCCGAGCAGGCAAATCAGTAACGCTGCACAAAGACGCATCATGGGATGGCCCACCCTGTGTTACTCAATCGAAAGATCCTTTGTGTTCCGACACGCCCGCAACCCTGTGGTTCGGTAATCCGGCGCGGCGGTGCACTCAGACGTTGATCGTTTGACTGCATAACCCGGGCCAGATTATGCAACAGTCAGAAACAAAAAACTCCGCATCTGGCCCTTGCAGAACCAGAATACAGAGTTTTTTGAGGGGCTACCTGAACGGCAGCTGGTCTTTACGTAATGCTTACGCAGCGGCGAACAGTTGCTCGCTGATCTTCGCCTGAGCGGCGCTCATCGCGTTGTTGCGCACTTCATCACCGTAAGCCAGGCCTTCGGCGCGGACGATTTCGATGTCGGTGATGCCGAGGAAGCCCAGGACCAGTTTCAGATACTCTTCGTGAGCGATACCGCTGGCCTGACCGGCATGGATGCCGCCGGAGGTGGAGACGATGATTACTTTCTTGCCACCGCACAGGCCTTCCGGGCCGGCTTCGGTGTAACGGAAAGTCTGGCCAGCAACGGCAACGCGATCGATCCAGGCCTTGAGTTGGGTCGGCACGGTGAAGTTGTACATCGGCGCAGCGATAACGATGGCGTCGGCGGCGATGAATTCGGCCAGAGTCGAAGCGCTCAGCTCGGCTTCGTGCTGTTGCGCGGCGTTGCGCAGTTCTGCGGTGGTACCGGCAGCCACCAGGGTGGTCGACGAGAAGTGGCTGATGGCGTCGGCGGCCAGGTCGCGGTAGGTCACGACAGCAGCAGGCTCGGCGGCTTGCCAGGCTTTGACGACTTGGCTGCTCAACTGACGGGAAGCCGAGTTGTCGCCCAGAATGCTCGAATCGATGTGCAGCAGTTTCATGTGGGATCTCCTGGAAAGAATCGCCGACGGCGACGGAATGGAGACAATCCTACGGAAGAAACCAATAGCTGATTAGCCGCTGACAATGCGATAGTTCGTCCCACTGATAGAACGGTGGACTTTTCATGCAGGATCTCAACGATCTCTACTATTTCGCCAAGGTGGTCGAGGCTGGCGGCTTCGCGGCGGCCGGGCGTCTGCTGGGCATTCCCAAGTCGCGGTTGTCGCGGCGTATCGCCGAACTCGAAGAGCGCCTGGGCGCCCGGCTGCTGCAACGCACCACCCGCCAGTTGAACCTTACCGCTGTCGGAGAGCGCTACTTGCGTCACTGTCAGGCAATGCTGCTGGAAGCGGAAATGGCCGACGAAGCGGTCGCCAGCATGTCCAGCGAGCCACGCGGCCGCTTGCGCGTGTCCTGCCCTACCGGTCTCGCGCGGGAAATGTTGCCGTGGGTGATCAGCGAATTTCTCGGCAAATTCCCTCAAGTGCAACTGGAAGTGGTGCTGCTCAATCGCCGTGTGGATCTGGTCGCCGAAGGTTTCGACGTTGCGTTGCGTGTGCGCGAACTCGGTGATGAAGATCCGTTGCTGGTGACCCGGCGTCTGCGTCAGGCGCAAATGGTCGTGGTGGCCAGCCCGGCATTCGTCGAGGGCAAAACCATCGCCCACCCGCTGGATCTGAAGCATCTGCCGGTGCTCGGCGCACTGGAAGCCGATCGCATGGTCCATGTGCGCTTGCTCGACCAGCAAGGCAACAGCGTCGAGCTGAACATGGAGGCGCGACTGGGCATCGACGACTTCATCGTGCGCAAGGCCTGTGTGCTCGCCGGCCAAGGCTTCACCTTGCTGCCAATGATGTATTGCGAAGCCGACCTCGAGAGCGGCGCGCTGGTGCAGCTGTTGCCCGAGTGGTCGTTGCCCGGCGGCTGGTTGCAGGCGGTGTATCCGCATCGGCGTGGCGTGATGCCGGCGGTGCGGGCGTGGATCGATCACCTGGTCGATTCGTTCAATGCGTGCGGGGAGCGTTTGTTATGAAACAGGGAAAGATGAACGAAGCGGACGTTGCCGCCTTCTGCCTGGCCTTGCCGGGCGCGTGGGAAGATTACAAATGGGGCGGCGTGCGGGTGTTTTCGATTGCCGGCAACAAGATGTTCGCCCTGCAAGGGCTGCGTGGCGACTCATTGGCGTTCAAGGTCGACAAGGATCTGTTTCTCGGCCATTGCGACCGCCCGGGCATTCATCCGGCGCCTTATCTGGCGCGGGCGCAGTGGATCATCATGCACCCACCCTACCCGCTGGGTGCCGAGGAACTGCAGGGCTTGCTGCAGCGTTCGCATCAGCTGGTGGTGAGCAAGTTGCCGAAGAAAACCCAAATCGGATTGTTGCTTTAGCTTTTGATTTTGGTGGGAGCGGGCTTGCTCGCGAATGCGGTGTGCCAATAGACGAATATGCTGTCTGACACACCGCATTCGCGAGCAAGCCCGCTCCCACAGAGTTTCTTGTGTTGCTTCAGAACAGTGAAAGCAGGTTCGAACCCAGAAACAACTGGTCGATCCAGAACACCTGATGCAACACCACGATCACCCAGAACAGAATCTGATACGAAACCTTGCGCGTCTTGTGCCGAAACACCTGCTGAGCAATCAGCGCACCCGGCCAGCCACCCGCCAGCTCCACCGCGTGCAGTACGTTCTCCGGGGTTCGCCAGGCGTCGGCACGAGCCTTGCGTTTGTCAGCCCAATACAGAAAGAACGCCAGCACGCTGACGATCCCATAGGCGGCCAGCGGCACCAGCGAGATTCCGCGCAGCCACATCGATACCGAACCGAACAGCGGCAGTGCGCAAACGATCAGGAGAACGATCAGTTTCAACTTGAGGTTCTGAATCCCACCACCGGATGGACGTCCTTCGGGGCGACGGGCGCGAGAGTCACTCATGCCTTGGCCGCCGACCAGTCGACCCAGCCGAACTGCCAGGTCGCCAGAATCACCAGACCGAAAACGATCCGGTACCAGGCAAACGCTGCGTAACTGTGGCTGGCGATGAACTTGAGCAGACCGCGTACGGCAATCATGGCGAAGATGAACGCAGTGATGAAGCCGATGGCAAACACCGGGAAATCCGCCGGCACAAACAGGTGGCGATACTTGTAACCGGAGTACACCGCCGCACCGACCATGGTCGGCATAGCCAGGAAGAACGAGAACTCGGTCGCGGTCTTGCGCGACAGGCCAAACAGCAGGCCACCGATGATCGTCGAGCCGGAACGCGAAGTGCCGGGAATCATCGCCAGACATTGCGCGAAACCGACTTTCAGCGCGTCCTTCCAGGTGATCTCGTCCACGGTTTCGGCGTGCACTTCATGCTGCCTGCGTTCGGCCCACAACATGATCACGCCACCCACCACCAGCGCAGTCGCAACCGTGATCGGGTTGAACAGGTATTGGTGAATCAAATCGGCAAAAATCACCCCCAACACCACCGCCGGCAGAAACGCGATCAGCAGGTTGGCGGTGAAGCGCCGCGCACTCGGCTGAGTCGGCAAGCCGATCACCACGTCGAGAATCTTGCGGCGAAACTCCCAGACCACCGCGAGGATCGCGCCGAGCTGAATAATGATGTTGAACGCCATGGCCCGTTCGCCGCCGAAGTCGAGCAAGTCGGCAACAATGATCTGGTGTCCGGTACTGGAAATGGGCAAAAACTCCGTCAGCCCCTCTACAACTCCAAGAATCAGCGCCTGCAAGGCGGTCCAAAGATCCATCAGTCCCCCAAAGAGCGATGCACGGCGGCATGCCCCGATAATATTTTTTTACGTTCACTGCGTTCAGCGTAGCTGTTTGTTGCTGTACCGATTCCGCGCACACAGGATCCACACGAAACGGTCAAAATTCCGTGAAATATCAACTTGGATTCAGGTTTTTACGCGCGGGGCCGAAATCCTAACAGACAAGCCTTAATAGTGCTGCGGCGTTATTCGACTTGGGTCGCGTATGCCCGATCACCCAAACGTGGTTGGATGCTGGCGTTGATTTATTACAAGAAAAAGAAATCGGAGTGACAGCGTTATGAACAGCTTGCGCAGTGTGTCGATCAGCCGACGCTTGTGGCTCATTTTGATTGTGGCAGTGGTCATGTTGTTGACCTTGGGCGTGTTGATGCTCAAGCAGATCCACGACGACCTGTATCACGCCAAGGCGCAGAAAACCCAGCATGTGGTGCAGACCGCCAGCGGCCTGCTGACCTACTACCACGACCTCGAAACCTCCGGCACCCTCACCCGCGACGCCGCACAGAAACAGGCGCTGACCGCCATTCGCGGTCTGCGCTACGACCAGAGCGACTACTTTTGGATCAACGACCTCACGCCTGTGATGGTCATGCACCCGACCAACCCCAAGCTCGAAGGCCAGAACCTCTCGGCGATCCGTGATCCGGACGGTTTCGCGGTGTTCAACGAAATGGTCGCAATCGCCAAAAGCAAGGGCGCCGGCATGGTCGATTACCGTTGGCCCAAGCCCGGCGCCAGCGAGCCGGTGGCGAAAACCTCTTACGTCAAACTGTTCGAGCCATGGGGCTGGGTGCTCGGCTCCGGCGTTTACATCGACGATGTGCAGAGCGAGTTCCAGGGTCAGGTGATCAAGGCTTCGGTGATCGGTCTGGTGATCGCCGTGATCATGGCCCTGCTGGTGATTTTGATTGCCCGCAGCATCGTGCGTCCGCTGCAGGAAACCGTGAACGCCATGGCCAACATCGCCAGCGGTGAAAGCGACCTGACTCGCAGTCTCGACACCCACGGCCAGGACGAAGTCACGCAACTGGCTCATCACTTCAACGCCTTTACCGCCAAGTTGCGCCGGGTGATAGGCGATTTGCAGATCTCGGCCAGTGCGCTGGGCCAGTCCTCAAGTGAACTGGGCAACGATGCCACCCAGGCCCAGCAACGCAGCCAACAGCAATCGCAGCAGATGGAACTGGTGGCGACCGCGATCAACGAAGTCACCTACGGCGTACAGGACGTAGCGAAGAATGCCGAACATGCTGCCGCTGAAATGCGCGATGCCGAAGCCCAGGCGCAACAGGGCCAGATCAACATCGACGGCAGTCTGCAACAGATCGATAAACTGTCGGGGACCATTGATCAGGCGGTCGAGGTGATTCGCACCCTGGCAGCGGAAAGCACGCAGATTGGCAGTGTGCTGGAGGTGATCCGTTCGATTGCCGAGCAGACCAACCTGCTGGCACTCAACGCAGCCATCGAAGCGGCCCGCGCCGGTGAACAGGGCCGTGGCTTCGCGGTAGTGGCCGATGAAGTTCGGTTGTTGGCGCAGCGCACGCAAAAATCGACGGCGGAAATCCAGACCATGATCGAACGCCTGCAGAATCATTCCGAAGCGGCGGTGAAGGTCATTGGCGACAGCAGCAAGGCCTCGCAACTGACCATCGAACAGGCCGGCCTCGCCGGCGCCAGCCTCAACGCCATCGGCCAGGCGCTGCGCAATCTCAATGGCCTGAACGCCTCGATTGCCAGCGCCACACTGCAACAGGCGCATGTGGTCGAGGACATCAATCAGAACGTCACGCAGGCAGCAGGCCTGTCTCATAGCACCGCGTTGGCGGCGGAGCAGTCGAGCGCGGCGAGCGTGAAATTGGGCCAATTGAGCGAACAACTGAACCAGCTTCTGCGGCAATTCCGCGTCTAACAGCGCTCCCCTGTAGGAGTGAGCCTGCTCGCGATAGCGTCGTATCAGTCAACCAAGAGTGGCTGACCCACCGCCCTCGCGAGCAGGCTCACTCCTACAGTTTTTTGGGTACAATCCGCTCCCTCCTCAATTCCCCCAAGGAACCCCCATGTCCGGGCTTGAACTGTTTGCCGCCGCCCTCGGTGTGATCGCCGTCTGGCTGACGGTCAAACAGAATCCGTGGTGCTGGCCGATCGGCCTGGTCATGGTGCTGCTGTACAGCTGGATCTTCTATGACGTGAAGCTGTACTCGGACATGTTGCTGCAAGTGATCTACGCCGCGCTGCAAGTCTACGGCTGGTGGCAATGGACACGCGCCGGGACGATGCATGACGGGCGCGATGTCACCCGTCTGGACCGGCGCTCGATCCTGCTCGGTCTGAGTGTCGGAGCGCTCGGCAGTCTGCTGCTCGGCGCAGCCATGGCGCACTGGACCGATGCGGCGCAGCCGTGGCTCGACGCCGCGCTGACGGCCTTCAGCTTGGTCGCACAACTCTGGATGGCGCAGAAACGCTTGCAATGCTGGGCGCTGTGGTTCGTGCTGGACGTGATTTTCGTCGGTCTGTTTCTTTACAAGGGTCTTTACCTCACTGCGGCGCTCTACGCCCTGTTCACCTTGATTGCCGTGCAAGGTTGGCGTGAGTGGCGCGCCGATCCGGCGTTGCAGCGATGAAAGTCGTTGTACTGACCGGCCCGGAATCCACGGGCAAGAGTTGGCTGGCGGCAGGCCTGCAGGAACACTTTGGTGGCCTGCGGGTGGATGAATACGTGCGCTGGTTCATCGAGCAGAATCCTCGCGACACCTGCCTGAATGACATCCCCGACATCGCCCGAGGGCAGTTGCAATGGGAGGATCAGGCACGGGCGCAGCAACCGGAACTGCTGATTCTCGACACCCACCTGCTGAGCAACATCCTCTGGAGCCAGACGCTGTTCGGCGACTGCCCGCACTGGCTCGAGTCCGAGCTGCTGGCGCGGCATTACGACCTGCACCTGCTGTTGTCGCCGGAACAGATCGACTGGACCGACGACGGCCAACGCTGCCAGCCGCAACTGAGTGAACGACTGGCGTTCTATCAGGCCACCCGCGACTGGCTGGAACAGCACCGGCAACCGCTGCAAATCATTCAGGGCAACTGGGATGAACGGCGGTCTCAGGCCTTCGATGCAGTGAGGCGTTTGTTGGCTGCTTAACCGTCAAAGGGCTCCTTTCGGGGCTCAAGTGTCCATTCCTGAAACACCCATCCCCGCGCAAAGCAGCCATTTCAATGGCCTTCATCGTTCTGTCAGGACATCTGTTACTGCCGTGAAACACCTCAGCGCAAACCCTTGTTCCAGAGCTTTGCACCGCCCCTGCCCCCGCACGCGCCTGCACGACTGTTTCAGCGCTGAGACAGATTATGTAACAGCGCTGCACGGCTCGGCACTAACCCATTGAAAGTCAAGGACAACTCAAAAGCGGCACAGCTTTCGCTCTCTCCTTCACAACGCTGACAAGAGCCAGCCCACTGAAGAAGGAATTGCCGCCGTGGGGAATATCAATAAAGGCTTGACCTGCCTCTTGCTGATCGGATCTGCAGCCAGCTCTCTGATCAGTTTCACCGCCCACGCCGATGGCAACGGCGTGATCGTTCTCAATCGGGAAGTTCAACCCATACCGATTGGCCGCAATGGCGGCAAAGACCCCTACCCGACCACAGTCAACGCCAACCCGTCAGTGACCGTCAATGCAGCCACTGCGCATGCCGAACTGAGCGATAACGAATTCGCCGGCATCGCCAGCGGTTCTTCAATTGCCAACTCGGTGAACAACGCGTTCGGCGGCTCCGCCGTCAACACACTCAATGGCATCAACAACGGTATGCCGGGTGCGGGCGGTGGCAGCGGCAACGGCGGAGGCATGGGCTCATCCATTTCCAACACCGTGAACCGCGCCGTCAGTAATGGCCTGGCCCCACTGGGCGCTCTCGGCGGAGCCATGAAATGAACCGCTCCCTGATCTTCCTCGCCCTGCTGGCCAGCACCAGCGCCATGGCCGACTCCAGCGTGCCGGTGCAGAACAGCGCCAACATCCAGGATTCCGGTGCCCAGTACAACGGCAACTTCGGCGTCAACCAGGCGGCTGGCGACCAGTCGCAACAGGCCAACGTCCGGGCGATTGCCAACGGCCCCAGCGCCTCGGCGACGACCACCATCAACCAGAACATCAACACGGCCAGCGATCCGCGGATGAACGCGACAGCCACCATTGGCGGCAACTCTTTCAGTAACGGCAGTGGCGTACTGGGCGTGAACCAGTCGGCCGGCGCCGGCAACCAGATGGCCAACGTGGTGCGAATCAGCACCAGTACCGGGCCGCAAAGTATCGACGACAGCGTGCTTTCCCAACAGAACGTGACGCCGTCAATCAGCTCAGGAGCAACTGACACTTCGAAAGGCAGCCGCCAGGTCATTACCAGCGACCAGGCCTTCACCGGCAGCCGGGGAGTGATTCAGGTGAACCAGAGTGCCGGGGTGGGGAATCAGGTTTCAAACACCCTGAGCATCCGGGTCGCTAACTGACCCAATTGCAGTGCAAGAAAGTACCAACACTTAACCAACACATGAGCAAGGGGAAACAAAATGAAATCTACAATGGCCCTCAAACCACTGGTTTTCGCTCTGGCAGCAGTGATGGCAATGGCAGCACAAGCAGGCGGCGGCAATGAAGGCGGTCACGGCCACAACCCTCCTCCACCAAAAGGCCCGACTCTGGAACAACTGCTGCAGATCGGTGCAGGCGCCAGCGCCGTTTCGGTGGATACCCAAAACAGCGACACCAACGTTGTGAACAACGAAGGCACCCAGAACAATTCGTCGATGTCCAATGCGATGAACAGTTCCAGCGGCAACATCAACGGTAACTCGGCGGCCGGTGATGGCAACCAGCAAGCCAACCTGGCAGCGATCGCTTCGTCTGACGAAAGCTTCATCTTCGGCACCTCGACCGCCGCCGCCAGTGCCACCCAATACAACAACAATAACTATGTGAACAACCAGTCGACCGTCAACTCGTCGACCCTCAACAATGTCGCCAACAGCAGCTCGGGTAACATCAACGCCAACTCCGCTGCCGGCAACTTCAACCAACAGAAAAACGACCTGGCAATCGCTTCGTCGGGTGGCCGTGTAGCCCAGGCTGCCTCTGCAGCTAGCCAGTCCTCCACCAACCTGGTTGTTGAAAACCAAGGCGTGCAGACCTACTCCAAAGACACCCTCAAAGGCACCTTCAGCGCAACCGGTGGCTTCGTGGCAGCCGGCGTGGCAAAAACCGAAGGCGACGATCATGGTGGCCACGGCGGCTGGGGCGACAAAGGCGGCAAAGGTGGCAGCAGCACTTCTGGCTTCGTAGCAGTAGGCGAACTGGCACTGGCCGGCACCACCACCCAACAAGTGCTGGTTCCAACCGGCTGGGCCGCACCGGTGTACAACACCTCCAATGTTGCCAACGTAGCGAACGGCTCGTCCGGCAACGTCGGCTTCAACAGTGCGGCAGGCGTTGGCAACATGCAGGTCAACGCAACTTCCATCTCGTCGGCCGGCCATTAATCGCGACCGTCTGCAAAAGCCCCGGCAACGGGGCTTTTCCACACTCCGACAAGGCGTATCGATCATGCGTATGACTGCCCTCACCGTCCTGCTGTGCCTGTGCGGCGCCACTCAAGCTGCACAGATGCCCGTAGCCGCCCTTCCTGGCGGCATCCTGGTCTACAAGCAGGTACAAAGTATTCGTGAGCGAAAGTTCAGCGACATTGTCGAGCAAAAAACCGATTTCAGTTGCGGCGCCGCCGCACTGGCAACCGTGTTGCGCCAGGCTTATTGGCTCGACGTCGATGAGGATCACATCATAAAAGGCATGCTGGTCAACGCAGACCAGGATCTTGTGCGTACACAGGGTTTCTCCATGCTGGACATGAAACGCTACATAGAAAGCATCGGCATGCGCGCCAGGGGCTACAAGATTCCGCCTGAAAAGCTTGATGCAGTTTCGATACCGGTCGTAGTCCTGATGGACATCCGCGGCTACAAACACTTCGTCGTATTGCAGCGGGCAGACAAGGACTGGGTGTACATCGGCGATCCCGTACTGGGCCACAAACGCTACAGCCACGCTGACTTCGTCAACGGCTGGAACGGCATCGTATTTGCCATCGTAGGCCCCGGTTACGACAAAGCCAACGTATTACGCGACCCTCCGGCACCACTGACAGCAAAGAACAAACTCGATGAGTTCGCCCCTGTCAGAGACGCCGAACTGATGGAATTCGGTTTCATTCAGAGCGACTTCTTTTAGCGTCCAATAATGATAAGAGGGGCAGGATGCTCCGGGAGCAGCAGATGAAAGCCTCATACTGGCTGGCGGCCGCTTGCCTGGCGGCAAGTACGTCAAGCTTTGCCAATGAAGTATTCAAACCGATAGAAGTCAACGACCAGGAACTCAGCCAGCTACGCGGTCGTTTTGTCATGCCGGGGCGCATCATCAGCTTCGGCGTCGTCATGAGCAGTACCTGGCGCAACGCCAGTGGCGACCTGATAGGGGCAACCAGCTCGATGCAGATTCAGGCCTCCACCGTAAAACCCCAATTCTATGTCTCCACCATCAGCCAGCTCGGCAACGGTTCCACGAACAATACCCAAGGCACCGGCAACGTGATTGGCGGCGCAGGACTGAGCAATACGCAAGGCGTGACGCAAAGCGTACGCGCCGCTGGCGACAGCAACAGTGCCAACAACAACGTCGCGATCAACGTGACGCAATCGACTACCGCACCGACCATGGCTCCGGCCTCCGGTCAGGCCCTGATGAGTGGCCAGACCATCGGCGCCAGCAACGCCGCCGGCAGCGTCGCCGTATCGGCCATCAGCGGCGGCGTGCAGATGGCCATCCAGGCCAGCAACAACCAGGGTTCGGCACTGCAACAAGTGGCTCAGGCCGGCTTGCTGCAAAACACCACCCTGCTGGGTAACAGCAATCTGGTCAACAACCAGACCCTGCTCAATGTCGTGATCAACAACAACCTGAATCCGGCCGCGAGCGCCGCGCAGAATCTTAATCAACTCAAGGGACTACGCAATTCAGGATATTGAACTACGCTGATTTTCGATCATTGGGCTTAAAGGGACGGCTTTTTCATGTATCGATCGGCATCACTGCGCGCAGTCGTATGTTTGAGCACACTTTTTCCGGCCGCAGCGTTACAGGCTGCGACGGATCCGGATGTTGAAACACTCAAGCAGGAGCTCCTTGAGCTTAAACAGCGA
The DNA here is from genome assembly GCF_023100605.1 of Pseudomonas sp. MWU12-2020. NCBI lineage: Bacteria > Pseudomonadati > Pseudomonadota > Gammaproteobacteria > Pseudomonadales > Pseudomonadaceae > Pseudomonas > Pseudomonas sp. MWU12-2020. Next base: position 56,401 of record NZ_JALMEX010000001.1, read on the forward strand.
TACGAGACGCAGCAAAAGGCATTGGCGGTACTTGAGCAGCGGGTTCGGCAGGTTGAAGACCAGCCTGCGACCCCGCAGCCCAAGCGTCTGGTCAAATCCCCTGCAGAGCTGAGAAAGAACAATCAATCGGTCGCTGCGACCGGTACGGGTGCAGCAGCAGCGTCGGGGGGCGCGGCGGGAGGAAGTGGTGCGTCCTACGGACAGTCGCTGGCAGACGATTCGCAACCGGCGCAAAGTGTGACCAACCTGTATGACGAGGCCAGCGGCTTCTTCGGCGGCGGCAAGTTCAGTTTCGAGACCGGTCTGACGTATTCCCACTACGACACTCGCCAACTGACACTCAACGGCTTCCTCGCACTGGACTCGATCTTTCTGGGCAACATCAACCTGGACCGGATCAAGGCTGACACCTACACACTGGATCTCACCGGCCGCTACAACTACAACAACCGCTGGCAGTTCGACCTGAACGTGCCCGTGGTCTATCGCGCCTCGACTTACCAGTCCGGTGGTGGCAACAACGGCGGTGCGAACGTCACAACCCAGGGCGACGTTGATCAGGATCCGACGATTGGCGACATCAACGCCGGGATTGCCTACAAGTTCCTCGACGAATCGGCCAACCTGCCGGACGCGGTATTCACCTTGCGCGTCAAGGCCCCAACCGGCAAGGATCCGTTTGGCATCAAGCTGATCCAGTCGCAAAGCAACACCAACCTCTATGTACCTGAAAGCCTGCCGACCGGTAACGGCGTCTGGTCGGTTACGCCGGGTATCTCGCTGGTCAAGACCTTCGACCCGGCAGTGCTGTTCGGCACCCTCTCCTACACCCACAACCTGGAGGAGTCGTTCGGCGATATCAGCTCGACGGTCAATCAGAAAACCCCGGGCAAGGTCAGGATCGGCGACAGCTTCCAGGTCGGCATGGGCGTAGCATTTGCCCTGAACGAGAAGATGAGTATGTCGTTCTCGATGTCTGACCTCGTTCAGCGCCGCAGCAGCCTCAAGCCTGATGGCCAGGACTGGCAGTCGGTGATTTCCAGTGATGCCAACGCCGGTTACTTCAACATCGGCATGACCATCGCCGCCACGCCTAACCTGACGATTGTGCCCAACCTGTCACTGGGGATGACTCCGGATGCGCCGGACTTCACCTTCAGCCTGAAATTCCCGTACTACTTCTAAAGCAAAAGATCGCAGCCTGCGGCAGCTCCACGGATTCCCCATCCAGGAGCTGCACAGGCTGCGATCTTTTTGATCTTTGGTCTCTAGCGGATCTGGTGTTTGTGCAGCAGACGATAAAACGTCGGCCGCGACACGCCCAGCACCTTCGCCGCGACACTGAGGTTGTCGCTGTGCCGGTTCAACACATCGCACAGCGCCTGGCGTTCGGCGCGGGTCTTGTAGTCTTCCAGCGTCCCCATCGGCGCCGAAATCGAGTGCTGACTGAGTAATCCCAGGTCCCGGGCTTCGATCTGCCTTCCTTCCGCCAGCACCAGACCACGTCGCACGCGGTTGGCCAGTTCCCGCACGTTGCCTGGCCAATCGTGTTTGCCCATGGCGATCAACGCATCCTCACTGAAGCTGCGCGGACGGCGCCCGGTCTCGTGGCTGTAAAAGTGAGAAAAATGGTTGGCCAGCATCGACAGATCACCGTGGCGTTCGCGCAATGGCGCGGTTACCACTTGCAGCACATTGAGGCGGTAATAGAGGTCTTCGCGAAAACGCTTTTTCTCGATGGCCGCTTCCAGGTCGACGTGGGTGGCCGCCAGCACACGAACATCGACCGGGATCGGCTGACTGCCGCCGACGCGCTCGATGTGTTTTTCCTGGAGAAAACGCAACAGGTTAGCCTGCAATTCAAGTGGCAGATCGCCGATTTCATCGAGAAACAACGTGCCACCATTGGCGGCCTCGATGCGCCCGACCTTGCGCTGATGCGCACCGGTAAAGGCACCTTTCTCGTGGCCAAACAGTTCGGACTGAATCAAATGTTCGGGAATCGCCCCGCAATTGATCGCCACAAACGGCTTGCTGTGGCGTTGGGACTGGCGGTGCAGCGTGCGTGCGACCAGTTCTTTACCGGTGCCGCTTTCGCCCCGGATCAATACCGGGGATTCGGTCGGCGCCAGTTTGCTCAGTAACTTGCGCAGCTCACGGATCGGCTTGCTGTCGCCGAGTAACTCGTGTTCAGGCTGGTCGACGTGAATCGTGCCTTGCCCGCGCAAACGCGCCATGCCGAATGCGCGGCCCAGAGTCACCTGTACGCGTGAGACATCGAACGGCAAGGTATGGAAATCGAAAAACCATTCGCAGACGAAGTCACCGACGTTCTGTAATCGCAGGACTTCCTGATTCAACACCGCGATCCACTCGGTGCCACTGCGACTGATCAGTTCCTTGACCGCTTCGGGGCGTTCGAGGTGAAAAGGTTGCAGTCTCAGCAGCCCGACATCACATGTCCGATCGGCGGCATTTTCCAGGGTACAACTGTCAACATCCCAGCCCACCGCGCGCAATCCGGGTAACAGGCGATGGCAGTCGTCACAGGGGTCGACTACCAATAAACGTCGTAACGCTGGCGCTTCGATCATGACTGTTCCTTGGCGCCAAATTTAAGGAAATTATTGTAAAAACAGTCATTTGGCAGACCCGACTGTAACATTAGCAAGAAATTGACAGGGCCTTGTATCGATTGCTTATAGGTATACAAGCTAACGAGTTATAAGAAGCGAGTTTATTAGTTAGCTACCGAGTTGCTATCTTTCAGCAAGCTTTCAAAAACGCTCGAAATGTCCGGCCTCAGCAACAAAGTTGAAATTTCTTTGTGTCGTGTGTGACCTGCCACGGGGTTGCGTGCATCAGTACAAGTAACCAGCCGAACGGTAAGCCCAACCGACGGCAGATCATTTGATTGGGCACGACAGAGAGAAGACCCCATGACCGCCCCGCTCCGTATCAACGAAGCTCTTTTGATTGCCAACCACGCGTTCAAACCCTTCCAGTGCGTGGCCTGGGCCCCACAAGACGGCAACGGTGAACTGAACCTGACCGTCATCGATCGCACCAACTCGCATATCGGCCGCCAGCAGATCCCAAGCAGCGCCTACTCCGACCCGGCGCAGCTGGAATTGCTGTTGCAACAGGCCCGTGCTGAATTGAGCAAAGAAGGTTACCTGCTGCAATCGTGGTCGATGCCGCATTGATCAGAGGGGCATGCGGGTGACATTCAGGTCATCCGCCTTGTGTTTCGTTAGTTACAAACTGCTGTTTATCTCCAGTACTTTTGTACAACTTTTCTTCAAGCGTCAGGCGCCACTGCTTGGCAGGCTTTCTTTTGGTTCAAAAAGACACTGTTATGGCACAGTGCGACCCTCCACCTGTTAGTTCTGTCAGTTGAACTTGCGTGTATTCAGGGATTGAATGTTCCGCTCATGCAGTTACCCACCCGATTCGGGCCTGGTCAACTTGCAAGGAGAAGCATGCATGTCCTCCGAGAACGCCTTTGCGCGCCCGGCACTACTCAATACCTGCGGACAACTGGACAAACAATTTGCCAACACTGGCGTTGCTCAAGTCTATTTCGCCGGCAGTGTTTCCAGCATGACCCAGGATGTTGCGCTGGACCGACAGGGACGCGTGTTGGTCGCCGCCAAGATCGGCACTGCCCAAGGCAGCCGTTTTGGTCTGGCGCGAATACTCGCTGACGGTTCGGCCGACCTCGCGTTTGGACAGCAAGGCAGTGTGATCGGTGAATTTGAACGCGGTTTTGAAGCCACGGGTGGCAAGGTCCAGGTGCTGCCCGACGGGCGAATCCTGCTGGCCGGACTGCATTATCAAAACACCCATCGCACCCTGCCCGCCCTTGCCCTGTTCAGCGCCGACGGAATTCCCGACCCGGGTTTTGGCGAAAATGGCTGCAAAGTAGTGCGCCTGCCCGGAGACCTGTCCATCGGTTCCCGCGATACCTGGCTACCGCCCGGTGTGCCAGGCGCCGAAGCCTGCGACATCGCCGTGCAAGACGACGGGCACATTCTGCTGATCGCCAATCACCACTTCGAACTTGCCGACCATGCCGGCATGCTGATCCGCCTGATGCCAGACGGCGAGCTCGATACAAGCTTCAATGGCCGCGGCTTCGTGATGATCCGCCATCTGCTGCTCAACACCTGGCTCAGCAGCCTTGTATTGCAGGAAGATGGGCGGATCCTCGTCGCTGGCTCAATTGACTTCCCCCAAGAGGGGCTGGTCGCGCGCTATTTGCCTGACGGGCGCCTTGATGAACGTTTCGCGGTGGATGGTTTCCTCGCCTTCAAGGCCCACGGCCAAAGCGCGATGGTCAGTCAGGTCATCGAGTCGCAGGAGCATCTGCACTGCTTTGGCAGCAGTCGTGATCCGATCCGCTGCCTGGCGCTGAGCCTGCACGGCAATGGTCGTCCGGAATTGCGCAACAACTCAGGCCTCCCGCATCTGCTGGAAATCGGTCCCAGCGGTTGCCAGTGGAGCGCAGCCCAATGCATGGCTGATGGCCGAATCATCGCGGTGGGTGCAACGATTGGCGGGATCGAAGCGGATTTCATCGTGGCGCGCTATCTGCTCGACGGACGACTCGACGCGCAGTTCGGCAACGGCGGCTGGCTACGCACCCGTCTGGGGCACAGCCTGGACACCGCCAATTCGCTCGCCGTGCAGGTAGACGGACGCATCCTGGTTGGCGGCTATTCACTGGACGGCAACTACCGCGCCATGGTCGCGCGCTATCTGAATCAATAACTCCCGCGGACTTGAACTTGCCAGACACTTGCGGCAACTTGCGCGCTTCTTAATACAAGGAGCAACCGATGTCCGGTTCACTGGCCCAGGCGTTCGCGCACAATTTCCTCGGGCATTCGCCCCGCTGGTACAAGGCGTGCATCGTCGGGTTCCTGGTCCTCAACGCTGTAATTCTGTTCACCGTCGGCCCGGTCGCCGCCGGCTGGCTGCTGGTGATCGAGTTCATTTTCACCCTGGCCATGGCCCTCAAGTGCTATCCGTTGATGCCCGGCGGGTTGTTGCTGATCGAAGCCCTGCTGCTGAAGATGACCACGCCGCAGGCGCTGTACGATGAGTTGGTGCACAACTTTCCGGTGATCCTGCTGCTGATGTTCATGGTCGCAGGCATCTACTTCATGAAAGACCTGCTGCTGTTTCTGTTCTCGCGCCTGCTGTTGGGCGTGCGTTCCAAGGCGCTGCTGGCGCTGATGTTCTGCTTTCTCTCGGCGTTTCTGTCGGCGTTTCTTGATGCGCTGACCGTGACGGCGGTGATCATCAGCGCGGCGGTCGGTTTCTATTCGGTTTACCACCGCGTAGCCTCGGGCAACGATCCGCGCCAGGACAGCGAATTCAGCGACGACCGGCACCTGCCAGCCCTGCACCATGACGATCTCGAACAGTTTCGCGCATTCCTGCGCAGCCTGCTGATGCACGGCGCGGTGGGCACCGCACTCGGCGGGGTCTGTACGTTGGTGGGCGAGCCGCAGAATCTGCTGATCGGCCATGAGATGGGCTGGCACTTCGCAGAATTCTTCCAGAAGGTCGCGCCGGTGTCGCTGCCGGTACTGGTGGCGGGCCTGCTGACCTGCATGCTGCTGGAAAAGTTGCGCTGGTTTGGCTACGGCACCCTGCTGCCGGACAACGTGCGTGCCGTGCTAGCCAATTACGCCGCCGAAGACAACGCCGAACGCACACCGCGCCAGCGTGCCGCCCTGCTGGTGCAAGGCGCTGCTGCGTTGATCCTGATAGGTTGCCTGGCGTTTCATGTCGCCGAGGTCGGCCTGATCGGTTTGATGGTGATCGTGTTGATCACAGCGTTCACTGGCATCACCGACGAGCATCGCCTGGGCAGCGCCTTCAAAGACGCCATGCCGTTCACTGCATTGCTGGTGGTGTTCTTTGCCGTGGTCGCGGTGATTCACGATCAACAACTGTTTGCCCCGTTGATCCAGTGGGTGCTGGCCCTGCCGGCGGAGCAACAACCGGGCATGCTGTTCATTGCCAACGGCCTGCTCTCGGCGATCAGCGACAACGTGTTCGTCGCCACCATCTACATCACCGAAGTGAAACAGGCGTTCCTGTCCGGGCACATGAGCCGCGAGCATTTCGAGACACTGGCGATCGCGATCAACACCGGCACCAACCTGCCGAGCGTGGCGACGCCGAATGGTCAGGCGGCGTTCCTGTTCCTGCTGACCTCGGCGATTGCGCCGCTGGTGCGCCTGTCGTACGGGCGGATGGTGTGGATGGCGTTGCCGTACACCGTGGTGATGGGGTTGCTGGGGTGGTATGCGGTGAGTTACTGGCTCTGACAACACGCGATTAAAACTGTGGGAGCGGGCTTGCTCGCGAAGACGGAGTATCAGGCACTTGATGTGTTGACTGACACACCGCATTCGCGAGCAAGCCCGCTCCCACAGTTTGTTTCCGAGTGAATCAGCGACCGAGGATGTACTTTTCGATCGCCTGCGCCACGCCGTCGTCGGTGTTTGGCGCGGTCACTGCATCGGCCTGCCGTCGCACCGCTTCTTCCGCCTGCCCCATGGCGATCGAGAACCCGGCACGATGGAACATCGCCGGGTCATTACCGCCATCGCCAATTGCGGCGGTGTGCTCCAGCGGCACGTTCAGGTACTCGGCAATCGTCGACAGCGCGGTGCCCTTGTTAGCCTCCAGCGCCGTGACGTCCAGATACACCGGTTGCGAACGTGAAACCTGCGCCTGTCCCTCAACCTTGGTCAATAAACGGGCTTCCAGTTCAACCAGCAGATCCGTGTTCTGACTGGTGGCGACGATCTTGTCGATCCTTTGCAAGTATGGCTCGAAACTCTCCACCACCACCGGCGGATAGCCAAGACCGTGCTGTTCACGCGGCACCATTGGCCCGTTGGGGTCTTTGAGCAGCCAGTCACCGCCACTGAACACCCAGATTTCCACACCTGGCTGATCGATGAACGTCGCCAAAGCCGTCAGCGCCACCGTTACCGGCAGATAGTGCGCAGCCAGCAGCGTGCCGTCAGGCTTGACGATGGTGCCGCCGTTGAACGCCGCTGTCGGCACGTCGATACCCAAGGCTTCGATCTGCTGCAACATGGCTTTGGGCGGACGCCCGGTGGCCAGGCTGAAGAACACGCCCGCCTCGCGCAACGAGCGAACCGCGTCGAGGGTGCGCTGGCTCAGACTGTGATCGGGCAGCAACAGTGTGCCGTCCATGTCACTGAGCAGAAAACGGATGGAGTGTTGCGTTGCGTTACTCATCCCAGACCATGCCAGACGCGACCATCGCGAGTCAGCAGATCATTGGCGGCTTGTGGACCATCTTCACCGGCAGCGTAGCTCTGCACGCTGGAATCCTGCTGCCAGGCGTCGAGGAACGGTTGCACCGCACGCCAGCCGTTCTCGATGTTGTCAGCACGCTGGAACAGCGTCTGATCGCCGGTCAGGCAGTCATAGATCAGCGTTTCGTAACCGGTGGACGGCTGCATCTCGAAGAAGTCCTTGTACGCGAACCCCAGCTCGATGTTGGCCATGTTCAACGCCGGCCCCGGCCGTTTGGCCAGCAGGTCGAACCACATGCCCTCATTGGGCTGGATCTGGATACGCAGATAGGTTGGCTGAAGCTCGTCGACCTCGGTGTCACGGAACTGCGCGTACGGCGCCGGTTTGAAGCAGATGACGATCTCGGTGTCGCGTACGCTCATGCGCTTGCCGGTGCGCAAATAGAACGGCACACCGACCCAACGCCAATTGTCGATCATGACTTTCAGCGCGACGTAGGTTTCGGTGCTGCTGTCGGGCGAAACGTTCGGCTCCTGACGGTAACCGTTCAACGCTTTGCCATCGACTTCACCGGCGCTGTATTGACCGCGTACCGAATTGGCTCGCGCCTCCTCGACCGTCCATGGGCGGATCGCGCCGACCACTTTGGCCTTCTCGCCACGCACGGCGTCAGCGCCGAACGCGGCCGGTGGTTCCATGGCGACCATCGCCAGCAACTGGAACAGGTGATTGGGCACCATGTCCCGCAACGCGCCGGTGTGTTCGTAAAAACTGCCACGGGTTTCAACACCGACAGTTTCCGCGGCGGTGATCTGCACGTGGTCGATGTAATGGTTGTTCCAGAACGCCTCGAACAGGCTGTTGGAGAACCGGCTGACCAGAATGTTCTGCACGGTTTCCTTGCCCAGATAATGGTCGATCCGATAGATCTGTTTCTCGGACATGACCTTGAGCAGGCAGGCGTTCAAGGCTTCGGCGGTTTGCAGATCGGAGCCGAACGGCTTCTCGATTACCACCCTTCTGAACGCCTCGGGGGTTTCCTCAAGCAGCTTGGCCGCGCCGAGACGGCGCACCACTTCACTGAAGAAACGTGGCGCGGTGGCCAAGTAGAACACCGCATTGCCAGTGCCGCTGTCGGCTATTTTCGCCGCCAGCGCTGAATAGGTGCTGTCGTCCAGGAAGTCACCCTGGACGTAGCTGATACCTTTGGCGAGCTTGGCCCACAAGGCCGGATCAAGCATCTGATCGCCCTTGCCGACCTTCGCCGCCACTTCGGTACGGATGAAGTCTTCGAGTTTTTGCGCGAAGGCTTCATCGCTAATGGCGTTGTGGTCAACGCCGACGATCCGCAGGCCATCATTCAGCAGGCCGTCGCGACTCAGGTTGTACAGCGCCGGCATCAGCAAGCGCTTGACCAGGTCACCGTGGGCACCGAACAGAAACAGCGTGGTCGGTGGAGCGGGTTCTGCCTTGGATTTCCTGCGGATCGTATGGGTCATTTTTTCGGTGTCTCCACATGGCCGCCGAAGCCGAAGCGTTGGGCCGAAAGGATCTTGTCGCCAAAGGTGCCCTGACCGCGGGAGCGGTAGCGCGAGAACAACGAGTTCGACAGCACCGGTACCGGCACTGCCTGTTCCATGGCCGCCTCGATGGTCCATTGGCCTTCGCCGCTGTCAGCCACCGAACCTGAGAACCCGTCGAGTTTCGGGTCGCTGGCCAGTGCGTCGGCGGTCAGGTCGAGCAGCCAGGACGAAACCACGCTGCCACGACGCCAGACTTCGGCGATGTCGGCAACATTCAGGTCGAAACGCTGGTCTTCCGGCAGACGCTCGCTGGACTTGGTCTTGAGGATGTCGAAGCCTTCGGCGAACGCGGCCATCATGCCGTACTCGATGCCGTTGTGAATCATCTTCACGAAGTGCCCGGCACCGGCAGGACCGGCGTGAATGTAGCCGTGCTCGGCACGGTGATCATCGGACTTGCGGTCCTTGGTGCGCGGAATCTCGCCCATGCCCGGTGCCAGCGCAGCGAACAGCGGGTCAAGACGGCTGACGGTCTCGGCATCGCCACCGATCATCATGCAATAGCCGCGCTCCAGGCCCCAGACGCCGCCGGAGGTGCCGACGTCGATGTAGTGCAGGCCTTTCTCGGACAGCGTCTTGGCCCGGCGGATGTCATCCTTATAGTTGGTGTTGCCGCCGTCGATGATGGTGTCACCGGCTTCCAGCAAGTCGCGCAGGGTGTTGATGGTGTCTTCGGTCGGTGCGCCGGCCGGCAGCATGACCCACACGGCGCGTGGCTTGGCCAGGCCTGCCACCAGGGCCGGCAGATCGGCAACGCCCGTAGCGCCCTCGGCGGCCAGGGTGTCGACAAAAGCGGTATTGCGGTCGTAAACAACGGTGGTGTGACCGTTGAGCATCAGACGTCGCGCAATATTGCCGCCCATGCGGCCCAGTCCAATAATCCCGAGTTGCATGTGCTGATGCTCCTTACTGCAAATAAATGTGTGTCAAAGGTTATAGCCCAACGTGATCCATGGAGGTTAGTCCAGAGCGTCGGGTGGGAAGTTTCCGGGCATTGTGCCCGATCCAGACTGATAACGTCGGGAAACGTGCCGAAGACACACCGACCATGAAAAATAAAAAAGTTCCCTTCACACGCAAAAGAAACCAAAATTGGCGCCGATAGTAAGTCTGCACCCCGATTCGGGGGCAATTTACAGTTGAGACACGCCATTTGCGAGGTGAGCAATGGGCACAGTACACACAGCAATGCCGCCACAAACCCTGTACGTCACGATCCGTCGCGATGAATTGCGCCAGTTGAAAGACGAGCGCGACCAGTTGAAGCAGGAGCTGGCGCAGCTGCGCTCGCTGACCCAGGGCGCTCAGCCCAAACCTCTGCCGGTTGTCCAGCGTAATCCGCACGCCTGACCTGTCTCGCCAGCTTCGGGAACGGCGCCTGTCGTTCCCGACATGATGCTCCCCCGCCCCTGATCAGCAACTAACAAAGTTTTCACACTGCCTTGGTGATACTCCGGCCCATTCTGGCCGTGCGTTTGCGCGCGGCTTCCGTTCGTCGGTTTTGATGTAGCGCTCCGACGGTGGTTAGTGACGATGAGCTGGAGTGCTGAATGGCATTGTTCAAACGCAGCAAAACGACTGCGACAGGTTTCGATTGGGCCGGGGTTCTCTGGCTGTTCGCGTTCTTCTGGTATTTCTCGGGAATCACCCAACTGCTGATCCAGCTGACCGGCACCTCCGGTTTCAGCGGTTTCCGTCAAGCCTTCGTGATGAGTGCGCTCTGGCTCGCCCCGATGCTGGCGTTCCCCAAGCGCACCAAACTGCTCGCCGCGTTGATCGGCGTGGTCCTGTGGGCCTGCTCCATGGCCAGCCTGGGTTACTTCTTCATCTATCAGCAGGAATTCTCGCAAAGCGTCATCTTCATCATGTTCGAGTCGAACGTGTCTGAGGCAGGCGAGTACATGACCCAGTACTTCGCGTGGTGGATGATCCCGGCGTTCCTCGCCCATACCGCTTTCGCCTACTTCCTGTGGACGCGCCTGCGCCCGGTGTACATGCCCCGTGGCCGCGCTTTCGTCGCCGCGTTGGCGATCCTGATTGCCGTGGTTGGCTACCCGCTGATCAAACAAACCCAGCGCACCGGCAGTTTCGCCGGTGGTTTCGAGAAGTTCGAAGACCGCATCGAGCCAGCCGTGCCTTGGCAAATGGCGGTGGCTTACCACCGCTACCTCGATACGCTGGCCGGCATGGAAGAGATGCTGCACAGCACCAGCAAGGTCCCGCCGCTGCATAACCTCAAGGTTGCAGACGCCGATAAACCTTCGACCCTGGTGCTGGTGATCGGCGAATCGACCAACCGTCAGCGCATGAGCCTGTACGGCTATCCGCGCAAGACCACGCCGGAGCTGGACAAGCTCAAGGATCAGCTCGCGGTGTTCGACAACGTCATCACTCCGCGCCCTTACACCATTGAAGCATTGCAACAGGTCCTGACCTTCGCTGACGAAGAAAACCCGGATCTGTACCTGTCGACGCCTTCGCTGGTCAGCATGATGAAACAGGCCGGCTACAAGACGTTCTGGATCACCAACCAGCAGACCATGACCAAGCGCAACACCATGCTCACGACCTTCTCCGAACAGGCCGACGAGCAGGTGTACCTGAACAACAACCGTAATCAGAACGCCGCGCAGTACGATGGTGACGTGATCGAGCCGTTCAACAAGGCGCTGACTGATCCGGCTCAACGCAAGCTGATCGTCGTGCATCTGCTCGGCACTCACATGAGCTACCAGTACCGCTATCCGCCGACCTTCGACAAGTTCCAGGACCGTACCGGCGTGCCGGCCGGCGTGCGTGATGACCAGGTGCCGACCTACAACAGCTATGACAACGCCGTGCTGTACAACGATTTCGTGGTGTCGAGCCTGATCAAGGACTACGCCAAGTCCGATCCGAACGGTTTCCTGCTGTACCTCTCCGACCACGGTGAAGACGTATTCGACTCGGCCGGCCACAACACCTTGGGCCGTAACGAGAACAAACCGACGGCGCCGATGTACACCATTCCGTTCATGGCCTGGGCTTCGCCGAAATGGCGCGAGAACCATGACTGGAACTTCGCCGCAGACCTGGGGCGGCCTTACAGCAGCTCGCACCTGATCCACACTTGGGCAGACATGGCCGGCTTGAGTTTCGATGAACTGGACCGCAGCAAGAGCCTGGTCAGCGACAGCTTCAAGCCGCGTCCGCTGATGATCGGCAACCCGTACGAGCGTGAGCAGCGCGCGCTGATCGACTTCAGCCTGATGAAGCCGAAAAAGGTCGAGCCTGCCGCAGCGAATGTCGTGCAGCAGTAACGGCCTGGAAGGCGCCGGTTTCGAGAGATCGCAATCGGCGCAACGAATAAAGAAAAAGCTCCGTATCGCAAGATACGGAGCTTTTTTCGTTTCGGGCGGACAGGTTGCTCGCTTGTGCAGGGCTCTGCTGTGCCGTTTGAAGCGAATCGGCACAGCCAGCATGCTCGAACGTGCCCTCCCCTTGAAAAAGCAGCCAGCGCGCTCAGAGAGCACCAGTGAACCGCACTGCTGGACTCAAGGGGTTTTCCAGCACAAAAACAAACGCCCCGAACAGGTCGGGGCGTTTGTGGGTACATTCACTTGGGTGCTTTAACACCCGTCGCGATGCAGATCCGGCGCTATCAGTAAGCCTTGCCGGTCTTGTAGAAGTTCTCGAAGCAGAAGTTGGTGGCTTCGATGTAGCCTTCGGCGCCACCGCAGTCAAAACGCTTGCCCTTGAACTTGTAAGCCATTACGCAGCCGTTCTGGGCCTGCTTCATCAGGGCGTCGGTGATCTGGATTTCGCCACCCTTGCCTGGCTCGGTCTGTTCGATCAGATCGAAGATGTCCGGGGTCAGGATGTAACGACCGATGATCGCCAGGTTCGACGGAGCGTCTTCCGGCTTTGGCTTCTCGACCATGCTGTGTACGCGGTAGATGTCGTCGCGGATCATCTCGCCAGCAATCACGCCGTATTTGCTGGTTTCCTGCGGATCGACTTCCTGAATGGCGATGATCGAGCAGCGGAACTGCTTGTACAGCTTGACCATCTGGGTCAGTACGCCGTCGCCTTCGAGGTTGACGCACAGGTCGTCCGCCAGTACCACGGCGAACGGCTCGTCACCGATCAGTGGGCGACCGGTCAGAATCGCGTGGCCCAGGCCTTTCATTTCGGTCTGACGGGTGTAGGAGAACGAGCACTCGTCGAGCAGCTTGCGGATGCCGACCAGGTATTTTTCCTTGTCGGTGCCTTTGATCTGGTTTTCCAGCTCATAGCTGATGTCGAAGTGGTCTTCCAGAGCACGCTTGCCACGACCGGTCACGATCGAGATTTCAGTCAGGCCAGCATCCAGAGCTTCTTCAACGCCGTACTGGATCAGTGGCTTGTTTACCACCGGCAGCATTTCTTTGGGCATGGCTTTAGTCGCTGGCAGGAAGCGAGTACCGTAACCGGCTGCTGGGAACAAGCATTTCTTGATCATATAAGTCCTTGAAAGGGCTGTGTGTACGAGTTTCGGCGCAGTCTAATCAGGCGGCGTGCACCTTACAATGCCCCGCACTGACTAACCGATGCCAACATAGAGAAATATTCTCTCCGATAGTTCCGTTGGCGTCTTCGACCCGCGAAAACAGAGTAGCTCAAACACGCAAATGCGCTGCATCACCATACGCTCATCATCCCCCAATGTGAGGATTTGTCGGTATCATGGCGCCTTTGAAACCAGCGAACGAGACAGATAGATGGCCGCGGTAAAAATCATCAACGGGTATGTGATCGACAAGAAAGACGGCAAGTGGACGCTGACCACTACCAATGGCGAACACATCGCCGGGCCTTTCGACAGCGAGCAGTTGGCAACTGATGTGGCGTCGGTGTTCACCGACACCCCAGCGTCGTCCAAACGCCGTGGCAAAGATCAGGACTGATCGGTTGCGACACGTCCCGAGCCCTGCCCTTGTGCAGGGCTTTTTGTGACTGCCGGGCACACCAGCGCAAACAAGTGGCCAATCGCTATAACCTTTTCACTCCGGCGCTGTCAGAGCGTTTAGCCCCTCCATCGCTGAAGACGACACACCTATGAACATGAACAGATTGCTGCCGCTGATCGCGGTATTGGCCCTGGGTGGCTGTGCCACCTCGCAAACCACTTACCTGAACAACGGCGAACAGGGCCTGACCATCGATTGCTCGGGCGAGGCCAACTCCTGGGCCACCTGCTATGAGAAGGCCGATGCCTCCTGTGCCGGCACCGGTTATCGCATTGTCGGGACCGATGGCACGCCGGCCCCCAAAGAAAGCGACAAGACTTTGGGGGTCGATGTCGGCAACTACAAAAACCGTAGCGTGGTGGTGGTCTGCAAATAGACCCTACATGTGAATCTCGGCGAATTTGATCCCGAGCCCACGCACGATCTCGATCAAGTCGTCGAGCCGGGCAAAGGATTCGACTTCGTCGTTATCGTCCACCAGGAAATAGCTGCGACCGGCGCTCTTCTTGAAAAAAACGATCCACTCACCCGGGTTCGCCGGATTTTGAATGACATGCGTGGCAGAGATAAGGCCCTCTGCATGCCGTTCCCGTACTTGCTCTCGCTTCATGCGCGACTCCAGAAATGAAAATGCCGTCACAGCATGACTGTGACGGCATCGGTGCTGATGGCCGCTATTCTATCAGCCGGAAATACAGGCATTGGCGGCGTTTTGCACGTCACGAGGGCGAATCGGCACATTGGACATGCGCTCATGCAGCTTGATGCTGCTGCCGCCGGAGCGGTCGTCGATATCAAACACCGCTGCCGCGCCAGTGGAAAATTTCCCGGGGACAATCACTCGCACGCCATCCTTGTGCGGCTGCATCTGCAGCGCGCCACGACTGTTGGCCAGCTTGTCCGCAAGGCACTGAGCATACTCATGGGGTTTCTTGCCGGAAATCACGCTCATGGTCGGCAAGGTTTCATTGATTTCGGAAACACTCGCGCAACCACCCATGACCAACATCAACGGCAGACACACCACACCCCACTTCATACAAATACCTCCCATAAAGACCCTCGGACAGCAGTAATGCCATTTTTCTCCGAGGCTTACTCCATTAAACCCGCATCGAATCGCGAATAACTGTTTTTAATTGTCAAAGCAGCGCTCGACGGCGGGATAATAACCCGTTCGGGCTGATAAACTGCGCCAATCGCACATGCTATCGTTTTGATTTAGTAGAAAAAGCCCTTCTGGAGGCGCCCATGAAATTCATTCACCAGCGCGAGCACCTCAACGAAGACGACATTGTCGTCATCCAATGCTCGCAAACCTGCAACATCCGTTTGATGAACGACGCCAACTTCCGCGCGTTCAAGAATGGCGGACGCCACACCTACCACGGCGGCGCTTTCGACAAGTTTCCTGCGCGCATCACCGCGCCGAGCACCGGTTTCTGGAATATCACCATCGACACCGTCAGCCGTCGCGCCATCAGCGTCACGCGCAAACCGAACCTGACCCACTCGATCAAGATCATCCGCCGCTCCAGCACCAAACTCAGCTGAGTCGCCCTAACACAAGGTAAGTACGACCGTGGCCCAAACGACCAAATACGTCATCAAATACAAGCTCAACGGTGAACGCCGCTTCGAGTTCGCGCAACTGGAGCACGGCACCGTGGAAGAAGCCAAGGCTGCACTGGATGCCATCCACGGCCAGACCGATGACGTGATCAGCGATATCGCCGTCAGCAAAGCCCTGTAACGCAGTCCGTCGAATTCAACCGCAAGCGGCGGGGTGTTCTGCCGCAGGGACTTGCCCAGACTGACAGCCTAGACCAAGTGTTCAGGAGTCAGCATGTCAATGTCCCCGTCACGGCTGGATGCGCTCGATTGGCCCAGCCTGGAGCAGCAACTGGATCAATACGGCTACGCCATCATCCGTTCGCTGCTGTCGGCGCCAGCCTGTGAGCGCTTGAGCGCCCTGTATTCACAGACCGGACCGTTTCGCTCGCAGGTCATCATGGCCCGCCACGGTTTCGGTCGCGGGGAGTACAAATACTTTCGATATCCCCTTCCGACCACCCTCGAGCGTCTGCGCAACGCGCTATACCCGCGCCTGATGCCGTTGGCTAATCGCTGGTACGAACGCATGAGTTTGCCCGTCCGATTTCCCGCAACCCTTGCCGAGTTTTTGCAGCAATGCCACGCCGCCGGCCAGTTGCGACCGACGCCACTGCTGTTGCAATACGGCCCGCAGGACTACAACTGCCTGCATCAGGATCTGTATGGAGAACTGGTTTTCCCTCTGCAGGTGGCGATTCTTCTGTCAGCGCCGGGGCAAGACTTTACCGGCGGCGAGTTCGTCATGACCGAGCAACGCCCGCGCATGCAGTCGCGTCCACACGTCGTGGATCTGCACAAGGGTGACGCGGTTATATTCGCGGTCAACCAGCGCCCGGTCAGCGGCACACGCGGCGATTATCGAGTGACCATGCGTCACGGCGTCAGTCGCCTGCACAGCGGAAATCGGCATACTCTGGGCATCATCTTTCACGACGCATCATGAACACCATGCAACCGACCACCTTCGACCTGTTCGCCAACCACGAACCCGAGCAACAACCCCGCGCCGAGCAGATCGGCGAACAATCATGGGTGTTGCGCGGCTTCGCCCTGCCGGTGCTCGATCAACTGCTGCCGGCGCTGGATGCCGTTCTCGCCGCAGCGCCGTTGCGTCACATGATGACGCCGGGTGGTTTCAGCATGTCGGTGGGCACCAGCAGTTGCGGCGCACTGGGCTGGATCACCGACCGCAGCGGTTATCGCTACAGCGCGGTGGACCCGTTGACCGGCAAGCCCTGGCCTGCGATGCCTCAAGTGCTGTCCGAGCTGGCACAGACAGCGGCGCAGCATGCAGGATTTGCCGACTTCCGCGCAGATTCCTGCCTGATCAACCAATATATCCCCGGGGCCAAGATGTCTTTGCATCAGGACAAAGACGAAAATGCCTACGCCGCGCCGATCGTCTCACTGTCCTTGGGCTTGCCGGCCATGTTCCTGTTCGGTGGTTTTGCCCGCAGCGACAAGAGCCAGCGCATTCCTCTGCTGCACGGCGACATGGTGATCTGGGGCGGCGTTGATCGCCTGCGTTTTCACGGGGTGCTGCCGATCAAGCCCGGCCAGCATCCGCGTCTGGGCGAACGGCGGATCAACCTGACTTTCCGTGTTGCCGGATGATCCTGAAAAGTTTGACCGCAAGGCCCGGAGTGTTACGAACATCGCCGCTGGTTAACCTGAATCAAACAGGTCAACGGACTACTCGCCATGAAAAAGCTGTCGCCAATCATCAACGTTGAAACCGATCCACGCTGGGCTGCCGTCGTTGCGCGGGATCCTCGGGCTGACGGGCAGTTTGTCTACGCGGTGAAGACCACCGGCATCTATTGCCGCCCGAGCAGCCTGTCGCGGTTGCCCAAGCCGCAGAATGTCGAATTCTTCGACAACGCCGAAGCCGCCGAGGCGGCGGGTTACCGCCCGAGCAAGCGCACCAGCAAGGATCAGACTGACGTCGCCAGCCAGCACGCCGCGACCGTGGCGATGGCCTGCCGCCAGATCGAGTCTTGCGAAACGGCGCCCGCGCTCAGCGAGCTCGCCGAAGCTGCCGACCTCAGTCCTTTCCATTTTCACCGGGTGTTCAAGGCCGCTACCGGCCTGACGCCCAAGGGTTACGCAGCGGCGCATCGCTCGCGCAGGGTGCGGGAACGGCTCGCGGGTGGCGGCTCAGTGACGGATGCGCTGTACGACGCTGGTTTCAACTCCAACAGTCGCTTTTACGAATCAGCCGACAAGGTCCTGGGCATGAAGCCCGGAGACTATCGCGCTGCCGGGCGCAACAACGACATTCATTTTGCCGTCGGCCAATGCTCGCTCGGGGCGATTCTGGTGGCGCAAAGCGAACGCGGCGTGTGCGCGATTCTCTTGGGCGATGATCCACATCAACTGGTCTGCGACCTGCAGGATCAGTTCCGTCAGGCCAACCTGATTGGCGCCGATGCCGGATTCGAGCAGTTGATCGCCAAAGTAGTGGGTTTCATCGAAGCCCCGGCACTGGGCCTCGACTTGCCACTGGACGTACGCGGTACGGCGTTTCAGGAACGGGTGTGGCAGGCACTGCGGGAAATCCCGGCGGGCCGCACCGCCAGTTACGCCGAGATCGCTCAACGCATTGGTGCGCCGACCTCCATGCGCGCCGTGGCGCAGGCGTGTGGCGCCAACCGTCTTGCCGTAGCAATCCCCTGCCACCGCGTGGTGCGCAGCGATGGCAATCTCTCGGGGTATCGCTGGGGCGTAGAGCGCAAGCGCCAACTGCTGGAGCGCGAAACGCAGCCTTAGCGCACGCCGATGCAGACCGACACGGACTCGGGGCCGGTATAGGCCTCGAAGTCGGTAGCGTAACGGCGCTGGATCTGCGGATTCTCCTCAAAGAACTTCCAGATCTTTCCCCAGGTCGAGATGACCGCGTCGGGCAACGTGCCCTGCGCTTCGAACACCAGATACTCGCCCGACTCGATCAGGACCGACTCGAAGTCTTTGGTCGGGGCATTCACGGCGACGCCGGCAGTGACATCGAACTCGCCCGAGGCATCCGACTCGTAAGCCGAATACACGCCATAAATGGCTGAGTTGGCTGACTTGCCCGGGATGGTTTCGGCCAACTCCTCGCCGAAAAACCGGCCCCACATCGGGCCGATTTTCGCGGTTTCGGCTTGGTGCTCTGTGGCGTTGGTGGTACGCACGCGCAGGCCGGCAACGGTGAAGGCGTCGATTTGCTGTCGTTTCAAGTCCATCGAAATTACCGCTCCCTGAATAGAAATGCGGCCACACGGGCCGCAATGACGCCTACTTTGTCAGCGATTGACGTCGACCACAACCCTGCCGCGAAGCTGTCCGGCAAGCAGCTCAGGTGCCGCGTCGATGGCCTCGCTCAGGGCGATTTCGTGACTGATCAATGGCAACAGGGCGAAGTCCAGATCCTTGGCCAGACGCGCCCAGGCCTCGATCCGCCGCGCTTTGGGCTGAGTTACGCTGTTGATCCCCGCCAGCGTCACGCCGCGCAAAATGAACGGCGCCACCGACGCCGGAAAATCCATGCCCTGAGCCAAACCGCAGGCCGCCACCGTGCCTTCGGCGCGGGTACTGGCGCAAGCGTTGGCCAAGGTGTGACTGCCGACCGAATCGATCACCCCGGCCCAACGTTCCTTGGCCAGCGGTCTGCCCGGCTCCGACAAGGTTGCGCGGTCGATGATCTCGCTGGCGCCCAGTTGTTTCAGGTACTCATGCTCGGACACCCGGCCCGTGGACGCCACCACGCGATAACCGAGCTTGCTGAGCAAGGCGATGGCGAAACTGCCCACCCCGCCATTGGCGCCGGTCACCAGCACTTCGCCCTGATCCGGGGTCACGCCGTTACGCTCCAGCGCCAGAATGCACAGCATCGCCGTGTAGCCGGCGGTACCGATGGCCATGGCTTGCGCGGCGGTAAAGGCTTTGGGCAACGGAATCAGCCAGTCGCCATTGAGCCGCGCCTTCTGCGCCAGCCCGCCCCAGTGACTTTCGCCCACCCCCCAACCATTGAGCAGCACCTGATCACCGGCCTGGTAGTCGGGATGCGAACTGACTTCCACCGTGCCCGCCAGATCGATCCCCGGCACCATCGGAAACTTGCGCACCACCGGACTGCTGCCGGTAATCGCCAGACCGTCCTTGAAGTTCAGCGTGCTGTACGCAACCTTCACCGTCACGTTGCCTTCAGGCAACTGCGCTTCGCTGATCTGCTGCAGGCTGGCGCGGTAACCGCTGTCGTGTTTGTCGATCAAAATGCCGTTGAACATGGCTGCCTCTCAATCAATGAATTCAATTCCTCGTGCCCTGAAATAACACAAAGCAACACATTGCCCCACCCGACTTTGCGCCAATTCGCAAATCCGCCAAGTAATTGTGAAGCGGGCGGCTATGCTTTTTCGACGGTCGTGCTTTCGCTGTCATCCCTGCTGAAAGCGGCCCCTGTCGATGGAGCTGACAATGCCTTACCCGCGCTCATTGCTAGCGATGCTGATGCTGTGCCTGCTGATCATTGGCAACACTTGGGCAGCCTCCCCCCCTGCGACGAAAGACACTGCGGGCAGCGCGCCGACATGGCCGCAAGTGATTACCAGCGGCAAGGCCAGACTCACCGTGTATCAGCCGCAACTCGACAGTTGGGATGGCTACACCCTCAATGCCCGCGCTGCCGTCGAAGCCACCGGAGCCGATGGCAAACCCACTTTCGGCATTGTCCAGTTCAGCGCGCACACGCTGGTCGACAAGGCCACGCGCTGGGTCGCGCTGGATCAATACAAGATCATCAAGGCCGACTTCCCCGCCGATGCCAGTCAGGCCGACGTCTGGCTTGGAGCCCTGCAAAAAGATGCCGAAAGCCGCAAGAAAACCATATCCCTCGATCAACTCGAAGCCGCGGTCAGCGTGCTGTCGGCAGAGCAGAAAGCCGACAGCGCGCCACTGGAAAATACCCCGCCCGCGATCATCAGTTCCGACGTCCCTGCCCTGCTCGTCTACATCGATGGCGACGCCGTCTACCGGGCGGTCGAGAGCACCGGGCTGCAACGGGTGATCAACACCCGTCCGCTATTGCTCAAGGACGCCGAGGGCAAACACTACCTGCACGTGTTCGATGGCTGGATGGCTGGATGGCCGCTGACAGCCTTAGCGGCGAATACACCCGCCTGGCCACACCACCGGCCGATCTGGAGAAGGCCAAACAGGCGGCGATTCAGAGTCGTCAGGTCGATCTGCTGACCGGCCAGAGCGATCCGAAAGACAAGGTTCCGAGTCTGGCCAAATCACCGCAACCGAAAATCTTAATCGCCACTACGCCCACTGAACTGATCGTCACCGACGGCGCGCCGCAGTGGCTGCCGATACAGGGCACCCGTCTGCTGTATGTGAGCAATACCACCGGGCATATCTTCAAGGAAATCGGCGACCAGAACAGTTACGTGCTGATCTCCGGCCGCTGGTTCCGCGCCGCTGACATGCAAGGCCCATGGACCTTCACCCCGGCTGACAAACTGCCGGCAGACTTCGCCAATATCCCGGATGACAGCCCGAAAGAGAACGTCAAGGCGTCGGTCGCCGGCACGCCACAGGCCAGGGAAGCCGCGATCGCTGCAACCATTCCACAAACCTCGGCGATCAAGAAAAGCGCAGTGAAAATGACCGCGCCGCAGTTCGATGGCGAGCCGCAGTTGAAGGCGATCAACAGCGCGCCACTGCAATACGTGGTCAACAGCGCGACGCCGATCATTCGGGTCGACAGCGACAGCTGCTATGCGGTCGAAAACGGTATCTGGTTCACCGCTACCTCGGTTAACGGGCCTTGGGCCGTGGCCAGCTCCGTACCGGCGGTGATCTATTCGATCCCGCCGAGTTCACCGATGCATTACCTCACCTACGTCAAAGTCTATGAATCCAGCGGCGATACCGTGGTGGTGGGCTACACCCCCGGCTATCAAGGATCGAATCTGGATCCGGCCACGGGTGTAGTGGTCTACGGCACCGGTTATCCCTACACGCCGTGGGTCGGCAGCGTCTGGTACGGGCCGCCGGTGACCTACGGTTTCGGCGTCGCCATGCGCTACACGCCGTGGACTGGCTGGACCTTCGGTTTCGGCTTCGGCTGGAGCTGGGGCGGCAACACCGTGGCGATGGGTTGGGGCTGGGGTGCTTATCCATGGTGGGGCAATTACGGCTGGGGTTACGCCTGGGGACCGCGCCTCTACCCCGCGCCGCTGGCCTGGGGCGGCGCCGCTTACGGCTATCGCGGGGGCGCCGTGGCCTGGGGTCCAGGTGGCTGGGCCGGCACCACCGGCAACATTTATCGGCAGTGGGGCGACCGCGCGACGGTGAGTCGCTATGGCGCCGGGTACAACGCCTGGACCGGCAATCGCTGGGCCGGTCAGGTCGGTTCCTCCTACAACTCGCGCACCGGCATTGCGGCCGCAGGCCAGCGCGGAGCCGTACACAATGTCTACAACGGCAATTACGCGGCCGGGCGCAGTGGTGAGGTGGTCGGGCCGAACGGCGGCGCCATCGCCGGTGGAAAAGTGACCGCAGGCAACGCTCGCAATGGCACCCAGGTCACCGCCAATCGTGGCGCGGTGTACAACCCCAACACCGACAAGACCACACAATATGGCGGCGTGAAAGGACGTAACGGCGGCGCCGCGCGAGTGGGCGACAACGTCTATGCCGGGCACGACGGCAACGTCTACAAGAAAACCGACAACGGTTGGCAATCGATGGTCAAGGGCAGCCCGACTCGCACGGCACCGGTCAACAACAATGCCCAGTTGCAAAACCTCAATCGCGAGTCGGCCGCACGTAACTTCGGCAACCAGCGAACCAACAACTTTCACAATTCCTCGCAAGTCATGAACCGGTCATTTGGAGGCGGCGGTGGCGGCGGTTTTCATCGACGCTGACGGCGCGCGACTGTCCGTGTGCGAAAAAATCGGACTGGCCCTGGGGCCGGTTTAGCTGTTAAAAAACCGGTTCTGCCGTCCCTGCCCCGCTTCATCGTTCGGAGAACCGCTTCCATGAGCCAATGGCCTGACACCCGCATCCTTGACCTGCTCGGCATCGAGCTGCCGATCATCCAGGCCCCGATGGCCGGTGCCACGAACTCGTCCATGGTGATCGCCGTGTGCAACGCCGGCGGCTTGGGTTCGATGCCGGCCGCGATGCTGAGCGTCGAGCAGTTGCGCGAAGAGCTGAAGACCATTCGCGAGCACACTCGCAAGCCGTTCAACGTCAATTTCTTCTGCCACCAGCCACCGGCCGCCAATGAACAGCGCGCGCAAGACTGGAAAAACCTGCTGGAGCCGTACTACCGCGAACTGGGTGTCGATTTCGACGCACCGACACCGGTTTCCAACCGGGCGCCATTCGATGCGGGAGCGTGCGAAGTGCTGGAAGAGTTTCGCCCGGAAGTGGTGAGTTTTCATTTTGGTCTGCCGGAGAAATCCTTGCTGGATCGGGTCAAGGCCACGGGTGCGAAAATCCTTTCGTCCGCCACCACTGTCGATGAAGCGGTGTGGCTTGAGCAAAACGGTTGCGACGCGATCATCGCCATGGGTTACGAGGCTGGCGGGCATCGCGGGATGTTTCTCAGCGATGACCTGAGTAGTCAGGTCGGCACCTTTGCTCTGGTTCCGCAGATCGTCGATGCGGTGAAGGTGCCGGTGATCGCTGCCGGGGCCATCGCCGATGCGCGCGGTGTGGCCGCGGCGTTGCTGCTCGGCGCGTCAGCGGTACAGGTGGGCACCGCGTATCTGTTCACCCCGGAAGCGAAAGTCAGTGCCTCGCATCACCAGGCGCTGCGTACCGCCAAGGAGAGCGAAACCGCGATGACCAACCTGTTCACCGGCCGTCCGGCTCGCGGCATTCTCAACCGGGTGATGCGCGAAATCGGGCCGATGTCGCCCATCGCCCCGGCGT
Organism: Pseudomonas sp. MWU12-2020; assembly: GCF_023100605.1. NCBI lineage: Bacteria > Pseudomonadati > Pseudomonadota > Gammaproteobacteria > Pseudomonadales > Pseudomonadaceae > Pseudomonas > Pseudomonas sp. MWU12-2020. Next base: position 79,829 of record NZ_JALMEX010000001.1, read on the forward strand.
TCCCGCTGGCTGGCGGGGCGCTGATGCCATTGCGCGCCAAAAGTGAAGCGCAATTCAGTAACCTCTGGGCCGGTCAGGCATTCCCGCTGGGCAAGGAGCTGAGCAGCGCCGAACTGACCCAGGAACTGGCGCAAGGCGCGCTGGAAAAATTGGTCCGTCGCTGATCCGATCCAGGGTGAGGCGCGGCACAGCTTCATCCTGTATACAACAGCACTTCCTGTTTAGCGGCATTTCGCTATATATTTCGCTATATAGCGTTTCACCCCCTCGCATCGGTGCAGTCCACCCACAACAATAACTGCCCTCTGCACTCGCCCATAACGGAGCTGTTACATGACCATTCGTGCCTCACGTTTTGCCCCAACCTGCCTGGCTTCCCTGCTGGCGGTATTCGCTTTCGGCGCCGCTCAGGCTGATGAAGTGCAGGTGGCGGTTGCCGCCAACTTCACAGCACCGATCCAGGCAATTGCTGCCGATTTCGAAAAAGACACCGGGCACAAACTGGTCGCCGCCTACGGTGCCACCGGTCAGTTCTATACCCAGATCAAGAACGGCGCACCGTTCGAAGTGTTCCTCTCGGCTGACGACACCACTCCGGCAAAACTGGAAACAGAAGGCGACACCGTCAAAGGCTCGCGCTTCACCTACGCCATCGGCACCCTGGCACTGTGGTCGGCGAAAGAAGGTTACGTCGATTCGAAGGGTGAAGTCCTGAAGAAAAACGAGTACCAGCACCTGTCCATCGCCAATCCGAAAGCCGCGCCATATGGCCTGGCCGCCACTCAGGTGCTGGAAAAACTCAAGCTGACTGAGGCGACCAAAGCCAAGATCGTCGAAGGCCAGAACATCACTCAGGCCTATCAGTTCGTGTCCACCGGCAACGCTGAACTGGGCTTCGTGGCGCTGTCGCAGATCTATAAGGACGGCAAGGTCACCAGCGGTTCGGCGTGGATCGTTCCGGCCAGCATGCATGACCCGATCAAACAGGACGCGGTGATTCTGAACAAAGGCAAGGACAGCGCCGCCGCCAAAGCCTTGGTTGAATACCTCAAAGGCCCGAAAGCCGCTGCGGTGATCAAGTCCTACGGTTACCAGCTCTAAATGTCGCTGACGAGTGCCGACTTCGCGGCGATCTGGCTGACCCTGAAACTGGCGTCCCTGACCACCGCTATCCTGCTGGTCGTCGGCACTCCGATTGCCCTGTGGTTGTCGCGCAGCCGTTCCTGGCTGCGCGGCCCCATCGGCGCAATCGTCGCCCTGCCCCTCGTACTGCCGCCGACCGTGATCGGCTTCTATCTACTGCTGGCGATGGGTCCCAACGGCTTTCTCGGCCATTTCACTCAGTGGCTGGGCCTGGGCACCCTGACTTTCAGCTTCACCGGGCTGGTGATCGGTTCGGTGATCTATTCCATGCCGTTTGTGGTGCAACCGTTGCAAAACGCGTTCTCGGCGATCGGCACCCGCCCACTGGAAGTGGCCGCAACGTTGCGCGCCAATCCATGGGACACTTTTTTCAGCGTGATCCTGCCTCTGGCCCGCCCCGGTTTCGTGACCGCGGCGATCCTCGGCTTCGCGCACACCGTCGGTGAATTCGGCGTCGTGCTGATGATCGGCGGCAACATTCCCGACAAGACCCGAGTGGTCTCGGTGCAAATCTACGACCATGTCGAGGCCATGGAATATGCCCAGGCCCATTGGCTGGCCGGGGCGATGCTGGTGTTTTCGTTTCTGGTGTTGCTGGCGCTCTACTCCAGCCGCAAGACCCGCGCGGGCTGGAGCTGATCAATGATTGATGCACGTCTGAAAATCGCTTATTCGGGTTTCAGCCTGGATGTCGATCTGCATTTGCCAGGGCGTGGCGTGACCGCGCTCTACGGTCATTCCGGCTCAGGCAAGACCACCTGCCTGCGTTGTATCGCCGGTCTTGAGCGGGCCGAACAGGGTTTTATCAAGGTCAACGACGAAGTCTGGCAGGACAGCGAGCGACGAATTTTTGTCCCGCCGCACAAACGTTCAATCGGTTATGTGTTCCAGGAAGCGAGTCTGTTTCCGCACCTGTCGGTACTGGCCAACCTACAGTTCGGCCTCAAACGCATCGCCAAGGCCCAGCGTCGGGTCGACATGGCGCAGGCCACCGAACTGCTGGGCATCGGCCATTTGCTGGAGCGCCATCCGCAGCACCTGTCCGGCGGCGAACGCCAGCGTGTCGGCATCGCCCGCGCACTGTTGACCAGCCCGAAACTGTTGCTGATGGATGAGCCGCTGGCCGCCCTCGACAGCCAGCGCAAAAACGAAATCCTGCCGTACCTGCAACGTCTGCACGATGAGCTGGAGATTCCAGTGCTCTACGTCAGCCACGCGCAAGATGAAGTGGCTCGCCTGGCCGATCATCTGGTGTTGCTCAGCGACGGCAAGGCCCTGGCCAGCGGCCCGATTGGCGAAACCCTCGCCCGGCTGGATCTGCCAATGGCGATGGGCGATGACGCCGGGGTGATCATCGAAGGCCAGGTCAGCGCCTACGATGCCGAGTACCAGTTGCTCAGCCTGCAATTGCCGGCCACCGCCATGAACATCCGCGTGACTCACACGCCCATGGCAGTCGGCCAAGCCCTGCGCTGCAAGGTGCATGCGCGGGACATCAGTCTGGCCCTGCACAACAGCGAGGCCAGCAGCATCCTCAATCGCTTGCCGGTGACCGTGGTCAGCGAGCTGGCGGCGGACAATGCCGCGCATGTGCTGATTCGTCTCGATGCCGGCGGCACGCCGCTGCTGGCGCGGATCACGCGGTTTTCCCGGGATCAGCTCGGCATACACCCGGGCCAGCATTTGTGGGCGCAGATCAAGGCCGTCGCCGTGCTGGCCTGAATTCGTTGGCACGACGGCCATGGCGCGCGGTCAATCGCTGTAACAGAGTGATTCGCCAAGGACACTGCCATGCCCGACACCGCGCCAGCCGACGTGCTCCCACCCGACCTGCATTACGTCGACGATACCCAACCCGGCCTGACCCGCAAAAAACTGCGCGGCAAGTTCGTCTATTTCGATCCGACCGGGCAGCGCATCAGCGACCCCGACGAGATCAAACGGATCAATTCGCTGGCAGTGCCGCCGGCCTACACCGACGTGTGGATCTGCGCCGATCCGCGTGGTCATTTGCAGGCCACTGGCCGTGATGCCCGGGGCCGCAAGCAGTATCGCTATCACCCACGTTGGCGCGAGGTGCGCGATGCAGACAAGTACTCGCGCTTGCGTGAATTCGGCCTGGCGCTGCCAAAACTGCGCAAACAGCTTGAAACGCTGCTGGATGCTCCCGGCTTCAGTCGCGACAAGGTGATGGCCACCGTCATCACGCTGCTCGACGCCACGCTGATTCGCGTCGGCAATACCCAGTACGCACGGGACAACCGCTCCTATGGGCTGACCACCCTGCGCAGCCGGCATGTCGAGGTCAACGGCAGCGCGATTCTGTTCCAGTTTCGCGGCAAAAGCGGCATCGAACACCAGATCACCGTGAAAGACCGGCGCCTGGCGCGCATCATCAAGCGTTGCCTGGAAATCCCCGGACAGAATCTGTTCCAGTACCTGGACGAAAACGGCGAGCGACACACCGTAAGCTCGCACGACGTCAACACCTATCTGAAAACCCTCACCGGCGCCGACTTCACTGCCAAGGATTACCGAACCTGGGCCGGCAGTGCGCTGGCCCTGGCGGTATTGCGCGAGCTGCAATGGGAGTCGGAAACCGAGGCGAAACGGCATGTGGTGGAGATGGTGAAGAGCGTCTCCAAACAATTGGGCAACACCCCGGCGGTGTGCCGTAAGTGCTACATCCATCCGGCCGTGGTCGAGCGTTTCCTGCTCGGTGCGCTGGCCGAATTACCACGCCCGAGAGTCCGCAAGGGCTTGCGCTCCGAGGAAGTGGCGCTGGCGATGTTTCTTGAGCAAATGATGGATGCGCCTTGATCTGCGCTGGATGGGTGGTCTAGGCTAGCCACCTATCCCCCTTCAGGACGACCGCAGAAAGTGAACAATCAAGCCTTCTGAAAATGTAATCGCGATAAGCGCTGAATAGCGCCTGTCAGTGTTCACGACATTTTTCGGAGGTGCCGATGACTCACGTCTCGCGTACGCCTGCCCTCGTCTCCCTGAATCAAACGACTTTTCAGTTCGCTAATGGCGAGACGATTTTCAACGAGCTGAATCTGCAATTCGATCACACCCACACCGCAATCGTCGGGCGCAACGGCGTCGGTAAAAGCGTGCTGGCCAAGCTGATTGCCGGACACTTGCAACCGACTGCCGGCAGCGTGACTTGCTCGGTTCCCCTGGCCTATGTGGCGCAAACATTCACCGCCGACGCGGGACAGACCGTGGCCGACGCCACGGGCACCGCTGCCGCCCTTCGCGCATTGCAACGGTTGCAGTGCGGCGAGGCGTCGCCGGAAGATTTCGACATCCTCGGCGAACGCTGGGATCTGCCCGAACGCCTGCGCCAATGGCTGGATGACGCCGGTCTGCCGGACGTCGCCCCCACGGATTTGACCCAACCGCTGAGCGGCGGCCAGCAAGCGCGATTGGCGTTGATCGGGGCATTTTTGAATCCGCCGCGCCTGTTGGTGCTGGATGAGCCGACCAACCATCTCGACGGCCCCGGCCGCGACTGGCTGATGAACAGGCTGGAGCATTGGCGCGGCGGATTGATCGTCATCAGCCACGACCGCCAATTGCTTGAGCGCATGCAGCGTATCGTCGAGCTGACGCCGCGGGGTGCCACGGTGTACGGCGGCAATTTTTCCACTTACCAGCAGCAACGACAGATCCATCAGGCGGCGGCGCAAGCGACGCTGGATCAAAGCAGAACCGAGCGCCGGCGCGAGCAGCAGCGCTTGCAAAACGAACACGACACCATCCAGCGCCATGCTGCCCGCTCACTGCGCAATGCCAGAACCGCCAATGTCTCGGGTTTCGAGCGCGCAGGCCTCAAAGGTGCCGCGAGGCAGATCATGGGCCAGGTGCGGCATGGACATCAGCAGCGCAAATCGGAGCTCGACGCTCAGGTGCGTGATGCCTACGCCAACGTGCTCCCGGACGATGTGGTGATGATGAACCTGCCCGGCAGCGCAATACCTGCCGCGCGTAGGGTCTGTACGCTGATTGATGCGTGTGTGCCATGGCTTCCGACGCAACCGTTCAATCTCACGCTGAGTGGTCCTGTGCGCGTCGCCGTCAATGGTCCGAACGGCTGCGGCAAATCGACGTTGCTCAGGTTGCTCGCGGGCCAACTGCATCCCGCCAGCGGCGAATGCATCACCCATGTTCCCGTGGCTTATCTGGACCAGCATCTGAAGTTGCTGGACGACGGTCTCAGCGTCATCGAGCAACTGATCGCGCTGCAGAGCCCGTTGAGTGAAAGCGCACTGCGCAGCCACTTGGCTCATCTGCAACTGGACGCGCAACGGGTGACCCGACCGAGCGTTTCACTGAGCGGTGGAGAACGCCTGAAAGCCGCACTGGCGGTGGCATTGTGGGGCAAGACGCCCGCGCAACTGTTGTTGCTCGACGAACCGAGCAATCATCTGGATCTGGCGTCGGTGCAAGCTTTCGAACAGGCATTGCAGACGTTTCCCGGTGCAATTGTCGCGGTTTCCCACGATCCTGACTTTCTGCAAGCCTTGAGGCCGACGCATCGCCTGGATGGGTACCGCGAGGGATGGCGGCTGCAACCGACGAACTGACTGTCTATTTTTTGCACGATCAGCCACGGCTTCTATAGTTGATCTGACACCCATTTGCTGTGGTGACGCCATGGAAGACATATTTGTCGTGAAGCGCTGCAACAAGATCATCATTCACGGCCGGCGCGCCGGGGAAAGCCAGCATGAACCCGCCGAGTCCAGCAGCTGGTTTCGGATCAACGATACCCGCACCGGCGGCTTCATCGGTGATGGCTACGACCTTGAGGAAGAGGCCCGACACGAATGCCGACGGCTCAATGCGGCCAGCTCGCCAATGCTGGCGCGCCAAACAGCCGGCTGATGCAATTGACAGGCGGGGTCTATACTCAAGGCAGCTGACGGACCAGCGCCCCAACGGCAGACAGCTCGCAACCCGCGAGCTTTTTGCTGCCTCTCAACGGTTTGTCTGAACGGAGGTGTTCCATGTCCGAAAAAGAGTCCATCACCACCCTCCTCACCCTGCTCGACTCCCGTCAGGCGCGCCTTGCCGCGGCCTGCAAGGAAATCGCCGACTGGGTCGATCATCAAGGCGGGCACCCGACCGCCCTGCGCATCCGTGATCGCCTTAACGACATCGAAAAAGACACGCCGCTGATCCGCCGCACTCTGTCTTCGCTAGAACCCGTCGAACGGCCGTTGCCTCGCTTCAGATGATTGCACAGCGATAAACGACAGTCTCCTGGCCTACCGCTTGGCCGATACAGCGAACGCCTGCTGCCGTGAGGGGTCATAACCTGTACACGTCACCCAGGAGACTGTTCATGGTTATCCATTTCAAAACAGACGGACATCTGGCTTGTGGTCACAAGGGCAACAACCTTGCCTCGAGCCTGGAACTCAATCGCGTCAAATGCCGCAGCTGCCGCAACACCGATGCCTACAAGGAAGCGCGCAAAACCCAGCGCAATGCAGCACGGCGCGCGGCTCGCCATGCCGGGACTGATCACGGTGCGTCGAACTGGCGTACGGAGTGGATCGAACGACTGACCGCGCTGGCCGGGCCACAGCGCCTGCCACGGGGCTTTTTCGGGCAAGCGTTTGTATAACCGCTTGATGTGGTGTTTGTAGTACATCACTCGATGTGAACTGCCCGAATTCAGCTCGAACCCATCAATGCCCTGGCCTTATCGTCAGGGCTTTTTGTTGAAAACACCGGATCAAGCAGCTCGTAACCCTGAATCAGGCTTGCAAATAGCTAACACGCCCGCATAACCAGAACCGTATCTACAGTCACCGAGAGGCAAAAAAGATCATGACCGGACAAACCGAAACCGCGATTCTCGCCGGCGGCTGCTTCTGGGGCATGCAGGACCTGCTGCGGCGTTATCCTGGCGTGCTGAAAACCCGCGTCGGTTACACCGGCGGCGAGGTGCCGAATGCCACCTACCGCAACCACGGCAACCACGCCGAGGCCATCGAAATCATCTTCGACCCTGCCCTGATCAGCTACCGGCAGATCCTCGAGTTCTTCTTCCAGATCCACGACCCCAGCACGCCCAACCGCCAAGGCAACGATCTCGGTCCCAGCTATCGTTCGGCGATTTATTACCTCAGCGACGAGCAACGCGACATCGCCGAGGACACCGCCGCCGACGTCGACGCTTCTGGTCTCTGGCCGGGCCGAGTGGTCACCGAAATCGAACCTGCCGGACCGTTCTGGGAAGCGGAACCGGAGCATCAGGACTACCTGGAGCGGATACCGAATGGCTACACCTGCCACTTCATCCGCCCGAACTGGAAACTGCCCAAGCGCGGCTGACAAGACACCTGCTTAATCCATTCCACGCACGGCGTTGGCCTTAACCAAGGCCGGCGCCGAACGTCGCCGGCTTACCGCGTTACGAAACCTTACTGCATTGAAAAAGATCGATGGATGATTGCGCAACGACTGTTTGCGCACCTCCAGAATCGATCATTTTGGCGAGTCCTTCCTTAGCACAGTTCAAGCGCCCGAGGATGAACATACGTTCATCGCAAGCATGGCTCAATGCGTCTAGCCTGCGGGTTCCAACATAGTGCCTACAGGAGTACCCCACCATGTTCTCGCACGAAAGCCTCCCGCTGATCGCCATTTTCATCATCATGCTGCTGTGCGTGCTTGCAGCGTTTTTACACCCGGTTCACGCTTTCTTCAGCTGGGTTCGCCGGCGTAGGGAAAGAGCGTCTGCCCGGACTCGGGAAGAAGTAAATTCGCGCTGAGTGATTCCTCCGACAGGCCCGGATACGTCCGGGCTTTTTGTTTCCTGCCAATCAGCACAATATTTTTCAAGAGGGTGAAGCGGCCTTGCTCACGTAATCACCTCGACCTGATTAAGTACCCTCCCATCCACCTGCTGGAGAATCTCTTCAGCAGTCGAGTCCGCAACGGGCATGACCAATGCTGGTCTCGACATCGTCGAAATGTAGCTCCAGCAGACGCATTGCAACATCCTGGACGAGAAGCATCGGGGTCACGCTATTGACACCCTGCCAATTGGTTGATGGCTAAACAGCGACCATAGCTGGCAACCTCTCATTTTTAATGATTGATCGAATAGGCTATGCCCACTGAAGCAATTACCGTCATGGCAATGGCACGCTCAAACTTCGGGTATCTCAGCGAGGCCCGAGATGAAATTCAGCTTCTTGCGCTGAAGAGCAGTTCGATCAGCTTTAACCAGGCACTACAAATATCCGGAATGATCACTCACGACGAATTGACATGTCTTACAGAAGAACTGGAGACCGTCTGCCTGGCTTGGTACAGCCTGCGCATTTAGTCCCCGGCGCAGGCCGAATCTTCCACCTGCCCCTGTCAGATGAATGAAAACCCCGCTCAGTAGCAGGCATACCGCACTTCACTTAAGGATGAGCATCATGAACGATGATTTGAAGCAGTCAGGCTCGACTACTACCACACAGACCACCACCTCGCTGGAGCAGGTGAAAACCGGAAGAGCCTTGGATTTCACCTGGGCGCCTAACACCAACACGACGACTACCACTGTATCGGCAGACTTTGTCGACTATCGAGTCGATACCACCCAAGGCAGCCCGACTGGAGACAGCCACTCCATTGCACGATTTACCTATGTTCAGGGCAACGGTGGCGGTCAGATCAGCCAACTTTTTCTCGAAGAAATGCGCGCTGGAGTACGCGCCAACACCCAGATCGGGCTGATGGTAGGGCGAAAGTGGGTTCTGGACCCCAATGGCGAAGTCTCGGGCAGCATCGGCACCTATGTGGTCGAGCAATTCGATGACATGCGCGCCAGTGTGAATTATGTCGGCTCCTTCGCACGCGTCTTCGCCGACCCGAGGATGGTCAGCTACCACGCCGGCGGCCACGTTCACACCAATGTCTCGATCACCGGCAGCAGGCCCCTGACCATGGCGGATTCAGGTAAGTCGATCCTGGTCATTAGCGACACAGACGTCACGCTGACGATTGGTGACGATGTGATTGAAGGGTTCAAGGCGACACTAATTCAGGCTGCCGCCGGAAAGATCAACATTGCAGCGTCGAACAGCCACATGATCTACAGCAACGCCGGAACCCGCACCCGTACGCTCGCCCCTCTAGACGAGTTGGAAGTCAGTACCTTCCCATTCGGGCCCGTGTACTTGGCCTTCCGTGTCAAACCCACAGCCTGAAGAACGTCGTGCGCTGGCCGAACCCGCTCTAAATGCCATCTTGATCAAATCATGGCGCGGAAGTCTGCGCAGGAGATTTGACATGGCCTGAGGGCAAATGAGTTGAAGCAGCTGAATCACAAGGGCAAAAAGGTCATGCCTACCAAGTGAATTGCGGACCAAGTCCAAAATTGCGGACCGGAAACAAACAAGGGTTTGCCTCAGCTTTCGCCCGCAAACCCTTGATATAGATGGTGCCCGAAGCCGGAATCGAACCGGCACGCCCTTACGAGCGGGGGATTTTAAGTCCCATGCGTCTACCAGTTTCGCCATTCGGGCGGTAGCGCGGTGTAGTGCTCATGTCAGTCGACCAGCACACCTGACAATGTTGAGCCTTGTGAAGCAGAGCGGGAAATATATACATCACGTCCCGGTGAAGCAAGTTCACAGTAGCTGATTTCAAGACTAAATCTTGCAGCGCACTGGAAATAAAAAAGCTCCGTAAATCATGGATCTACGGAGCTTGTTTATAGTGGAGGCCGAGGTCGGAATCGAACCGGCGTAGGCGGATTTGCAATCCGCTGCATAACCATTTTGCTACTCGGCCTCAAACGATCGCTGTTTAGTAGCACAACAACAACCGCGTACAAACTTGGAGCGGGAAACGAGACTCGAACTCGCGACCCCGACCTTGGCAAGGTCGTGCTCTACCAACTGAGCTATTCCCGCTTGGTGTGGCGCATTCTATAGATTTCAGAAGCCCCGTCAACCCTTTGATTCAAAAAAGTTTTATTTCTTTTCAACGTCGGTTTTCAGATGCGGCCAAGCGGCCCGCAGGTATTGAACCATCGACCACAATGTCAGGCCCGCCGAGATCATCAGCAGGGCATAACCCAGCAAGACCCAGAAGCTGAAGTCACGCGGATTGGCCAGCAGGATCACCAGCGCCAGCATCTGCGCCGCGGTTTTCCACTTGCCGAGATTGGACACCGCTACATGCGCGCGAGCGCCGAGTTCGGCCATCCATTCGCGCAAGGCCGATACGACGATCTCACGGCCAATGATCACGGCAGCGGGAAGTGTCAGCCACAAGTTGCCGTGTTCCTGCACCAGAAGTACCAGTGCGACCGCCACCATCAACTTGTCGGCAACCGGATCGAGAAACGCACCGAACGGCGTGCTTTGTTCCAGGCGGCGGGCCAGGTAGCCATCCAGCCAGTCAGTTGCTGCGGCAAAAGCGAATACCGAGGCGGAAGCCATATAGCTCCACTGGTAAGGCAGGTAAAACAACAAAATGAAGATCGGTATGAGCAGGACGCGGAGAACGGTAATCAGATTAGGGATATTCATCGGCACAACTGGCTACGAGGTGAGTTGGCATTCTACTCGCTATGCAGGTTTGCATAAATCGACTCTGCGAGCTTTTTACTGATCCCCGGTGCTTTGGCGATCTCTTCGATGCTTGCACGAGACAGCTCCTGCAATCCACCAAAATGTTTCAACAAGTCCCGACGACGAGTTGGCCCGACGCCCGCAACGCCTTCCAGCGTTGACGTGCGGCGGGTCTTGCCCCGCCGCGCACGGTGGCCGGTAATCGCGAAGCGGTGAGCTTCGTCGCGAATCTGCTGTATCAGATGCAGTGCCGGCGAATCTCCGCGCAAGGTGAACTCATGCGCTGCATCATTAAGATACAAAGTTTCGAAACCCGCCTTGCGTGTTGCGCCCTTGGCCACACCCAGCAGGATCAGATCCGGCACCGCCAATTCGTTGAGCACATCACGGGCCATCGACAACTGACCTTTGCCGCCGTCCACCAGCAGGATGTCCGGCAGCTTGCCCTCCCCGTCCTTCAGTTTGCTGAAGCGGCGAGTCAAGGCCTGATGCATAGCCGCATAGTCATCGCCCGCCGTGACGCCCTCAATGTTGTAACGACGATAGTCGGATTTGATCGCGCCTTCCGGGCCGAACACCACACAGGAAGCGACAGTAGCCTCACCACTGGAGTGACTGATGTCATAGCACTCAAGTCGCTGCGGTGGCTCATCCAGATTCAGCACTTCAGCCAGCGCATCGAAGCGTGCAGCCGTGTGTTGACGATTGGCCAGGCGTGCACCCAGCGCCTGTTCGGCATTGGTGACTGCCAACTGCTGCCAGCGAGCCCGGGTGCCACGCACCCGGTGACTGATGGTCAGTTCACGACCACGTAGCTCATGGATCGCTTCGATCAGGGCGGTGGCGTCTTCAGGAACCACGTTGACGATCAACTCGCTCGGCAGGTCGCGTTCCGGACTGCTGATGAAATATTGACCGAGGAACGCCGCCATGACTTCGGCAACCTCCTCCTCGATACCGACCTGAGGAAAGAAGTTCTTGCTGCCCAGCACTCGTCCGCCGCGCACGCTGATCAGATGAACACAGGCGCCACCTGGATTGACGAACGCTGCGATGACATCGATGTCGCCCGTGCCGCCTTCCATGCTTTGTTGATCCTGGACCCGCCGCAGCAAGGCAATCTGGTCACGCAACTCGGCGGCGCGCTCGAATTCAAGATTGATCGCCGCCTCTTCCATTGCCGTGGACAGTTCATTGGTCAGCGCATGACTGCGCCCCTCGAGAAACATCACCGAATGGCGCACATCCTCGGCGTAGACCTCTGGTTCGACAAGGCCGACACAAGGCGCCTTGCAGCGCTTGATCTGATATTGAAGGCACGGGCGAGTGCGATTCTTGTAGTAACTGTCTTCGCACTGGCGGACGAAAAAGGTCTTTTGCAGCAGGCTGAGGCTTTCGCGAATGGCCCCGGCGCTCGGATACGGGCCGAAATACTTGCCCTTGGCCTTCTTCGCACCACGGTGGATGCTCAGGCGTGGAAACTGGCCGTCAGACAGAAACACATAAGGGTAGGACTTATCATCGCGCAACAGAATGTTATACGGCGGCCGCCACTCCTTGATCAGGGTCTGCTCAAGCAGCAACGCCTCGGTTTCGTTGGCGGTGATGGTGGTTTCGACCTGCGCGATACGCCCGACCAGCGCAGCGGTTTTCGGCGCCAGCCCGGTCTTGCGAAAATAGCTGGCAAGGCGCTTCTTCAGGTTCTTGGCCTTGCCTACGTACAGCAGGCGCGCCTCGCTGTCGAACATGCGATAGACGCCGGGACGCCCACTGACAGTCGCCAGAAAGGCGCCGGGATCAAATGCTTCAGTCATGATCAGGCGCTGGCATCGACCATGCCGTGGCGTACTGCCAACAGCGTCAGCTCAACGTCGCTGCTGATCGACAGCTTTTCGAAGATCCGGTAGCGATAGGTGTTCACCGTTTTCGGCGACAGGCAGAGTTTGTCGGAGATGATCTGCACCTTCTGGCAGCCGACAATCATCAACGCGATCTGGATTTCCCGTTCGGACAAGGCGTCAAAAGGTGAATCGTTGGTTGGCTGGAACGACTTGATCGCCAGTTGCTGGGCAATCTGCGGACTGATGTAACGCTGCCCGGCAAACACCAGCCGGATGGCCTGGACCATCTCCGGCAATCCAGCGCCCTTGGTCAGGTAGCCGGCGGCGCCCGCCTGCAGCAGACGCGTAGGAAATGGATCTTCCTCGCACACAGTGACAGCGACGACCTTGATGTCCGGATGACTGCGCAGCAGCTTGCGCGTGGCCTCAAGACCGCCGATACCGGGCATCTTGACGTCCATCAGGAATACATCGGGTTTCAACTCACGGGCCTTGATCAGGGATTCTTCCCCGGACTCGGCCTGTCCAACCACCTGCAAGCCATCGATATCGGCCAGCATACGTGTAATGCCTGTACGAACGAGATCATGGTCATCGACCACTAGCACCCTAATCAAGCAGACACCTCGCGATATGGTCTTATTGGGATGCCGGACACCTTAGCAAAAAGTGCCAGACAGACCTAGCGGCAAGCATCATTTAAAAAGTTTCAATTCATCATCGAGGGCTTGCCGGCCGTGGGTTTCAGAGCACAGGTGTACCGAAATCGAGCTGCATCCTCAGGAAACACTCGTCCTCGCCACACCTGATCAAGCCCTTTCTCTTATACAGGCTTTGTGCCGGATTATTTTTGAATACTGTCAGACGCAGCGCCGGAAGTCCTTCGGTGCGGGCCATGGCGATAACCTGATCAATCGCCCAGGATCCTGCGCCCTGCCTGCGAAAGGCCTCGGTTATTTGCAGCTCGCGGATGTACAACGCCCGACGATCCCGACTGAGGCTGAAAAAACCCAAGAGAACTTCATCAAGAATGATCAGCCAGTTGTCCCGACCATTCCAGGCAACATCGAACGCTTCGTCCTGCCACAGCAAATCGCGCTCAATGTAATAGCGCAGCATGTTCCGGCACGTCAGTTCGCGGGCAAATTCCCGATCATCCGGCTCAGCGCGACGCAAATGGCAGGTCATTGCCCCACCGTCACAGGGACTGTCCGCCCGATCCATTCGCCAGCATCACGTCGAGCGATCACCAGAAGTTCACCTGGGCCTGGCGCGGCGATGACCAGCGCCCCGTTTTCAGACCAGACCGCGCTGCGCCCCGCCGACTGCCATCCACCTGTTAACCCGGCGTAATTGGCCATCAGCACCGCCATTGAGTGGCTTTGGGCATAGCCCTGCAGTATTGCGCTATCCACGCCATAGCCTTTTTCGCCAATCAGCACGCCTGCTGCGTACAGGTCGGCGCCAACACCGGCGGCCGCTGCCGCGTGGCTGGAGTGGGAAAAATCAGCGCAGACCGCGAGCGCGACGGTGTCGCGACCTATGCGCAAGGTCGAACCACCAGTCCCTGGGGCATAGAAAAGCTCTTCGCCGCTGTGCAAATGTTGTTTGCTGTAAACCTCTAGAGAGCCGTCTCTGCCTAACGTCAGAGCGCCGATCAATACCTGCGTACTACCCTTCTGGCGAATCGGCATGCCGACGACGGCGCTCAGCCCAAGCTCGCGAGCGCAATCGCGCAAGGGTTGCAGCACCGGATCCTGCGGATCGATTGCCAGGTCTGCGGCCATCTGGCCTTCGTAGCCTGTCAACGACAACTCCGGGAACACCAGCAGCTCGACGCCCTGCTCCGCCGCCGTGGCCATGAAACGCAAATGGCGGGTGATGTTTGCCGCCAGATCACCAGCAACGGAAAACGATTGGGCGGCAGCGATGGTGAACGTCGACATTATTCATCCCTTGAGTGATGCAAAACACGCAGTGTGTCACAACGTCCGTGGCACTCAAGCGATAGGTAACGCCTTGAATGAGCAATAGCAATTTCTGATTGCTCAGGCATATGGGCCTCTAGTAAGCTCGGCGCATTCATCGGAGACAGACCATGTTCAACGCCCTCTCACAGCTTCGTTCCGCTAGCGCCCTGCGCTCGGTTGCGGCTGCCCGGGCGAATGACGTTTGCGCTCCAGCGAGCTTTTATTTTGGGTATTGGTTTAGCCACTGGCGCGCCTGATACCCACACGGCGCCCATAAAAACGGGTCGCCTACCAGAGAATTCTCAACCCCCGGTCGGCCTCCCGACCGGGGGTTTTGTTTTTTCAGGCCCATAACTTTTTCAGCAACACACCAGACACTTGAGGAATCACGACATGAACTACGCCACTTATTACCGTCACGACACTTTTACCGCCTGGCGATTTAGCAGCCTCCGCTCGGGACAGCCTGCCGCCTCCGATCGGTCACCCACAGGTGGCAAGCACACACACGCAGCCAATCCGGCCAATTGTCGAACACCCCAGTAGGGCCGAGTGAGCGGGAAGCACCCGCCGCCAGCCCAGGAATTCCGAATATGAACTCGTCTGTTTCTGCTCTGCCACTGACCACCCTGAACTCTGCCAACGAAGCACTGACCCTGCGTCTGCCCAGCTCGTTGCAGCTCAAACAGCAATTGCCCCTGAGCAATGCCCTCGCCCAGCAAGTCGCAGCCCACCGCCAGGCGGTCCGCGCGATTCTCAATGGCGAAGACCATCGCCTGCTGGTCGTCGTCGGCCCTTGCTCGATTCACGATCCACGCTCCGCACTCGAATACGCGGAAAAGCTTTCCCGCCTGGCCCATGAAGTCAGCAACGAAATGCTGCTGGTGATGCGCGCCTACGTCGAAAAACCACGCACCACCGTTGGCTGGAAAGGTCTTGCCTACGACCCACACCTGAACGGCAGCGATGACATGGCCGCCGGCCTGACCCTGTCGCGTGAATTGATGCTTGAAATGATCCGTCTGGGACTGCCTATCGCTACCGAGTTGCTGCAGCCAATGGCTGCCGGCTACTTCGACGACCTGCTCAGTTGGGTTGCCATCGGCGCACGCACCACCGAGTCGCAGATCCACCGGGAAATGGCCAGCGGCCTGAGCATGCCCGTCGGTTTCAAGAACGGTACCGACGGTGGCGTAACCGTAGCCGTCGATGCCATGCGTTCGGCAGCCCATCCACATCGACACTTCGGCGTCGACAGCCAAGGGCACCCGGCGATCATTCAGACACCGGGCAACCCCGACACTCATCTGGTACTGCGCGGTGGTCATCAAGGCCCGAACTACGATCGCGAAAGCGTCGCCCGGGTACATGCCGACCTGAATCGCTTGAAGATTCCGAGCCGAATCATGGTCGATTGCAGCCACGCCAACAGCGGTAAGGATCCACTGCGCCAGCCCGACGTGTTCAACGAGGTACTCGAGCAACGGCTGCAAGGTGATCGCTCCTTGATCGGCATGATGATCGAGTCCCATCTGTTCGAGGGCTGCCAGCCTTTGAGCCCCGCCCTGCGTTATGGCGTATCCGTCACCGATGGTTGCCTGGGGTTCGGCGCGACGGAGCAGTTGCTGTCGAACGCAGCCAAACGACTGAAAGGCTGACGCTCAGAACAGCCTTTGCGGGTTGAATCAGTAACCCGCAAAGGTCGGACCATCGCTCAGCTCAATCCAGAGTTACGCCCGCACTCGGACCCGGGCAACGCCGGAAGCCTGACTGGCATCATCCAGTCGCTCCACCGAATACGACACCTGCACCACGGTTTCCCGATGCTCGCGCCAGAAGCGGTACGGCACGATGAACACCAAAGGTTGCCCAGCGTTCTCCCGAGTGATGTCCCGGTCATCGCGATGACTGAAATACTCGCCATCGCATTTCAGGTACACCAGCTCTCCCTCCTCGGCCTGGGCATCGCCGATCACCACAGTAACCCCGTCTACCGCAGCTGCCGCTTCCAGCTCACCGTCTTGCGCTTCCAGCACTCGTGGAGCCGCGAGATCCCCCCGAATCAACGGTGCGATCAGAATTCGCGAGTTCGCAGACTTCCTCACCTGCGCCGCTGCTGATTCGACCCGGTAACTGACGTTCACCTCTTGTGTGGAATGGGCAGCGATGCAATCGGCGTTTATCCAGAAAGACAACGCTTCACCAACGGCAAACGGCTCCACGGTCAACACATCATTGAATGCCGGCGCTCCCTCGACGCCTTGCCAGGACAGGCTGATCCGGTCACCGGCCGCCATCCGGGCATAGGGGCGCACAGTGACACTTGTACCCTGTGGAACACGGGACGGATCGAGCGTCCCGCCCACTGTTTCTTCAATGATCGGTGCAAGCAGCTCAGGCTCTGGATCGCCCACATCCAGTTGCAGGCGACGGGATGACACCGGCTGAGGCAGTGCAACGCTATGCAGCGTCCAGTAAAGCTCCAGCGAACCGCGCTCCAGCGGCGCAATGTGCAGACCTTTTATGACAAACACGATTTCCTCGCCCACCTGGCCTTCACTGACCGAGCGGGTGGCCTCATGGCTATAAGCCAACCCTTCGTCATCGAGCCCTCGCCAGCTCAGCACCAGCTTGTCGCCGCACATCATGTCCGGGTAAGGCGCAATCCTGACGAATGCATGGCTCAGAGAAGGATCAAGCATCCCACCCTCCAACACCTCGACCGTCGGGGCGGACAGGTCCAAGGCCGGCGATGAAGCGGGTGCAGACGCCGGTCGATAGCTGAATTCGAAATTTTCACCGTCCACCTTCAAGCTCAGATGGCCGCCTCCTTCGGTGGCAACCGACAAGGGGACAATGTTTGCCGGCGGCATTGCACAAGACTCGCTAGTGACTTCGTAGATAGACATTCGCAGCTCCATTCCTTGGATAGAACGCTGCCATCAAGGCAGCGTCGAACGAAATCCATTGAACCTCATCCAGCGAATCGGCGAAGTCAGCCCAAAGCCCCGCACCCCCGAGGCAAACACACCGTCTGACGTAGGCAGACAGCGACGAATCTGTCGATACGCGGCAAAAGATTGCCAAATGTTCCGACTAGCCCCTCAAGCAGAAACGAAAATTCGCACCATTTTTAGTCCAGATTCCCCTTCACTCCGAGGATTTTTCAGACATCGCCAACCCGTAGGCCTGTTTTACAGTGGCACGCACCAACCACTGACAAGCATCTGCAAAAGAGGCAGGAACATGCAACGGAATGCGACAACCCGCTACCCCATCCTTTTGGTCCATGGCCTGTTCGGGTTTGACCGTATCGGCCGTTTCGAGCTTTTTCATGATGTCAAGCAAGCACTGAGGGAGGCAGGTGGACAAGTGTTTGTCCCGCAACTCTCCGCGGCCCATGACAACGAAGTTCGTGGCCAGCAACTGCTGCTGCAGATTGAACGGGTCCTGCAGGGCACCGGGGCCGCCAGGGTCAACCTGATTGGACATAGCCAAGGTGCGCTGGCCAGCCGTTTCGCCGCAGCAGTGGCACCGCACAAGGTCGCCTCGGTCACGTCGGTCAGTGGGCCCAACCACGGTTCGGAACTGGCGGACACGTTGCGCCAGGCACTGATTCCGGGGAGCCTGCCGGAGCAGGTGGCAGAGCAAGTGGCGACCCGGTTCGCTGATTTCCTCTCGCTACTCAGTGGTCAACCGACCCTGCCGCAGAATGCCGTGGCAGCGCTGAACGCCCTGACCACACAGGCGGTCAGCCAATTCAACAAGAAGTATCCTCAAGGCCTGCCTTCTACCTGGGGCGGCCAAGGCGCGGAACGGGTCAATGACGTTCACTACTACTCCTGGAGCGGCACGCTGCAGGAAGGATGGCTTGCGCCGCTTGATCCGGTAAATGCCGTCTGCCGGGCGTTGTCCGGCCATTTCGTCGCGGAAGCCGGACAGAACGATGGTTACGTGGGCCGCTACAGCTCGCATTTGGGCTCGGTCATCCGCTCCGACTACCCCTTCAACCACCTCGCCACCCTGCGGCGACCAGACGGTTTACTAAACCCCGCCCCTGATCCCGTCGAACTCTACGTCGAGCACGCTCTGCGCCTGAAAGCCGCACAACTGTAGACATACGCCAATAAGCCGAGTGGAACTTTGCCGAGAAATCGCTTACTGAATCCGGTAGGCTCCACACTTTACTGAAATAGATTGGAGAGTTTCCCCATGGCTAAAGCCACTGCCCGCCACATCCTGGTTTCCAGCGAAGACAAGTGCAACGAACTCAAGGCCCAGATCGAAGGCGGTGCTGATTTCGCCGAAGTCGCCAAGGCCAACTCTACCTGCCCGTCCAGCCGTCAGGGCGGCGACCTGGGTTCGTTCGGTCCTGGCCAGATGGTCAAGGAATTCGACACCGTGGTCTTCAGCGCGCCGATCAACGTCGTGCAAGGCCCGGTGAAGACCCAGTTCGGTTATCACCTGCTCGAAGTCACCAGCCGCCAGGACTGATCCCGCGTCCGGTTTGCTGTGCCACGGCCCGCCTTTTGGTGGGCCGTTGTGTTTTGGTTACAGGATACGGCTGGCGACTGACGCGCCGCTCGCGTACAAATTGCGCTTATCGATCACCCGGCTTTAAGGCTGACAATGCGACTGGCTTTCCCGACTTTGCTGTTCACTGCCGTGGCCCTGTTGTTGGGCGCCGCTGGTGTGGACGCCACCCCGCAACACGCTTTGACCGTCTATGGCGAACCCGCCAAATACCCGGCCGGTTTCAGCCATTTCGACTACACCAACCCGCAGGCCCCCAAGGGCGGCACCATGCGCCGCTCGGCGATAGAGATCGGGCATTTCGATCACATCCTGCCTTATATAGACAAAGGCATCGGCGTCACCCAGATCGACGGCATGCTGTACTCGCCTCTGGCCCAGCGCTCGATGGATGAGCCTTACACGGTCTACGGCCTGGTGGCGCAAAAGATGGAGCGCTCGGAGGATGGCCTGTCGCTGCGCTTCTTCATCAATCCCAAGGCACGCTTCGCCGACGGCAAGCCGATCACTGCCGAAGATGTGCGTTACACCTATGACCTGTTGATGACCCAGGGCAGCCTGCGTTATCGCACGCAGTTCGCCGACGTCAAAGGCGTGGAAGTGGAAGCGCCGCTGACCGTGCGTTTCGATTTCAAGAGCAATGAAAACCGCACCTTGCCGCTGGACATCGCCACCCTGCCGGTATTCCCCGAGCACTGGTGGAAAACCCGCGACTTCGCCGGCGGTGGTGGTTATGAACCGCCACTGGGCAGCGGCCCGTATCGGGTCGGCAAGGTCGACTCCGGGCGCAGCATCACCTTTGAACGCAACCCTGACTGGTGGGGCAAGGATCTACCGGTCAGTCGCGGCCTGTATAACTTCGACCACTTCAGCATCGAGTATTTTGGCGACACCGATGTCGCACGCCAGGTATTGCGCGGCGGTGCCTATGACTACAACCGTGAGTTTTCCGCGACCGGCTATTCGATCGGCTACGACAGCCCCGCGCTGAGTGACGGCCGCTTGCAGAAAGCCCACCTCGCCACCGAAGCCCCGCAATCGGCCCAGGGCTTTGTATTCAACCTGCAGAAACCGATGTTTCAGGATCGTCGGGTACGCCAGGCGCTGGCGATGCTCTGGGATTTCGAGTGGAGCAACCGGCAGATGATGCGCAACATGTACATCCGCCAGCAGAGCTATTTCTCCAACTCCGCACTGGCAGCCCGCGAGTTGCCAGATGCCGCCGAGCTGAAAATCCTCGAACCGTTGCGCGGGCAAATTCCCGATGAGGTGTTCACCCAGGTCTTCGAAGCGCCGAAAACCGATGGCAGCGGCCTGATCCGCGACAAGCAACTGCAAGCCCTGCAATTGCTGGAACAAGCCGGCTGGAAACCTGATGGCGACCAATTGGTCAACGCCGAGGGCGAGCCGTTAAGTTTCACCTTCCTGGTCAGCCAGAACGGCATGGACCGTCTGCTTCTGCCTTACAAGCGCACGCTGAAACAGATCGGCATCGACCTGAATATCCGCCGCATCGACTCCTCGCAATATGTCAATCGCCTGATGAGCCGCGACTACGACATGATCGTCACCGGCTACCCGGTCACCACGTCTCCTGGTGGCGAGCTGCTCAATTACTTCGGTTCGATTTCGGCCAACGACCCCGGCGCCAACAATTACATGGTGCTGAAGAATCCGGCAGTCGATACCTTGATCAATGGCCTGATCCGCGCCTCGACCCAAAGCGACATGCTGCACTACGCCCACGCCCTGGACCGGGTGTTGCAATGGAATTACTACTGGATTCCCAATTATTACCCGCCGGGCACCTCCACCGTGTGGTGGAACCGTTTCGGCATGCCGGCGATACAGGCCAGCAATGACGAAGCGATCGAGAGCTGGTGGGAAATCAGCAGTACGCCGCTGACCAACCAGCAGATGACCGCCGCAAAAATCGGCCGTGGCAGACCCGGAGGACCGCACTGATGTGGGCATACATTCTGCGGCGCCTGCTGCTGATCATTCCGACGCTGGTGATCATTCTGCTGGTCAATTTCGTGATCATTCAGGCGGCACCCGGCGGCCCGGTCGAACAGGCCATCGCTCATCTGCAAGGGATCGGCGGTGCCAGTGTCGGCGGCAGTTCCAGCGAGACCATGAGCAGCACCTCGCGTGCCAGCCGTGGCCTCGATCCGCAACTGATCAAGGACATCGAAAAACAGTACGGTTTCGACAAACCGGCGCATGAACGCCTGTGGCTGATGCTCAAGAACTACGCGCAGCTGGATTTTGGCAAAAGCTTTTTCCGCGGGGCGACGGTCACCGATCTGATTCTGGAAAAAATGCCAGTGACCATTTCCCTCGGCCTGTGGGCGACGCTGATCACCTATCTGGTGTCGATCCCGCTGGGCATCCGCAAGGCGGTGCATCACGGCAGCCATTTCGATATCTGGAGCAGCACTGCGATCATCATTGGCTACGCGATGCCGGCGTTTCTGTTCGCGATGTTCCTGATCGTGGTGTTTGCCGGTGGCACATCATTGAACTGGTTTCCGGTGCGCGGGCTGGTCTCCGACAACTTCGAATCGCTGTCGACCCTGGGCAAGATCGCCGATTACTTCTGGCATCTGGTGTTGCCGGTGACGGCACTGGTCATCGGTGGTTTCGCCACGCTGACGATCCTCACCAAGAACTCGTTCCTCAATGAAATCACCCGACAATATGTGGTCACCGCACGCGCCAAAGGCTTGAGCGAACGCCGTGTGCTTTACGGCCACGTGTTCCGCAACGCGATGCTGCTGGTGGTTTCGGGAATTCCGCAGGCGTTTATCAGCGTGTTTTTTGCCGGTTCGCTGCTGATCGAAGTGATCTTTTCCCTCGACGGCCTCGGCCGCATGAGCTACGAAGCGGCGGTTTCCCGGGACTATCCGGTGGTGTTCGGCTCGCTGTTCATCTTCACCCTGTTCGGCCTGCTGATAAAACTGATCGGCGACTTGTGCTACACCCTGGTCGACCCCCGTATCGACTTCGCCGCGAGGAACGCCTGATGTTCAAGCTCTCGCCTCTGGGCCGTCGCCGTTTTGCACGATTCAAGAAAAACCGCCGTGGCTGGTGGTCGTTGTGGCTGTTTATCGGCCTGTTCCTGCTCAGCCTTGGTGGTGAACTGATCGCCAACGACAAACCGCTGGTCGTCAGCTATCAAAACCAACTCTACTTCCCGGTATTCAAGCGCTACACCGAGCAGGAGTTTGGCGGGCAACTGCCGTTCCAGGCCGATTACCGCAGTGAGTATGTGCAGAACCTGATCCGCAAGGACGGTGGCTGGCTGCTGTTCCCGCCGATCCCGTTCAGCGAGGACACCCCCAACTACGATCTCAACCAACCCGCGCCGAGCCCGCCCTCCAAGGTCAACTGGCTGGGCACCGACGATCAGGCGCGCGACGTGTTGGCGCGGGTGATTTTCGGCGCCCGGGTGTCGATCCTGTTTGCCCTGATGCTGACCGCTATCAGCGCGCTGATTGGCATCGCCGCCGGCGCCCTGCAAGGCTATTACGGCGGTTGGGTCGATCTGCTCGGGCAGCGTTTGCTGGAGGTCTGGAGCGGATTGCCGGTGCTGTACCTGCTGATCATTTTGTCCGGTTTCGTCGAGCCGAATTTCTGGTGGCTGCTGGGAATCATGGCGCTGTTTTCATGGCTGGCACTGGTCGATGTGGTGCGCGCGGAGTTTCTGCGCGGACGTAACCTGGAATACGTCAAAGCGGCTCGCGCGTTGGGCCTGACTGACCGCAAAGTGATTTTCCGGCACATCCTGCCCAATGCGATGAACGCGACGCTGAGTTACTTGCCGTTCATTCTGACCGGGGCGATTTCCACTCTCACCGCCCTCGACTTTCTTGGTTTCGGCATGCCCGCCGGCAGTGCTTCGCTGGGCGAGCTGATCGGCCAAGGCAAACAAAACCTGCAAGCGCCATGGCTCGGGCTGACGGCGTTTTTCACTTTGGCGCTGATTCTTTCTTTACTGGTGTTCATCGGCGAAGCGTTACGTGACGCGTTCGACCCTCGATCCTGAAGTGTGACCATGACTGATAACCTGATCGAAATCCGTGACCTGAATGTCACCTTCCATGGCCAGCCGGCGGTGCGCAACCTGTGCCTGGACATCCGCCCCGGCGAGTGCCTGGCCCTGGTCGGCGAGTCGGGCTCGGGCAAGTCGGTAACCGCGCATTCGATCCTGCAATTGCTCCCCGAAGGCGATGCGCAAACCAGTGGCAGCATTCGCTATCGCGGTCAGGAACTGCTCGGCGCCGACCCCAAGGTCCTGCGTGAACTGCGTGGCAACCGCATCGCGATGATCTTCCAGGAGCCGATGACCTCGCTCAATCCGCTGCACACCATCGAAAAGCAGATTGGCGAAACCCTGCTGGTGCATCGAGGACTGGGCGGTAAAGCGGCGCAACAGCGCATCCTTGAACTGCTGGAACTGGTGGGTATTCAAAAGCCCGAAGAACGCCTCAAGGCCTATCCGCATCAACTGTCCGGCGGCCAGCGGCAACGGGTGATGATCGCCATGGCCCTGGCTTGCGAGCCGGAACTGCTGATCGCCGATGAACCGACCACGGCGCTGGATGTGACGGTGCAGCGCAAGATCCTGCTGCTGCTCAAGTCCTTGCAACAACGCCTGGGCATGTCGCTGCTGCTGATCAGTCACGACCTCAATCTGGTGCGCAGCATCGCCCAACGGGTGTGCGTGATGAAGGCTGGCGAGATCGTCGAGCAGGCGCCGTGCGAAACCCTGTTTACCGAACCGAAGCACCCTTACAGCTGCGTGCTGCTGAATGCCGAACCGGAGGGCGAAGCCCTGCCCCGGGACGAGCGCGAGAACGTGCTGGAGGTGGATGATCTTCGGGTCGAGTTCGTTGTCGGTGGCGGGCTGTTCCAGCGCAAACAATATTTGCGGGCGGTGGACGGCATCAGCCTGAATATCCAGCGCGGCAAAACCCTGGGCATCGTCGGCGAGTCCGGTTCGGGTAAATCGACCCTGGGCCAGGCGATTCTGCGGCTGCTCGACTCCGAGGGCAGCATCCGCTTTCAGGGCGCGGCCCTCGACGGTCTCGATCAGAAGCAGTTGCGGCCGTGGCGTCGGCAGATGCAGGTGGTGTTTCAGGACCCGTTCGGCAGTCTCAGTCCACGGATGTCCGTGGCGCAAATCATCAGTGAAGGGCTGGAGGTGCATTGCCAGTCCAGCGCCGAAGAGTGCGATGCACAGGTGATCCGCGTGCTCAAGGAGGTTGGCCTGGACCCGGAGAGTCGTCATCGCTACCCGCACGAATTTTCCGGAGGTCAGCGCCAGCGCATCGCCATCGCCCGGGCGCTGGTGCTGAAACCGGCGCTGATCCTGCTCGACGAACCGACTTCGGCCCTTGACCGTACCGTGCAGAAACAAGTGGTCGCCCTGCTCCGCGACCTTCAGGAAAAACACGGCCTGACCTACCTGTTCATCAGCCACGACCTGGCGGTGGTACGGGCGCTGGCGCATGACATGATCGTGATCAAGGACGGCAAAGTGGTTGAACGCGGTGCCAGCCATGAGGTGTTCGATTCGCCGCAGCATCCTTACACCAAGGAGCTGTTGGCGGCGGCACATCCGGGATAGGCATGATCACTGTTTGACTTGAAACCGAGTCGCGGCCTTCGCGAGCAAGCCCGCTCCCACAGGGATTCGGGTTGTACCCAAATATTGGGTACCCCAGAGAAACCTGTGGGAGCGGGCTTGCTCGCGAAGAGGGCCTTACAGACAACCCAAACTCCGGATCAACCCACGCATGAACACCACCGAAAGCCTCAAGGACTACCAACGCGTTCGCACGCTGGCGATCCGCTCGCTGTTCGAGATTATCGAGCAGTCCAGCGAGGGCACGGTGATTGTCGATCGTGACGCGAACATCGTCTGGATGAACGAGCGCTATGCGCGGCGTTTTGGTCTTGAATCGGCGAAAAAAGCCATCGGCAAACCCTGCGAAAGCGTGATCCCCGGTAGCCTGCTGCGTGAAGTGGTGCGCACCGGCCGCCCCATTCTGCTGGACATGCAGGACACACCGAAAGAGCCGCTGGTGGTGATGCGTCTGCCGATCCACGACGACGCCGGCGCGGTGATCGGCGCCATCGGGTTTGCCCTGTTCGACGAATTGCGCAGCCTGTCACCGATGCTCAAGCGCTACCTGAGCATGCAGGAAGAACTGGCCTCGACCCGCTCGCTGCTGCGGGCGCGGCAGACCAAATACAACTTTGCCCATTTCATCGGTACCAGCAGCGCCAGCCTCGAAGTCAAACGCCGCGCCCGCCGCAGTGCGAGCACCGATTCACCCGTGTTGCTGCTCGGCGAAACCGGCACCGGCAAGGAGTTGCTGGCCCAAGCGATTCACAGCGCTTCGCCCCGGGCGCACAAAGCCTTCGTCAGCATCAACAGTGCGGCGATTCCCGAAGCGCTGCTGGAAGCCGAGTTTTTCGGCACCGCGCCCGGTGCGTTTACCGGCGCTGACCGCAAGGGTCGGACCGGCAAGTTGCAGATCGCGCAGGGCGGCACGCTGTTTCTCGATGAGATCGGCGACATGCCGTTGCCGCTGCAGAGCAAACTGCTGCGGGTGCTGCAGGAAAAGGAGTTCGAACCGGTTGGCTCCAACGACGTGATTCAGAGCGATGTGCGAGTGATCGCGGCGACTTCGACCGATCTGCAAGCCGCGATCAAGCGCGGTGAGTTCCGCGCCGACCTGTATTACCGCCTCAATGTGCTGCCGATCCAGGTTCCGCCGCTGCGCGAGCGTCTCGACGATTTGCCGGCGCTCAGCGAGGCGATTCTTGAAGAGTTGCGTAGCCAGCATGAACTGAGCCGCGCGGCGTTGGAACTGCTCGGACAACATGCTTGGCCGGGAAACATTCGTGAATTGCGCAACGTGCTGGAGCGCGCGGCGCTGCTCAGCGATGACCTGATCCTCACTGAAGAGGATATTCGTGCAGCCATCGGCACGTTCACCCCGGTTGAGCGTCCGTCGGTTTCGACGCTGGAACCATTGGCCGAAGAGACATTCGCCGAGGCACGGCAGCGGTTTGACCGGCAGTTGATCCAGTCTGCCCTCGCGCAATGTGCGGGCAAAGTGCCGGAGGCGGCGGCTCGACTGGGGCTGGGCCGCTCGACGCTGTACAAGAAGATGCTGGCCTTGGGCATCGTCGAGTCTCCATAAAGAGACTTACGTCTCCAAAAAAAAGACAACAACAGGAGCTTCGCGAGCAAGCCCGCTCCCACAGGGGATACGCGTTCCAAATGTGGGAGCGGGCTTGCTCGCGAAGGCGTCAGCCCTCTCAACAAAAATCTCCAGAAAGAGACAACCCTTCAACTCTCAACACGCTGAAACCTATAAAACCCTTACATTTCAATGATTTGAATATCTGGCACAGATCTCGCTAAAGCCCTCCCCACACCCGCTTCACCCACAAAAATAACAATCCCTGGAGACACACCATGAGTGTGATCATTGCCTTGGCAGCCCTCGCGCTGCTGATGCTCGCCGCCTACCGTGGCTACAGCGTTATCCTCTTCGCCCCGATTGCCGCCCTCGGCGCTGTCCTGCTCACTGACCCATCCGCAGTCGCCCCTGCCTTCACCGGGGTGTTCATGGAGAAAATGGTCGGTTTCATCAAACTGTATTTTCCGGTATTCCTGCTCGGCGCCGTGTTCGGCAAGTTGATCGAATTGTCGGGGTTCTCCCGTTCGATCGTGGCTGCGGCGATTGGCTTGCTCGGCACCCGACAGGCGATGCTGGTGATCGTGCTGGTTTGCGCCCTGCTCACCTACGGCGGCGTATCGTTGTTCGTGGTGGTGTTTGCGGTGTATCCGTTTGCCGCCGAGATGTTCCGCCAGAGCAATATTCCCAAGCGCCTGATCCCGGCGACCATCGCCCTCGGCGCGTTCTCCTTCACCATGGACGCCCTGCCCGGCACTCCGCAGATCCAGAACATCATCCCCAGCACCTTCTTCAACACCACCGCGTGGGCCGCGCCGTGGCTGGGGGTGATTGGCACGATCTTCGTGTTCTGCGCCGGCATGCTGTTCCTGCAGCGCCAGCGCAACAAGGCGCAGCGCGCGGGTGAAGGCTACGGCACCGAACTGCGTAACGAGCCGGAGACGGCCGAAGATCTGCAGCTGCCGAATCCATGGATCGCCCTGTCGCCCCTGCTGGCGGTGGGCATCATGAACCTGTTGTTCACCCAGTGGATTCCGCAGTGGTATGGCAAGACCCACAGCCTGGCGCTGCCGGGGATGGCCACGCCGGTGACCACGGAAATCGCCAAGCTCACGGCGATCTGGGCGGTACAGGCGGCATTGCTGATCGGCATCCTGATGGTGCTGTTGTTCGGCTTCAAGGCGATCCGCAGCAAACTCGCCGAAGGCAGCAAAAGCGCGGTCAGCGGTGCATTGCTGGCGGCGATGAACACCGCCTCGGAATATGGTTTCGGTGCGGTAATCGCTTCGTTGCCAGGCTTTCTGGTGCTGGCCGACTGGCTCAAGCAAATCCCCAATCCATTGGTCAACGAAGCGATTACCGTCACCCTGCTGGCGGGTATCACCGGTTCGGCGTCGGGCGGCATGAGCATCGCGCTGGCGGCGATGTCCGAGCAGTTCATCGCGGCGGCGCACGCGGCGAACATTCCGCTGGAAGTGCTGCACCGCGTGGCCGCGATGGCCAGCGGCGGCATGGACACTCTGCCGCACAACGGCGCGGTGATCACCCTGCTGGCGGTTACCGGCCTGACCCACCGCGAAGCCTATAAAGACATTTTTCTGTATTACGCTGATCAAGACCCTGGCGGTCTTCGTAGTGATCGGCACTTTCTACGCCACTGGCATTGTGTGAGGTATTCATGACGACTCTTTCGGGCAAGACCGCACTGGTCACCGGCTCCACCAGCGGCATCGGTCTGGGCATCGCCCTGAGCCTGGCCAAGGCCGGCGCCAATCTGATTCTCAACGGTTTTGGCGATGCGTCGAGCGTGATCGCCGAAGTCGGCCAGTTCGGCGGCAAGGTCGGTCACCACCCAGCCGATGTCAGCGATCCGGCGCAGATCGCCGAGATGATCGCTTACGCCGAACGTGAATTTGGTGGCGTCGACATTCTGGTCAACAACGCCGGGATCCAGCATGTCGCCGCCGTTGAGGAGTTCCCGGTAGAGCGCTGGGATTCGATCATCGCGATCAATCTGTCATCGGTGTTCCACAGCACCCGCCTGAGCCTGCCGGGGATGCGCGCCAAGGGCTGGGGGCGGATCGTCAACATTGCTTCGGTGCATGGTCAGGTGGGTTCGACCGGCAAAGCCGCGTATGTTGCGGCCAAGCATGGGGTGATTGGTTTGACCAAAGTGGTTGGCCTGGAAACGGCTACCAGCAACGTCACCTGCAATGCGATCTGTCCGGGCTGGGTGCTGACGCCGCTGGTGCAGAAACAGATCGATGATCGTGCTGCCAAAGGGGGCGACCCGCAGCAGGCACAGCATGATCTGCTGGCGGAGAAGCAGCCGTCGCTGGAGTTCGTCACGCCGCAGCATCTGGGGGAATTGGTGTTGTTTCTGTGTAGCGAGGCTGGGAGTCAGGTGCGGGGGGCGGCGTGGAACATTGATGGGGGGTGGTTGGCGTAATAAGCAGCGCTGGACCGCTGTGGCGAGGGAGCTTGCTCCCGCTGGGTGGCGAAGCCGCCCCCGGCAATTTACGACTGCTGCGCAGCCGATCGGGAGCAAGCTCCCTCGCCACATAAGTAAGTGCTGCACTCTGACCTGTGTGCTTGACCAACAAAACAAGAGGCAAACCAATGTCCGACATCCTCTGGCAACCCGATGCCGAGCGTATCGCCCAATCGCGCATGGACAATTTCCGCCGCGCTATCAATCAGCGTCATGGCCTGGCCCTGAGCAGCTACACCGACCTGCACCGCTGGAGCGTGGATCAGCGCGAGGCGTTCTGGCAGGCGATCGTCGACTTCTTCGATATCCGCTTTCACACCCAGCCCAACGCCGTCCTGCGTGAGGGCGCGCAAATGCCCAGTGCCGAATGGTTTCCCGGTGCGACCCTGAATTTTGCCGAGCACCTGCTGCGCCGTCGTGACGATGCAGTCGCGGTGATTGCCGTGGCGGAAAACGGCCAGCGCGAACAACTGACCTGGGCCGAGCTGGCCGAGCAAGTCGCCGGTTTTCAGGCCAGCCTGATGGCCTGCGGAATCGGCCTCGGCGATCGGGTGGCCGCGTGCATGCCCAACACTTGGCAAACCCTGGTGGCGATGCTCGCGACCACCAGCCTCGGCGCGATCTGGTCGTGCTCGTCGCCGGACTTCGGCACCCACGGCGTGATCGACCGTTTCAGCCAGATCGAACCCAAGGTGTTAATCACCTGCGCCGGCTACCGTTACGCCGGCAAAGACATCGACCAGACCACCAAGGTCAACGAAATCCTCGCGCAACTGCCGTCGCTGCAGCAGTTGATCATCGTGCCCTATGCCCGCGAACAGGCCCATGTCGAGGATTACCACAGCCACGCCAACGTGACGTTGTGGGACGATTTCTACCAACCCGGCGGCGAACCGCGTTTTGTCCCGGTACCGTTCAATCATCCGTTGTACGTTCTGTATTCCAGTGGCACCACCGGCGTACCGAAATGCATCGTGCACAGCACTGGCGGCGTGCTGCTACAGCATGCCAAGGAGCACGGACTGCACGTCGATCTCGGCCCCGGTGACCGGTTGTTCTACTACACCACTTGCGGCTGGATGATGTGGAACTGGCTGGTCTCGGCCCTGGCGGTCGGCAGCGCGGTGGTGCTGTATGACGGCTCGCCGTTTCATCCCGGCCATGAGCGCCTGCTGGATCTGATCGACGACGAGCGCATCAGCGTGTTCGGCACCAGCCCGAAATTTCTCGCAACACTGGAAAGCAGCGGCTTGAAGCCTGCGCACAGCCATGATCTGAGTAGCCTGAAGACCTTGCTCTGTACCGGTTCCGCGCTGTCGCCGCAGAGTTATGACTTCGTCTACCGCGACGTCAAGCGCGATGTGTGCCTGGCGTCGATGTCGGGCGGCACCGATGTGGTGTCGTGCTTCGTCAACGGCAACCCGCTGTCGGCGGTGCGTCGGGGCGAAATCATGGGCAAGAGCCTGGGCATGGCGGTTGAGGTGTGGAACGACGCCGGCGTTACCGTGATCGGCGAAAAAGGCGAGCTGGTCTGCACCCGGCACTTCCCGGCCATGCCCATCGGCCTGTGGCACGACCCTGACGGCGAAAAACTGCGCAAATCCTATTTCAGCTTGTTCCCGGGCGTCTGGGCCCAGGGCGATTACGCTGAGCAGCTGCCTCACGGCGGGATGATGATCCATGGCCGCTCCGACGCCGTGCTCAACCCCGGCGGCGTGCGCATCGGCACGGCGGAAATCTATCGTCAGGTCGAGAAAGTCCCGCAGGTGCTGGACAGCGTGGCGATCGGGCAGCAATGGCAGGACGATGTGCGGGTGGTGCTGTTTGTGCGCCTGCAGGACGGTGTTGCGCTGGATGACGAACTGCAACAGCAGATCCGCCAGGTGATCCGCGCCAACACCACACCGCGCCATGTGCCGGCGAAGATCGTCGCGGTGACCGATATTCCGCGCACCATCAGCGGCAAGGTGGTGGAACTCGCGGTGCGCAATGTGGTGCATGGCGAGCCGGTGAAAAATACCGATGCGCTGGCCAATCCCGAGGCCTTGGAGCAGTTCCGCAATCGCCCGGAGCTGTCGGATTAGCACGCCATCCCCTTGTGGGAGCGGGCTTGCTCGCGAAGGCGGTGTGTCAGTCCCGCTGATATCGACTGATAGATTGCATTCGCGAGCAAGCCCGCTCCCACAGTGGTGGGGTGTCAATCCATCAGGCCCCAATCGCCTGACGTAATGGGCGCCGGCAGCGGCCGCGCAATCGCCTGGAGCTGTCGGACTGATCCCTCATCCCCTTGCGGGAGCGGGCTTGCTCGCGAAAGCAATCTGTAAGTCGATAACAATGTGGCTGACCCACCGCTTTCGCGAGCAAGCCCGCTCCCACAGGGGTGGGGTGTTAATCCATCAGGCCCCAATCGCCTGACGTAATGGGCGCCGGCAGCGGCAGCGCAATCGCCCGGAGCTGTCGGACTGATCCCTCATCCCCTTGTGGGAGCGGGCTTGCTCGCGAAGGCAATCTGTCAGTCGATAACAATGTGACTGACCCACCGCTTTCGCGAGCAAGCCCGCTCCCACAGGGGTGGGGTGTTAATCCATCAGGCCCCAATCGCCTGATGTAGTGGGCGCGGGTGCCGGCCCCGCCTCGGCATGCAGTTTCAGGCGCAGGCGCAGGTTGTTCTGCGAATCCGCATGCTTGAGCGCTTCGTCTTCGCTGATCACGCCCTCCACCACCAGCCCGTACAGCGCCGCGTCGAAGGTCTGCATGCCGACCTCGCCAGACTTTTCCATGATGCCCTTGAGTTCGCCCAATTCGTTGCGGCGGATCAGGTCGGCGATGGTGGGCGTGCCGAGCATCACTTCGACCGCCGCCCGGCGCTGGCCGTCCACAGTGCGCACCAGCCGTTGCGAGACAAACGCTTTGAGATTGTTGCCCAGCGCGTGCAGCAACTGCGGACGGCGCTCTTCGGGGAACAGATTGACGATACGGTCCAGCGCCTGATTGGCGTTGTGCGCATGCAATGTCGACAGCACCAGGTGCCCGGTGTCGACGAATGTCAGCGCATGTTCCATGGTCTCGCGGTCGCGAATTTCGCCGATCAGCACCACGTCCGGGGCCTGACGCAGGGTATTTTTCAGCGCCGCATGGAAACTGCGGGTATCGACGCCGACTTCGCGTTGATTGATGATCGAGCGCTGGTGTCGATGGATATACTCCACCGGGTCTTCGATGGTGATGATGTGCCCGCTGCTGTGGCGGTTGCGGTGATCGATCAGCGCGGCCAGCGAAGTGGATTTGCCGGAGTCGGTGGCACCGACGAACAGGATCAGCCCCTGCTTTAGCATCACCGTTTCCAGCAGCACTGGCGGCAGTTTGAGGTCTTCGAAACGCGGGATATCGAGTTTGACGTTGCGGATCACGATCGACACGTCATTGCGTTGCTTGAAGATGTTCAGGCGAAAACGCCCGAGACCGGTGCGGGAAATCGCCAGGTTCATTTCCAGTTCCCGATCGAACTCGCGCCGCTGCTCGGCGTCCATCAAGGAGTTGGCGATGGCCTCGACCTCACCGGGCTTGAACGGCCGCTCGCTGAACGGCGTCAGCACGCCATCGATGCGCGCACTGGGTGGCGCTCCCGTGGACAGGAACAGGTCAGAGCCGTGCTGGCTCGACAGACGGAGCAACAGTGCATCGATTTCCATGGCAAAAAGCACCCGCGAAGCTTTCAATGAACAGAAATGACCCGCTGTCGTGACGTGACGGGTCATACAGCGTCTACCGCAAGTGCAAGAATAGTAGATGCCAACGCACTGACCGACGCTCAGGATAGATGTGATGAACGCAGCACCCTCCCCCGATGACGCCCAAGCCCTGATCGCCCGTACCGACTGGAGCCGCACTCCGTTGGGCGCTTCTGGCACCTGGCCGCAAAGCCTGCGCACCGCGGTGGACATCGTGATTCACTCGCCGATGCCGATGCTGCTGTTGTGGGGGCCGCAGCTCACGCAGATCTACAACAATGGCTTTGCGATGCTCGCCGGCAGTAAGCATCCGCACGCTTTCGGACAGCCTGCACACCTGATATGGCCAGAACTTCAGGACTTTACCGACCCGATTTATCGAGCCGTCCTACAAGGCCAAGTGCGCACCTACACCGAACGGCGATTCACCCTGCAACGCGAAGGCATAGAGTCTGACTTCTGGCTGGACCTGACCTACAGTCCGATCCGCGATGAAAATGCGCAAGTGGCGGGGATTCTGGTAACCGCCATCGAAACCAACGAACGTCGGCGCATCGCCCTCGAACTGCAACGCCGTTCCGAAGAAAGCCTCAAGGCCCAGCGCGACACTGAAGAACGCCTGCAACTGGCGCTGGCCGCCACCGATGCGGTCGGCACCTGGGACTGGGACATCGGCGAAGACCGCTTCATCGCCGACGCGCATTTCGCCCAGTTGCACGGCATCGATCCGGCGCTGGCCAGCCAATTGCCGATCAGCGACTACCTGCAAGGCGTGCATCCCGAAGACCGCGCCTTGATCGCCCGCAGCATCAAGCATTGCATCACCCACGGCACCGAGTACGCCGAGGAATATCGCCTGCTGAAAGCCGACGGCGAGCTGCGTTGGGTGTTTGCCCGGGGCCGCTGTTACAAGGATCACCACGGGCGACCCGTACGCTTCCTCGGCGCAGCGCTGGACCTGACCGAGCGCAAGCACACCGAACAGGCGCTGCGTCAGAGCCAGACGGAATTGCAGCTGATCATCAACGCGATGCCGATCCTCATCAGTTATGTCGACCACGAAGAACGCTTCCGTCTGAACAACGCCGCCTATCTGGACTGGTACGGCCTCACGCCGCAGGAACTGTATGGGCGCACCATTCGCGAGGTGATCGGCGAAGAGGCCTACTTTCTGCGCGCGCCATACATTGCCGAGGCGCTGGCCGGGCGGCCCTGCTCGTTCAGCCTGTACACCCCGCACCGTGACGGCAGCAGCCGTCACGCGCTGATGAACTACCTGCCGCGCCACGGTGCCGATGGCGCGGTCAACGGTTTCTACATTTTTGTGATCGACGAAAGCGAACGGAAGAAGACCGAAGAAGCGCTGCGCAATCTCAATGAAACCCTCGAGGAACGGGTCAGCGCCCGCACCGAACAACTGGCCCAGGCCAATCAGCGCCTGCAAAACGAGATGTTCGAGCGCGAGCGCGCCGAAGATGCGTTGCGCCATGCGCAGAAAATGGAAGCGGTCGGTCAGCTCACCGGCGGTATCGCCCACGACTTCAACAACATGCTCACCGGAATCATCGGCAGCCTCGATCTGATGCAACGCTACATCGCCGACGGCCGCGCCCATGAAATCGGGCGTTTCACCGAGGCGGCGGTGTCGTCGGCCAACCGTGCGGCGGCGCTGACCCATCGCTTGCTGGCGTTCTCGCGCCGCCAGTCGCTGGACCGCAAAACCCTCAACGTCAATGAATTGATTCATTCGCTGGAAGATTTGATCCGCCGCACCAAGGGCGACCCGATCGAACTCACGCTGCGGCTGGCCGACGATGTGTGGCCGATCAGTACCGACGTCAGTCAACTGGAAAACGCCCTGCTCAATCTGGTGATCAACGCCCGCGATGCGATGCCCGACGGCGGCGAGCTGCTGATCGAAACCGCTAACGTCTACCTCGACGGCAACGACATCACCACCCTCGAACCGGTCAAGGCCGGCGACTACCTGATGCTGGCGGTCAGCGACAACGGCACCGGCATGACCCCGTCGGTACGGGCCAAGGCGTTCGATCCGTTCTTCACCACCAAACCGATCGGTCAGGGCACCGGGCTGGGACTGTCGATGATTTATGGTTTCGCTCAGCAATCGGGTGGCCATGTCAGCCTCGACAGCCTGCCGGATCACGGCACCTGCGTGCGCTTGTACCTGCCGCGCCTGAACCTGCTGGAGCCCGAACATCCGCTGGTGGAGCCGACCGGCGCTGCGCCAACCGCCACCTGTGGCGAAACCGTGGTGGTGGTTGAAGATGACCCGGCGGTGCGCATGCTGGTGCTCGATCTGCTCAAGGAGCTGGGCTACCTCGCCCACGAAGCCGCCGACGCCAGCGCCGCCCTGCCGCTGCTGGAATCGGAGCTGCGGGTGGATCTGCTGGTGACCGACGTCGGCCTGCCGGGAATGAACGGCCGGCAACTGGCGGAAATCGCCCGTCAGCATCGCCCGGGCCTGAAAGTGCTGTTCATGACCGGTTACGCGCAGAAAGCCGCCGAGCGTCAGGGCTTTCTCGAGGATGGCATGGACATGGTGGCCAAGCCGTTTTCGATTGAAGTGCTGGCGAACAAGATCCGCGAGATGATCAACCAAACGCCGTCACTTGAGGCATAATCCCGCGCCCCGCCGTCACCCCGTTACAGGTATCGCACGATGAAAGCCCAAGCCCGCCACATTCTGGTGAAAACCGCCGAAGAGGCCGAACAGCTCAAACAGCGTATCGCCAAGGGCGAAGCGTTTGATGTGCTGGCAAAAAAATACTCGACCTGCCCGTCCGGCAAGCGCGGCGGTGATCTGGGTGAAGTGCGGCCAGGGCAGATGGTCGGTGCGATTGATGCGGTGATCTTCAAGAAGCCGCTGCGTACAGTGCAT
The DNA here is from genome assembly GCF_023100605.1 of Pseudomonas sp. MWU12-2020. Taxonomy (NCBI): domain Bacteria; kingdom Pseudomonadati; phylum Pseudomonadota; class Gammaproteobacteria; order Pseudomonadales; family Pseudomonadaceae; genus Pseudomonas; species Pseudomonas sp. MWU12-2020. Next base: position 115,253 of record NZ_JALMEX010000001.1, read on the forward strand.
GGGCCGATCAAGAGCAAGTTTGGCTATCACCTGGTGCAGGTGTTTTTCCGCGATTGAAGGCTTTGCTTTCGGGCGTTTGTGGCGAGGGAGCTTGCTCCCGCTGGGTGGCGGAGCCGCCCCAATAAGGCTTGCGCCTGCTGCGCAGTCGAGCGGGAGCAAGCTCCCTCGCCACAAGAACACTCATTCCTTCGGAATCAACGCCCCCGGCACCTGAATCACCCGACTCGCCAGCCAATGCCCCGCCTCCGCCGCCTCGACCGGACTGCCTCCCAGCAAGCGCCTCGCCAGATACGCCGCACTGAACGAATCCCCTGCCGCCGTGGTATCCACAACTTTGGCGACCTTCTGCGCCGGCACTTCGAACGCCTCGCCCTCACAACGAATCAGGCACGCCTCAGCGCCACGCTTGAGCACCACTTCCGGCGTGCCGATCTGTGCGTAAGCCTCGAACACCGCGTCGCAATCGGCAAAATGGAACAGCGCCTGTTCGTCATCGACGGTCAGCAACGCCAGATCGACATGCGGCAACACGCTGCGATAGGCCGCCCGCGCCTCTTCCTGTGACGCCCACAGCCGCGGTCGATAGTTGTTGTCGAAGACGATCCGCGCATCGCGCTGCCGGGCTTCGATCAGGGTCTGGATCAAGCGTTCGCGGCCCTTCGCGCCTAACACCGCGAGGGTGATGCCGCTGAAATACAGCACGTCGTAGTCCGCCAGCGCCGCCAGAATCGGCTCGGCCGCTGGAGTAGTGAAGCAGTCGCGCACCGCCGCTTCATTGCGCCAGTAGAGGAAACGCCGCTCCCCGTTGGCGTCGGTCTGGATGCAGTACAGGCCCGGCAGCCGACCGGGCAGACGCTGCACGAGATCCAGGCCAATGCCTTCATCGGCCCAGCTCTGGCACATGGCATCGCTGAAGCTGTCGTCGCCGAGCGCAGTGACGTAGTCGACCTGGGCTTTATCGCCGAGCGCGCGGGACAGGTACACCGCCGTGTTCAAGGTATCGCCGCCGAAGCTTTGCTGCAGGCTGCCGTCGGCACGGTGCTGGAGTTCGATCATGCACTCGCCGATCAGGGCGATGCGCGGGGTATTCGGGCCCAGGGGGCTGAGGGTGCTCATCTTGTGCTGTCTCTGGATTCGCGGATGTCTGGACTGGCGCCTTCGCGAGCAGGCTCGCTCCCACAATTTGGAATGCGTTCCCCTGTGGGAGCGAGCCTGCTCGCGAATGGCCCGACTCGGTCTCAAGCCTTAAAAACAAGTCTCCATGCTCTCGACCACCGCCAACTGCTCATCCACCAGCAACCCCACCCGCCACTTGTCGAACGTCAGACACGGGTGCGAGGTGCCGAAGGAAATGATGTCGCCCACCCGCAACTCAACCCCCGGCGCCACGCTCATGAACGCATGCTGGTCCATCACCGCCGTCACCTTGCACGCGCCGACATCGTCGCCCACCGCTGGCAACACACCGGCCTTGTAACGCAGCAACGGCACCGGCAGGCCGGCATCGAACGCCACGTCTCGCTTGCCGAGGGCGATCACCGCAAAACCCGGCTCCGGCATCGACTGTACATGCGCCCAGACCTCCAGCGCCGGACGCAGGCCTTCGTGCAGATCGCTGCGACGATCCAGCACGCAGCATTGCGCGTCCTTATAGATGCCATGGTCATGCGCGACATAACTGCCCGGACGCAACACACTCAGGAAGCGCCCGCCGGCGTTCTGCGTTTCGAACGACTCGGCAATCAGGTCGTACCACGCCGAACCCGAGGCGGTGATGATCGGCTTGGCGATGGCAAACGCGCCGCTGTCCTGCAACTGCACCGCCAGACGCACCAGCGAGGCGGCGAATTCGCGAATGCCGCTGACCGCGTGATCGCCGTGGATCACCCCTTCGTAACCTTCGATACCGGTCAGGGCCAGCGCCGGTTGCGCGTTGATCGCCTGAGCCAGCGCGATGACTTCCTGCTCGCTGCGGCAACCGCAACGGCCACCGACCACGCCGTATTCGATCATCACGTTCAACTTCACTCCACGCGAGGCGAAGTAGGCGCCGAGATCGGCGACGTTGTCCGGGTGATCGACCATGCAGTAGAAATCGAAATCCGCATCGGCCAGCAGATCGGCAATCAGTGCCATGTTCGGCGTGCCGACCAGTTGGTTGGCCATCAGCACCCGGCGTACACCGTGGGCATAAGCGGCGCGGGTCTGGGTGGCGCTGGCGAGGGTGATGCCCCAGGCGCCGGCGTCGAGCTGACGCTGGAACAGCGCCGGGGTCATGCTGGTCTTGCCGTGGGGCGCGAGTTCGGCGCCACTGTCGCTGACGAACTTCTGCATCCAGCGAATGTTGTGCTCCAGCGCCTCGCGGTGCAGCACCAGCGCCGGCAGGCTGACGTCACGCACAAGATGCGCGCCAATCGCAGCGTCGCCCTTTTCCACAGCGGTATTGATGGCAGTCGTCATGGTCAAACTCCTCGCATTCAGTCACGGCCGCAGCCAGCCGCGGTTATTCGTTGATGCGCCGGGCGAGGCTGTTCGCGCTCTCGATCAGCACCCGGCGATAGTCGTCGTAATTGTTCTTCGCATCGGCCCGTGGGGCGACGATGCACAGGGTGCAGATGGCCACGCCGCTGGGGTCTTTGACCGGCGCGGCAAAGCAATGGGTGAAGGTGTCGGCAACGCTGTCGAAGGAGAAGAAGCCGTCGATGCCGGCCTGGCGGATCTCCGCAAGAAAGCGCTCCAGCGGCAGGCGTTCGCCGTCGGGCAGGATGTAATCGTCTTCGTCGATCAGGTCGATGATTTGCTGGTCGCTCAGATGCGCGAGCAACAGGCGTCCTGAAGCCGTCCACGGGATCGGTGCGTTTTCGCCAATGTCGGAAGAAATGCGGAAATGCCGCTCGCCTTCCTTCATCAGTGCCACGGTGTATTTGCGCCCGTTGAGCAGGCACATCTGCGCGGTTTCCCGGGTCTGGCTGACGATCTCCTGCAAGGCGTGATCGGCTTCGCGACTGAGGTCGAAATGGCGCAAATGCGCCTGCCCGAGGAAGTACAACTGGCGCCCCAGATAGACGTGACCGTCCTTGCCCACCGGCTCCAGAATCCGTCGCTCCAGCAGTGACGCCACCAGTTCGTAGACCGTGGATTTCGGGCTGCCGATACCGTTGGCGATGTCGTTCGGACGCAGCGGCTGGCCGATCTCCTTGAGGAAATCGAGGATATCGAACGCCCGGTCCAGACCACGGGCCCGGCGTTTGATGGTGTCTTCGGTCATGTCTTCAGTTCCCAATGAAAGTGCCGGGAGTGTACCGAGAGTGCAGCGTCGACGGTTAGATCGCCATCGCGAGCAGGCTCACTCCTACAGTTGAAGCGCGTCCTTCTGTAGGAGTGAGCCTGCTCGCGATAGGGGCACCTCGGTTCAGGGTTTCTTCTTGTACGCGATGCAATCGATCTCGACCTTGCAATCGACCATCATGCTCGCCTGCACACAGGCCCGCGCCGGGGCGTGTTCCGGTTTGAAGTACTCGCCGAAGACCTTGTTGAAACTGCTGAAATCCCGCGGATCGTCCAGCCATACGCCGGCACGCACCACATCTTCCAGGCTATAACCGGCCTCTTCGAGAATCGCGATCAGGTTCTTCATGGTCTGGTGGGTCTGCTCGACGATGCCGCCAACGATGATCTCGCCATCCACCGCCGGCACCTGGCCGGATACGTGCAGCCAGCCATCCGCCTCAACGGCGCGCGCGAAGGGACGTGGCTGACCGCCAGCGGCGGTGCTGCCGGTGCCGTATCGAGTAATGCTCATGGGTACTTCTCCTGATGACAAAACAAAAAAATTAGAACCGCGTGCTCTTGAGAAACTCGGCCAGACGCGGCGATTGCGGGCGTTCGAACAGTTCCTTGGGAGGCCCCTGCTCTTCGATCCGCCCCTGATTCATGAAAACGATCTTGTCCGAGACCTCGAAGGCGAAACGCATCTCGTGGGTCACCAGCAACATGGTCATGCCGTCTTCAGCCAGGCCCTTGATCACGTTCAACACTTCACCGACCAACTCCGGATCGAGGGCCGAGGTGACTTCGTCGAACAGCATCAGGCTGGGGTTCATCGCAATCGCCCGGGCAATCGCCACGCGCTGTTGCTGACCGCCGGACAACTGTCCGGGAAAGTGATTGCGCCGTTCCAGCAGGCCGACCCGCTCCAGCCATTTTTCGGCCAGCACCACGGCTTCGTCCTTGTGCATTTTCTTAACCTTGAGCAGACCGAGGGTGACGTTCTGCAACGCCGTCAGGTGCGGGAACAGGTTGAATTGCTGGAAGGCCATGCCGGTCATCGCGCGATGGCGGGCGATGACTTTTTCCGCGTGACGCACGCGTTTGCCACCGACCTCGTCATAGCCGATGGACTCGCCGTCGAGCAGGATCTGCCCGCCCTGAAACTCTTCGAGCATGTTCACGCAGCGCAGCAACGTGGTCTTGCCCGAACCGCTGGAGCCGATCAGCGTTACGACGTTGCCGCGCTGCATGCTCAGATCGACACCCTTGAGCACTTCGACCGCACCGTACTGCTTGTGCAGGCCACGGATGTCCAGCAGCGGCTGACCGTTCTGAACCTTGGAAACTTGAGCTTGAGTCATGGCAGGGCCACCCGCTTTTCAATGTGCCGGCCGAGTAATTCGATGCCGTAGTTGATGACGAAGAACAGAAAACCGGCGAACAGGTAGAACTCCAGAGTCATGAAGGTCCTGGCGATGATCTGTTGGGTGCTGAGCAACAATTCGGCGACGCCGATCACCGAGAGCAGGGTCGAGGCCTTGACGATTTCGGTGGACGAGTTGACCCAGGTCGGCAGGATCTGCCGCAACGCCTGGGGCAACAGCACGTAACCGAGGGATTGATAAAACGTCAGGCCGATCGCCTTGCTCGCTTCCATCTGCCCGCGTGGCAAGGCCTGCAAGGCGCCGCGCACAATCTCGGCAACGTGCGAACCGCAAAACAGCGTCAGGCCCAACGCACCCGCCTGAAACGCGCTGATCTGCCAGCCCAGCGCTGGCGCCATATAGAAGCAGGCCAGCACCAGCACAAACACCGGCGTGCCGCGAATAATGTCGACATAAAAGCGGAACGGCGCGCGCATCCAGAACTTGCCGTAGGTCAGCACCAGACCGGTGACAACCCCTAGCAGCGTGCCGAACAGAATCGCCAGCGCCGACACCTGCACACTGGTCAGGAACCCTTGCAGCAACGTCTCGCGTGCTACCCATAATTCATGCAACCAACTGGGAGATTCGTACATCGCAGCCTCCTATCGGCGTATCGCCAGACGCTGCTCGAGGTAGCGCAGCAGCATGGCAATGAGGTAACAGGCCGCGACATACAACGCCGTGGTCACCAGCCAGGTTTCGATCACCCGGTAGCTCTCGACGTTGATCTTGCGCGCGTAATAGGTCAGCTCCGGCACCGCAATCGCGGCGGCCAACGAGGTGTCCTTGAACAGCGAGATAAAGTTGTTCGACAGCGCCGGCAACACGTTGCGCAGCATCACCGGCACCGTGACGTAGGCCTTGACCTGCCATTCACCGAGACCGATCGCCAGCCCCGCCTCGCGCTGGCCTTTGGGGATGCTCAGCAAGCCGCCACGGAACACTTCGGTCAGATAGGCGCCCGCATACAGCGACAAGGTGATGATGAACGACGGGATCTTGTCCAGGCGGATCCCCAGGCTCGGCAAGGCAAAGTAGATCAACAGAATCAACACCAGAATCGGCGTGTTACGCACCACCGTGACGTACACCGAGGCCAGCACCCGCAAGGCGCGATGCTTCGACAACAAGGCAAACGCCATCAGCAGGCCGATCACGCAGCCGATGGCGATCGACACCAGCGCCAGTTCAAGGCCCAGACCGAGCCCCGCCAGCAAGGTGTCGAAATCGCGCCACACGGCGGCAAAGTTCAACTGATAGTTCATGGTCAGCAGTACCTTGAGCGGGGCGATTGAGGCGCCCCGCTCTCACGGGGTCATTTGAATTCGACTGGGAAACCGATGGCCGGCGACGGCAGATCCACACCGAACCATTGCTTGAAGGATGCCGCGTAAGTCGGGAACTCGACGCCGGTCATGGCTTCGTGCAGCGCGGTGTTAACGAAATTCAGCCAGTCCTGATCGCCACGTTTGACGGCGCAAGCGTAGGTCTGCGGGCTCCACGCGTAGGTCGGGCTGCGGTAGCGGCCCGGGTTCTGCACCATCAGGTATTTGACCGAAGACTGGTCGGTGGCTGCCGCGTCGGCGCGACCGGAGTTCACCGCCTGATACATCAGGTCGACGCTGTCGTACTGATCAACCTTGGCCTTGGGCAGTGCCTGATGCACCAGTTCTTCGGCATAGACGTTTTGCAGCACAGCCACGGTAACGCTATCACCGGCAGCCTGCAGGTCTTCGATTTCCTTGTATTTGCTGTTGGCCGGCAGCAGCAGACCGACACCTTCGCGGTAGTACGGCAGGGTGAATGCCACTTGCTGAGCGCGGCTGGCGGTAACGGTGATGAACTGGCAGCTCATGTCGACCTTGTCGGTCAGCAGATTGGGAATTCGCGCATCGGACGACTGCACCACAAACTCGACCTTGTTCGGATCATTGAACAAGCCCTTGGCCACCATCCTGGCAATGTCGATATCAAAGCCCTGCAACTTGCCGTCCGCACCTTGAAAGTGCCACGGCGCGTTGGTGCTGCCGGTGCCGACAATCAACTTGCCACGGGCCAGAACACTGTCGAGCTTGCTGTCGGCTGCCTGGGCCATGCCCATGACAGCGGACGAAGCCGCAAGAACAAAAACACACGCTTTGAACAACGAAGGACGGCGATGCATGGCAAGCACTCCAGGATGATGTTTATTCCGCTATACCGGAACACGGTTTGTTACTACGGAATAGACAGCAGAAAGTGTGCCACAGGAATTGCGGAGGATCTTGATAAGATTGAAATGTTTTTGGAATCAACAGGATGCGGAAAATGCGAGGAATGGTGTTACATGGAGGTACTGATGGGCTGCGCTACCTTAGGCTACAAATCGCGAGTAGCTGGTTCCCAGATGGGAGCATCGACGACTATTTCGGTGCAAATGTGTTTGGCGTTTGAACGTGCCCTCTCTCCATATCTATCGGCTAGCGGCTTTGTCGTAAACCTCTCCGCGCTCTCTTCTCCCTACCGCAATCACGGTAACAACCAAAACCTCGTTCTTTACGCGATAGACCAGCCTGTATCCAGCACTGCGAAGCTTGATTTTGTAAGCGTTTCCCAACCCTCGAAGTCGATCGGCAGGAACGTGAGGATGGACCAGACGTGTAGAGAGCTTTTTCTTGAACTGATCCTGAAGTGCTGAATCAAGCTTTTTCCATTCCCTCCAGGCTTTCTCGGAAAACTCCAACTCATAGGTCATCTATAGAGACCTTGATGGTGGGATCGTTTTCTCGCTCCTTGCATAGTGCGATCAGTTCCAGGTCCTCAAGGCGATTCATCATCGCCTCATACTCCTTTGCGGGAACACAATAAAACGCTGGCTCATTTCGATTGAGGATTGCAACAGATTGGCCGCCACCGGCGGCCACGGTACCCATGGGGTTTCTTTTCAATTCAGAAATACTCGCAACGATATTAGAAAGGACTACGTGAGTCATGATGGTGCTCCTTGGAGTGCTGTTAATGGTGCTTAAAATAGCACTCCAAGACTGCTTCGACGTCTATCGCTTATTCCACCTTCTCTTTTATTGAGTGAAAAAAGGTATCACGTCCCGACATTCCACATTTCCGGGTTTCGTGTCAGGACGATCCTCCATAAAAGTGGGAAAAATCTCGCAACTCCAAGGGTCACCTGTAATTTCTGACAGTAGACCTGGTCTTCACCCTCCTTTAACGTCATCGAACCTTCGAGGTCGTTGAAAAGGAGTTCTCAATGAGCGCTGCCAATACCATTTCCAATCTGGCCCCGGTTTACCGCAAAGCCCTGAAAACCTGGCGCCCGGTGATCCTGTACTTCGCCAACGAACACTGTCCTGCCTGCGAATGGGCCGGGCCGGTGTTTCGTGAGGTGGCCGAGCCGTATCGGCTCCGGGCGAACATTTACATGCTCAATACCAGAGAAGCGCCGCGCCATCCGCTGGTCACCGGCACGCCGACCGTGCTGTTCTACAAGAACGGCAAACTCATGAAGAAGCTCAAGGGCATCGGCACTGAAGAAACATTAAGTGAAGATTTCGCCCGGCACGTCGGCAAAACCAAAGCGCCAGCAGTCATCCGCCCACCTCGGCATGATCTGGCCTGGCTGCGGCGCACCTTGCGCACACTCTGCACCGTCCCCCGCGCACATCGATGGAACTTTTCCTGAAAGTGCCACCTAAGAGCCATCAACCGATGGCACTTTCGTTCCAAATTATCGGTAACACACAAGCCTCGGGTCGGATTGGACAAGCTCCATTCCGGCTGCTTTTCTTTTATTTCTCGGCAAGCGAACACAGGCGTCAGGTGATTTAGCCCGGCGTTGCCATGTCCCAGGAGGGATCAATGTCTTTCAACGTCATGATGGTTTTCGGTACTCGTCCGGAGGCCATCAAAATGGCCCCCCTGGCCAGGGTTCTGCGCCAGTGGCCCGACATCCAACTGAACATCTGCTCCACCGGCCAGCACCGCGAGATGCTCGCCCAGGTGCTCGACGCCTTTGAACTGACGCTCGACGAAGACCTGCAGGTGATGACCCAGGGCCAGACTATCAACGGCCTCTCGCAGAACCTGCTCGGACAACTCGATCAAGCCTACGAACGCGTCAAGCCGGACATCGTGCTGGTACACGGCGACACCACCACCAGCTTCATCGCCGCCCTCGCTGCGTTCAATCGTCAGCTACCCATCGGCCACGTCGAAGCAGGCTTACGCACCGGCAACCTGCGCGCACCATGGCCTGAAGAGGCGAATCGACGCTTGACCGGCGTGATTGCCGACCTGCATTTCCCGCCCACCTCCAAGACCGCCGCCAACCTGCTTCGCGAAGGTGTGCCCGAGGACAACATCGAGATCACCGGCAATACCGTGATCGATGCCTTGCTGTGGATGCGCGATCACCAGCAGCAAACCAACTGGCATCCAGCCGCCGACTCGCCGTTGGCTGTCCTCGATGATCAGCGCCGGATGATCCTGATCACCAGCCATCGCCGGGAAAACATCGGCGATGGTTTCCGCAATATCTGCCAGGCATTGGCAGAACTGGCCGAGCGTTATCCCGACGTTCAGTTCGTTTACCCGGTGCACCTCAACCCGCTGGTGCAGGAAGTGGTGTATGGCACGCTCTCGGACAAACCCAACATCTATCTGATCGCCCCGCAGGACTACCCGAACTTCGTGTGGCTGATGGGCCGAGCGCATTTCATCCTCACCGATTCCGGCGGCGTGCAGGAGGAAGCCCCGGCCATCGGCAAACCGCTACTGGTGCTGCGCGATGTGACCGAACGGCCATCCGTGCTGGAAAGCGGCACCATGCTGCTGGTGGGGACCGACAAGTCCCGCATCGTCAAAGAGGCCAGCCAGTTGCTGGACGACCAGGACACCTACACCCGCATGAGCCGCGTGCACTTCCCGTACGGCGACGGCCACGCCAGCGAACTCATTGCCACCCGCCTTCATGCCTGGCTGAGTGCTCGCTCGGCGGTGGGTAGCGACGTATGAGTCTGGGTTGGGTCGACTTCTTTGCGTATGTGCTGTTTGGTCTTAAATATGTGGCGATCGCCCTCGCCCTGTTGATGTTCATCCTTGGTCTGGATGACCTGTTCATCGACCTTGTCTACTGGTTTCGCAAGCTGATCCGGCGCTGGCGGATCTACGAAAAATTCGAGCGCGCGGACGAACAACGTCTCTACACCATCCCCGAAAAACCGCTGGCAATCATGGTGCCGGCGTGGAACGAAGTCGGTGTCGTCGGCGAAATGGCGCGCCTGGCCGCCTCGACCATCGATTACGAAAATTATCAGATTTTCGTCGGCACCTACCCCAACGACGCCGAAACCCAGGCCGACGTCGACGCGGTCTGCCAACACTATCCCAACGTGCACAAAGTGGTCTGCGCCCGCCCCGGCCCGACCAGCAAGGCCGATTGCCTGAACAACATCATCGACGCGATCCTGCGTTTTGAAAGCGAGGCAAAAATCCAGTTCGCCGGGTTCATCCTGCATGACGCCGAAGACGTGATTTCGCCGATGGAATTGCGCCTCTTCAACTACCTGCTGCCAAACAAGGATCTGATCCAGATTCCGGTCTACCCCTACGCGCCTGAGTGGAAAGGTTTTACCGCCGGGCACTATGTCGACGAATTCGCCGAGAACCACGGCAAGGACGTCATCGTCCGTGAAGCCCTGACCGGTCAGGTACCCAGCGCCGGGGTCGGCACTTGCTTCAGTCGAAAAGCCATCAGCGCCCTGCTCGAAGACGGTGACGGCATTGCTTTCGATGTACAGAGTCTCACCGAGGATTACGACATCGGCTTCCGCCTCAAGCAGAAAGGCATGAAGTGCATTTTTGCCCGTTACTCGGTCAGCGATCCGAAGCTGGCACTGGAGCAACCGTGGGTGTTCGGCATGAACCGCGAATTCTCCCAGGTGATCTGCGTGCGCGAGCACTTTCCCCGCGATCTGCAACACGCGATCCGGCAGAAGTCGCGCTGGATCGTCGGCATCGTGTTCCAGGGCACCAAGAACCTCGGCTGGAGCCGCAAGGGCCTGCTCAACTACTTCCTGTGGCGAGACCGTCGCGGGCTGATCGCCTATATGTTGAGTTTTCTGGTCAACCTGCTGTTCGTGGTCCTGATCGCGATGTGGCTGATCACCGTGATTTCCCCCGAATCGTGGCGTTATCCATCAATTCTCTCCGACAGTTCGCTGCTCTCGGCATTGCTTTGGCTCAACGGCTTCATGCTGCTCAATCGCCTGTTCCAGCGTGGCTGGTTCGTCACCCGCTATTACGGGCTGGTCGAAGGCCTGCTCTCGGCGCCACGAATGATGTGGAGCAACTTCGTCAACTTCTTCGCCAACGTGCGGGCCCTGCGTCAGGTCATGGCAATGGGCGACTCGCGACGCGTGGCGTGGGACAAGACCACCCACGAATTCCCGGCATTGACCAAGGCGCAACGCACACCGCTGGGTCATCGTCTGGTGGAAAAAGGCCTGCTAACGGAGGAACAACTGGAAGCGGCGATCACTAGCCCGGTGCGTCGGCGTCTGGGCCGCGAGCTGCTGTTGCGTGAATACATCAACAGCACCCAACTGGTACAGGAACTCGCCGAGCAGCTGGAACTGGAATGGGCACCGCTCAATCCGTTCAAGCTCGACCAGCGCCTGATCGACGCCGTGCCGCGCCGGGTCGCTTCGCACTACGGCGTACTGCCGGTCGCCGAGGAAGGCGACACTCTGGTGCTCGCCTCCGAAGGCCCGGTCAGTCAGGTATCGCTCGGTGCGATCAGCCGTCAATTGAAACGCCCGGTGCGCTGCCGACTGGCACCGCAGGGCCGCGTGACGCTGGGGATTCGCTACTGGTACGCCAGCCCCCGGCAAAGTGAGGAAGTGCGTCATATGCTGCAAGTGCTTGAGCGCCATCAGGACGATGAAGATCTGCTGGAACGCGTCAGTCGCCATCAGGTACTGCTCGGCAACCTGCTGCAGGTGCGCGGCATGGTTCCGCCGACTCTGTTCAATCAGGGGCTGATCGATTTCGACGCGGAACACATGTCCCTCGGCGAACACCTGATTTCCCGCGGCATGATCACTCAGGAAGTTCTCGATCAAGCCCTGGCCGATCAGGCCAGTGAACAACAAGCGGCTTACCGCATCGTCCGGGAGGTCGCATGAAACCAGTACATCGTCACACTTTATTGATGGGCAGCCTGCTGCTCGGCCTGAACAGCGCCTACCCGCTGCAAGCCGCGCCACTGAGCGATTTCGAACAGTTTCGCAGCTATCCCTACATGGACCGCAGCTATCGGGAAGCGAAGAAAGGCAACTGGAAAGAAGTCGAACGCCTGATGCGCCACCTGCTGGAGAAGGTTCCAAAAAATGATGAAGCTCGGGCGCTGCTGGTGGACGCCCTGGCCAAACAACGCCGCTACAAGGACGCCGTCGAAGCGTTGCCGGAACGCGACAGCGCAGCCACTCTCGACCTGCGCCTGACCTGGATCGAACAGGATCCGCCGAGCAGCACCCAGGTCGAGCAATGGATGGCAACCAGCGATCTAAACGACCGTGTACGTCTGTGGCAGGCCTACAGTTTGAGCCTGGCCAAATTCGGCGGCGCAGCCAAGGCCCACGACTGGCTGGCGCAACTGGCGCCCAGGGGCGATGACAACATCCTGCGTCTGGCCCGCGCCAACTGGTCTGAGCAACTGCGTGACTGGAGCGGCACCATCGATCAGTTGGCCCCGCTCGCGGCACGCAAGCAACTGGATGCCGAAGGCTGGCAACGTCTGGCCAACGCTTACGTGCAGCGTCTGGACGAAAAACCGTTGCAGCAACTGCTGCAACAGGCACCAAGCCCTGACGCCGCGCGCAAGGTACGTCTGGCGATGGTCGATCGCGCCATTGCCATGGGCCACGATCAACAGGCTCAGCGCTGGTTGCAGTCATTGCCCGCTGCGGATTTGGCGGATCCGACACAACGCCAGCGGCTGTGGGAACTGGCCCGGCAGACCGACGATGTGCCTACCGTCCAGCGCCTGAGCAACGACCTGCAGCGCCCCTGCCTGGAAACCGTCGACTGGCTGTCGCGCCACGATCCTGAAGCAGCGCTGACGCAGTTACGCAGTTGCCAGCCAACCGATGATCCCCAAGCATGGCTGGTACTCGCTCAGCGCCTGCAAGCCACCGATCTGTTGCAAAGCACGACCTTGCCGCAGCCATGGGAAAACCGGCGACAGGCACAACTGCTCGATGTCTGGCAGGAACAGGGGCAGAGCAGCAAAGTCATGGTCTGGCTTGCGGGGCAGGAGCAGACTCCAGCGGTGGTCAAGCGTCGCGCGCAACTGGCCCAGTCCATGGGTCGCCGTACCGAAGAACAAACGCTGTGGGAATACCACTACCGTCAGACCGGCGATCTGGCTTCGCTGAATCAGGCCAGTTTCCTCGCTCTCAGCAGCGGTGATCGTGCCCACGCGCAGGAGCTGCTGGAAAACGCCTATGACCGCTTCGGTGGTCGTCTGCCGGGCACCGCCCTGCAGCGTCTGGCCGGAATCTACGCGTCATCCAAAGACACCACGCCCGCACAACAGCGGCGGATGGCATCGTTGATCAGCCAGATCGACGGCGCCAGCCGTGGCCAACTGCTTGCGCAACTGGCGGAAAATGGTCAGTGCGATGCCGTGCAGCAAGCAATTGGCAGCCACCCGCAGGCCGCCGGCGATTATCGTGCGCTCGGCCGCTGTGCAATGCCGGACCGCCCCGGTGAAGCGGTGGTTTATTACCAACAGGCAGAAAAACTCGGCGACCGCGGCAGCCGTCTGCCGCTGGCCTATGCGCTGGAGGCCGCAGGTGACTCCGCTGGTGCCTTGGCGATCTGGCGCAGCATTCCCGCCGCCGAACTCAGCGACAACGCACGTCTGACCGCCAGCCGCAGTGCGCTGAATGCCGGTGATAGCCAGACTGCCGAGGGTTACTGGCAGCAAAGCACAACCCGCGGCGCCAATGAATGGGCACTCGGCGCAGCGATTGCCGATGCCCGTGGCGACCACGCCCAGGCGTTGCAGCGCCAACGTCAGGCTTTGCAGCAAGCGCCGGATGCCGGGCATTTCTATGCCGCTTCCGTCACTGCACAAAAGGCTGGCGACATGCCGCAAAGCAATGCCTGGCTGGCGGAAGCGGTGCGTCGCGATCCGAACAACCCGCGTTACCGCGCCGATTACGGCATGCGCCTGTCCGGCGCGCCGACTCGCGAAGAACGCGCCCGGGCGATTCCGTACCTGCAGCAGGCGACCCGGGATTTCCCCGAGGATTATCGTCTCGGCGAAACTTTGGCCTGGCGCTATGACGAAGTCGAGGACAGCGCCTCGGCGCGCAAGGAATTGCGCCGAATAATCGATCTGGAACAAAACCCGGTAGCCGCCGACGATGAAGACGGCAGCATGGAAGCCCGGCGCTATCGCCAGCGTCGCGCCCACGAAACGCTCTCACGGCGTGACAGTTTCACCCTCGCCAGCACCTGGTCGCCTGCCGGTGTTTCGACCAACGATTTCCTGCGTGACGACAACACCAAGGGCTCACGCCGCAGCGCCAGTTCACAGAACGTGCAAGTGGCGATGTGGGACCACGCACTGGGTGAAGAACCCAGCCGCGCGGGAAGCACGCTGTCGGTCTACGGGCGGGTTTTGCTCGGTGGTCAGAGTCGCTCCAGCTACGCCGAGTCCGCCGCAGCGGGTGTCGGCCTGCGCTACAAACCGTGGGGCACGCAGAACATCAACCTCTACGCCGAGATCTACAAGCAGAGCCAGTTCGATGACCAGGACAATCATGGCCTGAGCCTCGGGCAGATGATCAACCCGCATAAATTCTCGGATCAGCTCGACGATCATCGTCAGGACGGCCACACCACTACCGATTACCTGCTACGCGCCACAGCCTCGTTCCTCGATCAGGGCCAGTACCGCAACGATTGGCGTGTCGATGAAAGCGACTGGGATGAGCGCTTTCTCTATCTTGATGCCGCATGGTGGACCAAGGCTGGCGATCACCAGTGGTTGTCGCGTTTCCAACAGGGTCATGCGTGGAAGCTGCCGTCCAACGCCGCGCAAACGATCATGCCGTATGGCTTCCTCGAATTTGCCAGTCAGGACCCGAGCAACGACTGGCGTCAGGACCTGCGCACCGGTGTCGGTCTGCGCTGGCAATGGTGGTATGACGATGACCGCTACAACGCTTACCGTTCGAAACTGACAGTGCGCACCGAGTACCAGCAATCGCTGGGCGGCAATCTGTATGACGGCGGCAACGGTGTGCTGCTGGGCGTGGAGTGGAATTTCTGATGGCGCGCTGGATGCTGTTTTTCTGCCTGATGCTGGGCGCAGTGGTCGTGCGTGCTGACGAGCGCGTGTTTTATCAACCGCTGAATGTCGATGCCAGCCTCAGTCAGGCGCAGTGGCAACAAATCTGGCGAGACACCGCCCGCCAAGGCATCAGCACAGTGATCGTGCAGTGGACCGCTTATGGCGATTCGGACTTTGGCGGCGCCAGTGGCTGGCTCGCCAACAGCCTGAAACTGGCTCGAGAACAGGGTTTGCAACTGGTGCTCGGGCTGAAGATGGATCCGGCCTACTACCAGCGTATCGACGAACTGGATACCGCCGGGCTCGCCACCTACTGGCAGGCACAGTTGGGTCAGTCACTGGCGCAACAGCAAACACTGCGCAAGGACTGGAAATTGCCTGTCAGTGGCTGGTATTTGCCGATGGAACTGGATGACTTCCACTTCCTGGCGGCCGATCGCCGAGCCACGTTACAACGACAGCTCAAGGCTTTCGCCGGCAAGCTCGACGCACCGCTGCACATCAGTGCGTTCAGCGCCGGCAAACTCGCACCGACGGTCAATGGGCAATGGCTGGGCGAGCTGAGTGGCGCCGATATTCAGGTGTGGTGGCAGGATGGTGCAGGCACAGGCAAATTGTCACCGCTGGTGCGCAATGGCTATGCCAGCGCTCTGCCCTGCTCCGTGGGTATTGTGCGCGAGGCATTCCGTCAGGTCAGTGCCGAGGGCCAGCCGTTTCGTGCCGAACCTGCGCTGCCCGATGCGGCATCCACCGGCTGTCACGTCAGCGCTGTGTTTTCCCTGCGTTACCGCCCTTGGGCTCGGGTGATCCTCGACAACCAGCGCAAACAGCAAGGCAGCAATGTACAGACTCGTTGAAGAGCAGGTACTGAAGAAAACCGCGCCCGCCGAGTTGCGGGCCGAGTTCATCCAGCATGAATTCGAACGGCTGCACACGTTCAGTCTGCTGATCTACGTCGCGAGTTTCGCCATCTGGCTGGTGTTCGATCTGGTCGTCAGCTTCCTCGGCGAACAGGGATTCACCTGGCGCTCGATGGCCTTCATCACTTTTTTTTCAACGTTGACCGTCGTCATGGGGTTCACCCACAAGGCTCGCCATTTCGACGTGATCACGCTGCTGTTCGTACTGGGCCTGACTGTGGGCGTGCGGCTGATCATCACCGGCGTTCCACTCGCGGTTCACAGCTCATGGCTGGTACTCGCCGCGGCGAGCATGCTCTACAGCGTATCGGTGCTGCCACTGAGTCGCTGGGCATTTTTCGCGACGCAAGCCATCATCTGGCTGGTACTCAACCCGTTCATCAACACCCCCACCACCCTGATTGAACTCCGCGGTGTGATGACCGCCTGCTACAGCGTGTTTCTCTGCTCGTTGAGCATCTACACCTTCCTCAAACTGCGTGAGGCCAAGCTCTACAACTACATCATGTCCAGGCTGCTGCTGGATCAGGCCTACAACGACACGCTAACCGATATCCCCAATCGCCGATCGTTCATGACCGTCGCGCAAAACCACCTGAAAACAGTTCCCCGCCAGCATGATCATTACCTGGCGATGATCGACATCGACAACTTCAAGAAAGTAAATGATGTGTACGGTCACGACATTGGTGATGAAGTGCTGAAGCGCGTGGCAGCCGATATCAAAACGGTGATGGCGCAGCACGATTTCGCGCGTCTGGGTGGCGAGGAGTTTGCGATTTATCTGGCGGATGTGCGGCGCGAGGATGTCGAGGCGCTGGCTGGCGAGTTGTGCCGGGTGGTTCGCGAGCAACCGACACAGCACCCGGTCACGATCAGCATGGGTGTGGCACGGGTGGAAGATGGCGACACCTTGAATCAGGCACTGATCAAGGCGGATGAAGCGTTGTATGAGTCAAAGCATTCGGGCAAGGATCGCTTTACTTTTCATCAGTGATTTTATGGCGCAGGACAGATTGCATTCGCGAGCAGGCTCGCTCCCACTGTGGAATGTTTTCCAGAGTGGGAGCGAGCCTGCTCGCGAAAGGAGCGCCCAAGGATTACTCGATTTCACGCACCAGCAACACCCGCGTCACCCGCCGCTCCTCCACCGCCATCACGGTCATCTGCCAGCCCTCGCACTGCAATCGATCGCCAATCATCGGCAAGCGGTCCAGCAGGCTCATCACCAACCCGGCCAGCGTTTGGTAATCCTCTGTTGGCTGCGCACCAAACCCGGTACGTTGGCGAACACGAGTCAGGTTCAACGCACCGTTGACGATGAACCCGCCCTGCTCTTCGATCACATCCGGACCTTCGATTTCGCTGGCATCGGGCAATTCGCCGGCAATCGATTCGAGGATATCGGTCATGGTCAACACGCCGACGAAGTCACCGAACTCGTTGACCACGAAGGCAATGTGGGTCGACGCCGCACGCATCTGCTCCAGCGCATTAAGGATCGAATAGCTGTCGAGCAGGTTGATGGTCTTGCGCGCCAAGTGCTCCAGGTTCGGCTCGGCACCGGCCAGGTATTCCTTGAGCAGTTCCTTCTTGTGCACGAAGCCCAAGGGCTCATCCACCGCGCCGTTGCGAATCAGCGGCAGACGTGAATACGACGAGTGCATCAATTTTGTGCGAATCGTCTCGGCGTCGTCGGCCAGATCGATGGTGTCGACGTCGGCGCGCACGGTCATCAAGTTCCGAATCGGACGCTCGGCCAGTTGCAGCACGCCACTGATCATCACCCGCTCACGGCGGTCGAACAGCTCCGCACTCGGTGCTTCGCCGTCATCCAGCAGGTCAGAGATTTCCTCGCCGACCTCCTCCACTTCCAGCTTGCGCCCGCCCAGCAGACGCATCACCGCATGGGCCGTACGCTCACGTATGGGGCGCAGGCCTTGCATCAAACGTTTGCGCCGGGCCCGGGCAATCTGGTTGAACACCTCGATCAGGATCGAGAAACCAATCGCCGCGTACAGATAGCCTTTCGGGATGTGGAAGCCCAGGCCTTCGGCCGTCAGGGCAAAACCGATCATCATCAGGAAGCCCAGACACAGCATGATCACCGTCGGGTGCGCGTTGACGAAGCGGGTCAACGGCTTGCTGGCGACGATCATCAGACCGATGGAGATGATCACCGCGATCATCATCACCGCCAGTTCATCCACCATGCCGACGGCGGTGATTACCGCGTCCAGCGAGAACACCGCGTCGAGCACCACGATCTGCGCGACGATTGGCCAGAACAGCGCGTAAGCGGCGTTGCTCGAGCGCTGGCCGACGTGGCCTTCGAGTCGTTCGTGCAGCTCCATCGTCGCCTTGAACAGCAGGAACACACCACCGAACAGCATGATCAGGTCACGGCCGGAGAAGCTCTTGTCGAATACTTCGAACAACGGCTGCGTGAGGGTGACCAGCCAGGAAATACTCGCCAACAGGCCCAGACGCATGATCAGCGCCAGCGACAGGCCGATGATCCGCGCGCGATCGCGCTGATGCGGCGGCAGTTTGTCCGCCAGGATTGCGATGAACACCAGGTTGTCGATACCCAGCACCAGTTCCAGCACGATCAGAGTCAACAAGCCTAACCAGGCCGTGGGATCCGCTAACCATTCCATAAAATGTCTTGATCTCTCTTCAGTGAATTCAGGCTGCCGGGCACGGCAAAGTGCAACGCGAAGGCTCTGATGCCGCGTTGTCAACGATAGTCGGGAGTCGGAAAACCGGATGCTGCGAGTGCGTCAAGACCGCGCCATGGCGCGAGGAGAAAGTACGACTGGGAGGCTCCGAGAGGGTGTTCATGCAAATCCTGAATGAAAAATGGCCTTGGAGCGTACAGGCTCAGGGCACATTTTCTACAGCGGCAAATCATTTCAAAATCTGTAAGAGCACAAGAAATGTGTTTTTCCTGTTGGCCCTTTCGCGAGCAAGCCCGCTCCCACAGGGGTTATTCGTCGGACGCAAGTTCTGAGTTCAAAGAGGGGCCAATGTGGGAGCGGGCTTGCTCGCGAAGGGGTCATCAAACACGCCAGATCATCGCCCGGCAAAACGCAACCGCGACAACTGCCGCAAATCCCCTTCCACGTAATAATCGTTGGTCCAGCTGTCATCCACCGCCAACGGACTCACCTGCTTGAGCTCGAGTTTTTTCGCGAAATAGCGAAAACGGTAATGCTCATAGAAACGCAGCAACTCCAGGCCATAGCGGTCAGCCAGATCGGTGTCGCCACGAATGATCAGGAAGTTCTCGTCATTGCCGTTACTGGCTGACGTACTGAGGTTGTGACTGCCGCTGATGATGGTCGGCGCATCGGAGGTGAAGTCGGTGACCACGGCTTTGGTGTGTACCAGCAGGTTGCCCTTCTGACCTTTCATGCTTTCCTTGAGCCAGCCTTCCAGCCCGGTATTGAGTAATGCCGTGGCGGCGAATTCGGCTGTGCGGTCGGCATGAAACCCGGTGATGCTGCTCGCGGTGTTTTGCAGACCGTAACGCAGGATGTCGTCATGCGGTTTGCCGAGCAGCGCGTTGAGAATCATGTCCGGCAGGGTAAAAGCCGTAACGAACAACACGTCCTTTTTGGCCGCCTCGATGATCTCGACGAACTCACGCAAATCGCCACCACCGCTGCGTGGCGAAAACCCGGCAAACAGCGGCTGCGTTGGGTCCATCGGGTTATGTTGAGTAATCCAGGTACGCGTCGCGCCGACATCGGTGGGGTTGGCCCAGACTTCTTCGAAGGTTTGCAAATAACGCGTGGCAATCGTCACGTCGTCGAGCGTATGCACCACGTTGGCCTGGCGATACACGCCATTGGCAGTGAAATTGGTACTGCCGCACAGCACCGCCTGCGGTTGGCGCTGCCCGCTGCCATCGACACGGCTGAGGACAATAAATTTATCGTGGAAGATCTCATGAGTGACGCGGGCGCGCTTGTTTGCCGCCGGCAACTTCGCCAGGTTCGCTTCGTTCAGGACGGTATCGGAATCATCAGGTCGAGCGTGGTACAGCACACGCACTAGAACCCCGCGGGCGAACGCTGCGTTCACCGCATCGATGATCGCCTGCAACTGATACTCGTAGATCGCGATATCCAGCGCCCAATTGGCGTCGACAGCGCGCTCGATGTACCCAAGCAAACGCTCCAGCAGACCGTTCTCCAGCCACAGTCGTGCCGCATCGGGCCAGGCTTCGATGGGCAGGTTCTTGTTGGCGCTGATCTGCGCGTCGAGGTCGGGAAACTTGCGCTGGAAGGCCTGACTGGCGGCCACGGCGCGGTTGAAGATCACGCTTTGATTGGCCGGATGATCATCGTCACTGGTGATGCTCAGCTCCAGCGATTCGCCCAGTTGCGGTGCATCCGCTGTGCCGTAGGCCAGATGCACGCGATAGTGCATCGTTGTCCCCGGTTCCACCGCGTAATCGGCCCAGCGGAATTTCTGCAAAGGGGCCTTATCGCTGGGTGTGGCGTGATACTGGGGGAAAGTGTGAGCCTTGCCGGGAAACGTCAGGCTGTTGAACAGAAACAACCACGGCTTGTCACCCTGCTGCTTCTCGATGGCGAAGCCGAGCAGGCCTTTGCGTCGGGGCTCGGCCAGGTCCATGGCGAGCAACACGCCGTTGGTGCCGGCGTAGGCTTTGACGCGAAAATCGTCCTGAGGATTGGCGACCAGTACCCGCATGATTCACTCCTTGTGATTGGGCTGGGGTGGAGCATAGAGCAGCGCTGCAAGTTTTGATGAAATCCGTTTGAACCGAGGTGACCTCTTCGCGAGCAAGCCCGCTCCCACAGGTCAAGCAGCGTTCACATTCCTTGTGGGAGCGGGCTTGCTCGCGAAGAGGCCCGCTCAGGCATCACAGATCATCAATGTGCCGATAATCCGCATTCAGCGCCGCCGCTAATTCCCGCGCCCGTGCCAAACGGATGGGCCCACGCTCAATGTCGATCAACAATCCCGGACACTCCAGCGCCGGCATCGACGGCAAGGCTTTCAAACGCCCATCCGTGACCACCAGCAAGCGCTGCTGCTCGGCCGGAAAACGCTTTTGCCGCTGCACCAGCCACTGCTGCGCCTGCGCCAAGGCCGCCACCAATGGCGTGCCGCCGCCAGCGCCCAACGCCTCCAGCCAGGTGCGCAAGCCACTCGACGCCTTCAGACCCTGAACCTGCCATTTCGGCGTGGTACCGCTGGCGGTCAACAGTGCCAGTCGTGCCCGTTGCCGATAAGCGTCATCGAACAATTGTGCGAGCAGGCCTTTGGCATCACTTAATGCCTGATGCCGACGCGTCGAAGCCGACGCATCGACAATCACCAGCCACAACTCATGGGGCGAACGAGTGCGCAACTGGAACTGCAAGTCCTCACGGGTTTGCGGGCGGCCGTTGAGCAGCGTTCCCGGCCAGTTCACCAGGCCGCTGCGCGCGGCGTGACGCTTGCCCTGGCGTCCGTGATCGAGGCGTCCGGCGCGGGGTCTGGCATTCGCCCCCGCGTCGGATCGGGGACGAATGCCGGTTACTTTTTTGGCCAGCTCGGCACTTCGCGGCGGGCACCCGTGGCCAGTGCCGGGGCCGGCATGTCGCCCCACTGCCCCTGCCCCTCGCTCGGGTCGATTTGGGTATTGGCCGAGGTTTGCGCGGGTGGCTGCGGACTGGAAGAAGAGGACTCTTTACGGCGATGACGCAGGGCGAATTCCGCTACTGCGTCGATATCCTGCTCGGCAATCGCTTCAGCGCCGCGCCACGCCGCGTGAGCACGGGCGGCGCGCAGCCAGACCAGATCGGCACGCAAGCCATCGACGCCGGCCGCAAAGCAACGCTCGGTGATGCTCGCCAACGCATCGTCGTCCAGCGGAATGCTCGCCAAGGCGATGCGCGCCTGTTCGCAGCGTTCGCGCAGCGCTTGCTGCTGTGCTTCCCACTGCGCGCAGAACGCCTGTGGATCGCTGTCGAAATCCAGTCGGCGGCGGATAATCTGCCCGCGTTCGGTCGGCGCGGTGTGGCCGCTGAGGGCGACGTTCAGGCCGAAACGGTCAAGCAGCTGTGGCCGCAATTCGCCCTCTTCCGGGTTCATCGTGCCGATCAAGACGAACCGCGCCGAATGCCGATGGGAGATGCCGTCACGTTCGATCAGGTTGGTGCCGCTGGCCGCCACATCAAGCAGCAGATCCACCAGATGATCGGGCAGCAGGTTCACTTCATCGACGTAGAGCACACCGCCGTCAGCCTTGGCCAATACTCCGGGAGAAAACTGCGCACGGCCTGCGCTCAGCGCCGCGTCGAGATCGAGGGTGCCGACCAGACGCTCTTCGGTGGCGCCCAGCGGCAGCGTGACGAACTGCCCGCTCGCCAACAGATCGGCGAGGCCACGGGCCAGGGTCGATTTGGCCATGCCGCGCGGGCCTTCGATCAGCACGCCACCGATTTTCGGGTCGATGGCGGTGAGGCACAGCGCGAGTTTCAGGTCATCGGCGCCGACCACGGCGGAGAGCGGGAAATGCGGGGTGTCGGTCATCTTCAATACTCGGTCATGGTCGGTGATCTTTCGAAAATCGTTGGGAGCCACGTTGATCCCTGTGGGAGCGAGCCTGCTCGCGAAAGCGGTGTGCCAGCTACAAAAATACTGTCTGACACGACGCCTTCGCGAGCAGGCTCGCTCCCACAGAGTGAGGTGGTGTGTCAGGTGTCTTCTTCTATATCCAGCAGCAGGTTTTCCAACGCGTCTTTATACGCGCCCGGTTCCTGCCACATCCCGCGCTGCTGCGCTTCCAGCATGCGCTCGGTCATGTCGCGCAGCGCATGCGGATTGTGTTCGCGAACAAAATCCCGGGTCGCCGGATCGAGCAAATAAGCGTCGGCCAGCAACGCGTACTGATGATCGTCAATCAGCTGCGTGGTGGCATCAAAGGCGAACAGGTTATCGACCGTCGCCGCCAGCTCGAACGCGCCTTTATAACCGTGGCGTTTGACCCCGTCGATCCATTTTGGATTGGCCGCCCGCGAGCGGATCACCCGGTTCAGTTCTTCTTTCAGGGTGCGGATTTTCGGCAGATCCGGCTGGCTGTGATCGCCGTGATAACTGGCAGCTGCTTCCCCGCGCAGGGTTTCCACCGCCGCGAGCATGCCGCCCTGAAACTGGTAATAGTCGTTGGAGTCGAGCAGGTCATGCTCGCGATTGTCCTGGTTCTGTAGCACCGCCTGCACCTGGCTCAGACGCTGGACGAACTGCTCGCGGGCGGCGGTGCCTTCGTCAGAACCGCCGTAAGCGTAGGCGCCCCAGTTCAGGTAGACCTCGGCCAGATCCTCGCGGGTCTGCCACAGGCGCCCGTCGATCGCGCCTTGCACACCGGCGCCGTAAGCCCCGGGCTTGGCGCCGAAGATCCGCCAGCCGGCCTGGCGCCGCGCCGCATCGGCATCCAGCCCGGATTGCAGCAGCGCTTCACGCTCAGCGCGCACTTTCGCCGCCAGCGGATTGAGGTCATCCGGTTCGTCCAGCGCCGCCACCGCTTGCACGGCCGCGTCGAACAGGCGAATCAGGTTGGCAAAGGCATCGCGGAAGAAGCCCGAGACCCGCAGCGTGACATCGACCCGTGGCCGGTCGAGCAGGCTCAGCGGCAGAATCTCGAAGTCATCGACGCGCTGACTGCCGGTGGCCCACACCGGACGCACGCCCATTAGCGCCATGGCCTGAGCGATGTCGTCACCGCCAGTGCGCATGGTCGCGGTGCCCCACACTGACAGGCCGAGCTGACGCAGGTGATCACCGTGATCCTGCAAGTGGCGCTCAAGAATCAACGTGGCGGACTGGAAACCGATGCGCCACGCGGTGGTGGTCGGCAGGTTGCGCACGTCCACCGAGTAGAAGTTGCGCCCGGTGGGCAACACGTCGAGACGGCCACGGCTGGGTGCGCCGCTTGGGCCGGCGGGGACGAAGCGACCGCCGAGGGCGTCGAGCAGACCACGCATTTCGGCGGGGCCGCAGGCGTCGAGGCGTGGGGCGACGATTTCGCGCAGGTTATCAATGATTGCCCTCACTTCAGCCCAACACGCCCTTTGTGGGAGCGAGCTTGCTCGCGAAAGCGTCGTGTCAGTCGTCATTGATATACCTGACCCACCGCTTTCGCGAGCAAGCTCGCTCCCACAGGGGATTTGTAGTGTTTCGGAGATCAGTTGGGTGGCGAACAGTTCGAGGCGTTCGCGGGTGTCGCCGGCGCTGCGCCAGACTTCGTCGCTGACGTTTTGCAGCTCTATCGGACGTGGGCCGTTCCAGGGATCAGCGAGCGCACAATCCAGCGGATCAAAGCCCAATTCAAACGCCTTGGCCAACGCCCGCAGCAAACTCGACTGCGCGCCCTTGCCGTCGCCACGCGGAATGCGCAGCAAGGCCAGTAGCGTGTCGATGCGCAAACGTCCGGTCGGCGACTCGCCGAAAATGTGCAGGCCATCGCGAATCTGCGATTCCTTCAGGTCACATAAATAGGTGTCCAGACGCGGCAGCCAGATCGCTGCGTCGGCGTCGCTGTCCAGACCGGCGTCGAGTTGCAGTTCGCGGTCGATCTGCGTTTCGCGCACCAGTTGCAGAATGTCGCGCTGCAGCTCGCGGGCGCGACGCGGATCGAGCAGTTGCGCCTCGTAATATTCGTCGGCCAGCAGCTCCAGATTGCGCAACGGGCCGTAGGTTTCGGCACGGGTCAGCGGCGGCATCAGGTGGTCGATGATCACCGCTTGCGTGCGCCGTTTGGCCTGGGCACCCTCGCCCGGGTCATTGACGATAAACGGATAGATGTTCGGCAGCGGCCCGAGCAGCGCGTCCGGCCAGCAGTTCTCCGAAAGCCCCACGCCCTTGCCCGGCAGCCATTCGAGGTTGCCGTGCTTGCCGACGTGAATCACCGCGTGGGCACCGTAGGTGTTGCGCAGCCAGAAATAGAACGCCAGATAGCCGTGGGGCGGCACCAGATCCGGGTCGTGATACACCGCGCTCGGATCGACCTGATAACCGCGCGCCGGTTGAATGCCGACGAAGGTCAGGCCAAAACGCAGACCGGCGATCATCATCCGTCCGTCACGGCACATCGGATCGTTTTGCGGCGCGCCCCAGCGTTCGAGCACTGCCGCGCGATTGGCTTCCGGCAGCGCGTTGAACATCGCCAGATAGGCGTCCATCGCCAGGCTTTGCTGGCACGGACGCAGGTCGATGCTGTCGAGATCGTTGCTGACGCCGCCGAGCAATTGCTGGATCAACGCGGTGCCGCTGTCCGGCAACTCAGCCGTCAACGGGAAGCCTTCCGCCTGCAACGCGCGCAGGATATTCAATGCCGCCGCCGGCGTGTCCAGACCGACGCCATTGCCGATCCGACCATCGCGGGTCGGGTAGTTGGCGAGGATCAGCGCGATGCGTTTTTCCGCGTTCGGCAGCCGCGCCAGATCGCTCCAGCGCCGGGCCAGTTCGGCGACAAAATCCATGCGCTCGGCTTGCGCCCGGTAGCAGACCACGTCGGACTGACTGCGCTCACTGCGCCAGGCCAGATCCTTGAAGCTGATCGGCCGGCTGATGATGCGTCCATCAAGTTCCGGCAAGGCGATGTGCATCGCCAGATCCCGTGGCCCGAGGCCCTGCTCGCTGTCGCGCCAGCCCGGTTCGTTGTCCTGAGCGCAGATCGCCTGAATCACCGGAATATTGCGCCGGAACGGCCGCAGATGCGGGGCTTCCGGGCTGGATTGCGCGAAGCCGGTGGTGTTGAGAATCACCGCCGCCTCGACCTCATCCAGCCAGTCCTCGACCACCGACAGGCAGCCTGGCTCTTTCAGGCTGGCGACGGCAATCGGCAACGGATTAAGCCCCGCCGCCTGCAAGCGCTGGCAGAACACATCGATGAACGCGGTGTTGGCCGCTTGCAAATGCGAGCGATAAAACAACACCGCCGTCACCGGGCGACCCGGCTGCCAATCGGCTTGCCAGTCGCTCAGTGCGGCGGTGTTTTTCTGTGGGTGGTAAATCGCCGTACGCGGCAGCGCTTGCGGCTCGCCCCAGGCGTAATCCCGCGCCAGCCAGCGGTTGGCCAGACAACGAAAGAAATCCAGCGCATTGCCCATGCCGCCCTGGCGCAGGAACTGCCAGAGGCGGTCGCGATCTTCGGCGGGCACGGTGCTCAGATCGCTGAGTTCCGGGTCGGGACGATCATCACCGGGCACCAGAATCACCTGCACGCCGCGCTCGGACAACTCCACCAGACGCTCGACACCGTAACGCCAATAGGCGATGCCGCCGTGCAGCGAAATCAGGATGACCTTGGCGTGACGCAACACCTCATCGACATACAGATCGACCGAGGCGTGATTCTGCACCTGCATCGGATTGGCCAGGCGCAGGCTCGGGTAATCCTCAGGCAGTTGCTGCGCCGCTTCGGCGAGCAGCGCCAGACTGGAATCGCCGCTGCACAGGATCACCAGCTCGGCGGGGGTTTGTCCAACGTCGGCAATGTTGTCATCCGACACGAAACCGCCGGGCTGGGTCCTGAGCAGGTGCATGGCTTAAACGCTGAGCGCGGCGCGCAGTTGCGCTTCGAGTTGCGCAGCGTCGAGTTCCTGACCGATCAGCACCAGACGGGTGACGCGCGCTTCGTCAGCGCCCCACTGGCGGTCGAAGTGCTTGTCGAAACGCGTGCCTACGCCTTGAATCAACAGGCGCATCGGCTTGTTCGGAATCGCCGCGAAGCCCTTCACGCGCAGGATGCCGTGCTTGACCACCAGTTGCGTCAGCGCGTCGAGCAGCAGGCTTTCGTCGGCTTGCGGCAGTTCGATCGAGATCGAATCGAAGGCGTCGTGATCGTGGTCATCGTGATCGTCATCACCGTCGTGGTGGTGGTCGTGATGGCTGTGGCGGCTGTCGATGTGCTCTTCAGAGCCGGCGCCGAGGCCGATCAGCACGTCCAGCGGCAGGCGACCGTTGCTGGCTTCGATGATTTTTACTGCGGGCGGCAGTTCTTCGGCGACTTCAGCGCGAACGCGAGCCAGATCTTCCGCGCTGGTCTGGTCGGCCTTGTTCAGGATCACCAGATCGGCGCTGGCCAGTTGGTCGGCGAACAGCTCATGAAGTGGCGATTCGTGATCGAGGTTCGGATCGAGTTTGCGCTGGGCATCGACCTGATCCGGGAACGCGGCGAAAGTGCCAGCGGCCACGGCCGGGCTGTCGACCACGGTGATCACCGCATCCACGGTGCAGGCACTGCGGATTTCCGGCCACTGGAAGGCCTGCACCAGTGGTTTTGGCAGGGCCAGACCGGACGTCTCGATCAGGATGTGGTCGAGGTCGCCGCGACGCGCAACCAGTTCGCGCATCACCGGGAAAAACTCTTCCTGCACCGTGCAGCACAGGCAGCCGTTGGCCAGTTCGTAGACGCGGCCGGTGGCTTCTTCTTCGGTGCAGCCGATGGTGCATTGCTTGAGGATTTCACCGTCGATGCCCAGTTCGCCGAACTCGTTGACGATCACGGCGATGCGACGGCCCTGAGCGTTGTCGAGCATGTGCCGCAGCAAGGTGGTTTTGCCCGAGCCGAGAAAACCGGTGACGATGGTGACGGGGAGTTTGGCCAGTGTTTTCATCGGATGCCCTTTGGCAAGGTGGCGGGCATACGGGACGAGATCCGCTGCGAACGTGCGCGCGGAAGAATTCGCCACCGGATCACCCCGCCCGGTTGTAGTGAGAAATCTGTCACGAGGCAGGTCTCCTGGCTGACGGTGTTCAGGCCTTGGGCCCGGCATTCGCTGCGCCTTCCCGCGGGCTCTGTGGATTGAGCTGGCAGTGGCGTGGCAACGAACTTCACCGTTCACAGTTGCGGGGGCAGCCGCGGCTTTGACCGCGTTCCCTTCTTAGCTTCGGCGTGGGCCGAAGAACCTCGAAAGCGCAAGGCTACGCATCGGGTGGTGACCGGTCAATGGTTGGTGGATTTTAGGATTGGGGGCATATCCGTTGCTGCGGTGACGGCCTCTTAGAGTTTCGCCCTGACGGCGGTCACTTTTTCCAAACGCCGGGTTTGGGGTTTTGGGTTTGGGGGCATATCCGTTCCTTCGGGTGTTGCCGCTGGCGGTTTCGCTCTTACAGCGAGTCACCTTTTCCAGACGCCGAAAAGGTAACCCAAAAGGCTTTGCCCCGGCGTACGGCACTTCGCTGAGGCTCAGTGTTCCCTCGCTACGGTGTCCATCCGGGGGCATCGCCTCCGGTTTGCTTCGCTGCACCTCCTCTCGATGTATGCGGCTTCGCCGCATGGCGCTGCGCGCCTACCCCCCGGATGGACACCTTCGCTCGGCCTGCCGAAGGGGCTGAAGATCAACAGCCACATCAAAAGCCAAAGCCAAAGCCAAAGCAGATCAAAAGATCACAGCCTTCGGCAGTTCCTACATGGGACTGGGTACATTCATTAAGAAATTGATCGGCTGACAGGCCGCCTTCGCGAGCAAGCCCGCTCCCACAGTTGGGCCGGGTGCATCCGCAAGAAATTGGTCGGCTGTCAGGCCGCCATCGCCAGCAGGCTGGCTCCTACAGTTCAGAGAGCGTGCCCCGCATGCGGCGCAGCCGCCCCACTCAACACAATGAGCGTTAGCTCGAGTAAAGCTTTTGATCTGAGGGCCCGTCGGCAGGCTGAGTGGAGGGGTTTATCCGGGGGTGGGAGCGCAGCGACCGTTTGGCGCAGCCAAACACAGCGAGAGGAGGTGCAGCGAAGCAAACCGTAGGCGCTGCCCCCCGGATGAATCCCGGAGCGAAGGAACCCGAGCCTAAGCGAGGGCCGAACGTCAGGGCACAGACCTTTTGGTTACTTTTGGGGCGTTTGCCAAAAGTGACCCGCCGTAAGGGCGGAACCCTAAGTGGCCGTTACCGCAGCAACGGATATACCCACCCCACTCAATTGACTCAAATCCCCAACCCATGCTCTCCTACACAACTTGTTACGGGTGCCCTTCACAGGGTGAAACGGGAAACCGGTGAATCATGTGCTTTACTCAAAGCCATGTCAGTCCGGTGCTGCCCCCGCAACGGTAAGCGAGCGAAGCGTCGAATCCACTGTGCCGTACGGCATGGGAAGGTGATGCTTGCAGGTCGGCCTGACGCCAACCCCTCGTGAGCCCGGAGACCGGCCCGCAACACACAGTGCGCATTTTGCGTCGCTGAACATAACAAACCCGCGGTGGGCGGGCGCTGTTCGAACCTCTGCGTGCCCGACTCGCAGGGGTTTTCATGCGCTCTATCGACCCGCTGACACTCCAGAGGGAAGCGCCATGTCAATCATCAGCAGCACCGGCAGCAACACCGACAAAATCTCCAGCACCGCCACGTTGAGCCAACGCCTGACCGCCGCCATTTTCGCGTCGATCCTGGGTGCCAGCCTCGTGTACTTCGCCGGCTTCTCGCACATCGAAGCGGTGCACAACGCCGCTCACGATACCCGCCACAGCGCCGCGTTCCCGTGCCACTGAGACCTGTCGACATGATCAAGCGTATTGCGCAAACCGCAGGCTTCACCGGTCTGCTGGCCGCCCTGCTGCTGACCCTGCTGCAAAGCTTCTGGGTCTCGCCACTGATTCTGCAGGCCGAAACCTTCGAGAAATCCGAACCGGTGGCCGTTCACGAACACGCCGCCGGCACAGCCGCACACACTCACGACGCCGAAGCCTGGGAGCCGGAAAACGGCTGGCAGCGTGTGGTCTCGACCACCGGCGGCAATCTGGTGGTGGCGGTCGGTTTCGCCCTGATGCTCGCGGGTCTATACACCCTGCGCGCACCGACCAAAACCTCGCAGGGCCTGCTCTGGGGCCTCGCCGGTTACGCGACCTTCGTCCTCGCGCCGACTCTGGGCCTGCCGCCTGAACTGCCAGGCACCGCTGCGGCCGATCTGGCTTCGCGGCAAACGTGGTGGATCGGCACCGCCGCCTCCACCGCTGTCGGCCTGGCCCTGATCGTGTTCAGCCGTCACTGGCTGATGAAACTGCTGGGCGTGGCGATCCTGGCCGTACCGCACGTGATTGGCGCACCGCAACCGGAAGTGCACTCGATGCTCGCCCCGGAAGCACTGGAAGCCCAGTTCAAAATCGCTTCGCAGTTGACCAACGTGGCGTTCTGGCTGGCCCTGGGCCTGATCAGCGCCTGGTTGTTCCGCCGCAAAAGCGCTGGTCAATACCACGCATGACCGATGACCGCGCAGCGCCGACCTTCGTGGTCGGCCTGGGCTGCCAGCGCGGCTGCCCGGCCAGTACGCTGCGCGCGTTACTCGATCAGGCATTACAGGCGCATCGCATCGAACTCGAAGCGGTCAAGGCGTTGGCCAGCATCGATTTGAAGCGCGATGAGCCCGGTTTGCAGGAGCTGGCCACGCAACTGGCCTTGCCGCTGTTGTATTTCAGTAGCGACGAATTGGCCAGTTACCAGCAGCGGCTAAGCCATCATTCACAGATCGCCTACGAGCGCACCGGTTGCTATGGCGTCGCGGAAAGTGCCGCGCTGGCCCTCGCCGAGCAGTTGATCCAGGCTCCGGCAAAACTGCTGATTTCCCGGCAGAAATACGCTCAGGCGACACTGGCATTGGCCGGCGCTGCGTAAAATCCCGATAATCCCCCTGTTTGATCATGAGCAATCTTCATCTGAAGCGTTGCCCTGCCCCGTTTTTCACAGGATTTCTTCATGACCGTCTACTTCATCGGCGCCGGCCCCGGCGACCCGGAATTGATCACTGTCAAAGGCCAGCGGCTGATCCGCAGTTGCCCGGTGATCATCTACGCAGGTTCGCTGGTTCCGGCCGCCGTGCTGGAGGGGCATCAGGCCGAAACCGTGGTCAACAGCGCCGAATTGCATCTGGAGCAGATCATTGAATTGATCAAATCCGCCCATGCCAAGGGCCAGGATGTGGCGCGGGTGCATTCGGGTGATCCAAGCCTGTATGGCGCGATTGGCGAGCAGATTCGTTATTTGCGCGAGTTGCAGATTCCGTTCGAGATCATTCCCGGCGTGACGGCTACGGCTGCTTGCGCAGCTTTGCTAGGCGCGGAACTGACGCTGCCGGACGTTTCGCAGAGCGTGATTCTGACTCGTTACGCCGATAAGACTGCGATGCCGGCGGGTGAGGAACTGAGCAGTCTGGCGCAGCATGGCGCGACCATGGCGATTCACTTGGGGGTCAATCATCTGCAGAAGATCATTGGCGAACTGCTGCCACATTACGGCGCGGATTGCCCGATTGCGGTGATTCACCGGGCGACTTGGCCGGATCAGGATTGGGTGGTGGGGACGCTGGAGGATATTGCCGCGAAGGTGGAGGCCAAGGGGTTTCGGCGTACGGCGTTGATTCTGGTTGGACGGGTGTTGGGGAGTGAGGTGTTTGGCGAGTCGTCGCTTTATCGCGCGGGGCATGCGCACCTCTACAGGCCCTGAATCATATGGGATTGGGTGCCAACCTGTGGCGAGGGGATTTATCCCCGATGAACTGCGCAGCAGTTCCTTTTCGGGGGCTGCTCCGCAACCCATCGGGGATAAATCCCCTCGCCACACAATAAGCAGGCACTCATTAATCAAGTGCATAAAAAAACGGCGCTCACGGGGCGCCGTTTTTCATGTTCGCAGTGAACACCTTACTCAGTAGTAGGCGTTTTCTTTCTGCGTGTGGTCGGTCACGTCGCGAACACCTTTGAGCTCTGGAATACGCTCGAGCAAGGTGCGTTCGATGCCTTCCTTCAGGGTCACGTCGGCCTGGCCGCAGCCTTGGCAGCCGCCGCCGAACTGCAGCACGGCGATGCCGTCCTCAACCACATCGATCAGGCTGACCTGACCGCCGTGGCTGGCCAGCCCCGGGTTGATTTCGGTTTGCAGGTAGTAGTTGATGCGCTCGTTGACCGGGCTGTCGGCGTTGACCATCGGTACTTTGGCGTTTGGCGCTTTGATGGTCAGCTGGCCGCCCATGCGGTCGGTGGCGTAATCGACGACGGCATCGTCGAGGAACGCTTCGCTGAACGAGTCGATGTAAGCGGTGAAGCTTTTCAGCCCCAGCGCGGTATCTTCAGGTTTTTCTTCGCCCGGCTTGCAGTAGGCAATGCAGGTTTCGGCGTACTGGGTGCCAGGCTGGGTGATGAAGACGCGGATGCCGATGCCCGGGGTGTTCTGCTTGGAGAGCAGATCGGCCAGGTAATCGTGGGCGGCGTCGGTAATGGTAATAGCGGTCATGGAAACTCCTCGCAGGCTTGGGCGCAGTTTACGCCAATCATCGCGCGGCACAAAGTCCTAGTATTTTTGTCGGGAAAGCTCGGCAGCTGATTGACCGACGGGTTCGCGATCAATCCGCGCTTTAAGCCACTGATAGCTGCGTTTTTCCACCCATTCGTAACTCAACCATGAGCCCACACCGATGGCCAGAGCACAGATAACGAACATCAGATACGGGTTGATCCCGTAGCGCCGCGCAATAAAACCACCCGCCGACAGCACCAGTACGTGCATCAGGTACACCGAATAGGAACAGTCACCGAGCCATTTCATCACCCGGCTGCGCTCGACGTAGCGTTCCAGTGCGATACAGGACATCACCAGCACCGCGCTCGGCACGCCCCAATTCAACAACCTTGGCGCCGGCGCCAGGTGATAGACCGCCCACGACGCAGCGCCAATCGCCACCAGCGGCAGCCACAGCCCCGCGCCGATCCAGCCCCGGCGATACAGCACGCCAATGCCGATCCCCAGCAAAAACTCGTAAACGATGTCCGAACGGTAGAACTCATTGAGCCAGCCGAACGCCTGGCACGCCGAAAACAGCAACGCGGCGACCACCAGCAAGCGCAGCTGCCAGCGGAACACCAGCGCGCATGCAAACAACACATAAAAGAACATTTCGTAGTTGAGCGTCCAGCCGACATTCAGCGTCGGATAAATCCCGTAGCCGCCGGGGTTTTGCGCAGGAATGAATAACAACGACGCGAGGAAATGCGCCCAATCCACCGTCTGATCCGGCAACATCGGCCGGGCGAACACCACCAGCAACGCCATCAGCAGCGTGTACAGCCAATACGCCGGGACAATGCGAAACAGCCGATAGAGCAGAAACCGCGCCGGGGGCAACGCTTTGCCTTCGGTAGACAGGAAGATCACCAGCCCGCTGATGACGAAGAAGATATCGACGCCGACTGCGCCTTTGTCGATGAAGAACTGCCCGACCGGGCCGCGCGCCTTGAAATCGAAGAAAATCTGCATGAAGTGGTGGCAGACCACGGTCCACGCGGCAAGCGCCCGCAGGGCCTGCACTGAAATCAACATCGGCCGCTCCCGATCACAATTGCAAAAACACCACTTCACCCTGTGGGAGCGAGCCTGCTCGCGAAAGCGACGGCACGTTCAATGTATTCGGTGCCTGTCACTCCGTCTTCGCGAGCGGGCTCGCTCCCACAGGGGAATTGTGTGTTACCTGTAGCTATGACAGTCGGCCTGTATTAAACGATCAAAGATTCTCGTAGCGGTTCATGTCCAGCACGCCCTCTTCCACCGGATCGGTTTCGTGGAGGTATTGGCTCAGATCGTGGAAATAGAACCAGAACTGCGGATGACTGCGACGAATCCCCCAGCGTTCGACGATTTTCTCGAAGCGCTCGGCATCCTTGGCGGTTTCCATGGCATCGACAAACTCCGGTACTTGCTCGGCCGGAATGTTGAAGATGAAGTTCGGATAGCTGCTGAGCACGCCCGGATAGAGGGTCAAGGTGTCCAGCCCCGGTTGATAGCGCAGCGATTCCCCCAGCAGGAACGCCACGTTACTGTGCGCGCGATTGCGCAGCAGGCTGTACATCTCGCGTTTCCCGCTGCGGGTTTCGATGCGCAGCATGGTCGCTTCCGGCAACTGGTCGATGACCTTCAAACCGGCGGCCGGACGTGACGTCAGGCGACTCAGCGCCTGCTCGGCATTTTGCAGGGCCGGGTCGATATTCGGCCGCGAGCAGTAGGCGCCGTCACAGCGATTGATCGGATCGGGCCGCGCATTCAGATCGCCGTAACGCGCCAGCAACTGCATGGCGAAGTCGTATTTCGGGTCCTTCGGATCGAGTTTCAGCGCGGTCGGCTTGTCGTCATCGATGGCTTCGTAGTCGAGCCACATCTTGAACTGGCCGCTGCTCTGATACCAATCGTCGAGGTAGTCCTCGCGGGAATCGGCCGGCATCAGGCGCAGGAAATTCTGTTCGGCGCCGTTGCGGATCAGGTCGAAATACAGGCGGGTCTGCGCCTGATGGGAAACGTTGCCGAACACATCGAAGTTGACCGCCAACTGGTAATAGGTGCGCTCCAGCAGCGGATAGTCGAACAGCCACATCGTCTGTGGCACTTCGCCGATCAGGCCTTTGGTCACCGAGGCGCTGTCGAAGTGACGGAAAATGCTCAGCAGCGCGTTGTCGTTGCCGGCCCACAGCGTCGACCAGCTCGGCGCCGGTAAATCGGCGTAGCTGTCGCGACGCAGCGCTTCGTACTTGTTTCGTTTGTCGCGGTAGTTGTGCCACAGACTCAGGACGCTGCCGACGTCATCGTTCTGACCTGGCATCGCCAGCAGCGGCGTGGCCTGACCGCGGTAGACCGGGTCGGTGATGTACAGGTCGTGTTCCGGCGCCTGGAACAGCGCCCAGAAGTTGTCGCGGATCACGTCCGTCGCAATCTGCCCACGGCACACCGGCCCACGAATGAAGGTGCGTACGAAGTATTCGGCGTTATCGAGCATGAACTGGTAGCGCGCCTGCGCCGGAATCGCCTCAAAGGTCGCAAACGGGTTGGCCCGACTCTGCGGGCCGTAACCCGGCAACGCACTGACCTGCCAGTTGCCGCTGTAGAACAGGCTCTTGACCCGCGCCATCTTCGCCGCGCTCAGCGGATAGGTGATGTGGGTCTTGTGCACGATCACCCCTTGCACCGGCCACAAACGGTAGTAAACCTGAGTGCCCGGGTCGTCATTCGGGCGACGGGTGGCGATCAGGTCGATCGGCTGGCCAGTCGGCGTGCGCGAACGCACCCACTGGAAATAGTGCCCAGGCTCACCGTCCTTGAAATAGAGGTGCGCGAGGAACCAGTGTTCGAACAACCAACGCCCAACCAGGCTTTCCCGCGCCCCCGGCTGGTTGAGCAGGTTTTCCCACTGGACGATTTGCAGCGCTTCTTTGGCGCTCGGCGCCAGACCTTGCTCGTCGATCGGCGCACCGGATGCCAGCCAGCGTTGCAGGGTCTGGTATTGCTGATCGGTCAGGCCGGTCACCGCCAGCGGCATGCCTTCTTTCGGGTGGGCGCCGGCATAGCCTTCAAACTCGGCGGGCATCGCACACATGTTTTCCCGTTGCAGGCCGAGGACGATGTCTTCCGGCAGTTTGGCGTTGGGCGTCAGCGGGGTTTTGTGACCCAGTTCCAGCATCCGCGCCATCAATGCGGCCTGACTGCCTTGGGCATCAAGTACCGAATAAAAGCCTTTCTGCTGCCAGGCACGTTTGCCGAAGGCGTCGTAGAACAATCGAGTGGTCGGCGCGGCTTGAGTACGCTCGCCATCGTAGACCGGCATCTTGCTCGCGCCCCGCCCTGCACCTTCGCCGCTGCCCAGATTGAGCTGGCAGGCAGAGTCGTAGCAGGCATGGCAGGCCACGCATTTCTCGGTGAAGATTGGCTGAATATCTCGGGTATAAGAGATCGCGGGCTCTTGCGCAACGGCGCCGCAGCTTAAGAACAGCATGAAAATGCTGATGACGCGGTACGACATGCCCATGATCCCGATCGTGAAAAAAACGCCGCGATTCTACAGTATGACGCCCGTACCAACATGAGCGATATTCATGCAAAACCACCACACGCTCCAAAACCACACAGGTTTGTTATGATCCCGGCCCTTCGTCATGGTCTTTTCGAGTAGTCCCAATGTCCGATCGCAGCGTCCGCCTTCAAGCTCTCAAGCAAGCCCTCAAAGAGCGCATCCTGATTCTCGACGGCGGCATGGGCACGATGATCCAGAGCTACAAGCTCGAAGAACAGGATTATCGCGGCAAACGCTTCGCTGACTGGCCGAGTGACGTCAAGGGCAACAACGATCTGTTGGTGATCACCCGTCCGGACGTGATCGGCGGCATCGAAAAGGCTTATCTGGATGCCGGCGCCGACATTCTGGAAACCAACACCTTCAACGCCACGCGCATTTCCATGGCCGACTACGGCATGGAAGAGCTGGCGTACGAATTAAACGTAGAAGGCGCACGACTGGCGCGCAAGGTGGCCGACGCCAAGACCGCCGAGAACCCGGACAAGCCGCGCTTCGTCGCCGGCGTGCTCGGCCCTACCAGCCGCACCTGCTCGCTGTCGCCTGACGTGAACAACCCCGGCTACCGCAACGTCACCTTTGATGAACTGGTGGAGAACTACACCGAGGCCACCAAGGGCCTGATCGAGGGCGGCGTCGACCTGATCCTGATCGAAACCATCTTCGACACCCTCAACGCCAAAGCCGCGATCTTCGCTGTGCAAGGCGTGTTCGAAGAGCTGCACATCGAACTGCCGATCATGATTTCCGGGACCATCACCGATGCGTCCGGCCGCACCCTGTCCGGCCAGACCACCGAAGCGTTCTGGAACTCCGTGGCCCACGCCAAGCCAATTTCGGTCGGCCTCAACTGCGCCCTCGGCGCCAGTGAACTGCGTCCGTACCTGGAAGAGCTGTCGAACAAGGCCAGCACCCACGTTTCCGCGCACCCGAACGCCGGTCTGCCGAACGAATTCGGCGAGTACGACGAGTTGCCGGTGGACACCGCCAAGGTCATCGAAGAATTCGCCCAGAGCGGTTTCCTCAACATCGTCGGCGGTTGCTGCGGCACCACGCCGGGCCACATCGAAGCCATCGCCAAGGCCGTGGCCGGTTACGCACCGCGGCAGATTCCGGACATCCCCAAGGCCTGCCGCCTCTCGGGCCTGGAGCCGTTCACCATCGATCGCAGTTCGTTGTTCGTCAACGTCGGCGAGCGCACCAACATCACCGGTTCCGCCAAGTTCGCCCGTCTGATCCGTGAAGACAACTACACCGAAGCCCTGGAAGTCGCCCTGCAGCAGGTCGAGGCCGGCGCCCAGGTGATCGACATCAACATGGACGAAGGCATGCTCGATTCGAAGAAGGCCATGGTGACCTTCCTCAATCTGATCGCCGGTGAACCGGACATCTCGCGCGTCCCAATCATGATCGACTCCTCGAAATGGGAAGTGATCGAAGCCGGCCTCAAGTGCATTCAGGGCAAGGGCATCGTCAACTCGATCAGCATGAAAGAAGGCGTCGAGCAGTTCATCCACCACGCCAAACTGTGCAAGCGCTACGGCGCTGCAGTGGTGGTGATGGCGTTCGACGAAGCCGGCCAGGCCGACACCGAAGCGCGCAAGAAAGAAATCTGCAAACGCTCCTACGACATTCTGGTCAACGAAGTCGGCTTCCCGCCGGAAGACATCATCTTCGACCCGAACATCTTCGCCGTGGCCACCGGCATCGAAGAACACAACAACTACGCTGTGGACTTCATCAACGCCTGTGCCTACATCCGCGACGAGCTGCCATATGCGCTGAGTTCCGGCGGCGTGTCCAACGTGTCGTTCTCGTTCCGTGGCAACAACCCGGTGCGCGAGGCGATCCACTCGGTGTTCCTGCTGTACGCGATCCGCGCCGGCCTGACCATGGGTATCGTCAACGCCGGTCAGCTGGAGATCTACGATCAGATCCCGCAGGAGCTGCGTGACGCTGTCGAAGACGTGATCCTCAACCGCACGCCGGAAGGCACCGACGCCCTCCTCGCCATCGCCGACAAGTACAAGGGCGACGGCAGCGTCAAGGAAGCCGAGACCGAAGAGTGGCGCAGCTGGGACGTCAACAAGCGTCTGGAGCATGCGCTGGTCAAGGGCATCACCACCCATATCGTCGAAGACACCGAAGAGTCGCGCCAGTCGTTCGCCCGCCCGATCGAAGTGATCGAAGGCCCGCTGATGTCCGGCATGAACATCGTCGGCGACCTGTTCGGCGCCGGCAAAATGTTCCTGCCGCAGGTGGTGAAATCCGCACGCGTGATGAAACAGGCCGTAGCGCATCTGATCCCGTTCATCGAACTGGAAAAAGGCGACAAGCCGGAAGCCAAGGGCAAGATCCTGATGGCCACGGTCAAAGGCGACGTACACGATATCGGCAAGAACATCGTCGGCGTGGTACTGGGCTGTAACGGCTATGACATCGTCGACCTCGGAGTAATGGTCCCGGCGGAAAAGATCCTCCAGGTCGCCAAGGAAGAAAAGTGCGACATCATCGGCCTGTCCGGCCTGATCACCCCGTCGCTGGACGAGATGGTCCACGTGGCCCGCGAGATGCAGCGTCAGGATTTCCATCTGCCGCTGATGATCGGTGGCGCGACCACCTCCAAGGCGCACACCGCGGTGAAGATCGAGCCGAAGTACAGCAACGACGCGGTGGTCTACGTCACCGACGCCTCGCGTGCGGTTGGTGTGGCGACGCAGTTGCTGTCCAAGGAACTCAAGGCCGGTTTCGTCGAGAAAACCCGCCTGGAATACGTCGATGTGCGTGAGCGCACCGCCAACCGCAGCGCCCGTACCGAGCGTCTGAGCTACGCGGCGGCGATTGCCAAGAAGCCGCAGTTCGACTGGGCCAACTACTCGCCGGTCAAACCGACTTTCACCGGCACCCGGGTGCTGGACAACATCGACCTCAATGTTCTGGCCGAGTACATCGACTGGACGCCGTTCTTCATCTCTTGGGACCTGGCCGGCAAATTCCCGCGCATCCTCGAAGACGAAGTGGTCGGTGAAGCGGCCACCGCGCTGTACAAGGATGCGCGGGAAATGCTCACCAAGCTGATCGACGAGAAGCTGATCAGCGCCCGTGCGGTATTCGGTTTCTGGCCGGCCAATCAGGTGCATGACGACGACATCGAACTGTACGGCGATGACGGCAAGCCAATGGCACGCCTGCATCACCTGCGTCAGCAGATCATCAAGACCGACGGCAAGCCGAACTTCTCGCTGGCCGACTTCGTCGCCCCGAAAGACAGCGAAGTGACCGACTACGTCGGTGGTTTCATCACCACCGCCGGCATCGGCGCCGAAGAAGTCGCCAAGGCCTATCAGGACGCTGGCGACGACTACAACTCGATCATGGTCAAGGCACTGGCCGACCGTCTGGCCGAGGCCTGCGCCGAATGGCTGCACCAGCAAGTGCGCAAAGAGCACTGGGGTTACGCCAAGGACGAAGTGCTGGACAACGACGCGCTGATCAAAGAGCAGTACTCCGGTATCCGTCCGGCACCGGGTTATCCGGCCTGCCCGGATCACACCGAGAAGGCCACGCTGTTCACCCTGCTCGACCCCGAGGCCAGCGAAATGCGTGCCGGGCGCAGCGGCGTGTTCCTCACCGAACACTACGCGATGTTCCCGGCAGCCGCGGTCAGCGGCTGGTACTTCGCCCATCCGCAGGCGCAATATTTCGCCGTGGGCAAGGTCGACAAGGACCAGGTGCAGAGCTACACCTCGCGCAAAGGTCAGGAACTGAGCGTGACCGAGCGCTGGCTGGCGCCCAACCTCGGTTACGACGAGTGATCGGCCGGTCAATCCCCGGGGTGCCGGGGATTGACCGTCACCACGCTTTACGCGCCTGACAACGACCTGGACGAGCCGGGCCTCGGTGCGGAGGCAGACGATTCGATCTGTTCGATCTCCTGTCGCGATAACTCGATAAGCCTGGCATTGCGCTCGGCCGCCTGGTCGAACAGCCTGTTCAGATACAGTGGATCGTCGACACTTAGCCCTTCATCTTCGCCCTCCTCCTGCCATTGCGCTTCATCGAGCTTGCTGAATGCTTCAGGCTGCTGCTCGCGCAGGTAGTCGAGCCAGTAGTCGCGCTGAATCAGGTCCTCCAGAAACCGCTCGGAGCGTTCGGCGTTGAGTATCTCGGCCCGGGCGTTGACCAGTTGCTGCGGGGTAACGCCGGACGCGAACGTCATGTTTTTCGGTTGTCCCGGCAATTCCAGCCCGTCGTCCCAGCCCCCGGTCAGCCCGATGCGATAGCCCAGGCGCACCTCCGCTTCGTCAAAACCGCTGCTCGCCGCCGCGCTGCGCGCCAGCTCATCGACTTTGTCCAGGCGAAACAGCTGGCGTGACAACGCCAACAAGGCCTGCCCCCTGATACCCGGACGACCGGCCGGCAAATCGAGCAAGGCGTTATAGGTGAACACTTTGCTCTCCAGGCCGCTGAAGGTGAGGATCCGTCCGTCAACGCAGGTGCCATGGGTGGTGGAACCGGCGAAGATGACCTCGCGCAGTTGCGTATTGCTGGCAGCGGCCTCCATGACCGTCCACACCCTCCGGGTCAGATCGGCATTGGCGATCCTGAATTCGCGGGTGTCCTGCAGACGTTCGAGCAAATGAAAGAACGCCGCGCTGTCCGGCTCGGCCGCCAACTGGTCCCACAACTGGCCGCGAGTGACCATCTGTTCGGGTGCCAGATTGGCCAGCCACGGGGCCTTCTGCTGGACATCCGCCGGTTCCGGCGGCAGGGTCTCGTCGGACTCGAAACTGTCGGTGGTTTCGCTCAGCCCGCCGGTGGCATCATCGACCATTTCCTCCAGCTCCGTAACCGAAAAACCCAGGACCTGCTGGTAGCCGGTGCGCGTCTGATACGCCCGGATCTGCTCCAGCGTCTGTGGCGAGAGGTTGTAGTTGTCGGTCAGGTCGGTGCCGCCGATCAGGTCATCATGGTCTCCCTCGAGCGCTGACTCAGGAATCGTGGTGATGTCGTTACGACTCAGTACCAGCCTTCGCAGGTATTGCGCGTCGAGCGTACCGGCCGGCCATTCGGTCAGGTTGTTGCTGGCAAGATCAAGGCTCTCCAGGCGAGGCAGGAAACTGACGTCAAACGCCTCGAAATTGTTGTAGCTCACATCCAGCCAGCGCAGATGTTCAAGACCGGACAACGCCTCGTACAGCGGCCCCGCGTCGTCGAACCCATTGCTGGAAAGCTCCAGCCATTCCAGCGCACTCATGTGCCGGACCGCTTCCGGCAACGTTGTCAGCTCATTGCCATTGAGCACCAGATTGCGTACTTGGTTAAACGCCGCAAGGAAATCGTTGGAACCCTCGGCCGTGAGCATCACACCTGTCAGGTTCAGGCGCTCGACGTGGGCAAAGTCCTGCGGGAGCCGGGGCAGATCGCCCAGTTGCAGCCCGTTGAGATGCAGCACAACCTCCGCCTGAGCCTGCGCGCCGGGCAATCGTGCCCGCCAGCAGGTGAGGATGCGCCAGGCCGCCAGGTTGCGGGTCTGCGACGAGATGGACCAGTCGGCTCCGCGGAAATTCCGGGTGTAGAGCCAGCCATTGAGGGTGCGCACCAGGGTATCGTAAGTCTCGCTCCAGCCGGCGATGCGTGCGCTGATCTGCGTATCCGCAAGCCCGCTGCCGCGCAACTCTTCGATGGCCTGCAAGGCCTGCTCATCGGTCAGGGCCGGTTGTATCCGTTGCAGGCTTTCGATCATCCAGGCCTGCCCTTCACTGACAGACGCCTGAGCCAGCGGCAGCAGATGGCGGCTGATCGACAAACCATCCTCGGCCGGGGGAAAGACGTCAGGCACCGGCTCGTTGGCAAACGCCGCCAATGCGCCCTCCGGCAAACCGACTTCCAGTTCGATGCGGTGCTGCGCTGCTCGCAGCGCCTCGGACGCTTGCGCCGTCAACGGTGCACCGGTCAGATTGGTATGGATCAACGCATGACTTTCGAGCAGGGTCGGCGGCAGCGCGGCGATCTGACTGTTGCGCAGATCGACCCAGGATAACTGCGGCAAATCCTCGGCGCCCGTCGGCCAGTTTTGTATCCTCGTGTCGCGCAGACTCAGGGCCTTCAGGCGCCCCAACCGACCGACGTTCAAGTCGGTCAGTGGGTTGTCGTGCAGGTCCAGGTATTCGAGGGCGGGCAAGGCCTCCAGTGTTTTTTGCACCTGCAAGGTGTCGCTCAACCGGTTTGCGGAGAAATCCAGCCGCGACAGCCTGGCCAGCCGCTCCGGCTGCAATGGCAACGCCTCCAGCGAGTTGTCACTCAGGTCGAGAGTCTTGAGCTCGTCGAACGCGCTGACGAAGCTGCGCATCTGCGCCGCGCCCACACGCTGGCCCTGCAACAGCAAGCTGCGCACATGGCTGAATGCCTCGGCAGGCAACGGCGGTAGATCGCTGAGCATCAGCCCCGACAAATCCAGGGTCGAGGCGGAAACCGTCGAGCCATAGCGTTTGAACAGACCTTTGCGCCAACTGGTCCGGATGACATGGGCCGCATTGGAACGGCCGATGATTTCCTTGAGTGATTCCTGCGATACCAACACTTGCTGTTGCCAGTCATTGAGGCCGCGATCCAGCGTTGCGTATTGCTCGCTCAAGGCGTCGATGGCGCTGACACGCTGCGGTTCGTCCGGCCAGCGTTCAAAGAAACGGTTGAACACCTGCTCCGGCGACGTGCTCGTACCCTCGCCCAAACGACGCAGTTCACCTTTGCAGTAATCCCTGACCATCGCCTCTCGATCAATGAGGTGTTCGGGATGGCTTTTCACGTATTCGTACGCAACCTTGAAGTTTTCCCGGGAAAACCTCGACCAGTCGAGGGACAGTCCCGACCAGAGTTTCTCGTGCCCTTCAAGCAACTCCGCTGGCAACGTGCTGATGCCCGTGTCGCTGAGATTCAGGCGCTCCAGATTGGGCAACTGCAGGGTGCCGGCGGGCCACTCGAGCAAGCCGTGTGTATTGATTTCCAATCGGCGCAAATTACGCAGCGCGCTGAAGTCAAAAGCAATCGCCTGATAGCTGGACGCACACACCGTCAGTGCCTGCAACTGGGTCAGTTGGCTCAACCGCACCGGCATGTCGGCGGCGAACGGCATCGCGCTGTAGAGGGTCAATTCTCGCAGTTCAGGCATTGCGCTCAAGGCAGCCGGTACGTTGCTGAACGTTTCGCTGGTGGCATTGATGCGCAGACTTCTGACCTGCGTGAAGGTGGCGAGCAGCGCATCGGCATTGCCATCGGTGATGCACCGCCCGCGAATACTCAAGTCACGGACGTGGGAGAAATCTGCGGTTAATGCGGGCAATTGCTCGTCGCAGGCCAGGTCGAGTCGCCCGGCCCCCGACTGGATGTCCGCCAGGGGGGCGTTGCGCCAGCTCTGCTTGAGATTGCGCACGACACTGGACTTTCCGCCCATGATTGCCGGCGCGTCCATCAGCGCTTCCGTGCCCTCCCATTGGTCAAGCGTTGACTCAAGCTCAGTCCATTCACGCGTGCGCCGTTGCAACAGCTCATAAATCTGCGCATCGCTCTTGCCCAGCGACAACTGTTTGAGGATAAAAGCGCCGGCCTGTTGATCGGTCAGCGCCGGATAGAGGTCCTGCACCCGGCTCACCAGCAGCGGATTGACGCCCAGTCCGCGACCGCTGGCGTAATAGCCCGGCCCATGCCGAGGCACGCGCACCGGCGCTTTGAACACTTTGCTGGCGCCTTGGCGTTTGGCCGCCAGCCGTACCAGTTCGCTGCGGTGCTGCATGACATGCTCGATCACCGCTCGACGCAGGTCGAGGCTGGCGGAGACATCGGCAAACCCCAGTGACTGGCGGGATTGATCAGGCAATGCATGCATGATCGAAGCGAAGAAATTGTCGCCGTGACGCGGCACGCTGTTGAGGGGTTCGCCGCGCTCGTCGAACGCCTGATAGACCGACCCGCGCTTGATCAGGTATTTGGTCTGCCCGGCGCTTTCGCTGCCAATGCTGTCGAGCAACGGCCCCTGGAAACTGCCCTCACGCACCTCCAGCCGCACATCATCGCGCCAGCCGCGCAGCCTTTGCAGCGCGCGCAGGGCCAGCCACTGGCGTTCGCCGGCGGCCATGTTTTCCATGTGCAAACCCGCCACCGCGTGATCGAAGCGGCGCTGGCGCGCGTACTCGCGTGACTCCTCCAG
The DNA here is from genome assembly GCF_023100605.1 of Pseudomonas sp. MWU12-2020. NCBI lineage: Bacteria > Pseudomonadati > Pseudomonadota > Gammaproteobacteria > Pseudomonadales > Pseudomonadaceae > Pseudomonas > Pseudomonas sp. MWU12-2020. The sequence continues at coordinate 159,276 of NZ_JALMEX010000001.1, forward strand.
CAGCCGCAACGGCACGCGTTTGCCGGTTCGCAGGCGGCCCAGTTCTTCGGCGTTGGCGTTGAGCAACACCCGGACCGCGGCAGAGCTGCCCAGGCCGGGGGTCGCGGCTTGTAGCCTGGCGATGCGCGGATCCTGCAGTTGCGGCTCGGCATACAGCTGTTCGAACATCGCCGGCTGGCGGCTTTTCAAGTGCTCGGCCAACTGTTTTCGCAACTCGGTCGGGCGCGATTCGACGACGCGGGCGGGCTCCCTTCCGAGCATCCACTGGATCTCCGGCTCGTCCAGCGCCGCCAGGATCCGCGCAGGCAACTGCCCTTCAAGCACATCGGCACGCGACACGCGGATCGGTGCCTTGAGACGTTCACCCGGCAGCAGCGACGCGCCATACCGCACATGTGCCCCGCTCAGCCCGGGTCCGTCGAAAACCTCGAGCACCCGTCCGCTCGGCCAGCGCGGCATCTCGCCCAGCAATGGCAGCGTCAGCAGATACTGTTCGTCGAGTGGCAAGCCTTGCTCAACCTGATCGATGATCCGCCCTGTGGCCTGATCGGCTGCGTACAGGCGCAACGTGTCGGCCAGTGCCAGCGGCGCAGGCTGGTGCTCCAGGTGTGTCTGGCGCAGCGCGTCGTCGCTGACGCCGCTGACATCGGCAATCTCCAGCAACTGCTGGTCGGAAAAGGCCTCGGTCGAGTGTCCGAGACGCCTGAGCATCGTCAGTCGATCCCAGGTCAGCGGGCGCTCCAGCGTATGTCGCCACGCGCCGAGGCGGTTGTGCTGCAGGATCGGTCGATAGGCGGTCGTATCGCTCGGGTGCAGAATGCGCCACTTCTGCAGGCTTTCGTCGTACTGCGTGCGGTACACCTTGCCCTCCCGGCGAATCCAGGTTTCGCCGTTCAGGCGATACAGGCCCTGCGCATCGGGGCCGGTTGCCGCGTCCAGACTGACCGGGCTCTCATAGGGCGTCAGGTCGGGCTGCCACAGACGGGTCTTGCCGTCGGGACATTCGACCGGTTCTAGCGCCTCGATCAGCGGCTCGGGCTTGACTGCATTCAATTTGCCGAAGGCTTTGCCCACGCCGCCCATCACCCCGATCAGCGCGAGGTTCTGCGCCACATCGACCAGGTGCGCCTTGGCGGCCTGACGATCACCTTCGGACCACTCGACCACGCCTTCAAGCGATTCGTAGAGCAGTTGCCCGGCCATCACCGTCATCATCACCTCGCCCAGCACCGGCACGAACATCGACACCATGTTCAGGGCGAACATGCCCAGCTCCAGCAGATGGTTGAGCTTTCGCGCACGGGCCTTGGCATCCGCATCGGCGGTCGGCACCGCATGCGCCCGAGCATCGGCGATGAATCGGGCGCGATGCTGTTCGTACAGGTAAGCCCACAGATCGCTGTTTTCCGCCCAGAGCCCGGCCGAGCCCTGGTGCGTGACATCCACCGGATTGAGGTAAGGATCCTCCTGCGGCTCGCGTTGGCCCTGACGCTCGGGCGGCAGTTCCTTGATCCGCGCGATAACAGAAAACGGCGGGATCAACTGCGCGACTTTCACCCACACCGAATGCAGCGGATCCACGGGTGTGGTCGCGGCCGGGCGGGTGAACTGGCTGAAATAGTATGGGCGATCGGCATACGCCACGAACTGGCTGAAAAACCGCTGGTAGGCAGTTGCATCGCCTGGCGCCGCCGCCGGATCCCGCGCCGTGAACCGGCGTTTGAGCATAGCGTTCAACTGCGTGAAGTTGCAGCGTTTGAGCGGCTGCTCCGGATCGTGGGGGATGTAGACAATGAAATCATCGGTGTAGCGATAGCGCTCACAGATGCTGAACACCACGCAGCCGGTCATCCGCCGTTTCATCAGGCCCAGGTCGCGGAACCACACCGGTTTGTTGCGTAATTGCGGACGCATTTCGCCGGCGACCACCGACAGGAGCATGCGGTAGTCGTCGGCCTCGATGTCCTTTTTCAGCAGGGCCAGTTCGGCTGCGGCGCGCAAGGCGCCTTTCTGGCTGTCGATGAACTGTTCGCGCAGTGCCTGCGTATCGTTGAAAAAGCTGTTCACCCGGGTCTGGTACAGCGCTCCGATGTCCAGCGAGCGGCACAGCGCCAGAAACTCACGCACCGTGATGCCGGGAGTGACCACCTGGAATGTGCCGGCAGTCGCGGTCTCGACGACGAACCCCGAGGCGCGATGATAGGCCCCCTCCTCGCACTCCCAGGCCTCGAAGTTGTGCAACGCTGCCTGCAGCAGCGACAGCTTGAGAACCTCGAAAGTGGAGACTTCCACTTCGAGCACGCCGAGTTCCAGCGGACGCCGCAGGCACAGCAATGTCTTGTTGACGTCGACCTCGACGTTGAATTGCGCCTTGAGCGCCTTGACCAGCAGCGCCTGGGCAAAAGCCTCGATGCCCTCCAGGCCCGCCATGGTCTGGTCCAGTCGGGTCTGGGCGCGAAACCCGGCCGTGACCTGCTCGGTCAAGCCCTGCTGCTGTGCAGCGGACAACGCCTGATGCCAGGCCGGCATCCGCGTGGGGGCTTGTTTCAAGGCCGCACGCCGGGCCGGTGTGGCGTCGACCAGCCAGTCGGGAATCGTCTGTTCCAGCAACGGACCATGCAGGCTTGGGCCGGTTCGAGTCGGCGCACTTGCACCGGGCAGATTGCGCGGGGCGCGTGTTTCGACGGGCAACGTCGGGAGTTGAGTGGACATCCTGTCTCTCCTGAAAAGTGAGACGTCAGGACACCATTTCCCCGCAGCCGGTGTGCGGTACATAGTTATCGCATCGACACCCGTTTGTTACCGGACACTTCGCCGACGCAGCACAAACCGGCGCATTGACTATGCTGTCGGAACAGCCTTTGAGACGGGGGATTTATGGACGATCCAGTCGACAACAAGCCACCGAGCTTCTGGCAGATGCTGCACAGCGTCATGGCCGCGGCGTTCGGCGTGCAGAGCGGGAAAAACCGGGCACGTGACTTCACTCATGGCAAACCCAGCCATTTCGTGCTGCTGGGTATCCTGTTTACCGCGATGTTTGCCTTGACGCTGTTTGCCATCGTCAAGCTGGTGCTGCACTTTGCCGGGGTGTGACAGGGTTCAGTGCATCAGGGTCTGCAGGTTGAACGGGTAGCGATAGGACGCGGGGCGCCCCTTGGCGGACAGTTTGCGAAAACTCACACCGTAATCCGGCGAGGCGCCCATGGCCAGTATTTGCCGAGCCTGACGCTTGTCGATCAGTTGCAGCAGCGGCAATTGACGGTCACGCCCGCCATGAATATCCAGATCGACGCCCTGCTCATAGTCGTGCAACTCCACCAGCGCCCAGCCACCGAGGGTGAAGTGTCCGCCCACCAGCGCGCTCAAGCGTCCATCGACCACTGCGCGCAACGCCTCGGGCGAGGTATTGACCGCACTGAACAGCACATCCTTGCCCGCCACCTTGCCCACTTCGGCGAACGCGCGCATTGCGCCGAACGCCATTTCGTCATTGGCCGACCACACCAGCGATACGTTCGGATAACGGCCGACCAGTTGCCGTGCCTGTTCGTAGGCGCGCTGCTGTGTCCACTCGCCGTAGACCAGTTGCCGCAGCCGCACCTGGGGATGTTCGGCGAGGGCGCGCTGCATGCCCCGTTCGCGCAATTGCGCCGACGGGGTGATCTTCAGGCCGGAGAATGCCAGCACCTCGATCGACGCACCCCGTGCCACAGGCGGATGCAGGCGAATCAGCTCCTTCATCATCAGGTAGCCGCCCTCCTCGTCATTGGGCACCAGGCTGCCGATGCGATCAGGCCGCTCCCCGACCAGCGCCTGCTGATCGGCGGTCAGCACCGCGTTGACCATGAACAGCTTGACCCCGCTGCCTTCGGCCAGCCGCAGGATCTGGGGCGCAATGTACTGTTCGTTGACGAACATCAAATAGTCGGGCCGGTTCGGCCCCTGCAGGGCGACTCGCGCCTGAGCCACGGTGAGTTCGGGCTGGCGCTGGGAATAAAGAATCTGCAAGTCGACGCCCAGGTCCCGGGCCGCCGCCTGCATGAATTGCGAATAGCTGACCCAGAACGCTTCCTGAGTGGTACCCGGATTGAGGAACAGCACCGACTCAGCCCGGGCCGCGGGTCCGAAAACCGCACCGAGCAGCAGGAGACTGAGGTGGAAAAACTTCAACATGAATGATTCGGGCCCGGGGAAAAATGGCCGCGCATTATAGCCCCCGAATCAGCGGCTACTGACGCCTGATCCCGTTTTTTGTCCGACAATCGTCGGAAGCGGGCCCGAATCGGTCGTTTACTGATGACTGACCCAGAATACCGCCGTCCCTACTACGAGAATGATCAGGAACAGAATGGCCCACGCATCGACACTGCTATCGCTTTTTTTTGCCTTGGTCGGATTGCTCATTGCATCGCCTCTTGTCGGTTTTATCGGTGATTGCAGAAAGACTCGATCACAGTTAAGACGATGATTGTCCCCGCGACAAATGTGGGTTAATCAACAACCATTCTCGTTAGGCGATTTGGTTCTTTACATATACTCAAACATCACTTTTGCGCATAACTGCAAACGGGTATATTGCCCCGGCTCCGTTAGGGAGTGCGCGGCCGTGCGCGCGTAATTGCAGAGGCACCATCGGACTCCAGCAAGCGAAAACGCAGCGTTTTCCGAGTAGCCCAAAGCCTGAGAACAGGACTTATATGTACGTATACGACGAGTACGATCAGCGGATCATCGAGGACCGCGTCAAGCAGTTCCGTGATCAGACCCGACGCTATCTGGCAGGTGAGCTGAGCGAAGAAGAATTCCGCCCCCTGCGCCTGCAAAATGGCCTGTACATCCAGCGTTTCGCGCCGATGTTGCGCGTGGCAGTGCCTTACGGCCAACTGACCTCGCGTCAGGTGCGCATGATGGCCAAGATTGCCCGTGACTACGACAAGGGCTACGCCCACATCAGTACCCGGCAGAACGTGCAGTTCAACTGGCCGGCGGTGGAAGACATCCCGGACATCCTCGCCGAACTTGCCACCGTGCAGATGCACGCGATCCAGACCAGCGGCAACTGCCTGCGCAACGTCACCACCGACCAGTTCGCCGGTGTCGCTGCAGACGAACTGATCGACCCGCGTCCGTGGTGCGAGATCGTCCGTCAGTGGACCACGTTCCACCCGGAATTCGCCTACCTGCCGCGCAAATTCAAGATCGCCGTCAACGGCTCGACCGCTGACCGTGCGGCCATCGAAGTCCACGACATCGGCCTTGAGCCGGTACACAACGCCGCCGGCGAGCTGGGCTTCCGCGTATTGGTCGGCGGTGGTCTGGGCCGTACCCCGGTGGTCGGCGCGTTCATCAACGAGTTCCTGCCGTGGCAGGACCTGTTGAGCTACCTCGACGCCATCCTGCGTGTGTACAACCGCTATGGCCGTCGCGACAACAAATACAAGGCGCGGATCAAGATCCTCGTCAAGGCGCTGACCCCTGAAGTCTTCGCGCAGAAAGTCGATGCCGAGATGGAACACCTGCGCGGTGGTCAGACCACGCTGACCGAAGCCGAACTGCATCGCGTTGCCAAGCACTTCATCGACCCGGACTACAAGGCTCTGGATAATCAGACTGCCCAACTGGCCGAACTCGACAAGGAACACCCGGGCTTCGCCCGCTGGCGCTCGCGCAACACCCTGGCGCACAAGAAGCCGGGTTATGTCGCGGTGACCCTGTCGCTGAAACCGACCGGCGTTGCTCCGGGCGACATCACCGACAAGCAACTGGACGCCGTCGCCGATCTGGCCGAGCGCTACAGCTTCGGTCAACTGCGTACTTCCCACGAGCAGAACATCATTCTGGCCGACGTCGAGCAGAGCCAATTGTTCACCCTGTGGGGCGAGTTGCGTGAAAGCGGTTTCGCCACGCCGAACATCGGTCTGCTGACCGACATCATCTGCTGCCCGGGCGGCGATTTCTGCTCCCTGGCCAACGCCAAGTCGATCCCGATCGCCGAATCGATCCAGCGTCGTTTCGACGACCTGGACTACCTGTTCGACATCGGTGAGCTGGACCTGAACATCTCCGGTTGCATGAACGCCTGCGGTCACCACCACGTCGGCCACATCGGCATCCTCGGGGTGGACAAGAAAGGTGAAGAGTTTTACCAAGTGTCCCTCGGCGGCAGCGCCAGCCGTGACGCGAGCCTGGGCAAGATCCTCGGCCCGTCCTTCGCCCAGGACGACATGCCGGACGTAATCTCGAAGCTGATCGACGTGTACGTTGAACAACGCACCGAAGACGAGCGCTTCATCGACACCTACCAGCGTATTGGCATCGACCTCTTCAAGGAACGCGTCTATGCAGCGAATCATTAAGAACAACGAGGTGGTCGACGAAACCTGGCACTTGCTGCCCAAGGACGCGACCCTTGACGGTATCTCCAACTGCGACGACCTGATCGTGCCGCTGGCCCTGTGGCGTGATCATGCTCACGCGCTCAAGGCCCGCGACGGCGGGCTGGGCGTTTGGCTGGATGCCGATGAAGAAGCCGAGGAAATCGGTGCCGACGTCGCGCAGTTCCAGGTGATTGCCCTGAACTTCCCGGCCTTCACCGACGGCCGCAACTACTCCAACGCCCGCCTGCTGCGTGACCGCTACGGTTTCAAAGGTGAACTGCGGGCGATTGGCGATGTGCTGCGCGATCAGCTGTTCTACATGCGCCGTTGCGGTTTCGATGCGTTCGCCCTGCGCGCCGACAAGGACCCGTACGATGCGCTGGAAAGCCTGAAAGACTTCTCGGTGACCTACCAGGCCGCCACTGACGAACCGCTGCCGCTGTTCCGTCGCCGCTGATCGAAAACGCCTTGAGCCGTTGCTCAAGGCGTTCTTCCCCTGCCCTTCGAAGCTCAGTCAGACTGACGCCTCTTCATCAACATCGCGGCTCCCTGCAACTTCATTGACCGGATTGCGCGCCAGGGCCTCCTCGGTGAGCCGGCGAAGCAATGCCTGACGTTCGTTGCGGAAGTTGTCGTGGATTGCATTCATCTGTACCGCCGCCGCTTCACGGGAAAGCCCTGCCTGCCCCTCCAGTTGTGCCAATGCCTGCGCACTGCGCTCCCTGACGGCAGCGAAGGACGGCGCCTGGGTGGATTCGAGAAACTCGATCCAGAACCGCTGGCCGCTGCACCATTCGGAGAATGCACGAGTGCGCTCGACGCGCATGACGGCCTGATACACCTCATCCAGATCCGCCGGCGACACTTCGACCTGCAAGGGACGGCTCAGCATGTGTGGCTGGCCCGGCAGATTCAGGCGCTCGGCCAACCCCACGCGGTAGGCCAAGCTGTATTCCAGCGCCTGTTCGTGAATACCCGGTTGGTGGCGACTGTTGATATCGGCCAGGACCCGCTCCTCCAGCTCCTGCAGGCGAAACAACCCCCTGAGCAGATGCGTCAGTTGCCACTCCAGCGGCGCGCCGCCCAGTCCTGCCGCCAGCCTGGCCCGAAAACACAAGACCTGAACCTCCATCTCGCTGAACACCGCCGAATAGCCATCGACACTGATGGCCCCGGCCCGCGCGGTACGAAACAACTCCGTGCGCAAGCGCGCATCTTCGGCTGCCGCCTCTACCACATTCCATACCCGCTGGCTGAAGTAGGGGTAAATCTGCGTGTAATCGGCCGTATGAACCAAGTGCGCCAGTACATTGAAAAAATCCCGCGAGCCGGGCGCCGCCCGCACCGCGTCCCAAGTGGTGCGGCGCGGTGCCGCTTCGGCCTCGGGGCTGCCCACCAGCCAGCGCGCGCTCTGGCCATCAAACGCCATGCTCAGTTGCGACAAGCGCTGATAGGTCGGAATCGTCACGCCGAAACTGACGCCGTTCGCCTGCTGATACGTCGCAATCTGTTGCAGCGTTTCCGCCGACAGCGGATTGCCATGCAGCCGGGTGGCGCGACTGAGCGCTGCCGGCCCATCGAACGCCGCCGCAGGCAGCGCGGTGATCTGGTTGTCGCGCAGATCAAGCAGACGCAACCGCGCCAATCCGGCAATGCCCCGAGGCCATTGTTCAAGGGCGCAGCCACGCAACTTCAGGCTTTCCAGATCAGCCAGCAAGCTGACGTCGGGGGCGTGCGAAAGATGCGGATTCAAGTCCAGGTCAAGTACGCGCAACCGGGTCAGTTGCTCCAGCGCAGACGCTGAAACGGACGACAAATGCAGCTGGTTGTTGCTCAGGTCCAGCTCCGTCAGCCAAGCCATGTTGTTCAGGGCCGGAGGCAGCTGCGTCAGGTGATTTTCCCGCAGCGAGAGGCTGCGCAGATGGCTGAAATTCTGCAAAAAAGCGTTGAATCCCAGCGTAGGCGCCACGCCGTCCATCACCAGATGGGTGACGTGGTTGAAGTCGCCGACGATCAGCGGCAGCTCGCCCAGAGGCTCTGGTGCCAGGCACAAGCTGTCGGGCAATCCGTCACCGGGCCGTCCGGGCTCCTTGCGCCAACTGCGGATGATGGTGCGCATGGCGCGCAGCTTGGCTGACTGTGGCACGAGTTGCCATACGCGATCGGTACCGGCACTCCAGGTTTGCCCGCTCACCCAGCGACTCAGGGTTTCGCGGATCCCTATAAACTCCAGGCGCAGCTTTTCCAGCTTCATCAGAATCGCGATCTCGTCGCTGCCCAGGGTGGCGAGCAGTGCCTGGATCTGCTCGGGAGCGTACGCCGGATAGAGTTCCTGCGCACGCCGCGCCGCGATTGAAATGTTGGCACTTGAGCGAGCACCCGGCCCTGCCGGCGAACGGTCTGCCAGGCCCATCGGCGAAAAATCGCCGGGCCGATCGCCCATGGCCACGGCAAAGGTCATGCGTCGCTGGAGAGCAAGCCGGGTAATATTCTCGCGCAGCACCTCGGCCCCGGCATCCGCCAGCAAGCCCAGTGCGGTTTTGCGCGGCGCCGACAGTCCGTGCCATAGCGCCTGAAAATAATGCGCGCGGGTGCGTCCGGCAAATTCAGTCAGGGGATGCTCGGTGCCATCGAAGACGCTGACCCGGTCTGCCAGCACATTGACCAGCATTCGTTCGCGGGCGTCGACCGGGCCGATCGAGGCGACGTTACCGTAGCTGCCCGACCATTCGAGAATTTCAATCAACGGGGTGCCCGACCAGCCTGGCAGGTGCTCAAGGGTATCGAGCACCAGGCGGTTGGTGTCGTAACCACCGCCACTGTCCAGATACAGGCCTTCATAGGCGCGACACACCGCGATAGCCTGCAAATAACGCCGCACCTCCTGTGCCAGACGCAATGGGATGCGGCCGGCATCCAGCTCCTGCGCCTCGCCAATCAATGCATCGCCCACCAGTTCTTCGGCCACGCTGGCCGGCAGATTGGCAAACCTGTCGAGCAGCAATTGCGCTCGGCCATTGCTCGCTGCTTCGCTGCGTCGGTAGACCCGCTGGAACAGTTGCACCCGCAGGCTTTCAGCTTGCGCACTGACAATTTGCAGGAGCTTGCTGCTTTGCTCTCCCGCATCCGTCGTCGTCAGACCAAGCAGAGTCTCACGCTGCCGGGTTTCGAGGGTCGATAACAGCCATGAATACAGTTGGCCCTTGCCCAGTGCCTGTTGGGTGATTCGCAACGAAGTCGTGGCCGTTGGTGCGCCGTAGACATTGCCCCGGATTCCCGCCGAGTCGACGACTTGTATAGCGCTGTCGACCGGCCAGCCCGCCAATGTCGTGAGCACCTGCAGTTGCAGATCAGGGTCTGCCAATGGCGCGGATGCCGGAGTCTGCAAATGATCGAAAAACTCAGTCACCGTCGCGTCGGCGCGAAACCGCCGGACCGTATCGATGAGCAGCGCCGGAGGATGGCCGTTATCAATGTGAATCTGGCGCAGGACGCTGTCCTCGACACCGCTTACGGCAAGGGCTCGCAACGCGGCGTCGTCCGGGATTTGTTCCCGGGTAAAACCGAAGCGGCGAAACAGCGTCAGGCGATCCCACTCCTGCACCAGTTCGGTGTCATGGCGCCAGGCGCCGCTGCCATTGGTTTCGAGCACCGGCGAATAACGGTTGGCGACCTCGGACGGCGCCAGGACTTCCCACAACTCGGTCTGCGGCTTGGGGCGCACGGCATAATGGTGCGCGTCCAGGGTGAGGAACGCCTGGCCTTCGACCCAGCGCAAACCGCGCTCATCGGGTGGCAAGCCTTGTGGCAGCAGGCGCTGCTGGCGATAGGCGCTGAGGTCAGGCTTCCACAAGCGGGCCTGGCCTGCGGGCAGGCTGATCATGCGCAGCCGTTTGATGAACGCCGATGACCGAACGACTCTGAACGTGGCGCCCGCGGCCCGTGTTCCCGCCGCGAACGCCGCCAGCAGGATCAGGTTCTCGACCACATCGAAAAAGTGATCCGTTGCCTGCTCCTTCTCGCCCCGTGTCCAGCTGGAAATGCCCTCATAGACGGTCCAGAGCAACTGCACCGCGGTAGCTGCCAGCAACACTTCGCCCAGCACGGGGATAAACGATGCGGCCATCAGCAGCAGATCGACGCCGATCGTCTTGTAGGTATCCAGTCGGGCCAGCCGGGTTTTTTCGTCTTCATCGTCGGTGGGAACCACCATCAGCCGGGCATCCGCCAGGGTCTGCTCGGCATGTTGGCGGTACGTCATGCTGAACGGATCACCAACGAAATCGATGCCGGACAACGTGATATAGCCGGAGGCATGTGGCAGCATCGAATTGCTGCGCGGATACAGGCGGGCATCGAGCTCCGTCTCCCAGAGCAAGCGCTCACGGACCTTGATATAGCGGGTGAAGAACTTGCGGAACGCCGTCTTTTTCAGGCGCTCGCTCAACTCCCTCTCGAAATCGCTGAAGGAGGCGTATTCCTTCAGCGGGTGTAATGGATCGCCCGGCAGGTAGACCACGCAACGGTAGTCGTCGTCGGCGTGCTCACTGACCGGCCCGATGAACAGCGCGCCGCCCAGCGTCACCCCGAACATCTGCAGCCCCTGATAACCCAGGGTGTTATGGCCAAGTTTGATTGGACTCTGGTTAGTTGTTACTGCCTGCAACATCTGATGTACATCCGCACTGATGTATTTTTTCATCAGTGCAAAATGTCTTTCCACTTCAAATCGATTCCGCCAATTGGCAATGCACTTGTTGCGCAATGGATTAACTTCAGCATCAACAGCGAATACTGCCCGAAGATGCGTCTGATACTGCTTGCCCAGATCCAGAGTCCGACACAGTGTTGCAAACTCGTGTGGTGGTAGCGGCAATATCCGAGGTCCGCGCCCGGTTATTTTTTCGGGAATATAAATCAGCGAAGTTTCGTTGTAATTTGTCGCCTGGGTTTCACTTGCTTCAAAGTTTTCACAGGCGGCGCTCAACAGATCACGCTCGATCGGCAATACCAGTTTCCTGCGCAGCCCCAGCAGGCTGGAGGTCGAGCGTACGTGCTGAAAGATCACCCCATTGATATCCAGCGGTTCACCCAACTTGTCAGCCATCGCCTTGGCAAGCAGCGGCGCACAGAAGCTTTGCGGTGACTTCAGGCTACTCAGCGACTTGCCGGCTTCACTCTGAGAGCGATGACTGGCAATCAAGCTTTGATAGAGCTTATGACGCAACTCACCGGGAGCCGCCAACAACCAGTCCGGTGTATTGTTTTTAATTAACTCGAAAAACAGGCCTTTCTGTTCAGGCGTCAAAACAGGAATAGCATCACGAACCGACAAAGAGGACATATTGAACACTCGACAGCTGAAAAGTATCACCAGCTTACCGAGCGCTGCTTTATAAAAAAGCGTGAATAGTCGATAAAAACAGCGAGGTTCGAATCAACAATTCGAACTCGAGAAATACATATATACCGCCAAAAAATAAAATAGCCCCGCTCTCGGCAGGACAGAGAACGGGGCTATTTTTTTATTGCATTACCAGAAACGTTGCTGGGTCAGACGACTCCACCAGTTCAGCAACACACGATCCACCGAACCGCTGGCCGCCATGCCGATGCGTTCCTGCAGGCTTTTGCGTTCGGCGTAGTGCAGGTGGTAGACCTCAGCCTTTTTTGCCCGGTCGGCGAGGTACTCGTCGCTGGTCTTGAGTTCGTCCACCAGCTGTTTGTCCAGCGCCGCGACACCGAGCCAGACCTCACCGGTGGCGACCTCGTCGATGGCCAGCTGCGGGCGGTAGCGGGCGACGAAGTTCTTGAACAGTTGATGAGTAATGTCCAGGTCTTCCTGGAATTTCTCGCGGCCCTTTTCGGTATTTTCGCCAAACACGGTCAGGGTGCGCTTGTATTCACCGGCAGTCAGCACTTCAAAGTCGATGTCGTGCTTTTTCAGCAGGCGATTGACGTTGGGCAACTGCGCGACGACGCCGATCGAACCGAGGATCGCGAACGGTGCGCTGATGATCTTCTCGCCAATGCAGGCCATCATGTAACCGCCGCTGGCCGCGACCTTGTCGATGCACACGGTCAGCGGCACGCCGGCCTCGCGGATACGCGCCAGTTGCGACGACGCCAGGCCGTAGCTGTGAACCATGCCGCCGCCGCTTTCCAGACGCAGTACCACTTCGTCCTTTGGTGTGGCGAGAGTCAGCAGTGCGGTGATTTCGTGACGCAGGCTCTCGGTGGCCGACGCCTTGATGTCACCGTCGAAATCGAGCACGAACACCCGGGATTTGCTCTCGGTTTTGCTCTTCTGCTTCTTCTCGCCTTTCTCAGCCTTGGCCTGGCCCTTGCGCAAGGCCTTGAGCTGATCCTTGTCGAGCAGGGTCTGCTCCAGGCGCTCACGCAGCCCTTTATAGAAATCGTTGAGCTTGCTGACCTGCAGCTGACCCGCCGACTTGCGCCGGCCCTTGCTGCGCAATGCAGCGAAACTGGCCAGGACCACCAGAATGGCAACGACCAGGGTCACGGTTTTGGCCAGGAAGCTGGCGTATTCGGACAAAAACTCCACAGAGACTCCTTAAAACAATGCGCGGACACGAAACACGCGCGGGATCGCTCCAGCATACCCATGCGCTGGCCCGTCGACCAGCCGTGAAACCTCTGGCAACAGGCCTGTAACGGGCATTTCAAACAAGCGTATGTTTTTTCATTGACAGCACTTCGTCATCCTCATAACCTCGCCACAACCTTCAACGTACCGGGATGACGCGGACGTGGGCAGCATCTATTTGATTCGACATGGCCAGGCCTCCTTTGGTGCAGACGACTATGACGTCCTGTCGCCGATCGGTGTGCGCCAGGCAGAAGTCCTTGGCCAGCACCTCGCCGAGCTGGGAATCCGTTTCGATCGCTGCCTGGCGGGCGACCTGCGTCGCCAGCAACACACGGCCACCAGCGCGCTGGAGCAGTTCACCGCCAAGGGCCTGTCGGTACCGACGCTGGAGACCGACTCCGCGTTCAACGAGTTCGATGCCGACGCGATCATCCGCGCCCTGATCCCCGCCATGCTGGCGGACGAGCCGGAAGCCATCGACATCCTGCGCAACGCGGCGCAAAACCGCGCCGAATTCCAGCGCATCTTCGCCCTGGTCATCGAGCGCTGGCTGGCGGGCACCTACGACACCCCCGGGCTGGAAAGCTGGCTGGGTTTCGTCGAGCGGGTACAGGGCGGACTGCACCGGATCCTCGAACAGGCCGACGGCAACCAGAAAATCGCCGTGTTCACCTCCGGCGGCACCATCACCGCCCTGCTCCACCTGATTACCCAAATGCCTGCCCGGCAGGCCTTTGAACTGAATTGGCAAATCGTCAACACCTCGCTCAACCAGCTGAAGTTCCGCGGTCGCGAGGTGGCTTTGGCTTCCTTCAACAGTCACGCACATCTGCAACTGCTGAAGGCTCCGGAACTCATCACTTTCCGCTGAGTCCGGATAACTGTGACCCTTGCTGTAATCAACCAGCGCCTATTACCCAAGAAAGGATCGAACCATGACCTCCGTAGCTGATGCCGTACAAGCAATGAAAGCCAAGTTCAACCCAGCCGCCGCTGCCGGTCTGGATCTGGTCTTCGGTTTCCGCATCGACGACACCAAAAACTTCTCGCTGATCGTCAAGGACAGCACCTGCGAGCTGCAAGAAGGCGAGAACCCGAACGCTCAGGTCACTCTGGTGATGGACGGCGAAACCCTGGAAGGCATCGTCGATGGTTCGACCGACGGCATGCAAGCGTTCATGGGCGGCAAACTGCGCGCTGAAGGCGACATGATGCTGGCGATGAAACTGTCCGAGCTGTTCCCGTCGTAAGACTACGTCGCAGTACAAACAAATCCCGCCTTGATGGCGGGATTTGTCATTTCCGGGTCATTGGATGCCGGCGGCGTCCAGCTCCTTGAAGACCTGCCGATCGGCGATCTGGCTCTCACTCTCGGGGTACATCAACTGGACGCTACCCCCTGGGATGATTTCACCGGTTTGCGCATCCCGGGCGAAGGTGATGACATACCGCTCACCCTGGTACTTCAGGTAAATGTTGTAATAATCCTGTGGCTGATCCGGCGCTTCGAAAGCGCTGTAGCGGTAGCGGATGCGTGGAATCAGCATCGGCCACTCCTTGTCAAGCAAGTCACCATTGACCGGCGGAAACGCCGCCTCGAGGGCCACAATGGCGCCAGCTACCAACTCATCGTTGTCGCTTGGCTTGAAAGGTAATGGTCTGTTACGCAGCATGGTTACAGCGCTTTTTTTTCCATCGACAACATCAGTGCGGTACATATCGGTACGAAACCATTTTGTTGCATCAAAACGGTTTTCTTCCGGACTCCAGTCGCCGTAGTACATCATCACTTTCTCGCTCATCGCATCTTCCCTTGTGTGCAGATAGAGCCCCATCGCACTAAAAACCAGCAAAAAGGCCGCTACGAGACCCAAGCGCTTGTGAAAATTAACAGTCATGGTTGTGCCGGAAGCCCTTTTTTAAACTTCATTTGCTGCTTCGGTGGCCCCAACGGCGTATTGCCTGAGCGCACCTTTCCGACAGCCCCATAATCGTCCAGCGGATAACTCATGTTCTTTTCGTTTTTCGCGCGGCTCTGAGCATGCATCAAAAGCTTTTTGTCATTTTCGGTAGCCAGCTCCGGCGGCTGAACCGGGGCTGTTTCGCCCGGCAGCTCCACGGTGTCGTCCTTTTTTGACAATCTGTATTCAGCAAGACGCCGTTCGTAGCCAGCCTTCTTGATCATGAAAGCGGATTTGGCTCGATTATCCGACGCTACACGCGCCTTCGCCCCCTCCAGACCATCGCGCTCTGCATCACTGCCATATGTTTGGTCGTAAAGGCTGCGCCGCGGGTAAGCATGAATGGTCGCCCCGGTTGCATCGGCAAGTTTCTGTGCAAGGCTGAGCTCGTAATGTTCCTGCCCCTCACTGACAAGTGCCGTCTCATCAACCCCCAACCCGGTTCGGCATGCGTACGAAAAGATATTAGCGCCGAAGGCAAAGGCATCAGGCTGCAACTGGCTCGCTTGGGCAGGTCCAAAGCGATAGCTGGCATCCTTACCTTCGATTTCGTAACCGAACTCGATATTGAACACCACGCCGTGGGCAAAGATGTCGAGCTGTTTGATCTCGCGCTTTTCCTCTACCCGCTTGTTTATGAAAGCAACCAGTTCGGCGGCGGAATCAATCTCAAGGTATTCGGCTCTGTATGTGTTGACGACAAGCTCTTTGAGCCTGGCGCGCATTTTGGGATCGTACTCCGCGACAAACAGCAGAAAAAAGGTTTTGTCCGCGGCACCCTTTTTAAGGTTCGAGTAGTCTCTCAACTGGCCAACACCTTGGTTGATGAAACTCATCTTGTTGCCGTAATTCTCGCGAAATTCCGTCCAGCGACTAATGTGGTAAGAGCCCACCACAGTTACATAATCGTATTTGAGTGTCCCCTTGACCTGCGTCGTGCCGTGCTGATCGCTTGTCTGGGCCTGTTTTTTCTTCGGTGGCGCCACGTCTGACCTTCCTTAGTAAGCAATGCCCAACGCATCCAGATGAGCGGCGGCTTCCTTGCCCCATTGCACGACAACGGAGGTAGGATCGGCGGTGAACACCCGAGCGGCGTTGCCGTGGTTGTCGGTGTGGCCGACGAGGCGCTGGCCGTCGCCGGTTTCGATGCAATAGAGCATATCGGGAATGGCTTCGCCGGTGGTTTCGTCGACCAGTTGGAAGCGTTCGCTATGCTTGGGCACGGTAACGATCGGAGTGAACGGCACGGCGCCGACTGCGGTGCCGACGAAAACGTCACCGGAGCCAGTGATGATCATGCCGCCATGAGCGGTGGAGCTGCCGAGAAAGGCAATAGGTTTGCCATTGATCAGTATGTTGCCTATCCCTTCGGTGACGGAGTCTCCGCAAGCCGTGGAATCGCCGACACGCAGCACCGGCATGCCGTTGATGTTCACGTTGGGCGAACCGCTGGTGCTTGGGTTGGTACCGTGACCGGTCACCGGGCAGGCATTGAGATCGCTGAGTCGAGCGGCAGGTTTTGCCATCATCTACTTCCTTGTATTGGCCAGGGCGCGGAATGTACCGGATCTACACCGCGGATAAAAGTTTGTCCGTATGTGTAGCAGGCAAAATCGTCGTGACAAACGATGCCGCCAATAGCTCCTGCGTATAAGGATGCCGCGCCGCCCTAAACAGCTCATCGGTCTGACCCTGTTCCACCACCTCACCCTCCTTCATCACAATCAGGTCATGGGCCAACGCCCGCACCACCGCCAGGTCATGGCTGATGAACAGATAAGTCAGACCATGCTCTTCCTGCAGTCGCCGCAATAAAGCAACGATCTGTTTTTGCACCGTGCGATCCAGCGCCGAGGTCGGCTCATCGAGCAAGATCAAATCCGGCTTGAGCACCAGCGCCCGGGCGATGGCAATCCGTTGGCGCTGGCCACCGGAAAATTCGTGGGGATAGCGATGACGGGTTGCTGGATCAAGCCCGACTTCACGCAGCACATCGATCACCGCCTGCTCGCGCTCGGCAGCATTCAAATCACTGTGCACCTGCAAGCCTTCGGCAATGATCTGCGCCACGCACAGGCGCGGACTGAGGCTGCCGAACGGATCCTGAAACACCACTTGCAGGCGTTTGCGTAGCGGCCGCAGTTGCTTGCCACTCAACTGCTCCAGCGCCTCACCTGCAAAGCGAATGCTGCCCTCGGCGTCGATCAGCCGCAAAATCGCCTGGCCCAAGGTCGACTTGCCCGACCCCGACTCACCAACAATCCCCAAGGTTTTGCCGCGCTGCAGATTCAAATCGATGCCCTTGACCGCCTGCAGCCAGGTCTTCGGCCGCAGCCAACCGCCCCCCAGGCGAAAGCGCACATGCAGATCGCGCACCTGCAACAAGTCCTGCGCCACATCCCGGCACAGCGCTTCGCCCCCCGGCTCGGCGTTGAGCAATTCGATGCTGTAGGGATGCTGCGGCGCACGGAACAGTTGCTCGCACGGCGCCTGCTCGACGATCCGCCCACTGCGCATCACCGCCACTCGCTGTGCGATGGTGCGCACCAGATTCAGGTCATGGCTGATGATCAGCAGCGCCATGCCGAGCCGCTGCTGCAAGTCTTTGAGCAGCAACAGAATCCTGCGCTGCACCGTCACATCCAGCGCCGTGGTCGGCTCGTCGGCGATCAGCAGTTGCGGCTCGCAGGCCAGCGCCATGGCAATCATCACCCGCTGGCGTTGACCGCCGGAGAGTTGATGCGGATAGGCCTTGAGCCGTTCGCGCGGCTTCTGAATCCCCACCAGCTCCAGCAACTCAAGAATGCGCTCACGGGCTTGCGCGCCCGCCAGGC
This sequence comes from Pseudomonas sp. MWU12-2020, assembly GCF_023100605.1. NCBI lineage: Bacteria > Pseudomonadati > Pseudomonadota > Gammaproteobacteria > Pseudomonadales > Pseudomonadaceae > Pseudomonas > Pseudomonas sp. MWU12-2020. Next base: position 177,061 of record NZ_JALMEX010000001.1, read on the forward strand.
CTTTGTGCAGCGCCAGGCTCTCACCAAGTTGCCGCTCAATGGTGTGCAGCGGATTCAGCGAACTCATCGGCTCCTGAAAAATCATCGCGATCCGGTTGCCCCGTAACTGCCGCAGATAGCGCTCATGCACACCGAGCAGCTCTTCACCGGCATAACGAATGCTGCCATCGATCCGCGTGATGTTCGGGTCAAGCAATTGCAGGATGCTGTGGGCGGTCACCGATTTGCCGGAGCCAGACTCCCCGACCAGCGCCAGGCATTCGCCCGGACGAATATCGAGGTCGATGCCATGCACCACTGGCTGGCCGTTGAATGCCACACGCAGGTCGCGGATTTCAATCAAGTTATCGTTCATCTCAAGTCCTTGGATCAAACGCATCTCGGCAAGCCTCGCCGATGAACACCAACAGAGAAAGAATCAGCGCCAACGCAAAAAAAGCCGTCAGCCCCAACCACGGCGCTTGCAGATTGCTCTTGCCCTGACCGATCAGTTCGCCCAATGAAGCGCTGCCGGCGGGCATGCCGAAACCGAGAAAATCCAGCGCCGACAAGGTCGCGATCGCTCCGGTAAGAATGAACGGCAGATAGGTCAGGGTCGCACTCATGGCGTTGGGCAAAATGTGACGGCTGATCACCTGCGCATCGCCAACCCCCAGCGCCCGCGCGGCTTTCACGTATTCCAGACCGCGGCTGCGCAGGAACTCGGCGCGCACCACATCGACCAGACTCAGCCAGGAAAACAGCGCCATGATCCCCAACAGCCACCAGAAATTCGGCTCGACGAACCCGGACAGGATGATCAGCAGGTACAACACCGGCAGCCCCGACCACACCTCCAGCAACCGCTGCCCGAGCAGATCGACCCAACCGCCGTAATAGCCTTGCAAGGCCCCGGCAGCAATGCCGATCAGCGCACTGGCGGCGGTCAGCGCAAGGGCAAACAGCAGCGACACCCGCGTACCGAAGATCACCCGCGCCAGCACATCCCGCGCCTGATCGTCGGTGCCCAGCCAGTTCTCGCCGCTCGGTGGACTCGGTGCCGGTTCAGTCAGGTCGTAATTCACCGTATCGAAACCGAACGGGATCGGCGCAAACCACATCCGCCCACCCTGCCCCTCGATCAGTTGCCGCACCTGCGCACTGCGATAGTCCGGCTGGAACGGCAATTCGCCGCCGAAATCCTGCTCGGTGTAGCGCTTGAACGCCGGGAAGTACCACTGGCCCTGATACTCGACCATTAACGGTTTGTCATTGGCGATCAGCTCGCCGCCCAGGCTCAGGCCAAACAGCAGCAGAAACAGCCACAGTGACCACCAGCCCCGCCGATGGGCCTTGAACCGCGTCCAACGGCGCTGTCCGATGGGAGATAGAGTCAACATCAGGCAGTCCTCGCGGTGAAGTCGATGCGCGGGTCGACCAGCGTGTAGCACAGGTCACCGAGCAGTTTTATCAGCAGGCCGAACAGGGTGAAGATGAACAGCGAACCGAACACCACCGGGTAGTCGCGCGACACGGCCGCCTCGTAGCTGAGACGGCCGAGGCCATCGAGCGAGAAGATCACTTCGATCAGCAACGAACCGCCGAAAAACACCGTCACCAGTGCTTGCGGCAGCCCGGCGACCACCAGCAGCATCGCGTTGCGAAACACATGACCGTATAAAACCTGACGCTGACTGAGGCCCTTGGCCCGCGCCGTCACCACGTACAAGCGCGAGATCTCGTTGAGAAAGCTGTTCTTGGTGAGAATCGTCAGCGTGGCGAATCCGCCGATGACCAGCGCCGTGACCGGCAGCACCAGATGCCAGAAGTAATCGGCCACTTTGCCCCACGGTGACAGCTCCGCGAAGTTGTCCGAGACCAGCCCGCGCACCGGAAACCAGTCCAGCGCGGTGCCGCCGGCGAACACGATGATCAGCAGCAGTGCAAACAGAAAACCCGGCATCGCGTAGCCGATGATGATCGCCACGCTGCTCCAGACATCGAACGCCGAACCGTTGTGCACGGCCTTGCGGATGCCCAGCGGAATCGACACCAGATAAGTGATCAACGTGGCCCACAAGCCCAGTGACAAGGTCACTGGCAGCTTCTGCCAGATCAGTTCGGTGACGCTGGCACCACGGAAAAAGCTCTGACCGAAATCCAGCTGCGCGTAGCTTTTGAGCATCAACCACAGGCGCTCACCGGCCGGTTTATCGAAGCCGTACTGACGCTCGATGTCGGCCACCAGTTTCGGGTCGAGACCCCGGGTGGCGCGGGATTCGCCACCGATGGTTTCAACATGACCACCGCCCACCGCCGCGCCGACACCAATGCCCTGCAACCGGGCAATCGCCTGTTCCACCGGGCCACCCGGCGCGGCCTGCACGATGACAAAATTGACCAGCAGAATGGCGAGCAAAGTCGGCACGATCAGCAGCAGACGCCGCAGGCTATAACCCCACATGGGCGTACTCCTTTTGCTGTTGCTGCATCTGCGCGGCCGTCAGCGCGGTCGGGCTGATTTCCCACCAGGTATCGAGTCCGGCGTCGTACAAAGGCGCCGTCGCCGGGCGGCCGAAACGGTTCCACCACACCGTGGAAATCCCCGGTGGGTAGTAATTGGGGATCCAGTAATAGCCCCACTGCAACACCCGATCCAAGGCATGGGCATGGCGCAGCAGGCTTTCGCGATTGTCGGCCTGCACCAGACCTTCGAGCAGGGCATCGACGGCCGGATCGCGCAGCACCATGTAGTTGTTCGAGCCGGGATCATCGGCGCCGTCGGAGCCGAAGTAATTGAACATCTCGCGCCCCGGCGCCTGGCTCACCGGGTAGCCGACGACGATCATGTCGTAGTCGCGATTGCGCACGCGGTTGGTGTACTGCGCGGTGTCGACCTGGCGGATATCGAAGCCGATGCCGATCTGCGCCAGGTTGCGCTTGAACGGCAGCAGCAGCCGTTCAAAGCCCTTCTGACCGTTGAGAAAAGTGAACTGCAGCGGCTCGCCATTGGCATTCACCAACTGATCACCACGGGGTTTCCAGCCGGCGGCTTCCAGCAGCTTCAAGGCCTGCAACTGCTCGGCGCGGATGTTGCCGCTGCCGTCGGTTTTCGGCGCTTCGAAGACTTGGGTAAACACCTCGTCGGGGATCTTGCCGCGCCACGGTTCGAGGATTTTCAGCTCCTCGGCATCCGGTAACTCGGTGGCCGACAACGCACTGTGCGAGAAGTAACTGCGCTGGCGCAGGTACATGCTGCGCATCATTTGCCGATTGCTCCATTCGAAATCCCAGAGCATGGCGATCGCCTGACGTACCCGGCGATCCTGAAACAGCGGTTTCTGCAGATTGAACGCGAACCCTTGCGAGCCCTGCGCGGCACCCGGCGCCAGATGTTCGCGAAGCAATCTGCCCTGCTCCAGCGCTGCGCCGGCATAGCCGATGGTGTAACTGGTCGCGGAAAATTCGCGGTTATAGTCGAAGCCGCCAGCCTTGAGCACCTGCCTTGCAACATCGGTATCGGCGAAGAACTCCACGCTCAAGTGATCGAAGTTATAGAGGCCGCGAGTGATCGGCAGATCCTTGGCCCACCAGTCGGCAACGCGCTGGAATTTCACGCTGCGCCCGGCATCCACGGCGCTGATCCGGTACGGGCCACTGCCCGGCGGGATTTCGAAACCGGCGCCCTCGGCGAAATTGCGCGTACGCCACCAGTGCTCGGGCAATACCGGCAGCGTCGCCAGATCCAGCGGCAAGGTGCGGCTGTCGTTGTTCTTGAAGTTGAAGCGCACTTGCGTCGGCGACTCCACCACGACGTCGGCGACATCACGAAACTGCTGGCGATATTTGAGGCTGCCCTGAGTGGTGAACAGCTCGAAGGTGTAACGCACGTCTTGCGCGGTGATCGGCGTGCCGTCGTCGAAGCGCGCGTTGGGGTTGAGGTAGAAGCGCAGCCAGCGGCGATCTGCATCCAGTTCCATCTGCTGCGCCACCAGGCCGTAGACGCTGTAGGGTTCGTCCTTGCTGCGATAGGCCAGCGGCGCGTAGAGCCAGCCGTCGATGTCGGCGACGCCGGTGCCTTTGTCGATGTAGGGAATCAGGTGATCGAACGGGCCGCTTTCCAGTGAAGAGCGGCGCAACGTTCCGCCCTTGGGAGCGTTGGGGTTAGCGTAGGCCAGGTGTTGAAAGTCCGGGGCGTATTTGGGGGCTTCGCCATAGACCGTGAGGGCGGGTTGCGGGGCGGCCCAACTGAATGGGCTTAGCAGCGCAAAAGCGCTGAACAGAATGAGCCTGGATAGCATTGGCAGATCCTTTTTGCACGGTGTTGCTACTGGCCTCTTCGCGAGCAAGCCCGCTCCCACAAGGAAGTTGTGCTCACCGCTGTTCCCCTGTGGGAGCGGGCTTGCTCGCGAAGGCGCCAGTACAGTCACCAAACGTCCTGCCTACCTGTGATGTGCAACAGGCCGGCGATTTTTATAGGGCTGGCTTTAGATCAATAAGTGACTAAAACCCGCCCCCTCTGGGCATTTTCAGAACTTGTAATTGACCCGCGTGTACAGCGTCCGGCCGAACGGGTCGCCGTATTTCGGGTCGTAGCCGCTCTGGAAGGTGTAGGTCTGGTTGCTGAACGGTGGCTCACGATCGAACAGGTTCTTCGCGCCGAGCGTTACGCTGAGGGTTTTGCGCCAGGTGTAGGTGCCAGCCAGATCCCAGACGTTGTACGAGCCAACGTAATCGTGGGTCTCGCGGTCGGAGTCGTGGTAGCCGCTGGTGTAGCGGTTGGTCAGGGCGATACCGTAGGGGCCGTAGTTCCAGCTGCCGGTCAGGCTGTGGCGCCAGCGGGCCACGGCACCGGCCGAGGAGAAGTCGCCGCCGCGGAAATCGCCGAGCTTGTCGATGTAGTCGCCCTTGAGCTGCTGCTGGTACTCGTACCGACTGACATAAGTGCCCTGCAGGCCGATCCCGAAGTTACCGTACGGAGTGCTCGGCAAACGGTAATCGAAGCTGACATCGACACCATTGGTCTTGATCTTGCCGAGGTTGGCCAGGCCCGTGACGATGTGATCGATGGAACCGTCAGGCTTGCGAATCAGGCGGTCCGGGTACAGCTCCGGGTTCTCGAACACCGCCGATTCCGGGAACTCTGCGATCTGGTTGGCGATGTTGATCCACCAGAAATCCAGCCCGGTGGTCAGGCGTTCGAACGGCTGATAGACGAAGCCGAGGGTAACGTTGCGTGCGGTTTCCGGGCTCAGGTCAGTGTTGCCACCGGTTCTGCTGTAGAACTGCTGGGCGCAGTCACGGTTGGCGATCCCGCCGTTGCTCGGGTTGCCGCCTGCGCACAGCCGAGGGTCGTTGTAGTTGGCGACCGTGAATGTGGTGAAGTTGGGGTTGTACAACTCGTACAGTGACGGCGCGCGAAAACCTTCACTGTAGGCGCCACGCACCACCAGTTCCTTGAACGGCTGGAAGCGGAACGAGTATTTCGGGTTGGTGGTGCTGCCAAAATCGCTGTACTTGTCGTGGCGCACGGCGGCGGACAATTCGAGGCTGTCGAGCACCGGCACGTTGACCTCGGCGTACTGCGCCGAGACGCTGCGATCCCCCGCGACACTGGCATTGGGGTCGACACCCAGACTCTGCACGTCGGCGGCGAACTGGGCGAAGTCCTGATGGAAATCTTCCTTGCGGTATTCGCCACCCAGCGCCAGCGCCGAAGGGCCGGCACCGAACCAGTCACCGATCTCGCGGCTGACACGCCCGTCAATCGCCTTCACGCGGCCGACCGCCGTGCCGTAATCGCCGTCTACGGAATTGGCTGCCAGCAGCGCCTGCCCGGCAGCAGTCTGCGCACCGAACGGGTTGATGATGCCATTGGCAATGCCGGCGCTGACGGCGCGGTCGTTGACATAGCCGGCCTCGATGCTGTTGACCACTTTGTTCTGGTTGTACGACGCACCGACGTTGTAGTCCCAACCGACCACGCTGCCGTCAAAGCTCAGCAGCAAACGCTGCCCGGTGTTGTCGTCTTCATGCTGACGGGCGCCGACAGCGCTTTCGCGCCAATTCACATCGACCGGCTGCGTCGGGTCGAGAGCGAAGCTGTTCGGGCCTGGGGTAATGCCGTTGCCGGGATAAAACGCCGTGCCGGGATTGACCTGGTTACCCATCAACGTGCCGGGACCGATCTGCGTGCGGTTTTCGTTGCGCGCCCAAAAGTATTCGAGGCTGACGTTGTGGTCGTCCGAAAGCTTGCCGGTTGCTTTGGCGAAGGCCGAGGTCTTCTCGGTTTCCGGCACCAGGTCGAGGTAGTTCCACAGACTCTGGCGGCAGATGCCATTGCGCGCCAGCAGGCCCGGGGCGTTGCAGCCGGAACTGGCCAGCGGGTTGGTGGCGTTGCTGCCCTGGCTCCAGTTCGCCGGTGATGCAGTGCCGGAGGTGTAGTCGAGGCCGCGTCCAGGCTGATAGTTGTAGGTGTAGCCACGATCCTCGGCAGCCAGGCGTTGCTGCTTGTCATAACTGACCACGCCGAACACGTTGAAACGGTCATCCTGCAAATCGCCAAAGCCCCAACTGCCGCTGAAATTACGACTTTCACCACCGCCGGCATGGGTCGGCGTGTCGTAGTTGGTGCTGAGTTGCCCTTCGGTCAGGCTGGTCTTGGTGATGAAGTTGATCACCCCGCCGATCGCATCGGTGCCGTACAGCGCCGAGGCGCCATCACGCAGCACCTCGACACGATCGATGGCGGCGAACGGGATGGTATTCAGGTCAACCCCGGAACCATTGATCGCATTGGTCGCGTTGTTGCTCAGCCGCCGACCATTGAGCAGCACCAGCGTCTTGTTCGGGCCGATGCCACGCAAATCCGCATACGACGCACCGCCGCTGCTCGAACCCACCGAACGCCCCGAGCCGACTGAGGACTGGTTTGCGGAAATCCGGCTCACCAGTTCTTCGGTGGTGGTCACGCCCTGCTCGCGCAGTTCTTCAACTCGCAGAATGGTGACCGGCACCGCCGTTTCAGCATCGACCCGGCGAATCGCCGTGCCGGTGACCTCGACTCGTTGCAGCTGGGTTGTCGGCTCGTCAGCGGCGACCGCCGGCAAGGTGTTGATTGCCAGCAGCAAGGCCAGGCTCAAACGAGATCGAACGGGTAAAAAATGGATCATGAACAGCCATCCCTGCGTTTTGGTTTATGCAGGGATGTGCAATGGACAGCAGCGTTTTATAGAGCCCGATTTAGACCGTTGGGTGATGAGGTTATGCAAAAAATGGCAAGCGTGGATCAAGCCAGTTCCTTCTCCTTCAGCAACCGGGTATCCAGCCCAAACCGCTCCTGGGAAACCATCTTGAACTGCCCCTCTGCCAATTCGCAGCTCACCAGCAGATTCCAGGAGTGCCGGGTCGCCGCCGAGGGGATCAGTACAAACGGATGCTCAGCGAGTAACGCATCGGCAAACAGTTGTTGATTGGGGGAAGGCTTTGCAGGGCTCAACCAGTAAGGATTCGGCACCTCCTCCGGCTGGACGATTTTCACCTTTGCTTCGCTGATGACCTCAAAGCACGTGAGTACATAACGTTCGCTGTCGAGCGCATCAAAACTGCGATTGGCTGCCACCTCCAGAATCGCCGAGGACGGATCGACTGATGCATAAACGACTCGCCGCCCGGGTATGTTCCATCGGCCACCATTGAGATTCGAACCCATCCCGCTGTCCCACGTCCCTCCGTAAATCTCGGGGTCCAGCCGCCAGGCATACCAATGCTCGTCCCAGGGCAAGGGATTCATGGGTAAACCCCGTATATCAGCTGCCCCAGATACTGCTCCACCATCTGAAACCCCAGTGAGTGCCGGATAAACTCGATGGGTACGCGACCGCTCAGGTAGGTGCTGGGTTTGCGCAGCCACTCTTCGGCCCGTGACTGCCTCCCGAAGGCGTGAATGGCCTTTTCCAGCACCAAGGCATATTGGTAGGCGACGACGCTCTGCTGGGAATCAAGCCGTACCGGTTTACCTTCCTTCAGTAATCGCCGTACGGTTCTGACCGACTTGCCGGTGATACGTTTGACCATATCGCCTTGCAGATACAGTTCAGAGGTTGAAAGCATGTTGACCACATCGTTCAGCTCAAAACCTTCGTCGGTAAGTTGAACGATCAGAAAGGCGTCGTCACCTATGTTCCGGCCATGCACGAGCAAGTCGACAGGTTTGCCCTCGGCCCTCTTCACACCCGTCAGCCGGGGTATCTTGACGCTGGGCATCGCGACATCCTCCACGGGGCATCTGGCACGATCGTCACGCCATTGAAGGCGATGGGAATAAGCAGGCGTTTCGTATTCGAGGTGATGAGTTCGCATGATCCATCCGTTATCAGAGGCCTGAGCGTCCAGGCCATGTACGACTTCAATGTCATGTCCGATGCTATAGATCGCGCTTCCGACGACCAACCTGAGAATGTCGTCGGAAATATCCCCACTTATGCGAAAACCCCGCCTGTTTCCGTAGGACGTTACGGACGAATAACGCGTGCTCAACTGCCGAAGTGATAACTCACATCCAGCCACCACTGCCGCCCGTACGGGTCATAGTTACCGGTCGGGTAATACGGCCAGCCGGCCGAGTCATCGTGCTTGATCTGGTTAAGCACGTTGTTCACGGTCAGGCCGACACTGGCGCGGTCATTGAGCTTGTAGCGCGCACTGGCATTGAACACCGTCCATGGCGACAGACGCCCGTCGCCCGCGCCGTTGGTCACCGAGCCATAGCGAATGCCCATCAGCGTCGCCGTGGCTTTCTGGTAATCCCAGGTCAGACTGGCGTTGACCTTGCTGCGCCAGTCGTAGTTGGTTCGCGAAGTGCGCCAGTCCTGAGTCGGCGCCTCGTCGGACTCCTTGTAGAAATGCGACAGCACCAGGGTGTAGCCCAGCGCCGAGCTGAATGCGCCGTACTGGCCGGCCCCCCAACGAATGTTGCTCTTGAAGTCCAGACCGCTGACCCGCTCGCTGGCGGCATTGATCGCATTGACTCGCACCCGTTGCAACTGGTTGGGATCGATAGCGGCATTGCCCGGGTTGCGGTCGATGCGCGCCAGGGTCGACTGGCAGTTGGCCGAGTTGATGTCCTGGGTGCCGTTGCGGCATTCGTTCTCTTGTTGCAGCAGGCGGTTTTCGTCGACGGTGGTCAGCAGGTCGTCGATCTCTACACGCCAGAAATCGGTGGAGAAATCGAAATTGCGCGACGGTGACCAGACAAAACCATAGGTCCAGGATTTACCGCGTTCGGACTCAAGGTCCGGGGTACCGCTCTGGGTGTAGTCGACCCGCCCGCGATCACACGCCCCCTGCACACCCTGGCTGCAACCGTAGTAGTCGATCTGCGCCGGGTAGTAACCGTTGCTGTCGGACTGATAGATGTAGTTCAGGTCCGGTGCGCGGAAACTGGTGCCATAGCTGCCGCGCAGCAACAGGCTGGTGACCGGACGCCATTCAAGCCCAAGGTTATAGGTCTTCTGCTGCTCGCTGCGGCCACTGAATTTGTATTGATCCCAACGCCCGGCGGCGGTGGCCAGCACGGTGTCGGTGACCGGAATACTGAACTCGCCGCCCGCCGCGTAGCGCTTGCGCGAACCGCCGGAGCTTTGCGCCGGGCTCACGCCATAGAAAGTGCCGTCATTCAGACCGTCGTCCGGGTCGACGCGATATTCCTGCTTGCCCGCCTCCAGCACACCGGCAAATCCGACCGGGCCGGCCGGCAAGTCAAACAGATCGCCGTTGACCGAGGCGTTGTAGCTGGTGGAAACCGACTTGCTGTTCTGGGTCAGGTTGCTGCGAAACTGATCCCATTCCTGTGGCGTCAGTGGGCGATCGAGACGCGAGGCATCGGGAGAGAACACCGGGTAACCGTTACGTGTGCCCAATTGCGGGCCGAGGTAGAAATCCTGAATCGATGACAGCGGTGTGTAGCGCGTGGTTCTAACGCTGCGGTATTCCGAGCGGTTGGCGGCCAGATCGTAGTTCCAGCCGGTGTCGGCGATCTTGTCCGAGAGGCCGAGGGTGCCGGTCCACGACGTGTCGGTCCACTTGCTGTTGTTGCTGGTACGGCCACCGATTTCCTCTTCTCCGTAACGGCGATACCAGCGCTCAAGATTGCCGCTGTTCTGGTTGATGAAATCCGGTGAGGTGAAGGTCGGGCCCCGGGTGTTGTTCTGGATGTGATCGAGGCCATACATCAAGTCGGCAAACACTTGACCGCTATCGCTGAAGTGCCAGGTGCCGCGGGTGTAGCCGTCGTAGTTTTCCTTTTGCGTCTGAATGGTCCAGTAATCGTTGTACATCTGATCGGTGCGGCAGCGCCCACCATTGTTCAACAGCTTGTTATCGAAAGTGCCTTGATAGGCACCGCAACCGGGGCCAAGGTAGCGGTTGTTGCTCAGGTCGCGACGGTAACCGACGTCCGCCAGCGGGCCACTCTGCATGAAGCCTCGGTCGTCGGCCCAGATCGGATCGCGGTTGGTCAGCTCCAGGCCGAACAAGCCGTCGAAGTCGCCCCAACTGCCGCCGCCGCTGATTTGCAGGCGCTGATTGTCGCCACCGCCACGCTCGCTGGTGCCGCCCTTGAGGTTGACGTCGATGCCATTGATCTGCTTCTTGAGGATGATGTTGACCACCCCCGCAATCGCGTCCGAACCGTAGATCGCCGAGGCGCCGCTGCTGAGAATTTCGATGCGTTCGATGACCGCCGAGGGAATGTTCGCCAGGTTGGTGAAGTTGACCTTGCCGTCGTACGGGGTCGGGTAATCGGCGACGCGTCGGCCGTTGATCAGCACCAGTGTGTGATTGGGGCCGAGTCCGCGCAGGTTGATCGCACTGGCCGCCGGCTGCCAGGTGTTGCCATAGTCTTCGCCCTGGGTCATGCCGGTGTTTTGCGTCTGGGTCGCCAGGGCGTCGTAGACGTTCTTGTAGCCACGCGCTTCCATCTCTTCGTGAGTGATGACGTTGACCGGGGTCGCACCATCGCTTTGCGCGCGAGCGATCCGCGAGCCGGTGACGGTGACTTTTTCCATGCGGTAATCGGCGCTGGTCGCTGGGGCCACGGCGCTGACTTTGGCCGCCACCGGCGTGTTCGCCTCGCCTTCGCGCACACTCAGGCCCTGGGCGCTCTGCTCGACTTGCAGGCCGCTGCCAAGCAACGCCTTCTCGACTGCCTGACGTCCACCCAACGCACCGCGCACCGCACTGCTGCGCTTGCCTTGCACCAGATTCTGGCTGAACGAGATCGGGACGCCGGTCTGACGCGAGATGTCCAGCAGGACCTCATCGAGCGGGCCGCTGGCGATGTCGAAGGTGAACACTTGAGCGGCAGGATCCGCAGCGAAAACCGCCTGCGGCGCCAGCCCCATCGCCAACGCGGCGGCGAGGGTCAAACCAGGTAATTGTTGTTTGAATAAGAACATCGAGGGGCTTCCCTGTTGAAGGCGTCTGCAGGGAATGAGCAGCGGGCCGGCGCTTTTTATAGGGCGGCGATTAGGCCAAGAAGTTATGACGCTATAACCGTGCGCCGATGCTGACCCAGTACGGGTTGTGCCAGGTCACGCGGATCGGCAGCGAGCGCTCCAGCAGTTGCAGGGTGCGGTCGCTATCGTCCAGCGGATAAAGACCGCTCAGGCGCAGATCGGCCACTTCGGGGCTCAGGTGCAGGATGCCGCGTCGGTATGGGCGCAGGCCGTCGATCACTTCGCTCAACGGTCGGTCGCGCACTTCCAGGCGACCTTGTACCCAGGCGCTTTCCTGCCCTGTACTGCGCTCCAGAGCCAGAATGTCCTGTGCGTTGAACCGCAGACTCTCCCCCGCCTCCACCACCTGCCGCGCACCGCCGGCGGTAACCACTTCGACCTGCGAGTGCAGCATCACCAGGCGGGTGAAATCATCGTTTTGTTGCACGAGGAATTTCGTCCCCAGCGCACGCATCCGACCGTGCTCGGTCTCGACCACGAATGGCCGTGCAGGATCCTTGGCGACATCCACCAACAACTCGCCCGTACGCAATGCCAACAAGCGCTGAACCGCATCGAATTGCGTCACTACGCGCGTCCGCGCATTCAGGCTCAGCGCACTGCCATCCTCCAGAGTGAAATCGCGTCGTTCGCCGGTGCCGGTCGCCAGTTCACCGGCTTCCGGCAGCCAGCCGTAACGACGCCCGAGCAACCCGGCCAGCACCGCGATGCCGAGCACACTCAAGCTGCCGCTGAGAAAGCGCCGCCGACTCGACGGTGCGTTCAGGCTATGCAGCAGGCTGTTACGCGGCAGCCCGCGCAAGGTCGGATTACGCAGCAGGTTAAGGCCGCCGCCCATTTGCTCGATGATCCGCTGGTGCCTCGGGTCGGCCGCGCGCCACGCTTCGAACGCGGCACGCTCGCCTGCGCTGGCCTCGCCGGACTGCAACAGTGCCATCCACTGCGCCGCCTCGTCGATCACCGCTTCGTCCGGCCTCATGCCTGCATCGCCTGATAGCAACGCTTGAAGGCCTCGACCATGTACTGCTGCACCCGGCTGGTGGAAACCCCCAGCCGTTCGCCGATTTCGCTGTAGGTCAAACCGTCGAGCTGATGGTAGAGAAACGCGGCTTTGGCTTTAGCCGACAAACCGTTGAGCAGGCGATCAACCGCCAGCAGCGCCTCGATCACCAGCGCCCGCTCCTCCGGCGATGGATGCACCGGTTCCGGCGCCAGTGCCAGGCTTTCCAGATAGGCGCGTTCCAGGTCCTGGCGGCGCCAGCCTTCATAGACCAGCCGCCGGGCGATGGTGGTCAGCAGCGCCCGCGGCTCGCGAATGGCGGTCGGATCCGGCAGGGCCAACACCCGTAGAAAGGTTTCCGATGCGATGTCTTGTGCACTGTGCGGGCAACCCAGCGTGCGGCCAACGGCAGCGCACAGCCAGCGATAGTCCTTTTGGAACATTTGCCCAATCATCCGGTAATGCGGGTTTTGAACATCACCCATGTCTTGCTCCCTGAAACGGGTCCCACCCGCTGCGAAAACCATCGTTCTGCCGGGATCGTCCGGCTCCAGATCAGGGGGCGACTGTGCAATAGCGCCGCTTACATTTGAAGTAATTAAAAATCAGGATAAGCAAACTATTGAGAATAAGACGCGCCGTCGCCGCAGAAATATTGACTGACACAACGTTGATCCCGGTCAGTTGCCCACCCTGAAGCACTCTCTAATCTGCGCGCTCCATCGAACGCCAAGGACGGCTCACCGGGAGCCCGCGGCTATCCCTTCAAGGAAGAAAACCATGCGATCACTGAAGATTATTCTGCTGTCCTCGGCATTCAACGGCCTGACCCAACGCGCCTGGCTGGAGCTGCGCCAGGCCGGGCACTCGCCCAGCGTTGTGGTGTTCACCGATGAAGCCTCGGTGTGCGAACAGATCGAACACAGCGGCGCCGATCTGGTGATCTGCCCGTTCCTCAAGGACCGCGTGCCGCATGCGCTGTGGAGCAATGCCCGGCGTCCGGTGGTGATCATCCACCCCGGAATCGTCGGCGATCGTGGCGCCAGCGCGCTGGATTGGGCGATCAGCAATGAACTGACGCGCTGGGGCGTGACCGCCCTGCAAGCGGTGGAAGAAATGGACGCCGGCCCGGTCTGGGCCACCTGCGAATTCAATCTGCCCTCGGGCCTGCGCAAGTCCGAGCTGTACAACGGTCGGGTCAGCGATGCGGCGATTCGCTGTATTCGCGAAGTGGTCGAGAAATTCATCGACGGCGTGCAACCGGTCGCACTGGATTACACCGACCCCAAAGTCCGCGGCCGCTTGCAGCCGAACATGAAGCAGGACGACCGTACCTTCAGCTGGCACGACTGTTCGCGCTTCATCAAACGCTGCATCGACGCCGCCGACGGCCAGCCCGGGGTATTGGCGAGTCTGGCCGGCGGGCAGTATTACGTGTACGACGCGCACCTCGATCAGCGCACCGGCATTCCCGGCAAGATTCTCGCGGTGCATGACGACGCGGTGCTGGTCGCGACCGGCGATCACAGCTTGTGGATCGGCTCGCTGCGGCGCAAACCGCTACCCGGCGAAGAAACCTTCAAGCAACCGGCGCGGCATGTGCTGGCCGGGCAATTGGCCGGCGTACCAATCCTCGACTGGTCGATTGCCCGCCAGCCGTTCAGCGACGAGGCCTATCAGCCGATCCGCTATCGCGAATCCGGGCATGTCGGTGAGCTGACGTTCGAGTTCTACAACGGCGCGATGAGCACCGAACAGTGCCAGCGCATGGTCGAGGCGCTGCGCTGGGCCAAGTCTCGGGACACTCGCGTGCTGTTGATCAAGGGCGGGCGCGGCAGCTTCTCCAACGGTGTGCACCTGAACGTGATCCAGGCCGCGCAGGACCCGGGGGCCGAAGCGTGGGCGAATATTCAGGCGATCGACGATGTCTGCGCCGAACTGCTCAGCGCCCGGCAACTGGTGGTCAGCGGGGTGACCGGCAATGCCGGGGCCGGCGGCGTGATGCTGGCGCTGGCTGCCGACATCGTGTTTGCCCGCGCCGACATCGTGCTCAATCCGCATTACAAGAGCATGGGCCTGTATGGCTCGGAATACTGGACCTACAGCCTGCCCCGCGCCGTCGGCCCGGCGATGGCCGAGCAACTGACCCAGGCCTGTCTGCCGGTCAGTGCCACGCAGGCGCTGCAACTGGGCATGGTCCAGGAAATCGGCCCGCGCTGCCCGGATGAGTTTTCGCTGTGGCTGCTGCAGAGGGCCAACGCAACGCTGAGCGATCCGACCTACGCCGCCGTGCGCGAGCGCAAGTTGCGGGTCGATCAGGTGCTGATCCAGCAGTCCCGGGAAAACGAACTGCAGGAAATGCAGGAAGACATGCTCTACAACCGCAACCAGTTTGCCGAGAAGTGCCGCCACTTCGTCTACAAGCGCAAGGCCTGCGGCACACCGGCGCGGCTGGTGGAAGACTGGGCGCGGGTGCGTTCGACCGAGTTGGCCAGTTGATTTTGCGGTGACTGCCTTCCCCTCACCCTGGCCCTCTCCCAAGGGAGAGGGAACTGACCAAAGTGTCTGGCGCCCCGCATCGACCTGAAATATCTCGGTCGATTATGGATTCAACGCTGATCGTTCAAGTCGGTGTATTTCTTCAATATTCCCCAATCAGTCCCCTCTCCCTCCGGGAGAGGGTTAGGGTGAGGGGCTTTTGCCTTTACAATGCCCGCACCTCAGACACCGGCCCGCCCATGGACATCGATCTCGCCCGCACCTTTCTGGAAATCGTTCGCCACGGCAGTCTCGCTGCGGCGGCGCAGAAGCTGTTCGTCACGCAGACGGCGATCACCGCCCGGGTGCAGAAACTTGAAAGTCAGTTGGGCAGTACGCTGTTCGTGCGCAACCGTGCCGGGGCGAAACTCACCGCCAATGGCGAAGCCTTTGTGGTCTACGCCAATCAACTGGTGCAGACATGGGAAGCCGCGCGGCGCGACCTGCCGCTGCTGGACGGTTATCACAACGTGCTGCACATCGGCGGTGAAGTCAGCCTGTGCAATCCGTTGATGCTCAGTTGGGCCGCCGAACTGCGCGAGAAGATCCCCGGGCATGCCCTGCGCATGGAAATCCGCGACGGCGAAAACCTCCTGCGTCAACTCGAACTTGGTGTGCTCGATGCCGCACTGGTCTATCAGCCCGAATACTGGCCGGGCCTGCAGGTCGAGCAGGTGTTGGAAGAGAAGTTGATTCTGGTGCGTGCGCCGAACCGCCCGGATCCCTACGTCTACATCGACTGGGGGCCGGATTTCCGTCGGCAACACGACGCCGCCCTGCCGGACAAGGCCAAAGCAGCGCTGAGTTTCAACCTCGGCCCGCTGGCCCTGCAATACATCCTCGAACACGGCGGCAGCGGCTACTTCCGCACGCGCGTGGTACGCAGCTATCTGGAAACCGGCGCGCTGGAAGCGGTGACCAAAGCCCCGGAATTCGGTTACCCGACCTATCTGGTGTACGCCCGCGAACGTGACTCGGCCACGCTGCAGCAGGCCTTCGATCTGCTGCGCCAGGTGATCGCCACCGATGACGACTGGTCGCAACGCTGGAACCCGTTGAGCTGAGTCGGCCGCTTTACACCGGAGCATGGCGCAAGTGACCTCAAGGTGCGGCCTGCACAAACGGCCGGATCGGCTAATCTGCCGGGTATAACAACAATACCCACAGGTGAACGCAGTGAGGCAGACCACCGAGGCATTCCGCAGCCGCTACCGTGCGGCCATTCATCCGTTGTACAACCCGTGGCTGCACGGCGCCTTCGTGCTGCTGTTCGGCGTGCTGGCGATCGGCGCATTCTGGAGCAGCGCGCATCAGGTACAGCCGCTGGAATGGCTGAGCGTGCCGCTGACCCTGCTGTTCTTCAACTTCGGCGTGTACATGGTCCATCGCCATCTCGGCCATCACAAAAAAACTTTCGCCAAGCTGTTCTACGCCCGGCATGCCGGCGATCATCACAGCTTTTTCACCCCCGGCCAGATGACCTATGACGGTGCTCGCGACTGGCGGGTGATCCTGTTTCCGGCCTGGCTGATCGTGGTGCATACGCTAGTCATTACCCTGCCGTTGTGGTGGCTGCTTGCGCAGCTCAATACCAATGTCGCCGGGCTGTTCGGCGGCTGCATGGTGCTGGGCTATCTGGCCTACGAGGTGTTTCACGCCTGCGAGCATTTGCCACCGCACAACCTGCTGACCCGCCTGCCGTGGATCCGTCAGATGCGTCATCTGCATGAGTTGCATCACCGTCGCGAGCGCATGCAGGAACGCAATTTCAATATCGTTTTCCCGCTGATGGATTACCTGTTCGGCACCCTGTACTGGGAGCCGCACCCCGCTCCGTTGCGCTATTCGAGATCACCCATGACCCGCATGCAGCACCAGATCGACATCGCCGGCGAGCCGATTGCCGTGCTCCGCTACGCCGCCAGCGTCAGCCACTGGCCCGAATGGCACCCGTCGTCGCTGAAAATCGACGGCCCGCAAGGCCCGTTGCATGCCGGTGCGCGTTTCGAAGAAGACATTCATGCCGGTGGGCGCGCCGGCCATTTGCGCTGGGAAGTCACCGAGTACCTGCCCGGTCGACGCTGGTGCGCAAAAGCGCGCGGCGATCACGGTTTATCGCTGCTGCTGACCTACGAATGCGCGGCCGCAGCCGATGGCACGCGGTTCGTGCGCACCCTGGATTACCAATTCGATGGCCTGGGCATGCGCCTTGCCAATCGCTTGTTGCTCAAGCGCCGCATCGAACGTGAATCGGCGACCTCGATGCAGGCCCTGCGCGGTATGGCGCTCAGACACTTGGCGCTGACGGGGCACCGTTCATGAAGCGCCTGCTGTCAGTGCTGGTGATCCTCGTCATCGCGTTTCTGCTGCTGATGCCGACCAAGGTGCAGCCGGTGGCGTGGAAGCCGCCAGCGGCGCCGTCTCTGAGCGAGGGGCCGTACGCGGAAAACCAGCGGCTCAAGGCCGCTGAACAGGTTGGCCCGGGTGATATCGACGGCCCCGAAGCACTGCTGCTGGAAGGCGACTTCCTGATCACCGGTCTGCATGACGGGCGACTGATCCGCACCAGCCTCGATGGCAAGGAGCGCAAGGTGCTGACCGACACCGGCGGCCGGCCGCTGGGTCTGGCGCGACATCCCAATGGTTTGCTGGTGATCGCCGATGCGGTCAAAGGTCTGCTGTCGCTGGACGCCCAGGGTCGGTTGATTCCTCTGACTACCGAGGCCAATGGCCTGCCCTTCGGTTTTACCGACGATGTAGCGATCGACAAGTCCGGGCACTACGCCTATTTCAGCGACGCCAGCAGCCGCTGGGGCTATGGCCATGACGGCGAAGCGATCATCGAACACGCTGGCGACGGCCGTTTGCTGCGTTATGACTTTCAGACCGGCAAGACCAGCGTACTCCTCGACAAACTGGAGTTTGCCAACGGCGTGACCCTCGGCCCGGATGACGCCTATGTGCTGGTCAACGAAACCGGCGCCTACCGCATCAGCCGCTACTGGCTGACGGGGCCCAAAACCGGGACCCACGACCTGTTCATCGACAACCTGCCCGGCCTGCCGGACAACCTCGCCTTCAACGGCAGCAACCGCTTCTGGGTCGCGCTCTACGCGCCGCGCAGTGCCTTGCTCGATGGCACCGCCGGGCACCCGTTCGTACGCAAGATGATCGTGCGCGCGCTGACGGTATTGCCCAAACCGGTGGAGAAACGCGGGTTTGTCCTGGGGCTGGATCTTGAGGGTAAGGTGATCGCTAATCTGCAAGACGCCAGCAGCGGAAATTACTCGCCGATCACCACTGCGCGGGAATATGGGGACTGGCTGTATCTGGGGTCGCTGAAGGCTACGCACATGGCGCGGTTGCCGTTGGCGGATGCATTGAAGTGAGTCCGGGCCAATGTGGGAGCGAGCCTGCTCGCGAAAGCGGTGTGTCAGGCAACAATGATTTCGCCTGTGCAGGCCTCTTCGCGAGCAAGCCCGCTCCCACACTGGGACTGGGTCAACTTTCACCACGGCGCGGGAATATGGGGACTGGCTGTATCTGGGGTCGCTGAAGGCTACGCACATGGCGCGATTGCCGTTGGCGGATGCATTGAAATGATGCATGACGAATGTGGGAGCGGGCTTGCTCGCGAAAGCGGTGTGTCAGGCAACAATGACTTCGCCTGTGCAGGCCTCTTCGCGAGCAAGCCCGCTCCCACACTGGGACTGGGTCAACTTTCACCACGGCGCGGGAATATGGGGACTGGCTGTATCTGGGGTCGCTGAAGGCTACGCACATGGCGCGATTGCCGTTGGCGGATGCATTGAAATGATGCATGACGAATGTGGGAGCGGGCTTGCTCGCGAAAGCGGTGTGTCAGGCAACAATGATTTCGCCTGTGCAGGCCTCTTCGCGAGCATGCCCGCTCCCACACTGGGACTGGGTCAACTTTCACCACGGCACGGGAATATTGGGACTGGTTGTATCTGGGGTCGCTGAAGGCTACGCACATGGCGCGGTTGCCGTTGGCTGATGCATTGAAATGATGCATGGCAAATGTGGGAGCGGGCTTGCCCGCGAAAGCGGTGTGTCAGGCAACAATGATTTCGCCTGTGCAGGCCTCTTCGCGAGCAAGCCCGCTCCCACACTGGGACTGGGTCAACTTTCACCACGGCGCGGGAATATGGGGACTGGTTGTATCTGGGGTCGCTGAAGGCTACGCACATGGCGCGGTTGCCGTTGGCGGATGCATTGAAATGATGCATGGCCAATGTGGGAGCGGGCTTGCTCGCGAAGGCGGAGTGTCAGGCAACAATGATTTCGCCTGTGCAGGCCTCTTCGCGAGCAAGCGCGCTCCCACAAGGGGATTGCATTCCAGTTGTAGGAGTGAGCCTGCTCGCGATAGCGGTCTATCAGTTGCCCGACCTGTCGAACTTGTCCGGATCTTCGTCTTCAGGCAGATCCTCATCCGGCTCCTCGGGATGGGTCGTGGTGTGCGCCGGGCTGTTGGGTTCGGGATGCGTGGGAACCGGGTCGAAACCGCCCTGCTCTTCACTGGGGAATCTGGGTCTGTTCATGAGGCACCTCGCAATGAGTCGGTAAGTGAAGACTCTGTACATTCGAGGTGCCGGTCGGGAGCTGCGTTCAGTCATTTCACCATCGCGGATCGGTGAAGCGACTGACGGTCAGGATCGAGCCTGTAACTGCGCGACGATCTTGTCTTTGACCTGCAAGCGTTTCTCTTTGAGCTTTTTCAGTGTGTCATCGCTGGGTGCATCCGAGGTCGCCGTCTCGGCCTTGACTACTTCGGCGTCCGCCTGGGAGTACTTGTTGATCAGCGCATCCAGAAACGGATCCTCGGTGCGTTTTTGCTGGACCTCTTCCTTCGTTAGCTTCAAATCCTGATACAGGTCATGAGTCACCGGCATGGAACACCTCCGTCAATTGATCGGCAGCCAACGCGACCGATTGCGCTGGCAGTTATCAGAATGGCCTTGGTCGGGCCGTTCTGTCGACCTCCTGTCAGACCAGCGGTGGCCGTTCGTCGCCCTGTCGGAAACGCGATCAAACCTTTTCCCGCTCCACTCCCTCCATTGCATAACGTCAACAAAAACCTGTGTGGAGAAACATCAATGGACGGATTCAACCTGCGTCATCTCGTTTTGGCTGTCGCACTGAGCGCTGGCATGGGCAGTGCCTTCGCCGCCACCTCGAACAGCTTTGTCGACAACGCCGCAGCCGGTGGCATTGCCGAGGTCGAAACCAGCCGTCTCGCCCTGGAAAAAAGCCAGTCGGCCGACATCAAGGCCTTCGCCAACATGATGATCACTGACCACAGCAAGGCCAACGATGAGCTGGCAAGCATTGCCCAGGCCCATGACATCAAGGTTCCGGACACCACCACCCTGGTCAAGCAGGCCAAGGAAAAGATCCTCGACATGCGCGATGAATCGTTCGATGCGGCCTACGCCAACAACCAGGTCAAGGCCCACGAAGAAACCATCGAGCTGTTCAAGAAAGAGGCCAACACCGTGACCGACGACCAGGTCAAAGGTGCCACCGAGTTGAAAGCCTTCGCCCAGAAAATGCTCCCGGCGCTGGAAAAACACCTGGCCGCGGCCAAAGACCTGCAAGCCAAGCATCCAAGCAAATAATCCGCTCGCCCGCCCCTGAAGCCGCATTCGGTCGATGCGGCTTTTTTGTGGCCGTGCCTCCCGTTCTGCAAGCAAAAAGCCGCCGACTGCAGCCATGCCGACTAGAGTTATCGGGGCATTCTTTGCGTCAGGTCAAAAATATCCTCGCGCAACCGAACAACTATTTTGAACGGCAAAGGTCACTGACTTCGCGCCGGTCAATTTTTGCAGAATCGGCCCCCAATTCGTTACGGAGCAACAGGCACATGGCAGCACTGCAGAACAGCACACTCGATGCGATGAAGAACAAACAACCACAACTGCTGGGCGAATGGATCAACGGACTGGAAACCAGCGGCGCCAACCGCAACCTCAAAGAACACGACCTGCAACAGCAGACCAGCGAATTCCTGCAACTGGTGATCAACGGCCTGCAGGACGACAACGGCACCAACATCAATGCGCCGGGCTGGGAGTCCACCCGCCAGTTCCTCGAAAAGCTCTCCCATAGCCGTGCCCTGCTCGGTCAGGACTCGCAACAGACCGCCAGTTTCATCTTCGCCCTCAAAGGCCCGCTGTTCTCCCTGCTGCAGAGTCACTATCGCGAACAACCCGCGCTGCTGGCCGAACAACTCTGGGAAATTTCCGAGCTGTTCGACGCCTTCGGCTTGCACACCATCCGCACCTTCCAGAAATCCCGCGAGGCGGTGATCAAGCGTCAGCAGGAAGAACTGCTGGAGCTGTCCACTCCGGTGGTCAAGCTGTGGGACGGCGTGCTGGCGCTGCCGATGATCGGCACCCTCGATTCGCAACGCACCCAAGTGGTGATGGAATCGCTCCTGCAACGCATCGTCGACACCGGTTCGGAAATCGCCATCATCGACATCACCGGTGTGCCGACCGTCGACACGCTGGTCGCCCAGCACCTGCTGAAAACCGTGACCGCGATTCGTCTGATGGGCGCCGACTGCATCATCAGCGGCGTACGTCCGCAAATCGCCCAGACCATCGTCCACCTCGGCCTCGACCTGCAAGGTGTGGTGACCAAGGCGAACCTGGCCGACGCACTGAAACTCGCCCTCACCCGCCTGGGCATCAGCCTCGGCCAAGCGGTCTGAGCCGATGGAACGTATCCCGATTCTCCAAATGGGCAAGTTCCTGCTGGTCACCATTCAGGTCGACATGCATGACCAACTCGCCCTCACGTTGCAGGACGACTTGTCCGAGCGCATCAGCAACACCTCGGCGCGTGGTGTGCTGATCGACATCTCGGCGCTGGACATGGTCGACTCGTTCATTGGCCGGATGATCAGCACGATTTCCGCCCTGTCAAAAATCATGGACGCCGAAACCATGCTGGTCGGCATGCAGCCGGCGGTGGCGATCACCCTGGTCGAGCTCGGCCTGACCCTGCCGGGTGTCAGCACCGCACTGAACGTCGAGCGCGGGATGAAACTGCTGCAGGAACGAGTAAACCGGCAATGACCGTACGCAGCAGCGGTACTCAACCCATCCATATCGAGCAGGATGTCGTGCTCGCACGCCAGACCGCCCGCAAACTGGCCACCGAATGCGGGATGCGCCTGATCGACCTGACCAAAATGGTCACGGCGGTCAGCGAACTGGCCCGCAACACCATGGTTTACGGTGGCGGCGGCGACATGGACTGGCAGATTCTCGATGAAGATCACAAGGTCGGTCTGCGCTTGACGTTCCGCGACGAAGGCCCCGGTATTGCCGATATCAAACTGGCGATGACCGACGGCTGGACCTCCGGCAGCGGCATGGGCCTGGGCCTGACCGGGGCAAAACGCCTGGTCGAGGAGTTCGAACTGGACACCGAGCCGGGCAAGGGCACGCGAATAACGATCACCCGATGGACATGAATATCGCAGGGTCGCTGACCCAGGTGCTGCTGATCGAAGACAGCAGCCAGATCGGCCATGCCCGGCGCACCGCGCAACGGCTGGCCGAGCAACACGGTTTTGATGCGACCGATGCCGGGCGGGTGGCGCTGGTCGCCACCGAACTGGCGAGCAATGTGCTCAAGCACGCCAGCCGCGGCGAAGTTCACCTGCGCCTGCTGCCGCGCCCCAACGGATTCGGCATCGAGATGCTCGCGGTGGATCGTGCTCAGGGCTTTGACCTCGACGCCTGCCTCACCGATGGCTTTTCCACCGGCGGCACTCAGGGCATTGGACTGGGTGCCGTGGCGCGGCAGACCGAAGTCTTCGACGTCCACGCCGACGCCCGTGGCGCGGTGCTGCTGGCGCGTTTGTACCCGCGCGGCGACCGTCAACAGGACTTGCGCTACGGCGTCAGCCAGCACTCGTTGCACAACGATCCGGCGTGCGGCGACACCTGGCATCTGGCGTACAACGGCGCCAACGTCAGTGCGCTGATCATCGACGGCCTCGGCCACGGTGAGGATGCCGAACGCGCGGCCAAGGCCGGCGAGCGGGTGTTCGCCGCGACCCCGTTCGCCAGCCCGGTGCTGCTGATGGAGGACATGCACCGCGACATGATCGGCAGCCGTGGCGGCGCCGCCGCGTTCGCCCAGTTCAATGCCGCCCGCGACGGCCTGACCTTTACTGGCGTGGGCAACATCGGCGCCAGCCTGATCACCGCCGACAAGTCGCGGGGGCTGGCCTCGCATCCGGGCATCGTCGGCGGCCAATACCGGAAAGCCCAGCCTTTTGACTATGCTCACGTGAACGGACATCTATTGATCATGTACAGCGACGGCTTGCAGTCCCGTTGGAATCTTCAAGACTACCCCGGCCTGGTGCACCGCCATCCTGCCGTGATAGCCAGCGTCCTGCACCGCGACTTCTGTCGCGGGCGCGACGATGTAACGGTGCTGGTCGTTGCCCTGGAGGCCGCCCATGGCTGAGTCGCCAACCCTGAACCCCGCCGAGCAGGCTGCGCTGATTGCCCAGTTGCAGAGCGAGACCGCCGCCCTGCGCGAAGAACTCGACGAAACCAATCAGGGCGTGCTGGCGCTCTACGCCGAACTCGATACCCAGGCGGAAGAGCTGAAGCAGGCCTCGGACCTGAAAAGCCGTTTCCTGTCGTACATGAGCCATGAGTTCCGCACCCCGCTGGGTTCGATCCTGAGCATCAACAGTTTGCTGGCCGACGAACTCGACGGCCCGCTCAGCCCCGAGCAGCACAAGCAGGTGGCGTTCGTCAGCAGCGCCGCCCGTGAACTCAGCGACATGGTCGATGACTTGCTCGATCTGGCGAAGATCGAAGCCGGGCGAATCACCATTTCCCCGGCGTGGTTCGACATGTTCGACCTGTTCTCCGCCCTGCGCGGGATGTTCCGGCCGATCGTCGATGCCTCGGCGGTGGATCTGATCTTCGAAGAACCGGTCGGCCTGCCGCGCCTGTACACCGACGACAAGAAACTCGCGCAGATTCTGCGCAATTTCATTTCCAACTCGTTGAAGTTCACCACCCGTGGCGAAGTGCGAGTCTCGGCGCGCCTGGAAGGCTCGGACAAAGTACGTTTTGCCGTCAGCGACACCGGTATCGGTATCGCGCCGGAGCTGCATGGTGCATTGTTCGAGGACTTCTCGCAGGTCGACTCGCCATTGCAGAAACGCCTGCGTGGTACCGGCCTCGGCTTGTCGCTGTGCAAGCGCTTCGCGGCGCTGCTCGGCGGCGAGGTCGGGATGGACAGCACACCGGGGGTCGGCTCGACCTTTTTCGTGATCATTCCACTGGCGCTCGCCTTGGAGAACGTCGATGAAACGTGACATCCGTCTGTTGATCGTCGACGACAACGTCGCCACCCGCTACGCCTTGCGCCGGCGTCTGGAGCGCCATGGTTACGAAGTGCTGGAGGCCGGCACCGGCAGCGAGGGCCTGGCGCTGATCGCGAGCGAGCCGCTCGATGCGCTGATCCTCGACGTCAACCTGCCGGACATGAGCGGCTTCGACATCGTGCGCATCCTGCGCGCCGATGCACGTACCGCGTTGCTGCCGGTGATCCACGTGTCCGCCGCGTCGATCCAGACCGGCGACATCATCACCGGCCTCGACGCCGGCGCCGATGCCTACCTGATTCACCCGGTGGACCCGGACGTGCTGCTGGCGACCCTGCGTACCCTGCTGCGGGTACGCGACACGGAAAACGCGCTGCGTGAAAGCGAGGCACGCTTTCGCGAGATTTTCGTCAACGTTTCAGCGCCGATTGCCGTGCTCGATGCCAACCTGAAAGTGCATGAGTGCAACCACGCCTTCACGCAGATGATTCAGGACAATCGCAACCCTGAAACCCTCAGCGAATGCTTCGACGAGGACCAGGGCGCGATCCTCAACGAGCTGCGCCTGCGGCTGGTCGATGGCGAGCGCTGGAAAGGCACGTTGAACATGCGCGTGCAGGGCGAGATCCGCGAAACCGAGTGGCAGATTTCGCCGTACCGCACGCCGCAGTTGAGCCTGGTGTTTGTCGAGGACGTCACTGAACACCGCCGTCGCGAGCGCTCGCATCTGGCGCAACTGGATGACACCACCACGCAACTGGCCAAGGAAGTCGCCGAGCGCGTGCGCGCCGAAGCGCAACTGCTGCAAGTGCAGAAAATGGACGCGCTGGGCAAGCTCACCGGCGGCATCGCCCACGACTTCAACAACCTACTGACCGGGATCATCACCAGCCTTGAGCTGATTCAGAAACGCACAGCCGACGCGAGGCCGGACAAGGTGCAGTTCTACGCCGAAGCGGCACTCAATTCGGCGATGAGCGCGGCGTCCCTCACCCATCGCCTGCTGGCTTTCGCCCGCCAACAGCCGCTGGACACGCGGCCGGTAGACATCAACGAGCAGGTGCGCTCACTGGAAGAATTGCTGATGCGCACCATCGGCGAACGCATCACCCTCAAGCTTGAACTGACCAACAAACCGGCGATTGCCCTGGTCGATCCGGTGCAACTGGAAAGCGCGGTGCTGAATCTGGTGATCAACGCCCGGGATGCGCTGCCCAAGGGCGGCAATATCTGGGTCAACACCTATGCCGCCTATTCCCATGGTGATCCGAACCTGGCCGATGGCGCCTATGTCGCACTGTCGGTGCGCGACGACGGCACCGGCATCGAGCACAGCGTGATCGACAAGGTGTTCGACCCGTTCTTCACCACCAAACCGCTGGGCCAGGGCACCGGGTTGGGACTGTCGACAATCTACGGTTTCGCCCGCCAGTCCGGCGGCGATGCCCACATTCGCAGCGTGGCACGGCGCGGCACTGAAGTGACGATCATGCTGCCGGCCACCAGCGACCCGACTGGAGCTGATGTTGCTCCGGTGGTGGTCGACCCGCAGGGCTCGGGCGAGCATGTGCTGATTGTCGAGGACATGCCGGCAGTGCGCATGTTCGTCACCGAAGTGCTGGAGGACGCGGGTTATCGCTGCACCCAGGCAGCGGATATCGAAACCGCGCTGGATCGTTTGCAGAATGACCCGACGATCAACCTGCTGCTAAGCGACGTTGGCCTGCCGCGCATGAGTGGCCGCGAGCTGGCGGACGTGGCGCGGGGCTGGCGTGACGGCTTGCCGATCCTGTTCATGACCGGTTATGCCGAAACCGCGATCAATCGTCAGGTGTTCCTCGGCAGCGGCATGGATATGCTGGTCAAGCCCTTCCAGATCAGCGAACTGCTGGACAAGGTCCGCCGCACGCTTGACGGTGCCTGACATACCGCCATCAGGTTGCTCGGTTGAGAACACAGCCCCTGTAGGAGTGAGCCTGCTCGCGATGGCGCCAGGTCAGTTAATTCATTTCTGGCTGACACTCCGCTATCGCGAGCAGGCTCACTCCTACAAGGGATTGCGGTGTGTCATCTTCCGAGTAAACGGCAGCCCCTGTGGGGGCCGGTTGGAACACCTTGGCTATCGGCTCAAGGCCCGCGCCAGAAACGGCGCCGTGCGGCTCTTCTTGCTCGCCGCCACTTTTTGCGGCGTGCCCGCCACAACAATCCTGCCGCCCTGATCCCCGGCCCCCGGGCCGATGTCGATCACCCAGTCACTCTGCGCCACCACGCGCATTTCATGCTCGACCACGATCACCGTGTGTCCTGCCGTGACCAGCGTATCCAGTTGCTCCAACAACCGATCGACGTCCCGCGGATGCAGCCCGGTGGTCGGCTCATCCAGCACATACAAGGTCGCGCCACGCTGATTGCGCTGCAACTCGGTGGCCAGTTTGATCCGCTGCGCTTCACCCCCCGACAACTCGGTGGCCGGTTGGCCCAGACGCAGATATCCGAGGCCAATATCCCTCAGCACCTCCAGCGAACGACGAATCCCCGGTTGCTCGGCAAACACCTCGACCGCCTCATCCACGGTCAGTTGCAACACCTGCGCGATGCTCAGGCCTTGCCACTCAATCGCCAACGTCTGCGGGTTGTAGCGCGCGCCATGACAGGTCGGGCACGGCGCATACACGCTGGGCATGAACAGCAACTCGACGCTGACAAAACCCTCGCCCTCGCAAGTCGGGCAGCGGCCCTTGGCGACGTTGAAGGAAAACTGCCCGGCGTCATACCCCGCCGCCCGTGCCTCGGGCGTGGCGGCGAACAGCTTGCGCACGTTGTCGAACAGCCCGGTGTAGGTCGCCAGGTTGGAGCGCGGCGTGCGGCCGATGGGTTTCTGATCGACCTGCACCAGGCGCTTGATCGTCTCCAGCCCCGCTGTCACCTGACCGCTGCTGGCCTGTGGCGCATCGTCTTCCAGACTGAGTTCTTCCGGCTCGTCCTCCACCACCGGCCGCCCCAGTTGCGCGCCGACCAGCTCCAGCAACGCCTGACTGACCAGACTCGACTTGCCCGAACCGGAAACCCCGGTCACCGAGGTGAAGCAGCCCAAGGGAAATTCAGCGCTGAGGTTGTGCAGGTTATTGCGGCTGATGCCATCGAGTTTCAGCCACCCGGTCGGCTTGCGCACAGTGCGGATCTGCCGCTGGCTTTCAGCGAACAGATAGGCGCGGGTCTGCGACGCTGCAATCTCGGCCAGCCCGGCCGGCGGGCCGCTGTACAACACCTGCCCACCCTTCTCGCCCGCTGCCGGGCCGACGTCGATCAGCCAGTCGGCGCGGCGCATGGTTTCCAGATCGTGCTCGACCACAAACAGCGTATTGCCGTCGGCCTTCAAGCGCTGCAAGGCTTCGAACAGCGCCTCGCCATCGGCCGGATGCAGACCGGCGGACGGCTCGTCGAGCACATAGATCACGCCGAACAATTGCGAACCCAATTGCGTCGCCAGACGCAGACGCTGCAGCTCGCCGGACGACAGCGTCGGCGTACTGCGCTCCAGCGCCAGATAACCGAGACCCAGATCGGTCAGGGTGCTGACCCGTTCCAGCAAGTCCTCGGCAATCCGTTGCGCCGCCAGGCGTTTTTCTAGCGACAGGTTCGGTGTGTGGCGCACGTCCGGCGCACTTGCATGGCCGCTGGCGCCACGAGCGACACGCTGCTGGCGGGCTTCGCGGGTTTGCGCATGACTGAGGGTTTCGCCGCTTTCCTCGGACTGCTGCAGATACGTTGCAGCTGCGACTGGCCGCAGTACTTCGGCCACTTGCAGCAACGGCATCTGCGACAGTTCACCGATGTCATAACCGGCAAAGGTCACCGACAACGCTGCACGCTTGAGGCGCTTGCCGTCGCACAACGGGCACGGGCTGCCGAGCATGAACTGCGAAACACGCTTCTTCATCAGCGCACTTTGCGAGTGGGTAAAGGTGTGCAGGATGTAGCGGCGGGCGCCGGTGAAGGTGCCCTGATAACTCGGCTCCATCTTGCGTTTGAGGGAAACCCGGGTTTCTTCCGGGGTCAGCCCGGCGTACACCGGCACGGTCGGGGTTTCTTCGGTGAACAGAATCCAGTCGCGCTGTTTTTTCGGCAGTTTCTTCCAGGGGATATCGACGTCGATGCCCATGGTCACGAGGATGTCGCGCAGGTTCTGCCCTTGCCAGGCCAGCGGCCAGGAGGCCACGGCGCGTTGGCGGATGGTCAGGTTCGGATCGGGCACCATCAACGCCTCGGTCACCTCATAGACTCGCCCAAGGCCATGGCACTCGGGGCACGCACCCTGTGGCGTGTTCGGCGAAAAATCCTCGGCGTAGAGCATCGGCTGCCCCGGCGGGTAACTGCCGGCGCGGGAATAGAGCATGCGGATCAGGCTCGACAGCGTGGTCACGCTGCCCACCGACGAACGCGTGCTCGGCGTGCCACGCTGCTGTTGCAGGGCCACGGCCGGCGGCAGGCCTTCGATGGAATCGACATCCGGCACGCCAACCTGGTCAATCAGCCGCCGCGCATACGGCGCCACCGACTCGAAATAGCGCCGTTGGGCTTCAGCGTACAAGGTCGAAAAGGCCAACGACGACTTGCCCGAACCGGATACACCGGTGAACACCACCAGCGCATCGCGAGGGATATCGACGTCGACGTTTTTCAGATTATGTTCCCGGGCGCCACGCACCCGGACCATGCCGGTGGGGGCCTTGGAATTACGCTTGGAAGTCATTGGCTATCCCTGCAGAAAAATTTAGGGGCGAAGCTGAACCCTGTGGTGAGGGGATTTATCCCCGATCGGCGGCGCAGCCGGCGCAGTCACTGCAAATGCCATATAGCTGGAAAAATGCAGGGGAGTGCTGCGCACTCCATCGGGGATGAATCCCCTCGCCACAGAGAATTGGGCATTAGCCAGTCAGGCACTCAGCACCGAACGAATCATCTGCAACAACGCCTGCGGGCCATACGGTTTGCCCAGCAAGTGCGTGTCCGGGCTCAACTGGTGGTTGCCCGAGATGATGTCGCGGGTGTGGCCGGAGGTGAACAGCACCGCCACTGCTGGCCTCTGCACCTTGGCCCACGCGGCCAGATCAGAACTTTTGATCAGCCCCGGCATCACCACGTCGGTGAAAATCAGATCCACCTTCGCGCCGTCCAGCAGCATCTGCATCGCCACGTCGCCATTGCCGGCGGTCAGCACGCGGTAACCCTCTTCGCGCAGCAACTCCACGGCCGAGGCGCGCACCGCGTCGTTGTCCTCGACCACCAGAATGGTTTCATGGCCGCCACCCTGCTGCTTGCCGAGGCTCGGTGACTCTTCGAGGATCGGGCGCAGGCTGCGCGGAAAGAACAATTGCACCCGAGTGCCTTCGCCCACGGTGCTTTCGATCTCGACGTGGCCGCCACTCTGTTTGACGAAGCCGAACACCATGCTCAAACCGAGCCCGGTGCCCTGACCATCGGCCTTGGTGGTGAAGAACGGCTCGAACACTTGCTCGAGCATTTGCGGTGCAATGCCGACGCCGGTATCGCTGACCATCACCCGCACGAAATCGCCGGCAACGATGCCTTTGCCGGTGCAAAAGCTGCTGTCCAGCCGAGTATTGACGGCGCTGAGGACAATGGTGCCCTCGCCCTTCATCGCGTCCCGGGCGTTGATCGCCAGGTTGAGAATGGCGTTTTCCAGTTGATTGCGGTCGACGTTGATGTGCCACGGCTCATGCGGCAACTGCACGTCGATTTGAATGGTCTCACCGAGGGCGCGTTGCAGCAGTTCGCCAACACCATCGAAGATCTGCCGTGGATCGCAGACCGCCGGTGACAACGGCTGACGCCGGGCGAAGGCGAGCAATTGCGACGACAGCTTGGCCCCACGCTCGACCGCCGCCAGCGACGCGCTGACCCGCCGTTGCACGTTGGCATTGTCCGGCTCATGCCGCGCCAGCAGGTGCAGATTGCCGGCGATCACCTGCAGCAGGTTGTTGAAGTCGTGGGCCACGCCGCCGGTCAGTCCGCCGATGGCTTCGAGCTTCTGCGACTGGCGTAATTGCTCCTCGGCCGCCAGTCGCGCCCCGACTTCATCGGCCACACGCTGTTCCAGATTGCGGGTGAATTTGAGGAGGGACTCTTCGGCGTTCTTGCGCTCGTGAATGTCGATCAACACCCCGGGGAATCGAAACGGCGAACCGTGTTCGTCGAACTCGCAGGCGCCGCTGGCCAGCACCCACAGATAACTGCCGTCCGGGCGCTGTACCCGGTACTCGGCATTGTAGGGCTCACCGGTCTGCAGCGAATGGCTGACCCGATCGTTCACCCACGCCAGATCATCCGCGTGGATCCGCGCTTCGCAGTAGGACTGCGGCAGATTGCTCAGGTCCTGATCCGGTGGATACGAAAACGTGCGGGCGAAACGCTCGTCCGCCGACAACACATTGTTCTTCACATCCCAGACAAACGAGCCAAGCAAAGCCCCGGCATTGAGTGCCAGACGCACCCGCTCGTTGTCGGCGCGATAGGCATCTTCAGCCGCCTGACGCAGGCGCTCGGAGCGCACTAAGTCGGTGGTCTCGACCACCATCGCCATTACCCCGGCCGGCACACCGTCATCGTTGGCCACCGGGCTGTAATACAGATCCATCCAGACGTCTTCGGGCACGCCATCACGCAACAGCACCAGTTCCTTGTTGCGAAACGACAAGGTGCCACCCGCCAGACAGGTATTGACCACATGCCGATTGAATTCGGCGACTTCCGGCCAGCCCAGTTCCACCGGCACCCCCAGCAGATACGGGTGGCGGCCACCGGCAAACTGCGAGTAGGCGTCGTTGTAGATCATGTAGCCGGCGCGGCCCCAGAGCATCACCATCGGCAAGGGGGACGCCAGCATCAACTGCACGGCGCTGCACAGACTGGCGGGCCAGGCGTCCAGCGGGCCGAGTTCGGTCTGACTCCAGTCGAACGCACAAATGCGCCCGGCCATCTCGCCTTTCCAGCCCTCACAACCGTGGCTATCGGATAAAAACTGCATCGATTGACTCGGTGTCCTGTGGTGTTTGCCCGATACATCGCGACGGCAGAACGCCGCGACGCCCGTCTGTTTCGAGCGTCACCGGCCGTAATGGTTTCATTAGGTTATAGCCGATTTCACACCGGGTTCGGCTTTAAACCCCGATCAGGTGCTTGAGCGGATGGTAGCCAGTTTTCATCTTCGCCGCGACGTCGAGAATCGCCTTCTCGATGCCGTTCAAATGCGTGCAGGTCAGTTCGATGGCGGCGCTCTGGTCACCCGCTTCAATGTATTCGATCAGGCGCAAATGTTCGTTGTCGCGGCAGGCTTCATGGCTGTCGTCATCCAGCGCGGCGACGTACAGCGAGGCGCGGGAAATCAGCTTCTGGAACCAGTCGAGCAGCACCGGGTTATTGAGGCTGCGCGCCAGTTTGAGGTGGAACTCGCCGAGCAGGTAAATCAGTTGCTCGTGATCGCCCGCCGCGTGGGCTGCGTCTTCCAGTAGCAGGTGCTCGCGCAAGACCTGCATGGCGGCGGTGTCCTTGCGCCGACAAAGTTCGGTGACCATACCGATCTCGATCAGCCGACGGGTTTCGAACAGCGAGCGGATCTCTTCGTTGCTCGGCAGCGACACCGATGCACCTTTATTGGGCTCGGTGGTGACCAGCCCCTCGGCTTCCAGTTGCTTGAGCGCGGCGCGTACCGACGTGCGGCTGACATTGAACAGTTCGGCCAGCGACGCTTCGCCCAGCTTCATCCCCGGACGCAGCGAACGCTTGCTGATCGCCTGGTAAATCCCTTGGTAGACGCGGTCGACCGTGGTTTCCAGTTTCTTCTCGGTCATTCGAACACTCCTTTAGCCTCGGGCGAACACGGTGTTCCAGCGTTATGCGCCGTTGCACAGATAGGTGTGGCGCAGGATATCGCCTTCGGCGTCGAGATGCAGGGTCTGGATACGATTG
Organism: Pseudomonas sp. MWU12-2020; assembly: GCF_023100605.1. Taxonomy (NCBI): domain Bacteria; kingdom Pseudomonadati; phylum Pseudomonadota; class Gammaproteobacteria; order Pseudomonadales; family Pseudomonadaceae; genus Pseudomonas; species Pseudomonas sp. MWU12-2020. Next base: position 209,471 of record NZ_JALMEX010000001.1, read on the forward strand.
GTCGGCGGGATGATTTCGATTTGCCGACCCGCTCATTGCAAGCGTGGACGGAAGCACCGGGCGTTGGCGAGCGGTTTTGGCCGACGCCAAATAAATCGGCTGCGAAACGCCTTCCCCTTGTGGGAGCGGGCTTGCTCGCGAAAGCGGTGTGTCAGTTGGCAAATAAGTGGCTGACACACCGCTTTCGCGAGCAAGCCCGCTCCCACAGGAGATTTCAGGCGTGCCGATAATTGTCAGTCAGTACCGTACTTCGGCGAACGCGGGCCATACAGCAGGCCTGCGCGCTGACCGGCCGACAACAGGCGATTGCTCGCCACGCCGGCAATCGGGTATCCGGCATCGGTCGAACTGTTGATCACCTGCTTTACCGCGGCGGTGATCAGCATGCCGACCAGGCCGCCACCACTGTTGTTGCCGCCCTCTTCGCTCGACGCCCGTGCCGAACCGGTCCACAGCGTGGTGCCGGATTTCAGATCCACCAGTCTGGCGGTGGCGGTCACGGCGGTTTCGCTGCTGATGACCATGTAGCGCGTGCCGTACTCGGTCACGGTGATGTACAGCGCAGCGTCGGCGCCGAAGATTTCCTTCAGCTTGTTGGCCGGTGCCTGATGAATGTCATCCGGGGTGGTCAGGCCGTTCTGGCGGAAGGTTTCGTCCACCAGGGTGATCGGCAGCACGTAGTAACCGGCTTCAGCCAATGGGAACGTCACCTGCGACAGCAAGCTGTAGGAAGCCTTGACGTCCGGCGAGGTGTTCAGCGGTGGCAGCACCAGAATGGTCTTCGGGCGCGCCTGTTTGTACGCCGAATAGTCGACGGTTTTCGGTGCGACGCAGCCACCGAGCACGGTCAGGGCCAATCCGGCGGCCAGCAGTTTAAGGGTACGCGAGATCATTTGGCGTCTCCGGTCTTGGCGTTTTTAAGCAGAAAATCCATGTACGGGCCGGACTCGGGGAACAGCGCTTTCTCGGTGCGGAACTGCTGCACCATCTGATCGTCCTTGCCCATGCTCAGGTACAGCAGGCCCAGGTGCGCGTGGTAACCCGGCGGCACGGCCTTGCCGGTGGAACGGATCTTCTGCAGGTCGCGCTCCAGCACTTCGGCCTGAGCTTCTTTTGGCTCTTCGCCTTTGAAGTATTCGTAAACCTGCGGCTGGTAGTCTTCCCACTGGTACAGGGTTTTCGGGCTGCTGCAACCGGCCAGCAAGGCGCTGGCGGCCAGCGTCAGGGCCAGCAGCGACCGCGACAAAGTCAGATTCATGGGTGGTGCTCCTTGCAATGAATAGCGATCAGTTACCCGGTTTCCAGGCACCGGCGTTCATGCCATCAACCAGACGATTGATCGCCTCGCGCATGGCCAGATCGAGGACTTTGCCGTTGAGGGTGGAGTCGTACGCAGCGGTGCCGCCGAAGCCGATGATTTCGCGGTTGGACAAGGCGTACTCGCCGGCGCCCTGGGTCGAATACACCACTTCGGAGGTGCTGATATTGACGATGTTCAGGTTGACCTTGGCGTAGGCAACCTGGGTCTTGCCACGGCCGAGAATGCCGAACAGCTGATGGTCGCCGGTTTCCTTGCGGCCGAACTCGGTGACGTCACCGGTGACCACGTAGTCGGCGCCCTTGAGGCGCTGGGCCTGGCCCTTGATCGCCGCTTCCTGCTGGATCTCGCCCATGTTGTCGCGATCCAGTACCGAGAAACGGTTGGTCTGCTGCAAGTGAGTGATCAGGATGGTCTTGGCCTGGCCGCCGAGACGGTCGACGCCGTCGGAGAAGATCCCGCGCATGTAGCTGGAGCGGTTATCGAACTTGCCCACCGCCATCGGTACGCGAGCACCGGTCCAGACTTGCGTGGCGCTCTCGACCTTGGCCACCGGCAGTGCGCGGGAGCTTTCGGTGGCGCAGCCGGCAAGGGAGCCGGCGATAGTGCCGAGCACGGCAATCGCAACGCCTGAGACCAACATCCGGGAGATCATTCTCACTGTGCATTCCTTCTGAAAAAAACGGTGTGTCCCGGCACGGCAAGGCGGTGGGGAGCGGAAAAGGGGCGGCATTATGACAAAGTGCCATCATTGGCGACAGATATTTTTGACGCCAATGAATTGGCTTGTCTGGACACACACAAATCCCCTGTGGGAGCGGGCTTGCTCGCGAAGGCGTTCTGTCAGAGACATTTGTGCTGACTGACACACCGTCTTCGCGAGCAAGCCCGCTCCCACAGGGGGGATTTGTGGTGTTCTGGGTTTAGTGAAAATCGCGGCTCTGCACGCGAATACCATCCAGCAGCGAACTCAGGTCGCTCAGCCGTCCGGCGATCAAATGCCGCACTTCGCCCTCGCGCTCCCAGCGGCCATCGACCCTGAGCAATTGCGAGCCGACCAGCACCTGACGCTGACGCTCGGCCAGATCGCGCCAGACCACCACGTTGACGTTGCCGAACTCGTCTTCAAGGGTGACGAAGGTCACGCCGCTGGCAGTGCCCGGTCGCTGACGCCCGGTGACCAGCCCGGCGATGCTCACCGGCCGACCGTGTTCGACGTCCAGCAACTCCTGCGAACTGCGGCAACGCAGCGCCTTCAGTTCACCACGCAACAGCGCCAACGGATGCGGCCCCAGCGTGGTGCCGATGGTCGCGTAATCGGCCTGCAGGTCTTCACCGACACTCGGTTTGGGCAGTAGCACATCGGGCTCTTCCTGGCTCGGCAACCCGGCAAACAGGCCCAGCTGTTTCTGCACCCCGGCCACTTCCCAGCGTGCGCGATGCCGATGCCCGGCCATGCCGCGCAACGCGCCGGAGTCAGCCAACAGCGCCTGGGCGCGACTGTCGAGCGCGGCCCGCTCGCCCAGATCGGCGACATCGGCAAACGCCCCGCGCGCCCGCGCCGCTTCGATGCGCCGGGCGTCATCCTCGCGAAAGCCCTTGATCATCCGCAGGCCCATGCGGATCGCCGGCTGCGCGCCGCTGATCGGTTCCAGGCTGCAATCCCAGTCGCTGGCGCGCACGTCCACCGGACGGATCTGCAACTGATGCCGGCGAGCGTCCTGAAGGATCTGATCCGGGCTGTAAAAACCCATCGGCCAACTGTTGATCAACGCGCAGGCAAACGCCGCCGGTTCGTGGCACTTGAGCCAGCAACTGGCGTAGGTCAGCAAGGCGAAACTGGCGGCGTGGGACTCGGGAAAACCATAGCTGCCAAAACCCTTGATCTGCTCGAAGATCTGCGCGGCGAATTCCTCGGTGTAGCCGTTTTTCTTCATGCCGGCGGCGAGGCGTTCCTTGTGCGGCTCCAGGCCGCCGTGGCGTTTCCACGCGGCCATCGAGCGACGCAACTGATCGGCCTCGCCGGGACTGTAGTCGGCCGCAACGATGGCGATCTGCATCACCTGTTCCTGAAACAACGGCACGCCGAGGGTGCGTTTGAGCACCACTTCCAGTTCCGGCGAGGGATAGGTTTCCGGCTCTTCCTTGTTGCGTCGGCGCAGGTACGGATGGACCATCCCGCCCTGAATCGGCCCTGGGCGGACGATCGCCACTTCAATCACCAGATCGTAGAACTTCGCCGGTTTCAGCCGCGGCAGCATCGACATCTGCGCCCGCGACTCGATCTGAAACACGCCGATGGTGTCGGCGCGGCTGATCATCTCGTAGGTCGGTTTGTCTTTGTCTGGAATCGTCGCCAGGCTCAGATCGAGATGGCGATGACGACGCAGCAGATCGAAGCAACGGCGGATGGCACTGAGCATGCCGAGGGCGAGGATGTCGACCTTGAGCAGCCCGACCGCATCGAGGTCGTCCTTGTCCCACTGAATGATCGTGCGCTCGGCCATGGCGGCATTTTCCACCGGCACCAGCGTATCCAGCGGCTGCTCGGAAATCACGAAGCCGCCAGGATGCTGCGACAAGTGTCGGGGGAAGCCGATCAGTTGTCCGGTCAGGCTCAGCACCCGACGCAGCACCGGGCTGTCGGGGTCGAAGCCGCCTTCGAGCAAGCGCGCCAGTGGCGGTGTTTCGTCGCTCCAGTGGCCGCAGCAATCGGCCAGTGCATTGATCTGATCCGGCGGTAGACCGAGGGCCTTGGCCACGTCACGCACGGCACCGGCGGCGTGGTAGGTGCTGACCACCGCCGTCAGCGCCGCACGCCGCCGGCCATAACGGCGGAACACGTATTGCAGGACTTCTTCACGGCGTTCGTGCTCGAAGTCGACGTCGATGTCCGGCGGCTCGTTGCGCTCTTTCGACATGAAACGCTCGAACAGCAGCGTGGTGCGATCCGGGTCGATCTCGGTGATGCCCAAGGCATAACACACCGCCGAGTTAGCCGCCGAACCGCGGCCCTGACAGAGAATCTGCTGATCGCGGGCAAAGCGCACCACGTCGTGCACGGTGAGGAAGTAGCTTTCGTAGCCGAGTTCGGCGATCAGCTTCAGTTCCTTGTTGATCTGCCTCAGCACCTTGAAGGGCGCGCCTTTTTTCCAGCGCCAGGCGATGCCCTCTTTAGTCAACTGGCGCAGCCAGGAACTGCCGGTGTGACCCTCTGGCACCAGCTCTTTCGGATATTGATAGCGCAACTCGCTCAGCTCGAAAGTACAGCGCCGGGCCAGTTGCACCGAGGCGTCGAGCAGCACCGGCGGATACAGCTCGCGCAACACCTCGAGGCTGCGCAGATGCCGCTCGCCGTTGGGGTGCAGGCGCAATCCGGCCTCGGCCACCGGGACGTGATGGCGGATCGCGGTCATGGTGTCCTGCAGTGCGCGCCGGCCACGGGCGTGCATGTGCACATCGCCGCTGGCCACGGCGAGAATCTGCAGCTGGTCCGCCAGGTTAAGCAGTGCCGCCAACCGACGCTGGTCGTCCTGCCCGCGATGCAGCTGCACCGCCAGATACAGGCGCTCGCCGAAGGTCTGCTTCAGCCAGCGCCCCTCCTCTAGGTCATCGACGCTGTCCGGCACCCACAGCGTGAGCAAACCCGGCAACGGCTCGCTGAAGTCCTCGCGCAGCACTTGGTACTGGCCCTTCTGCGTACGCCGTCGGGCCTGAGTGATCAAGCCGCACAAGGTCTGATAGCCCGCAAGGTTCTCCACCAGCAGTACCAGTTTCGGGCCGTTGTCGATGCGGATTTCGCTGCCGATGATCAGCGGCAGTTCAACCGATTTCGCCGCTTGCCAGGCGCGAACGATCCCGGCCAGCGTGCACTCATCGGTGATCGCCAGCGCCTGATAGCCGTGCTTTTTCGCCCGCTGGAACAGCTCAAGGGCACTGGAGGCGCCGCGCTGGAAACTGAAGTTCGACAGGCAGTGCAGCTCGGCATAGCCGTCGTTCATGCAAACCAGCCCTGCAGCCACAACGGACCGCCCTCGCCCACGGCCCGATAGGCCCAGCCCTGCTGACCGGCACGGTTCTGGATCAGGTAGTAATCACGGCGCACATCGTCACCGTCCCACCAGCCGGATTCGATGCGCTCGGGGCCCATGAGGATCCGCGCCGAACCTTCCGGCACGCTTTGCGGCTCGCCGAGCAGCCAACCCGGACGCTGCACGCTCGGCAAACCTGTGCAACGTTGCTTGTCGACAGCGTTCTGCCAGGCGCATTCCGGGCGATGGTCTGCCTGAAAGCGCAGGCCCTGCACCGCGTCATCACCGAGCCGTGCACGCAGGCGTTCGCGCAATTGCTCCCAGGGCAAGGTCTGTTGCGGACGGTCATCGAACAGTTCCTGACACTGCGGCACAAAACTCGGCAGATCTTCGGCACGCAGACGGAAGCCGCGCACCGGGGCCTCGACCAGGACTTGCTCCAGTCGTCCACGGGCCAGTTCGAAAAGCATCGCCGGATCGCGCTCGGCGCTGAGCAGGCCGACCTTGATCAGCGTGTCCGGCAGCCCGGCGTGTTCCAGATGCAGGTCGAAACGCTGCACGCCGCTGTCACGCCCGCAGAGGAACGCCGACAGGTCCGCGGTCAAACGCCGTAACGGGAATAGCAGCGCCTGATGAGATTGCACGTCGAAATTCAGTTCGATGCGCACATCGAAACGATCCGGCGGCAGATAGAACGCCAAGGCCAGCGGCCGTGCCCCGAACAAGGTGTCGAGATGCTTGAGCATCGATGCTTCGAAGCGCCGGGCCAAGGCCTGACGCGGCAGGCTCTGCAGTTGGTTCAGGTTGCGCAGGCCCATACGCGTCAGCGCGGTGGCGACCTGCGGCTCCAGCCCGACGCGGTCGACAGGCAACTGCCCGAGGTGATGCTGCAGGGCTTCGCCGTCCGGTACTACAAGGCCGTCGTAGGCGTTGGCCAGCACCCGCGCCGCCACCGGATTGGGCGCGGCGACGATGCGATGGCGGAAACCCAGTTCAGTCAGTTCCTTGCGCAGCCGCGCTTCGAACTGCGCCCAGGAGCCGAACAGACCCAGGCTCGACTCGATCTCGAACACCACGGTGCGCGGGTAATGCACGCTGACCTGCGCGCTGAACCGGTAAGCCCACGCGGCGAGAAACTGCTGCCAGCGCTCGACCTCGGCCAGGTCGTAATCGGCGGTGGCAAAGCCTTTGCTCAGGGCTTGCGCGGCGGTCATCGACTGACCGGCGCGCAGGCCGAGTTGACGCGCCGCCGGATTGACCGCTTGCAGCACGCGGCGCTGGGCCGGGCCACTGAGCAGCACCAACGGCTCAGCGGGATCGGCACGCTGACGCAGCACCGCGTCGAGGGCCAATTGCGGGAACAAAATACACACCCAGCGCATGACGACCTCAATGCCCCACGGCAAACGCAATCGGCGCCGTGCGCGCCAGTCCGCCACGGCACTTGAGCACGCGCAACTGGGCCGGTCTGGCGTCGATGGCGATGCGCAACGCGGCCGGCGAGGGATTGATCGCCTCGCTCAACGGGCGCCAGGCAAACGCCAGGGTCTGGCCGGTTTCCGCCGCCACCTGCAAGCGCCGCAACGCGCGGTCATCGGCCTTGTGCGGCCAGCACAGCACCGCGCCGCAACTGCCCGAGCGCAGGCATTGTTCCGCCGCCCACAAGGCATCGCGCTCACTGGCCTGAATCACCGACAACTGACGCAGATCGACCCCGGCGTTCGCCCACGCCTGCGGGTACGGCACGAACGGTGGTGCCACCAGCACAATGCGCTCGCCCGCCGTCGACAGCCGCGCCAAGGTCGGCCACACCAGTTGCAGCTCGCCAACCCCGGGGCCGGCCAGCAGGATTTCGCTCAGTGCCGCTTCCGGCCAGCCACCGCTGGGCAGTGCCGCATCCAGCGCGGCATGGCCGGTGGGTTGCGGGCTGGCCGTCGGCGGCGCAGGCCGGCCCTTCCAGACCTGGCCGCCATTGAACAGCGTATCGAGTGCAACGACGGCGCCCATCAGCCTTGCCTCACCAGACCGCAAAACACGCCTTCGATGGCCAGGTCCTGATCATCGCGCACGACAATCGGCTGGTACGCCGGGTTGCGCGGCAGCAGCCGGACCTCATCGCCGACGCGCTCGAAGCGTTTGATCGTCACTTCGCCATCGAGCCGCGCCACGACGATCTGGCCGTTGAGCGCTTCGGGATTGCGCCGCACACCGACCAGATCGCCGTCGAGAATGCCGTCCTCGATCATCGAGTCGCCCTGCACTCGCAGCATGTAGTCGGGGGTACGGGAGAACAGCGCCGGGTCGAGCATCAAGCGGCTATGGATATCGGCATCGGCACCGATCGGCGCACCGGCGGCCACCCGGCCGAGCACCGGAATATCCAGGAGCTCCGGCCGCGCCGGCTGCCCGAGCAGGCGAATGCCCCGGGCCTGATGCGGATTGACCTCGATAAACCCGGCTTCGGTAAGCGCCAGCACATGCTTGCGCGCCACGCTGCGCGAGGCAAAACCAAAAGCCTCGCTGATTTCAGCGAGGCTTGGGGGCTGACCGTGTTCGGCGATGCGTTCGCGGATAAAGGTCAGGATGGCGGTACGGCGGGGAGTCAGATTGGTCATGGAGTACATTTGTACTCTTTCGCATTTTTGCTGGCAATGACCGCCAGTCAGTTCAATCCACGCTCGGCCAGAAATGCCGAGATGTAATCGATGAATGCGACGACCTTGGCCGTGGCCCGCCGATGGCTTGGGTACACCGCAAGAATGTGCGGGCCGAAGGTGTCGGGGTCGATTTCGTAGTCAGCCATGACCCGCACCAGACGCCCATCGGCAATGTACGGCGCGGCGCTCCACAGCGGCGTGTGCAGCAAGCCGCGTCCGGCCAGCGCGCTGGCCAGCAACAGGTCGTAATTGTCGCTGCGCAAGCGCGGCGCCGTCGGTTGCGCCAGGCTCAGGCGCTGGCCGTCGCGTTCGGCCCACCAGAACTCGCGGCTGAGCAACGGATGCTGATACAGCAGCCATTCATGCTGTTCGAGGGTTTGCGGGGTGACCGGCAACCCTTTGCGCGCCAGATAGTCCGGGCTGCCGCACAAGGCCAGACGGTTGCTGCCGACCACCCGGGCAATCAGCCCCGGCAGGTCGTCATGGCCTTCGCGCAAGGCCAGGTCATAGCCGCTTTCCAGCAGATTGACGAACGCGTCGCACAGATCCACTTGCAGGCGGATCTGCGGGTATTGCTGCAAAAAGCCGTCACACGCCTGATCGAGAAAAGCTCGCCCGTACGCCAACGGTGCAGTGATTTTCAGGCTGCCGCGCAGACCGTGCTGCAACTGCTCGATTTCCTCGCTGGCCTCCTCCAGCCGCTGCAACACCAGCCGCGCGGTTTCCAGATAGACCCGGCCGATTTCGGTGAGCAGAATCCGCCGTGTGCTGCGCTCGAACAGTCGCGCGCCGAGTTCCGTTTCCAGGTGATTGACCGCTTTGGTCAGGGCCGACGGAGTCTTGCCCAGTTGCTCGGCCGCACGGCTGAAACTGCCGAGCTGTGCGGTGACCACGAACATTTTCAGTGCACCCAGCTTGTCCATGCTTTTTCCATTCAGGCAAAAACGTTTTTCGTGAGGAAGGCGTTCTGTCGGCCAGTGTCTGCCACTAATCTGGCCATCAGACGCAATAACAAGGAAATCTTCAATGAAAAGATTCATCCCGAGCCTGCTGGTTACCGCTATAAGTTTTGCCTCGATGGAAGCCATGGCCGCCACCGATCTGGTACTGGTCAACGGCAAGATTTTCACTGCCGACCGCACGCAACCGGAGGTGCAGGCGCTGGCCGTGGAAAACGGCAAAGTGCTGAAAGTCGGTAGCGACGCACAGATCAAGGCGCTGATCGAGCCCGGCACCCAGGTCATCGACCTCGGCGGCAAGACGCTGATGCCGGGCTTGATCGACAGCCATTCCCACGCGATTTTCGGTGGCCTGGAAATGGTCTCGGCCAACATGGAAGACGAAGTCGTCGCCCTCGACGAACTGGAAAAACGCCTGCGCGCCTGGCGTGACGACGGCAAGGCCAGACATGGCGATGTGCTGAGCATTGCCGGCATGAGTTCAGCGTACTGGGCGCAGGCCGAAGCGCTGGGCAAAACCTTCAACCACGGCGAATGGGCTGACGTGCCGGTGGTGTTCACCGGCAGCGATCACCACACCGCGTGGGCCAACAACGTGATGCTCAAGCGCGCCGGCATCGACGCGGCGTTGCTCAAGACCCTGCCCGCTGCGGAACAAGACACGATCGGCAAACTGGCCAGCGGCGAGCCCAACGGCTTTCTGGTCGATGCCGGCTGGGACCGGGTCGCCGCGAAAATGCCGGTGCCGAGCCCGACCGATATGCTCACCGCGGCCAAATCCGCTGTGCGCTTCAACAACAGCCTCGGCATCACCGCGTGGATGGACCCCGCCGCCAACGCCGCACCGGGCGAGCCGGTCTTCGCCCTCAAACCCACCGAGAAAACCGTCGGCGTGCTGCCGGCCTACAAAGCGCTGTCGGAAAGCGGCGACATGAGCGTGCACGTTGCAGCGTTGCTGGTCGCCAACCCGAAAAGCCTGCCGGCCGATCTCGATACGCTGGATAAGGTGCGCCAGCAATTTCAGGGCATCCCCAACCTGACCCTGCCCGGAGTCAAGATCTTCGCCGATGGCGTGATTGAGTACCCGGCGCAGAGCGCGGCGATGATCGATCCGTACCGCAACTCGCACAAACAGGGCGAGCTGCTGATCGACCCGCAGCATTTCGGCGAACTGGTCAGCGCCATTGACCAGCGCGGCTGGCTGGTGCACATCCACGCCATCGGCGACCGTGCGGTGCGGGAATCAGTCAATGGCGTCGAACGCGCGCGCAAGGATCGGCAGAGCGGCATTACTCACTCGATCACCCACCTGCAAATGGTCAATCCAAAAGAGTTCGCCCGCTTCAAACCGCTGAACGTGGTCGCCTCGATGCAATTGCTGTGGGCCAGCGCCGATGACTACACCACCGACATGATCAAGCCCTACGTCAGCGCCCTCGCCTTCCGCTATCAATACCCGGCGCACTCGCTGCTGAAACAGGGTGCGACGATTGCCGGTGCCAGCGACTGGCCGGTGTCGTCGCCCAATCCGTTCAACGCCATGGCCCAGGCCATCACCCGCGTCGGCCCGTTGGGGGTGCTGAATGCCGACGAGCGTCTGGACCGCGAAACCATGTTCTACGCCTACACCGCCAACGCGGCGCGGACCATCGGCCTCGACCAGCAGATCGGCTCGCTGACGCCGGGCAAACAGGCCGATTTCATCGTGGTCGACCGCGACGTGTTCAGCGTCGACGAAAAAGCCCTGCATGACACCCAGGTTCTGCAAACTTGGTTTGGTGGGCGTCAGGTCTACACCGCCGCCCAATAACAACAGGATCCCTCCCTCTTTTGTGGGAGGGGGCTTGCTCCCGAAGGCGTCCGGTCAGCAAACATTTCGATACCTGACCCACCGTCTTCGCGAGCAAGCCCGCTCCCACAGGGACTTTCACCCTACCCAAGCATTTCCACTGCATTTTCCAGCCCCCATAACAATCACAACATCGGGACTTCACATGAAAGCCTTGCCCTTGCTCGCCCTGAGTTCCTTGAGTCTGTTGCCCCTGAGTAGCCACGCGATCCCCTTGAACGACGACTTCGCCGTGCTGGTTGACCTGACTCTGGCCAGCGACTACCGGACCCGCGGCATCTCGCAAACGCAGAACGACCCGGCCCTGCAAGCCGGCCTGACCCTGACGCACAGCAGCGGTTTGTACGCGGGTGCCTGGAGCTCCAACGTCGATTTCGGCGGTGGTCTGAAAACCCGTCAGGAAATTGATTACTACGCCGGCTGGCTGTGGCAGGCCACCGAGGACGTCAGCCTCGATCTGGGTTACCTCAAGTACGCCTACCCCAAGGAAAGCCAGTTCAACCAGAGCGAGGTCTACGGGATTCTCGGCGTCTACGGGGTGAAGCTGGCGGCGTATTACTCCAGCGATGCGCCGGGGGTCGACAGCAAGCAGAGCTCGCTCTACACCTATGTCGGTTATGAAACCGGGCTGCCGTTCGATTCCGGGCTGAAACTGCGTTACGGCAACATGGACTTCAAGGACCCGCACCTGTACTCGGCGTCCGGGCATGGCGAGAACAGCTATCGCGAATGGGAGGTCAAACTGACCCACAATCTGGCCGGGGTGGTGTTGGGCCTGAGCTACATCGACACCGATCTGTCGCAGAGCCAGTGCCTGAGCAACTGGGGATTCAAGGATATGTGCACCGCCACTGTCGTCGCCAGCCTGAGTAAATCCTTCTGAAAATCACGATTCCCCTGTGGGAGCAAGCTTGCTCCCCCAGATGATTGTGGTGAAGCTAAGAACCAAGTTGTGCCAGGTAGTCCCAAGGGTAGATCCCGCGTTGATGGCCGTCGCTGAACACCAGTTGTACGCCATACCCCTGCGGGTTGATCTCGATCAGACGAACACGGTCATCCACCAGCGGAGTAACGCCTTTCAGGCGAAACGCACGGCATTGCGAGCACGGGCACTGGCGGCGCAGTTCGGCGTGATTGAACAGCGACTCGCGGCCGTTCGGCCAGCTCAGGCGCAGGGTCTGCTCGCTCTGCGAATTGCCCAGCGACAGCGGGTTCATTGCAGCTGACTCAAGGCAATCCGCACCGCTTTGCGCACTTCCGGATCACCGTCATCCTGCGCCGCCTGCAACGCCGCCACCGCGCCGCGATCATTCAACTCACCGAGGGCCAGCGCGGCTTCCTTGCGCAGGTTGCTGATGCGATGGCCGAGGGTTTCGATCAGAGCGTCCAGCGCCGGTGCAAAACGCAAACGACCGAGGCTGCGAGTGGCGCGCAAGCGCACTTGCCAATAGTCATCGCCGAGGGCGGCGATCAACGCCGGACCGGCGTCGCTGTGGCCGACTTTGCCCAGCGTCGTGGCCGCTTCTTCGCGCACTTGCCAGGCAGCGTCCTGCAGCGCCTGACGCAGGGCCGGCAGCACTTCGCCACCGGACGCCAGACCGAGGGCACCGGTGGCGGCGCGGCGCACTTCGGTGTCCGGGTCGGCGCTGGCCAGTCGCGCCAGGGCCGGCAGTGCGTCGAGCTGTTTGAGCCAGCCCAGAACGCCCACGGCTTCGCGGCGTACGTTGGCATCGGCATCGTTCAGCGCGGTAATTGCAGCCGGTGCGGCCTCGGCGAAACGCAATTCACGCAGAGCACGGAACGCGGCGATTCGCACACTGACTTCGGCGTGATCGGTCCACGGCAGAATCACCCGGCCTGCCGCTTCGGTTTTGAGCAGACTCAGGCTTTGCGCGGCGGCTGCCTGCACGGCCGGAGACGGATCGGTCAGCGCCCGGCACAGCGCAGCCACCACCGGTTCGTCCTCCCAGGCTTCCAGCAGCCGCGCGGCTTCGGCGCGGACCTCTTCGGCGGGATCTTCGCTCAGTTTTTCAACCAGCCACAGCAACCCGTCCGGCTCTTCCAGATCAGCCAGTTCGATCAGGGCAATGCGCCGTACACCGGCATCGTCAGCGGTCAGACGCGGTTGCAGGGCAAGGATGTCGTCGTTATCGGTCACAGCAAAAAATGAGGTCATAGGGCAAATCGCGGCAAAGGGTTTTCGGGAGGCAGGCCGAGCGGGTTGAGGCGCGGCAGCGGTCGGGGGTTGTCGTGGCGCAGCAGGTCGAGGCAATGGCGTTTGAGGCGGGAGAATTCGGGGCTGGTCACCAGTTCGCTGGTACGCGGACGCGGGAAGTCCAGGCGCAGGTCCTCGATGATTCGCCCCGGTCGCGCGCTCATCACCAGCAAGCGATCGGCGAGAAACAGCGCCTCGTCGATATCGTGAGTAACGAACACCACGGTGGTGCGGATGCGCGTCCAGATGTCCAGCAGCAGTTCCTGCATGTTCAAGCGGGTCAAGGCATCCAGCGCACCAAACGGTTCGTCCATCAACAACAGCCGTGGACGGTTGACCAGCACCCGCGCGATCTCGACCCGTTGCTGCATGCCGCCGGAGAGCTGATCGGGCCAGCGTTCGGCGAAGCCGTCGAGGCCGACCAGTTTGAGCATTTCGTCCGCCGCGCGATGGCGCTCAGCCTTGCCGATGCCGCGCATCTTCAGGCCGAAAGCGACGTTGTCGCGCACCGTGCGCCACGGAAACAGCGTGTGATGCTGGAACACCATGCCGCGCTGCGGCGACGGCCCGCAGACCTCGCCGCCATCGACTTTGAGGCTGCCGGCATGGGCTTGCAGGTGCCCGGCCAGTGCACCGAGCAAGGTCGATTTGCCGCAACCGGACGGGCCGAGAATGCACACGAACTGGCCCGGCTCGATCTGACAATCCAGCCCCTGCACGGCCTCGAAAGCGTGTTGGCCTTCGCCGAGAACGATCGACAACTGGCGAATATCGATCCGCCCTTCGGGGGTTTGCATTGCGCTCATCAGGCTTTTCCTCGTGGTCGGTGCCAGGGCGTGAACAGCCCGCCCAGACGCTTGATCAGCAGACTGCTGCCCATGCCCAGCACACCGATCAGCAGCATGCCGACGACGATGTCGGCGTAGTTCTGAATGGTGTAGGACTCCCAGGTGTAGTAACCGATGCCGAACTGGCCGGAGATCATTTCCGCCGTGACCAGACAGAACCACGAGGTGCCCATGCCGATGGCGAGGCCAGTAATGATGCTCGGGGCGGCACCCGGCAAAATCACTTCCAGCAGAATCGCCCGACGCCCTGCCCCAAGGCTTTTTGCCGAGGCGATCAGCCGTGGGTCGACGCCTTCGACGCCGTGCACGGTGTTAAGCAGGATCGGGAACAGCGCCCCCGTAAAAGTGATGAAGACCATCGACAGCTCCGACGACGGGAACATCAGGATCGCCAGCGGAATCCATGCCACCGCCGGGATCGGGCGCAGCACTTCCAGCGGTGGCAGCAGCAGGTCTTCAGCCCATTTCGAGCGGCCGATGGCGAGACCCAGGGCGATGCCGATGATCAATGCCGCGAGATAGCCGGCGAACACGCGGCTGAGGCTGGCGGTCAGGTGTTGCAGCAACTTGCCGGAATCGCCCAGACCCAGCGCCGCTTCGATCACGGCCAGTGGGGTTGGCACGTTGGCGAAGGTGACCAGGCCGAGGTTCCAGTGGTGGCTGGCGGCGAGTTGCCAGAACAGCAGGCAGAGCAGCAAAGAAGCGGCCCTTGGAACCCAGCGCTTAACAGAACTGAACATAAATATTCCTTTCAACCGAGATCCCCCTTGTGGGAGCGGGCTTGCTCGCGAATGCGGGGTGTCAGGCAATCATTTGCTTACTGATACACCGCATTCGCGAGCAAGCCCGCTCCCACAAGGGAATGTGGTGTGCCTAAGATCAGCGGGCAGCTACGGCCTGGGTCGTGGCATCGGTGAAGTCGAAGACCTTGCCACCCTGCGCCGCCGCAAATTGCTGGGCCTGGCCCTTGAGCAGGAACGCGCTCAGGCGGCCCTTGGCATCACTGGCGAACCACGCCTGATCGGCGAGCAACTTGATCCCGCTGTCACTGGCCTGGGCATACACCGCGCGGATGTTTTTGCCTTCCTGCTTCAACGCGGCCAACGCAGTGAAAGCGGATTCCGCCGAGGCGTACTGGCGCACCTTGTCTTCGCCGCGCACCCAGATTTCGGCGACGTGGCTGAAGTCAGTGATCGCTTTGCCGCTGGCCGCATCCAGCGCTTTCAACGGTGTTTGCGCGTAATTGGCGAGTTGCGCGGTGTAGTCCAGATTCGAGGCCTTGAAGGCGGCGCGGATGTACTGATCGTCGATGAAGGTGTTGAGGTCGAGGCCGCGATCAGCCTTTTTCAACAGCTTCAGGGTATCGATCGCGGTGCCAACGGCCTGACGATATTCCGGCTTCCAGCTCAGGTCGCGGGTCTGTACGCCGAGCGGGCCGTGGAACAGGTAGTTGACCTCGGCATCGACGCCGGTGACTTTGGCGATCAGCTCGCTGTATTTCTCCGGCTCGGCGGCGAGCAACTGGTTGGCTTCGATACTCGCGCGCAGGTAGGCGACGACGATTTCCGGGTACTGTTTCGCGTAGGCCTGATCCACCAGTGCACCGTGGAAAGTCGGCGCGTTGGCCTGAGCACCGTCGTAAATCTTGCGGGCGAAACCACGGCTCGGGAACAGCTCGGCGAACGGCACGAAATCGGCGTGGGCGTCGATCTTGCCGGCCTGCAACGCGGAGCCGGCGACTTCCGGTGGCTGAGCGATGATGTTCACGTCTTTCAGTGGATCCCAGCCCTGCTCCGCCACCGCGCGCAGCAGCATGCCGTGGGCGGTCGAGGCGAACGGCACCGAGATGGTTTTGCCCTTGAGTTCGCTCAGCGCCTGCACCCCGGACGCACTCGGCACCACGATGCCGTTGCCGCTGCCCTTGATGCTGCCCGACAACACGCTGATGAACAGGCTGTGCTTGCCGGCGGTTTCGAACGCCACACCGTTGAACGCGCCAGGGAAATCGGCCATGGCGCCGAAGTCGAGTTTGCCGGCGACCATTTCGTTGGTCAGCGGCGCGCCGCTGGTGAAGTTCTTCCACTGCACGTCGTATTTCGCGTCTTTATAGGCGCCGTCGTGCGGCAGGTATTTGTCGAGCAGACCGAGTTCACGAATCAACAGTCCGCCGGCGGCGCAGTTGATGGTGGTGTCCTGGGTGCCGATGGCGATACGGATGGTTTCGGCCGAGGCCGACAGGGTGAATGAAGCCAGTACCAGACCGGCGATTGCTGCACGCAACATGAGTGTTTCCCCTCGAATCATTTATAGGATGTTCGTCTCCGCCGCGATCAGGGCGCGGTGGGAAACGAGGGGTTTCGGTGAATCCAGCGTCCGGGGTTTCCGGATGGCTTTGGGTTGTCTGGGCGGGCCTCTTCGCGAGCAAGCTCGCTCCCACAGGGTTTTGGCGTACTCAATTTGTGCAGTAACTCGATCCATTGTGGGAGCGAGCTTGCTCGCGAAAGCGGCGTATCTGTCGACATCATTGCTAAATGACCCACCGCTTTCACGAGCAGGCTCGCTCCCACATTTCGAGCAGGATCAGCGCAGGAGATAAGGGATGTCGACTTTTACGGCACCGGTCGGACAATCCTTCTCACACGGCATGCAGTACCAACATTCATCAAATGCCATGTAGGCCTTTTGTGTGGCCGGGTTGATCGCCAGCAGGTCCATCGGGCAGACGTCGACGCACACGGTGCAGCCTTTTTCGGCGATGCATTTGTCCTCGTCCACGGTGACCGGGGCGTTGGAGCGGAAGAAGATTTCCTGGGCTTGATAGGCCATGGTTCGGACTCTCTCTGGTGATGCATCAAGCGGCGAACGCGCCCACGCGCAAGCGGTCGTAAGCCTGCATTTCTTCGGCATCGAGCGGGATGATGTACGGCTCGACGGGTTTCTTGAAACTGGTCATGCGGCCGTCTTCACCCTTCTTCAGATGGCAATGGCAGAACCACTCGCTGTCGTTGCGCTGCGGGTGATCGACGCGGTAGTGGTACAGGCCCCAGCGGCTCTCGGCGCGGAACAGTGAAGCGCGTGCGGCCATTTCTGCGCAGTCGCGGATCACGCTGGTTTCCATGGCGCGCATCAGCTCGTGAGCGTTGTTGGCTTTCATCTGCTCGAGGTCGCGTTCGATGTCGCTGAAGCGCTGCAGACCGATCTGCATTTTTTTGGTCACTTTCGGCGGTTGCAGGTAGTCGTTGACGAAGCGCCGCAGCTTGTACTCGACCTGCGCCGGCGGCAGCCCGTGTTCGCGATCGAGCGGTGCGTAGACCCGCGCTTGCTCCTTTTCGATCTGTGCGGCATCCAGCGCGGAAAACTCGCGCCCGGCGACAAAATCCGCCGCGTTGTGCCCGGCGAACCAGCCGTAGGTGAACGCGCCGAGCATGTAGTTGTGCGGCACAGCGGCCATGTCACCCGCCGAGTACAAACCTTTCACCGAGGTCTCGGCACGCTCGTTGACCCACACCCCGGACGCCGAATGGCCGCTGCAAAAACCGATCTCCGAGATGTGCATCTCGACCATCTGCGTGCGGTAATCGGTGCCGCGATTGGCGTGGAACTGGCCGCGACTCGGGCGTTCGTTGCTGTGCAGGATTTCCTCGATGTTCTGGATGGTTTCCTCGGCCAGGTGATCGAGTTTGAGGAACACCGGGCCGTTGCCGCTTTCCAGTTCCTGGTGGAACTCCCACATCATCTGCCCGCTCCAGTAATCGCACTCGATGAAGCGTTCGCCCTTGTTGTTGGCGGTGTAGCCGCCGAGCGGGCCGGTGACATAGGCGCAGGCCGGGCCGTTGTAGTCCTTGATCAACGGGTTGATCTGGAAGCATTCGAGGTTCGCCAGCTCGGCCCCGGCGTGATACGCCATGGCGTAGCCGTCGCCGGCATTGGTCGGGTTCTCGTAGGTGCCCATCAGGTAGCCCGAGGACGGCAGGCCGAGGCGCCCGGCCGCGCCACACGCGAGAATCACCGCTTTGGCCTTGATCACATGGAAGTCAGCGGTGCGGCAATCGAAGCCCATCACGCCGTTGACCGTGCCCTCCTCGTCGGTGAGCAAACGGGTGCAGACCAGGCGATTGGTGATGCTCACCCGCGCGCGTTTCAACTGGCGATAAAGCACCTTTTTGATGTCGTGCCCTTCCGGCATCGGCAGCACGTAGGCACCCATGTGGTGGACTTTTTTCACGGCGTAATCACCGGTTTCGTCCTTCTCGAACTTCACGCCCCAGCGGTCGAGTTGCTCGATGGTTTCGAAACTGTGAGTGGCGTAGGCGTACACCGCCGCCTGATTGACGATGCCGTCATTGGCAATGGTGATTTCCTTGGTGTACTGCTCCGGCGTCGAGTGGCCGGGGATGATCGCGTTGTTCAGGCCGTCCATGCCCATGCTGATCGCGCCGCTGCGCTTGACGTTGGCCTTGTCGACCAGCAGCACGCGCAAATCACGGTTCTTCTCTTTGGCCTTGATCGCCGCCATCGGGCCGGCGGTGCCACCGCCGATCACGACGATGTCGTATTCCTGTTCTAAGGTCTTGCGGGTCATGTCACGCCCCTTTTTGCCGGTCGATCCGCAGGCGGTACTGGAACGCATCGCCACGGTAGTAAAGGTGTTCGAAGTCCAGCGGCTGGCCGTTGGCGTCGTGGGTCAGACGTTCGATGCGCATGATCGGCGAGCCGGCCTCGACGTTCAGCGCCTGGGTCAGGTCGCTGTCAGCCAGCACCGCGTCGATCGCCAGATCGGCATGACCGAGGGCGATGCCGCAGTCGTTTTCCAGAATCAGGAAGATGTCGCGAGTCACCAGATCGGCCTTCTCCAGCCGTTCGCCGACGGCTTTGGGCAGGTAGGTGATTTCCAGCGATATAGGCTCGCGGTTGATCAGTCGAACGCGTTTGATCTGCGCCACGGTCTCGCCTTCGGCGACTTGCAGGCGCTCGGCGACACGTTTGTCGGCGGGGATGAATTTGAAGCTGCGCAGACGGTTGATCACCTCGTAGCCGCGCCCGGTCATGGACTCGGCGAGGCCTTGCAGGCTGCTGACGTTTTGAAAGGTTTTCGGCTTGGCGACGAAGGTGCCTTTGCCATGGATCTTGAAGATCAGCCCTTCTTTCTGCAGATCACCCAGCGCCTGGCGCACGGTGATGCGGCTGACTTTGAACAGCGTGCCGAGTTCGCTTTCGGACGGCATCTGGCTGTCTTGCGGGTATTCGCCATCAAGAATGCGTGCGCGCAGGACGTCGCGCAGTTGGGTGTGCAGCGGGACACTGGGTAAGGAGAGGACGTTATCGGTCATCAGGGATCACTTGTCATAACGAGTTATGACGTGATCTTAGAGACGTTATGACAAGCTTGAGAAATATTGTTTGGGCATAACCTTAGAGCTGAGCGCAGAACATGAAGATCAGTCTGATTCTGTGGCGAGGGAGCTTGCTCCCGCTGGGCAGCGAAGCGGCCCTAAAACCCGGCTGTCGCAGCCCATCGGGTGTACCGAGGAGCATGGTTTACGACTGCTGCGCAGCCGAGCGGGAGCAAGCTCCCTCGCCACAGGGTTGTGGTTTAACGCGTAAATCAGTGGCGTTTGAGGATCTGGTCCATCACCCAATCAGTTTTGAGGGCTTGTTCGGCGACAGCGGGATGTTGCGAATCGCCACGGATATGCGCGTTCATGCCGAGGACGTGGTGCCACTGAATGTGTTCGTGATGGGGGATTTCCAGACTGATCTGTTCGTCGGCAAATAGCTGGACCGGATGCTCATCGAATACGGAAAAACTGATGCGCCCTCCACTGCCGATAATCTCCACCCGGTCCTCGCGCCGATCCGCGACAAAGCTCCAGCAGCCCATGCCCAGTGCTCCGCAGGCGAAGCGCCAACTGGCGCTGACCGCGTCTTCCGCCGCATACAAACCAGCCTGGCGCGCGGTGAAACCGGCGACTTCGACGATATCGCCGAGCAGGTACTGAAACAGGTCAAAACCATGGCTGGCCAGGTCGGCAAAGTAACCGCCACCGGCCACGTTCGGGTCGGTTCGCCAGTTGGCGCTGCCGTCCAGATCCGCCGCCGAGGGGGCCTTGGTCAGCGTCCAGCTCAGGTGCCGCACCTCGCCGATGCGGCCCTGCGCCAGCCATTGGCGCACTTGGGCAAAACGCGGCAACGAACGGCGGTAGTAGGAAACGAACAGGTGCAAACCGGCGGCGGCAAACGCCTGCTGCATCTCACGACTCTGCCTGGCGTTGAGCGCCATCGGTTTCTCGACGCAGCAATGCTTGCCGGCGGCGGCGACTTTCAGGCTGTAGGCGTGGTGACTGTCGGGGGGCGTGGCGATGTACACCGCGTCCACCTCGGGGTCGTTGATCAGCGCATCGACATCGGTGTAGACCCGGGCGATGCCGTGGCGCGCGGCGTAATCGGACACCGCTTCAAGGCGGCGGCCCATCACCGCCACCAGCGCCGAGCCGGGTGCCTTGTAGAAGGCCGGCCCGCTCTTGCGTTCCGTGACGCCGCCGCAACCGATCATGCCCCACCGCACCACGTCCATGCTCAACTCCCTTGGTTTGAAACACTCAGCCGATGCGCAACGCGCGCAGATCGAGGTGGCCGTCCTTCAGCGGCGGGCACCAGTAATAGCCGCCGGTGATCGGCCGGCTGATGCGATACAGACCGTCAGTGATGCCGTCTTCCAGACCGCTCATGCGCCGCAGCTGGGCTTCGAAGGCGTCCAGCGAAACACCGAACGCGAGGAACATCAGACCGGCACGCTCGCCTTCGATCCACGGCATCGAACGACGCACGACGAAGGCTTCGGGGGCGAAGCTTTCCTGGGCGGTACGTTTGACGTGGGCGGAGACCGGCGCGTCGTCGATCTCTTCGTTATCGCTGAGGCGACGGCCCATGATGTTGTCCTTGTCTTCGGCGGACAGCTTGTGGAAACCCTTGAGGTCGTGCTGCCACTGCTGGATCGCGGCGAAACTGCCACCGACCAGACCATCAGCGCCCTCGCCCAGCAACGCGGCGGCAATCGCGGCGTCATCGTGCGGGTTTTCGGTGCCATCTTCGTAGCCGGTCAGGTCATGGCCGTCCTTGTGGCGAAAGGTTTCCTGGGCCTGGACCAGACGCAGCGCCGGGGCCAGCGCGGCTTCGAAGGCGTTGCAACGATTGAGCAATTCACCACGGTCGACACCGTGCAGCCAGACCCACAGTGCGTGCTGGGTCGACGGGTTTTCCACGCCGACGCCAGTCATGGCCGGGAAGCTGCGCAGGCCGTCGATCTGCACATTCAGGGCCTTGGTCAGGGATTCACCGAAACCGATCACAGCCGATTTGCCGTCCACCAGATTCATCAGGTTGTCGATCGCCTGCGGCAGTGCGGCTACCGACTCAAGGGCGAAAAACAGGTGACGTGCTTGCGCAGGAACAGGGGTGGCGAGAATGCCCGGCTGGTAGTAACTCATGTGAACTCCTTGGGAAAGTGCGCGGGAGTTTACCTGTAGCCGGAGGGTTTGTGGGGTTGAAATACTGGTGAGTGGCGCACGGAAGCCTGTGGCGAGGGAGCTTGCTCCCGCTCGGGGGCGAAGCACCCGCAAACCCCGCCGGCAAGGTGTGTCTGGAGGAATGGCGTGGCAGGTTTTGGGTCTGCTGCGCAGCCCGGCGGGAGCAAGCTCCCTCGCCACAGGGGACCGATGTCTAAGCGGTGCTTGCATCCTGGCGCCACGCACTCGGGCTCATCCCCGTCCAGCGCTTGAACGCTCGGCGAAAACTGCGCACGTCGCTGTAGCCAACCTCTTCGGTGATACGTTCAATCGGCATCTCAGGATTGGCCAGCAGACTCATGGTCCGCGCCTGACGCACCTGTTCCAGCAGCGCCTCGAACGTCAGTGCATGCTCGGTCAAACGGCGGCGCAGGGTGCGGCTGCTCATGTTCAGGTCGCCGGCGATTTTTTCGATATGGCTGCCCCGGCTCAAGTCCCGGGCAATCGCCCGTTCCACTGTCTGAATCAGATCGAGTTTCTGGTGCACCTGCGCCGCTTCCAGCTCCAGCAAGGCAACCGCCTGACGCAGCGCCAGCGAATGATGATTGGGCAGATTGACGTCCAGCCACTGGACATCGATCAGCATGCGATTGTGCAGGCAGCCGAAACGCACATCGGGCCCGAGCAAGCGGTGGTATTCGCTCAGATAATCCGGCGCGGCGTGCACGAACTCCACGGCAATCGCCTTGAACTCATGGCCCACCAAGGCCCGGCCATACACCAGCAGGCTGGCGAAAAACTCTTCGACGGCGAACACCTGCACATCGGCGAACGGCAAGCGACATTCGGCATCGAGGTGCACCTGGTCACCGACTACATCGACACTGGACACCACGATTCCGCCGGAGGTGTGCTGGTGGCGGATACCCAGGGCAAAGGCATCGCGCAAGGTCTTGCACAGCGACAGCACGTGCCCGAGCAACCCCAGCGTACCCAACACATTCTGCGCCCCGACCCACAGCCCCAGCCCCTGATTGGGCAGCACTTTGAGCGCGCGTTGAATCATCGCCACGGCCTGACGGTAGGAAATGCGTTGCGCCGGATCCTGCAGATCTTCAAAGGTGAACCCCAGGCCACGGCACAGGCTTTCGGGGTCGATGCCTTTGTTCTGCGCGACTTCGGCGAGGGTTTGCAGGAGAAACGGCGAGACCAGCGCCAGTTCAAAAGTGGGGTCTTGGACTTTTACGTTCATGGGGACTGACATTCCGGATCACGCTTGATTGTTATTTTTGTAACCGGTTATGTCGAAGGAAGTTAGCACAGGGTTGGCCGACTGTCCGCAGAAGCCCCCCTAACTGTCCGCCAATACCCTGCCCCGTCGCACGCCAAGCGCTTATTTCTATGGTGCCGGACGTTCTGCGTACCGGCGCCACGTCCCAACACAATAATAATGAGGACAGCCATGAGCCCGAACCGCGCCACATTCCCCTTGCGTCTGGCACTGACTCTGCTCGGTTGCTCCGCGGCCCTGCCGGCCCTGGCCACCGAAGCCGGGGTCGACAACATCGGCCCCGGCACCGACGGGTTCTTCATGCTGCCGCTGGAGGTCGACAGCCTTCCGGAGAACATGGTCGCGTTCAACCTCTACTACAACCATTACAAGTCGACGAAGCTCAACATCAGCTCGTTGGGCGGCAAGGTGCCGAATGTCGAGATCGAATCGACAGCGGTGATCCCGCGTATTGATTACCTGAGCCCGGTGCGGGTGTTCGGCGGACGTCTGGCCGGCTACATCGCCCAGCCCTGGCTGAAGCAGGAAGTCTCGGTCTACGGCCTCAGCGATACCCGCGAAGGCATGGGCGATACCACGATTGCGCCGATCATCCTGTGGGACATGGGCAAGAACCTGACCCTCGGCGCAGCCCTTGAAGTCACGGTGCCCACGGGGGAATACAGCGTCGATCGGCTGGCCAACACCAGCAACAATTTCTACACCTACAAGCCGCTGTTTTCCTTCACCTGGCTGCCGACCGACAAGACCGAAGTGTCGATGAAGACCACCTACAGCTTCAACGAGAAGAACAAGGACACCGACTACAAGTCCGGGCAGATCTTCCACTTCGATTACTCGGCCAGCTACAAGATCACCGACGATGTGATGTTCGGCCTCAACGGCTACTACCTCAAGCAGACCACCGACGACAAACAGTACGGCCACACTGTGCAGTTCGCCGGGCAGGATGTGGACGACGGCGTGCGCGGCCAGGTGTTCGCGATCGGCCCGGCGTTGCACCTGACCTTTCTCAAGTACGCCAGCGCGGAGATTCGCTGGGCCAAGGAGTTTGACGTGGAGAACCGGCCGCAGGGCGACATGCTCTGGGCCAAGGTCAGCATCCCCTACGCCTTCTGAACTGCGCCGCCATTCCATTGTGGGAGCGGGCTTGCTCGCGAAAGCGGTCTGTCAGTAACCAATACGTTGCCTGACACGGCGCTTTCGCGAGCAAGCCCGCTCCCACAGATGTGATGAAGCCTACAGGCCCCGTGGAAATGCCCACCTGATCCACGGAAACGTCTGACTGCGTTATCAATCGCCCCAATGGATACTGGGCACTTCGTCCTGCCAGTGACGACAGCGAGCCACATCCCCCTTAGACTGCTTCACATTGATCATGGAGGTCACTATGAGCGCCGAACTTTCACTTATCGTTTCAGACTTCGAAACCCCAGAGCAGGCCGCCAGCTACGATCGCTGGTTCCGGGCACAGGTACAGGCCTCGATGGATGATCCGCGGCCCAACATCCCCCACGAGCAGGTGATGGCCGAGATGCGCGCCCTCATCGAATCGAAACTCAACAAAAACAGTGCGGGTTGACTGGCGACCTGAAGCTCGCACTCAACTCTGGCAAACCCTGAACTACATCGCTGACCGTAACGCCGTTGCGGCCAGTCAACTGAACGCCGCCATCGAAGCGGCTACCTCCGCCCTCCCACTTCACCCCTACCTTTATCGCTTCGGCAAGGTCGCCGGTACACGGGAAATCGTTGTCCATCCCAACTACGTCGTGGTTTATCGGGTGACCGACCGGATCGAGATTCTCAACCTTTTGCACGCTCGACAAGCGTATCCCTAAGCTTTCCCCACCCACACAAAAAAAGGGCGACCCACCGGCCGCCCAAAGTACTACACGAGAGTCTTTTACAACGTCAGCTGGCCCCGCTCCTCCTCGGTCAACTGCTGTTTCGCCTGTTCATCCAGCGCCCCTGCCCCTAGCACCTGCACCGGGCTGTTCGGGTTGTATCCGGTAGCCGGGGCACGGTTGGCGCCATCCCGGGTCGGCGCCAGCTGTTCGTTGCCGAAGCTCAACACCTGCACGGTAAACACCGACGCCTGATTCTGCCGCGCGGCCGCCTGCTGCTGACGCGCCACATCTTCCGCCGCTTGCGTGGCCGAAGAGGCGGCGGAGCTGGCCGAGGTAATCGCCCCGGTGTTCACCGCGGCCACCACCGGTACGCCACTGGTCTTGCCCTGCACCGCGATGTTGGCGGCGTTGACCACGGTCAGCGCGGCGATGTTGACGTTGCCCGAAACACGAATCCCCGCCTCCCCTGCATCGATGGTGCCCAGCGGTGCGATCAGGTCGATGTCGCCGGGTGCCACTTCGGCGATCGGATTGAGTGTGGCGATACCCGCGCCGGTGCTCGGCACCGATGGCGACAGGGTCACGTTGCCCCAAGTGTCGTACACGCGTTTCGGTGGGGTGTAGACCACCGTGGTTTTCGAGCCGCGACCGGCGTTGATGTCGCCCTCTGCCGACCAGCCCAGGATCGAGCCGCCGAAGGTGGTCATGATCCGGCTCTGGCCGAGCAAAATACTGCCCTGCGAATACAGCTGAATGTTGCCCGAACCCTGAGTGATTATCCCCGCCGTCGACGGTGGCGCCGCGCCTTCGATGCCGAACACCTGACCGCCGCCCGGCGTGAGCATCTGAATGTCGCCGCCGAACAGGGTCTTGACCCCGGCACCACCGTACAGCGTGATGTCGCCGTCGTAGCGGAGCGGATTGCCCGCCACATCGGTGCTCGGGAACAGTGCGGCGATGGCGTTGCGACCGCGCAGATAACTGCCTTTGCGTGGGCCGTCAGCGTCGTTGTATTCCAGGCCGCCGGCGCGCAGTTCGGCGAAGTACACCTGGCGAGCGAAGATCGCCTGCTCGGCACTTGGTAGCGCGGCATAGAACGCCTGTGCCTGCTCTGCGTTGCCGCTGAAGCCGTAACCGAGGGTCAGCCAGCTCTGCAACTCGTCGAGGTAGGTCTTGACCACTTTGCCCGGCTGGCCGTTGAGAGAGGCATTCGGATCAGCAAGGTTTTGCGGGTTCAGGTAACGGGCGATGAACCTTGTGTAATCCGGCCCCTGCGCGCCCACGCCCGCCTGCAATACCACGCTGGCGCCAGGCCGCGAATACCCGGCCACTATCGCGCCGAGGCTGGTAATGCTGGCGCGGTTTTCCATCAGGATGTTGCGCCCGGCATTAATGTCCAGCGTGCCGGGGCCGGCGATGTCGAAGCTGCTGTAGAGAATGTCGCGGCCCGCCGACACCCGGGATATATCTCGCGGGTCGTTATGAACGAACAGGTTGCCGGTCGAGGTGATGCCTTCCCGACCCACGCCCATCTCATCGGGCTGCACGGCTGTCGGTTGGCCCAGGTTGGTTCCGGATGCCACGATGTCACGTCCGGCAATCATCCAGACAGGGCCTGCTGCTTCGTACCAAGTGCGTTTGGAGGTATCGAAACTCAACGTCTCGCCACTGCGGATCCCCACCAGATCGCCGCTCAAGGCATAGAACCGTGCCGGCCCTTGCACATCATTCAAACCGGAATAGCTGTCGGGCCCAAAAGCGAACAATGGGTAACGCGAATTACCGTCCGGTTTCACGCCGTCACTGCCGTAGTTGCTCTTGAGTGGCGTGTTGGGGTTATTGCTGGCAAAGGCCAGGAATGACGGCCTGAATGGCGTAGCGATGGCTAGCGGACTGGCACCCGACTGATTGATCGCATAGCCGCCGGCGTAGATCGAGTCACCGGCCAACAGTTCGAGTTGTCCGGATGTCGAAGGGGCCAGTAACAGTGAATAAGCGGTTGTCCGTGACAAGTCCCGCTCGCTGTAAGCCGCCGATGGCCCGGCATAAATCGACCCCTGCGCAGCCACAGCCCGAAAAATCGACGGGTACACAAAACGTCCATCGGTGGGCGACGAATTGGCGCCGCTCACAGGGGTGAGATTGGCGTCTGCCTCGGCCAATTGAGTACTCGGCGTGAGATTGCCTCCAGCGGAAAAAAGATTGATGGCGGTGTGATCCGTCCACAGCGAAAAGCCGCTCAGGATGCCGCCAGTGCGGATATTGCCGTTGTCATCAAGCAGTGGCGTGGCATTGAGCAGACGCACACGTCCGGGATCTGCCGCACCGCCCAACACCAGGTCTCCACGGGTACCGAGGCTCATGCCGGAATCGCCGGGAATCAGCACCAGGCCACCGGAGGCGTTGCTCGTCGTCGAGGTGAAAGGATCCAGCGGTCGGGTTTCACGGACATCATGCAACTGCGAGTTGGCACCGTATTGCAGATTGATGCCGCCCAGTGCCCCTCCGGTCAATTGCGCCGCACCGCGCAAGTTGATCAGTGCGCCTTGCAGGTCGTGCCTCGGCGGCTGAGTCCCGTTATCCCCGGCCCGCGCTTGCAGCGATGGATTGAGTGCGCCGCCGAGGTGAATGTCCATATCGCCACCGCCGGTCATCTGCATGCTGCCATCGTCGGCGACACGCCCGGTGCTGCCCACGGCAACGATCAGCCCTTGGCTGCGCGGATAATTGACCGCATCGCCCAACGGTTTGAGCATCCCGGCATCGCCACCGGCACGCAGGCTGATGTTGCCGCCGCCCAGGGTGCCGAATCCGGTGAAGCCGACCAGGTAAGGTTCGGTATTACTGTCAGGCGTCATCAACCGAGTAGCATAACTGCCAAAGTTGATCCACCACGCTGCGGGTACATCCGGGTTGCCCGTGCCTTGGCGCCACAGCCAGTTGCCCACTGACGCACTGGCGATCTGTTCGCGGAAACCGCCATTCACCGATTGTGCTTTCGTGCCGACGGAATCACCGGAGACCGAGCCACCGGCATTGATTGTCAGGTTGCCGCCCATCTGCGGATACCAGGCCTGATAAAGGCTGTCGCTACCGCCGTCGACCCATTTTTCATAAGCGGCACCGGCGCTGCCCAACACCGAATTGCTGTCCGACAGATGCCCACGTTTCTGGTTGTACAACGGATCGACGTTCGCTGATTGAGTGCCGGCGGTATAAACGCCGAACGGTGAATCCATGCTCAGGTTGCCGGCAGCCATGAGATCGAGATCGCCTGTACCGGTGCGCAGCACACTGAACATCTGACTGTGGGCCTTGGCGGTTGTGCCGGGATTATTGCCGATGCAGAACTCCGGATAGATTTCACAAAGGATCTGATACTCCTCGGGAACGGGTTCGTAGTCAGGTCCCAGACCATTGCCCGGCGCCCAGACCCAACGTGCCATCGGCACACAGAGCCCTTCCACCTGCGCACAGATCTCCAATTGGTCATCGGGCACAGGGTAATATCCCGGAAGGTCATACGGATTGTCTGGTGCCCACACGAGTATCCCCGTTGCCTGGGTAAGCGTGACACCGTAATGAGTGTCCGCCAGCCGCAGATTGCCATCGGTGGTGACAGGCTTCACGGCACGGCTGTCGGCCGCAGCAAGATCTGCACCGGCGACCACGCGCATCGACCATGAGGCACTGCCCGACGGCAGCATGCTGGCCAGCGCCCAGTTCTTGCCCTGTTGTGTGCCGTTGAACGGCCGCAACTCGATCAGCGAAGTGCCTTCGGCGAGCTTCACATCGGTCATCGACGGAATCAGCGAACCGCGCAGCAAGGCCAGTTCGCCCTTTAATTTCACCCCGGCGAACGTAGTCAGGTCTGCATCGTAAACGCTGGGCAACGGCACACCCTTGGGCCAGTTCATCGCTTGCAGGGCGGTGGCCTTGTTCAAACGGATGCCGGCACCCAGGCGTGTGTCGGCAGGCAATGTCACGCTGTCGCTGAGCAGCGTACCGGCGGCGTAGAGCAGATGACCGTTGCTGTCGTGGATCGCCCCCGCCAGCACGGTGCCGGCGCTGAAGGTATACGCCTCAGCCAACACTGCCTGAGTCGGCAGCAACGTGCCGCTGGCCAACACCGCGCCCTGAATGGTCACGTCGTAATTGAGCGTGACGCCTATCGGGAACTGCGTGCCTTCGGCCAGCGAAACGCCGCTGCCCGGCACAATCAGATCGCCACCGAACGGCTGCACACCGGCAATCAGTTTCCACCCGGCGTCATCCTGAGTTTCCGGTGGCGGCGCGAAGCCGTCATTGATGCTGCCGTAAATATCGAGGTTGCCACCGGCACGAATCACCAGGCTGCCCGCTTCCCCGGAACCATATACGGAGGGGTTCAGCTGCGTGTGCGGATTGAGACTGGCGTAGCGGTAACCGGACAAATCCAGATCGCCCTCCACCACCAGATCACCGTCGGCAGTCTTGCTGGCGATCTCCACACCGGGCCGCAAATGGAACGCATCGGCATACTTGGCGTTGTTCAACCCGGCGAGTTTGCGTTGCAGCAGATCGTTATTGCCCAGTGCGGCGTTGATAAAGTCGTTGCTGTCGCCATGAATGCGCTCGAGCATGGCCTGATCAATCACCTGATACGGCCGGCCACTGACCGCCGGATCGACACCATCGCGGGCATCGGTGTAGCGGCGCATACCGTTGAGGCCGATGGAGCGAGCGCCCTGAATGGTCAACACACCACTGGCGTCGATGGCGATGTCATTGCTGCCCAGACGCGGCGCGTTCAGCTCCAGCGTACCGCGCAGCATTCCATCGTGTTGCCCGGCAAGGAAACCGGGCACGGCATCAGTGCCGTGGCGCAAATCGATCCGCGCGCCGTTGTCCAGCGTGAGCAAACCATCGCCGGAACTCAGTTCAACCGTGGCACGGTTCGGCGCATCGATGATCTCGCCGTAGCTGTCGACCCGCAGCACGCGACCATGGGCATCAAGCACGCTATTGCCAGCCAGCGTCAGGCCATTTTTCGCCGACAGACGAATGCTGCCGACACGCTCGCCACTGGCATCGATCAGACCGGTCGCCGTCAGGCTGCCATTGTCCACCGAGACATTGACCTCGCTCGCCTTAAGGCCATCACCGATCACCAGGTTGCCTTGCTTGAGCTGCAAGCTGCGGCTGCCGAACACCTGACCTGCATTCAAGCGCTGGTTGAGCGCGGCGAACTGCTCGGTGGCGTCACCTCCCAGGCGCTGCGCGCGAATGTCCACGCCACCGGCCTTGTACGGCACCAACGTGCCCCCGGCGTCAAAGTAACCGCTGCTGCCGCCGACAATCTCGCCTTGCAGATCGACCATCCCGGCCGCATCGGCTAAGGCTACGACGCTGAGACTACCGGCCTGATTATTCTTCGCCGACAGATCGATCCGCGAGCCCGCGGCCTGACGGATATTGCCGTTGGCGCTGTACAGCGATACGTCGCCGCCCCAGCTGTATTTGCTGACATCGTTGAACGGCAAGGTCCGCCCGGCCATGTCCAGCACGGCACTAGTGCCCAGCGTCAAATCGCCCTCGGACTTGACGGTCAGCTTGCCGCTGGCCAAGGCGATACGGCTATCGAGCACGACATCGCGGGCTTCAAGATTCAACTCCGCACCCAAAGCATTGGCCACCCCGGCAGCCCCGGCGCCGCTGAGCGTGAGGCTATTACCGGCCTTGAGCAGGCTGACCGATGCCGCCTCACCGGTGAGCAACGGCGTGCGCAGGTTCAGATTGCCGCCACTGTAGCTGTAACCCTTGAGCGGATCGTACGCGCCCTGCTCCTGATACACCGCCAGGCTGCCCTTGTGATTGGCGGTGATGCGCTCGCTGGCGCTGAGGTTGACGTTGGCAAAACCCAGCGCCAGACGATTGTTCTGATCCAGACCGCTGGCCTGAGGCATCGGGCCGTAACCCAGCTCGATCCGCTGGGCCTGAATGTCCAGCGTGCCACTGCCGGTGCCCGCACCACCCGTGATGACAGCGCCCGGGCTTTGGGTGGCGCCGTTCCAGATCAGGTTGGCAGTACGGATACTCGCCACATCGTTGGCATCGCCCAGACCGTAGATCGCCGGAGTGACCAGCAGCAGATTCTGCAGTTTGCTCTGGCCGGTCTGCGGATCGATCGTGTCGAGGCTGACGCTGCCGTAGAAATTGAAGGCGTCGCGAGTGGTCAGGCTCAGGGTTTCCAGCGCTGGAGCGCCATATTGGGTGTCACCGCGCAGCAGTCGGTCGAGTACATTCTGGTTAAGGGTAAGACCGGCCGGCACGCGACTGCCGGTCGCCGCCAGCGCGGCGGCGCTGCCGGCGTTGACCGAGCCCACAGTCAGCGCCAGTTGGCGCGTGCCGAAACGTACCGCCTCACCCAGTTCAAACTGATTGTCCGTCGCCGCCGTGATGCTGCCGTTCGAATAGAGCAGCGCCGGATCGTTGCAAGATGACGTGACACACGCGCCAATCCGGATGCTGCCCGCGCCGCTGATGCCGCTGGCCGCTTCCGGCGCCAGCACGTTGGTCCAGCCGTTGGACACCACCAACAGACTCGAGGCTTGCGGCTGGTAGAGGTAGCCGGACGTTGAATCGAAGGCCACATTGCCACGCCCCAGGGTGTTGATCCCGGCGCCCGCTTCGACCGTGATGCCACCGTTGGTCGAGGTGGTGCGCAGCACGACTTCCGGCGCTGACAGGATGGCCCCTTCGCGCAGCGTGATGTTGCTGGAGGTCCCCACGAACTTGATGATGTTGCCGGTCGTGTTGTAAATCACCTCCGGCAGCGCACCGAGCGTCAGACGTCCGGCATTGAGGTTGTTCAGCGTGTCGGCATACACCGACACGCCACTGAAACCCGGCGTCGGCGCACGCCCCGTACCGAGCACCTCAAACTCGGCGCCGGCGTAACCGCCGCGTAGCGCCGCCGTGCCGATCAGCCCACCCTCGGCGGCATCAAACAGTGCTCGCCCATCGAACTGCAACGCAGTCTCTTGCTTGCCACCCGTGCTCAGGCGCAGATCGAGCACCTTGCCGTCCATTGGCGCCAACGCACGGGGCACGCCACGCCGGGCGGCATCGCTGCGGATGAACTGGGTGAACGACGTTTCGTTGTACTGCGAGTAACGGCGCAACACGTCAGCCGACGTCAGGATCACCTGACTGGCCAGACTGTCGCGCAGTCCGGTATTGGCAATCGACATCTGCCCGCTACTGGTCCACGAACCGTTGCGCAACTGCAGCGCTGCCGTCGTCGCAGCCGGCGTCGCCTGACCATTGACCTCGACCCGGAACGCGCCCGGCAACAAGGCAAAAGTGGACGGCAGCAACGTGTAAGTCCCCGCTGCCAACCCCGGTACGCCAGCGCCAATAGTGACCTGCTGGCCGATGCGCGGATCGACCGCTCCGGCTTCGGCCAGGATCGGCGCGTAACGGCTCTGATTGCCCGGCACGATGGCGTAGACCGGGTTACTCGCCAGCCCCGGCAGACTGAAGGTGCCATCGGTGGCATTGCGCACCAGCGGATTGAAGCGCGCGTCGGTAGAACCGCCGCGTCCGGAAATGAAACCGGCGCCGCGAAGATCACCACCGCCGGACAGATCGATCAGCGCACCGTTCTGTACCTCGATGTATTGCCCACCGATCGCCACGCCGTTTTTATCGCCCGTGATGCCGTTCAACACCACCGATTTACCGTTGTAGAGATAATCGATGCCGTCCGTAGTGCCACCGTATGGCATGACCAGACCGGCGCCGCTGACCGACGTGGTGCTGCCCGACAGCAGTCGAATCTCATGACTGGTGGTCTGCAAATCGTCACCCAGAACAATCTTGCCCAACGGGGCCCGCACCACCCCGCCCTGCTCGATGTACGCCGCGGAAAAACTCAGATTGCCGAATACCGAGTACGGCACCTCAGCGGGTGCCGCACCGTGGCTGCTGATCCGCAGCGTATGGTCGGACACCGCAACGGCGCCCTGATAGCCAACGCGCACTTCAGCCTGGACATCACTGGCGGGATAGATTTGTGCAGCACCGAGGTTCAAGTCACCCGGCGTCCACAGCCGGGTTTTTTCGGCACCGTCGTTGGGCGCGAGGAAACGCAGATCGCCACGACTGTCGAGGTTCACCAGACCAAATGCCCGTCGGTCATACGCGAGCGCCGGCGCGCCGAGTTGCAGGATCGAACCCTGTGTACCGAACGACAGGCCATTGCC
Organism: Pseudomonas sp. MWU12-2020; assembly: GCF_023100605.1. Taxonomy (NCBI): domain Bacteria; kingdom Pseudomonadati; phylum Pseudomonadota; class Gammaproteobacteria; order Pseudomonadales; family Pseudomonadaceae; genus Pseudomonas; species Pseudomonas sp. MWU12-2020. The sequence goes on from NZ_JALMEX010000001.1 coordinate 242,240, forward strand.
CACATCCAGCAGGTCGGCTGATGCGTTGAAGGTCGCGTCCGACAATTGTGTCGTCGGATTATTGGTCAATCGCGGCCGTATCAGGCCGAAGCCGGCGTGATAAGTGCCCACGCCGGACAGGCGCAGGTACGGCGCGCTCAAATCGACGCTGGTCGTACTCGCGGAGGCGTCGGCCAGCGACAACGCCCCGGCGTACAGCGTCAGGCTCTGGTTCATGTGCAGATTGACGTCGCCGTCAAACGACAGCAAACCGTTGCTCAACAGGCTCAGGTTATCGAAGCCGCCCGCCATCAGGCCGTCTGCGCTCAAGCGCGTCTGACCGTAACGCAGGCCAGCGGCGCCCTCGCCCGGACGCAGATCCTGCGCGAGCGGTTTGTCCGTCGGTGCCTGGCCAATGATCATCTCTCGCGGCGCCCGCACGGCATTGCTTGCCGAGTCAACGTACAGCGGTGTCTCAAGCGCAATGTCCAGACGACCGCCGGCAGCCCCGACACCGCCCGCCGCTGCACGCAGGTTGCCCTCAAGGAACAGGCCGTTGTAGGAACTCAGGCTGATCCGCCCGCCATCCGTCGCAACGCGGGTCGGCCCCTGGCCGGCGATATCCAGAACGGCCTCGGTGCCCGAGGCATCCAGCCGCGCGCCCGGACGTACAATCACGTAGGCATCGGCGGCCGTGGCAGTGGCCAGTTTCGCATCGATTTCACCGCCGAGGATGATGCTGCCACCCTTGCCGACCTGACCGTAAGTGCGGCCCAGCGCATCGACTGCCGTAGTGGCGCGTCCGGCGACATCCAGCACCGCCTGTTCACCGATCCAGATGGAACGGTCATGCGCGTTCGGATCGGCCACGACAATGGAGGTCGCCGGTTTGTTCGAACCAAACTGCTGCTGCCGGATATCAATCGCACCACCCCAGGCATTCAGTTCACCTTGCACGGTGATCTGCCCGGCACCGCGCAGCTTGATGCTCTGCCCCGGATCGACGCTGATCCGCGAACCGCGGCCCAGCGTCAACGTGCTGTTGGCGGCATCGATCAGACCGATCAGGCTGGCCCCGCCCTGCAAGGTCAGGCTGGCGCCGGCACGTTGAGTCAGCAGGCCCTTGGTCGGGTTTTCCTGGAACAGCGTCGGCGTCCACAGCTCCAGCGCCGTTTGCGGATCGACACCACTGACCTGATTCGGCGCGGCATCAGCGAAACGGTACACCGGCATGTGCACATCGATCGCCGTACCTTCACCAACGCCCAGCCCATTCAGGCCAATCAGGTTGTAGGCGGAAAAGCCCTTGCGCAACAGATCGGCAGACAGCTGCAGTGTATCGTCGGCCAGCGCCTTGTCGGTCTGACCGATGAGAATCCTGTTGGCCTGTACCGTCAGCGTGCCGCCGCCAGTGACACCGTAGCCACGCAGATCGCCCGCAAGGTTCAGATAGGTTTCACCGGGCGCCGAAATTGCACTGGATTCCAGCGTCAGGTCCCCGCCCTTGCCACCCCGGGTCTTGCCGTTGGCCAGCACAGCGCCGCCGGAGGAAACATCGAGCAGACTGCCTGCGCCCATATCGATGTCGCCACTGCTGCGGATCGACAGCAAACCGCCATTGAGGTACGCCAGACTCGCACCATCGTCCGGGTTGGTGCGCAGGTTGCTCCACACGCCACGGGTATCGAGTTGCACACCGTCGGCCACGTTGACCTGCGTCGCCTTGCCGACCTTCGCCGTGAGCCGAGTGTCAGCGGTGTCGCTACTGAGAAACTGATTGAGCACGTTGCCCAGACGCAGGCTACCGCCACGCGCGCTCAGGTCGGCGCCGATCTGCACATCCGGGGAATACAGGGTGATGTCACCACCGTTATCGACCGTCAGCGCGCCGTCAACAACCACCTGATCCCTGGCTGCAACCTTGAGGGCACCCAGGCGGACGCCGTTGAGTTGATTGTTATCGAGATACAACTTGCCCTTGCGCGACTCGGGCACTGCGGCGCTCAGGTTCAGATCACTGCCGGCGAGCGGACGCTCGCCACCAATCTGCACCTGATCCAGCGTCGGATTGAGGGTGTAGAGCAGGCCATTCGACGCCGCGACGAAGGTCGGGTCGTAACTGCCGACGATCAACTGCGCACGCCGGGCCAACGCGCTCTGGCTCTGCTGATAGCCGTCGAGCACCGGTTTCGGCGCCTGGTTCTGCCGTTCGCCCTGATACACCTCGCCGATCATTTGCCCGTCGAGTACGGCGTTGGCCGTGGCGATCACCAGTTGTCCGGCATCGCGGCCCACGGTGTAACCCGACTCGAAACGTGAACGCGGGGCAATCAGCGGGCTGTAGTAATAACGGGTCTGGCCCCAGCGTTGGCTGCTGTCTTCATAGCCTTTGTACAGGCCGGTGTAGAGCAGGTCCCCCGGCGCACGCGACACTTCATACAACTTGCCGTCGGCGCCACGCAGCCAGCTCTGGCGGATCTCGCCGCTCTGCACATCCAGGGTGCCGCCGGACAGGTTGATCAACGAACCTTTTTCCGTGACCACGTCGTTACCGGCAAAACTCACCGTGCCGCCCTGAGCCATCCATTCGCCGACGCTGTGGCCCTGAGTGCCGAGATAACCCCCGACTTCGAGCAAACCGCCCGCCGTGTACCAGCGATCCGTGGCGTAGCCGTTGGTGCCGGCCGGCACATACACCAGCTCGCGCACATCGACCCAGATGTCGTTGCTGTTGAGCGCGCCTTTCTCGCGGTTGACCGAGGCATCGCGCTGCTCATTGCCTTGCACGTTGATCTTGATGCTGTTGTTTTCCATCGCCACTTTGACGCCGAGGGCACCGGATACATCGATCATCGCGCCGTCGCGCACCAGGCTGCGGCGTTGTGCGCTGACCGCGACCTGGCCGCCGGTGGCCAGGGTGATCGAGCCGTTCTGGAACTCGACACTGCCGCCGCTCTGAATCTCGACGCGTGACTGATCGCCACGGATCCGGTTATTGGCCGTGACGCCCGTCAGCGCGGCCTGATGCTGGCTGTCGAGGGCCGTCAGGTCGCTGCTGTCGAGCATGATCGCCGTGGCACTGCCCTGTCCCAGCGTCACGCTGCCGTTAGCATCGGTGCTCGGGTTGGAGAGGTGAATCGTGCCCCGCGTCGCCACTGACGTGCTGGCGAGCAACACACCGTTCTGCACGACCTCGTGACCAGTCAGAGTGATGTCGCCGGTAGACGACTGGATCAGTCCGTTGTTAGTGACTTTGCCCGCAACGGCACCGGCCTTGAAACCCGGTATGACTTCGTTGCCGAATGTGGTGGACAGCGCATTGCCCTCAGTGCCCGAGCCTTTGCGGATGTAGAAACGGTCACCGGCGGCGAGCACGGTCTGGCCCTTGGCGGTGCTGATGCTGCCGTCGTTCTGTACGTCGCTGCCGAGCAGCAAGGCATAACCACCGGCAGCGGTGGACGATGCCGGCTTGTGGGTGTCGATGGAGGCACCGCGTTCCACCAGCACCTTGCCGGCGGCATCGGTGAAAGTCGGCTGGGTGCCGGTGCTGTCGAAATACAGCCCACGATCACGGAACTGGATATCGGTGATGTTGGCGGCAGCGGCCACCAGGTTGCGCACGTTGACCTGACTGCTGCCGCTGAACACGATGCCGTTACGGTTGATCAGCATCACCGTGCCGTCGCCCTTGATCTGGCCCTGGATCTGGCTGGCCCGGGCATTCGGATCGTTGACGCGGTTGAGCACCGCCCAGTTCGACTGCTGGGCGAAATCGACCGTGGTATTGCGACCGACGTTGAAGGTTTCCCAGTTTAGAATCGCCTTGTCGGCGGTCTGCTCGATTGTCACTGTGGTTTTGCCATCGACCTGGGTCTGCTGCGGGCCCTTCGCGTTCTGCCAGCCCTGGGTCAGGTTGTTGTCGACTTTCAAGCCACCCTCGCCCAGACCGTCCGGCACGAACTGCACCGTGCCCAACGCAGCAGCGCGTCCGGCCGCCTGCGCCGCTTGTTGCGCAGCAATCGCCGCGACCGTGTTATTCAAGGTCTGAATCGAGCGCTGCAACTGCGCATTAGCCTTCTGCTGCTGGGCCAATGGCGGTGTCATCCCCGGCAGGCCCCCCACGCTCGGACGCGCAGCCGCGGCCTGCTGCGCCGCACCCTTGGCGGCAAACCAGCTCGAACTGAACGCCGTTTGCGCCTGCGCACTGCCCGCCACCAGACACAACGCCACCGCGTGCGCCAACGGCTTGAGCAGCCACAGCGTCGGATCCATGACTTCACGTTTGGATGACAGAGCGTTGGTACGACGACGGGATGGGCGAGCGAGCATCACTACGAGATCCTTTTTTGATTGCCACATATGGCCGCAGGCGCGCAAAAACCTGCTGTTACGACATAGGCCGTTGGCGGAGGGCGCGACCGAACGGATGTCACACAAACTTCATGTTCGGCGTGTATTCGAGCCAAAAAAAATGACGGCAACCCGAAGGTTGCCGTCATCGGTGTTACGACCGCGCGAGCTTACAAAGGACGACCGATAGCGTTGCAGACGCTGGCGTTGTTGATGTCCAGGTTGTTGCCCGAAGTGTTGGTGATGAAGTTGGCGGTCACAGCGGTTTTCCAGGCATTAGGCACGGCGACGAACTTGTGGGCCTGGGTCGCAGTGTTGTTGCCCGGGTTGCTGTAGTGCTGGGTCAGGAAGGCTTTGACGTCCGCGGCCACGGCTGCATCCTTGTAGCACTGACCGAAGATGAAGTTGGTGTAGGCAGCCAGTTTGTAGCCCGAAGCCGGGTTAGCCACCACTGGCGACCAGTTGGCAGGGTTTGCAGCCTGGGCCGGGGTCGAAGGAGCGGACACCGACGACAGTGCGAGAGTGACGTTGAGCGAAGTTGGCTGAACGCCGTTAACGCGAGCAACAACAGCGTTGCTGGTGGCGTCGACACCGTCCGGACCGACATAACCGATCGAGCCGTCAACCGCGTTCACGGTAGTGGCGACATCAGAAGTGTTGGCGACGCCGACCCAGTTCGACGGCAGTGCCGAACCGGCTGGCAGACGCGCGTTGGTGAAGGTCGAGTTGGTGGCGAACTGAGTCGGGCAGACCGAGTTCAAGTGACGGCTGAGGATTTCCGAAGTGCCGCTGGAAACGTTGCGGTAGACAACGCGAATCGGCGTGGTGTCGGTCGTGCCGAGCAGTTGGCCCCAAGTGGTTTTGGCACCGGAGAAGGCATCGCACAGTTGAGCGCTGGTCAGGTTCAGCGCGGTCTGGCCGGCTTTTTTGTACGGGATGGCAACCGAAGTGGCCACCGACGGCAGTTGAATCAGCGGGCCGTACGAAGCGCCGTAGGTGGTGTTGTAGGTGCTGATTTCCGCAGCGCTGAGGATCGAGTCGCTACCGGCGAAGTGCACAGTACCGGTGGTGCCGAAGCCAGTGGCAACGTTGGTCAGGAAGGCAGTCTTGCCGGCACCGCTACCCACGGCGGCGTAGCTGAAGTTGGCAGGCAGGATGCTGTCGGCCGAACCTTTGTACAGAGCGGCTGGCAGAGTAGCGCCACCACCGGTAACGGCCATGGCTTGAGCGGAAGCCAGCGCGGCGACGGTCAGGGAAGCTGCGATCAGAGTGCGCTTGAACATGAAGAATCTCCTTTTCAACGATGGTTGTGAACACAGGTTTTCAGGGGTCTTGCATGACACTGGGAAGACTCACCGCCGACCTTCGCAAGCGGGGTCCGTGGTTAAGTCGCACTGAGAAATTCGCAGTTTCCGGTGACAGATAAAGGAAAAAACCTCGGGAGCTGCGCGCCGATTTTCCGGCGGTTTTCTCGGGTGTTTGTGGGGGATCGCGAGGGGTCTGGATTGGGGGTTTTGCTGAAACGGGCTGCAGCCGTTGCGGGGTGGTTGCAGATGACAGAAAGGAGAACCCGAGGATGGGGGAAATGAGGGTCGGGTGATGCTGAAGTCCTGGTAAAACGTCTGAATAATTTATTGCCCTGATGGGCCTCTTCGCGAGCAAGCCCGCTCCCACAGGGGAACGCATTTCAAATGTGGGAGCGGGCTTGCTCGCGAAGAGGCCAGTCCAGACAACCTCAAACCCTCAGGCACACCACTACTGGACCAGTTGATTGATCTCAATGATCGGCAACAACACCGCCATCACAATCACCAGCACCACCCCGCCCATCACCACGATCATCAGCGGCTCCAGCAACGCGGTCATGCCCATTGCCCGCCGTTCGATATCGCGGGACAGAGTCTGCGCCGCCCGTTCGAGCATCGGCGGCAGTGCGCCGGTTTTCTCGCCGCTGGCGATCAGGTGAATCAATACCGGCGGAAACACGTTCTCCACCCGCAGCGCCGCCGCAAGATTCACCCCTTCGCGAACCTTGGCCGTGGCGTCGCTGACACTCAGACTCAGGCGATCATTCGATAGCGTCTGCCGCGCTGCCTCCAGCGCCCGCAATAACGGCACACCGGCACCGCCGAGAATCGCCAGGGTCGAAGCGAAACGCGCGGTGTTCAGGCCCAGGACGAAACGTCCGATCAGCGGCAATTTCAGCACCCGATGATGCCAATTCAAACGTGCCGCCGGATTGCGCAGGTACAGACGCCAGCTCCAGAAAGCACCCGCGATCAGCGCCGCACATAACCAGCCCCACGCCCGGATGAAATCACTGGCGGTGAGCATCGCCAACGTCAGCCCCGGCAAGTCCTGACGCGCCTGGGAAAACGCACTGACCACCTGCGGTACCACATAGCTGAGCAAGAAAATCACGATGCCGATCGACACCAGCCCGACCACGCCGGGGTAGATAAACGCGGTGAGAATCTTGCCGCGCAGGTTGTTGCGTTCCTCGATGTAGTCGGCCAGGCGCTCCATCACCTGCGCCAGATCACCGGACTCCTCCCCGGCGGCGATCAGCGCGCGGTAGATCTCCGGAAAATCCCGTGGCCGTGCGGCCAATGACTCGGCCAGACGCATGCCGCTGCGCACGTCGGCACGCACCGCGCTGAGGGTGTGGGCGATGTGCTTTTTCTCGGCCTGCTCCACCGTTGCGCTGAGTGCTGCTTCGAGCGGCAGGCTCGCACCGAGCAGACTCGCCAATTGCCGGGTGGCCCAGGCCAAGTCGTTATCCGACATCCGCGCACTGAACAGACCACCGCCGCCATGCTGGGCGACGTTGCTCTCCTTGTGCACCGACAACGCGGTCAACCCACGGCTGCGCAACACGCCAAACGCAGCGCCCTGACTGTCGGCTTCCAGATGCCCGGACTCGATCTTGCCAGTGGCGTCGGCGGCTTCAAAACGATAGCGATTCATCAGGCGTCCCGGGTCACACGGAGAATTTCTTCAGGGGCGGTGGCACCGCTGCGAATCCAGCGCTCGCCGTCCTCGCGCAGGCTGAACATCCCGGCCTTTGACGCCGCCGCACGCAAGGCCTGCTCCCCTGCCCCTTGGTGAATCAGGGTGCGGATGTCGTCGTCGATGCAGAACAATTCGTGGATGCCGGTGCGGCCGCTGTAGCCGGTGTGATTGCACGCTGGGCAACCCACTGGCCGCCACGTCCCCGGCGCTGCTGGGTCTTCCTGTTTGCACTCTTTGCAAAGGCGTCGCACCAGCCGCTGGGCCAGCACACCAAGCATCGACGAGGCCAGCAGAAACGGTTCGACGCCCATGTCGATCAAGCGATTGACCGCCGACACCGCGTCGTTGGTGTGCAGCGTCGCCAGCACCAGGTGACCGGTGAGCGACGCCTGCACGGCGATTTGTGCAGTTTCCAGATCGCGGATCTCGCCGATCATGATGATGTCCGGGTCCTGGCGCAGAATCGCCCGCAAGGCCAGGGCAAACGTCATGTCGATCTTGGCGTTGACCTGAATCTGGCTGATCCCCGGCAGATCGTATTCCACCGGGTCTTCGACGGTGAGGATGTTGCTGGTGCTGGCATCCAGGCGCGCCAGCGCAGCGTACAGGCTGGTGGTCTTGCCGCTGCCGGTGGGGCCGGTGACCAGCACGATGCCGTGGGGCTGGCGGATCAAATGATCGAGTTTGGCCAGCACCTGCGCATCCATGCCGAGGGTTTCCAGATGCAGACGCCCGGCCTGCTTGTCGAGCAAGCGCATGACAACGCGTTCGCCATGCCCGGTGGGCACGGTTGACACGCGAATATCGATCGGCCGCCCAGCCACACGCAGCGCGATACGGCCGTCCTGCGGCAAGCGTTTTTCGGCGATGTCGAGCTGGGCCATGATCTTGATCCGCGACACCAGCGCCCCGTGCAGCGCCTTGCGCGGCGAGACCACATCACGCAGGGTGCCGTCGACCCGGTAGCGCACCACCGAATGGGTTTCGAACGGTTCGATGTGAATGTCGCTGGCCTCGTCGCGCGCAGCCTGTGTGAGCAAGGCGTTGATCATGCGGATCACCGGCGCGCCGTCCTGAGTGTCGAGCAGGTCGGTGATTTCCGGCATGTCCTGCATCAGCCGGTCGAGATCCACTTCGTTCTCTGCCGCACCGACCACAGCGGCGGCGCTGCCGGTGTCGGCATAGGCGGTGGCGAGCAAGCCGTCGAGCTCGTCATCGCGCACGCGCTTGAGCGAGGTTTCACCGAACTGGCGCCGCACCTCACTGATCGACCAGCCCGGCGTCGATGGGCAAACGGTCAGCACACCGTCGCACAACAGAATGCGCTGGGCCTTGGCCCAGGCGTAGGGAAGCGCACTCATCTAAAGCCCTCCCCAACCCCAGGGTCTGGACATGTTTTTGTGGTGAGGGGATTTCTTGTGGTGAGGGGATTTATCCCCGATGGGCTGCGCAGCAGCCCCGAAACCTGACATCCGGATACATCTGACTCACCGCGTGCATAGGCTTTAGGGCTGCTGCGCAGCCCAGCGGGAGCAAGCTCCCTCGCCACAGGAATGTTTTTCAGCTTGCGGGCCGAGTTCATGGCCTTGGACCAAGCGCAGGGAAGCGCACTCATCTCAGAACCTCCCCAATCTCTCTGCCTGGAGGTGTTCCTGTGGTGAGGGGATTTATCCCCGATGGGCTGCGCAGCAGCCCCGAAACCTGACATCCGGATACATCTGACTCACCGCGTGCATTGGCTTTGGGGCTGCTGCGCAGCCCAGCGGGAGCAAGCTCCCTCGCCACAGGAATGTTTTTCAGCTTGCGGGCCGAGTTCATGGCCTTGAACCAGGCGTAGGGAAGCGCACTCATCTCATGCCCTCCCCAACTCGAGGGTCTGGACATGTTTTTGTGGCGAGGGAGCTTGCTCCCGCTCGGGGGCGAAGCCCTCGTAAATCCGGCATGCAGGGTGTATCTGGAAGAATGGGGTAGCAGGTTTTGGGTCTGCTGCGCAGCCCAGCGGGGATAAATCTCCTCACCACAGAGTAAATTTTCAGATTAATGGAAGGATTCAAAAGCGTGTGCTCCCTTCGATCGGCACAGCCTTGATCGTCGCTCTTGGCCCCGTCCCCGGTACCACCGCCGGTACCCCCTGCGCCGCCGTCGGCAACTGCGGCGCCTGCATGTCCGGCATTGCCCAGCTGCGTTCCGGTTGCAGCCCGCCCTGGGCGCGGCGCATGAAGTCGTAGCGGTTGAGGGTGATGCTGCGCCCCGCTTCGCTGTCGCGGATGATGTACGGGCGCAGGAACACCATCAGGTTGGTCTTGGTGATCGCCCGGCGTTCGTTGCGAAACAGTGCACCGATCCCCGGCAGCGTCCCCAGCCATGGCACCGCTTCGTTGCTCTGGCTGTAGCCGTCCTGCAGCAAGCCGCCGAGAACCATGATCTGGCCGTCGTCGAGCAGGATGCTGGTGTCGATCGCGCGTTTGTTGGTGACGATGCCCGCCGACGCCGCGCTGGCCGAAGCGCGCTCGTCGATGCTGCTGACCTCCTGATAGATATCGAGCTTGACCGTCCCGCCCTCGGAAATCTGTGGCCGCACATTCAACTTCAAACCCACCTCTTCACGGGTCACGGTCTGGAACGGGTTGTTGCTGGTGCCACCGCCGCCAGTAACGTAGCTGCCGCTGACAAACGGAATGGTCTGGCCGACAAAAATGCTCGCCGCTTCGTTATCGAGGGTCAGCAGATTTGGCGTCGACAGCACGTTGGTGCCGCCCTTGCTCTTCAACGCCCGGGCCAGCACTTTGAGGTCGAGGATCTTGCCGATGCCGGGAATGTCGACCGTGCCGTTGACGTAGCCGACGTTCAAGCCTTGCGGCAGCACGTCGAGACTGGTCTTGCCGTTGAGATTGATCCCTGACCCACCGAGGTTCGCCCCGCCGATCACGCCTTTGCCGCCGAGATTACCTGTCTGCCACTGCACGCCAAACTCGCTGGCATCGTCCTCGCCGACCTCAACAATCAGGCTCTCGATCACCACTTGCGCACGGCGCTGGTCGAGCAGGTCGATCACCTCGCGCAGGTTGCGATACAACGGGTCTGGCGCGGAAATCAGCAAGGTGTTGGTGGTGGCGTCGGCCTGAATCGTCACCCCGCCGGCACTGAACGCAACGCTCTGTTCACTGGCCTGTTTGCCGGCGCTACTGGTCGCACTGCTGCCCTGCGCGTAACTGCCGCCGGTACTGCCAGTGCTTGAGGTAGTCGAGGTGTTGCCACTGGTTTGCGTGCCGCTCTGCGCACTCGACCCGCCATTGTTGCCGTTGCTGCCCATGGCACTGAGCACCGAGCGCGCACTGTCACTGGTTCCGCTGTCGCTCTCGCCGGTGAGCAGTCCGCGCAAGGCCTGCGCGAGTTTCGCCGCTTGCGCGTTACGCAAATAAACCACGTGCAGGTTGCTCGGATTGCTCTGCGCGTTGTCGAGTTTGTAGATCAGATTGCGCGCCAGCTCGGTGCGCTCGGGGCTGCCGGCGCGGATGATGATGGTGTTGGAGCGCGGGTCGCCGATCACCGCGATTTTCTGCGTTGGATCGTTGCCCGGTGCGTCGAGCAGATCCGCGACCATCGGCGCGATGTCGGCGGCGATGCCGTTCTGGATCTGCACCACGTCGGTGTCGATCGCGCTCGGGCTGTCGATGGTCTGGATCAACTGGGCGACGCGGGTCAGGTTCTCGGCGTAATCGGTGACGACGATGGTGTTGTTGCCCGGGTAGGCATTGATCGGATTGTTCGGCGATACGATCGGGCGCAGCACCGGAATCAGGTTCACCGCGTTCTCGTATTGCAGGCGAAAGGTGCGTGTGAGCATGCCGTTACCGGCGGGTTTGTCGGCGCTGTAGATCGGGCCGCCGAGCAGTTTCGCATCGGCCTCCGGCACCACCTGCGCGACGCCACCGACATCGACCACGCTGAAGCCCTGCATGCGCAACGCCGCGAGCAACATGTCGTAAGCCTGCCGCGCCGGCACCTGACCTTCCGAGACCAGCGTCAGGCTGCCCTTGACCCGAGGGTCGACCAGAAACTGCTGACCGGTCGAGCGCGACAGCGCACGCACCACCGCTTGAATATCGGCATCGACAAAATTCAACGTCACCGGCTGATCACCCAACGGGTTGCTCGCCAGCGTGTTGCTGCGCGGAGCCGCGCCACTGCGCGCACGCTCAGTGATGTTGTGCATCTGCCGTGGTTGCGGCGCCGCTTGCGCCTGGGCGCGTTGACGATCGAGCAGCGCATCGCCGCTGCGCTGGGTGTTGGCCAGTGGCCGGCCGAGTTCGCTGTCCACCAGCAATGGCGGCTGGTTCGGCGGCGTGGTGGTGTTGCTGCACGCGCTCAACGCCATCAGCAGCATCGGCAACGCCATGCGCGCCGGTTTGGATCCTGACCCCTTCATGAAGCTTCCTTAGCGCCCAGCGCCTGATCCATGCGAACGGTGCCTGACAATGTGCCGGCAGTGACTTCGGTCGAAGCGTTGTCGGCGCGTTGCAGACGGGCCTCGACCACTTGCAGAGAAAGTTGTGCCGGGGTGCTCAACAGCCAGTCGAGCACTGCATCGGCCGGCGCCGCGTCGAACGTCAACTGCCACGCGCCGGCCTCCCCGGCCTGTAATTGATAGTGCCCGGCCAGACCGCTGGCCTGCAGGGTCTGCTCAAGAGACTGCTCGATGATTTGCCCCTGCGGACGCACGCTGACCTCGCGCAACAGCACTTCGAGGGCTTCGGTCTGGGCGCGTAACTTCGGGGTTTCGGCTTGCCAATAGCTGATTTTTTTCAGCGGCGGCTGGATCAATGCGACCCACGCCAACAACGACAACAGCACCACCGCCATGCCGCCGACCATGCGTTTTTCGCGCAGGGCCAATGCTTGCCAGCGCACTTGAAGCTGCGCGCTGAAACCCTGCCAGCGGGCGCGATAAACCGCCAGCGATGCCTTATTCATCTTCTGCTCCGCTGTCGTCAGCGCTTTCGTCGGGGGTGCTGACTTCGTCACTCGGGCGCAACAGCCAGCCTTCATCGTCAGCCGTCGCACTGATCCCGGCCTGGGCCAATGCGGCTTGCCAATCCTTGTCCTTGTCATTGGCGCTGCGTCGGGCATCGGCCAGCAAACTCAACTGCAACGTGCCATCGACAAACGTCAGGCGCTCGACCGTGCCGGCCATGAACGGCATGCCACTGCCGGCCTGCAACACCAGCCGATTGAACGGCTGCGCCGGGTCCTCCGCCGCGCCCTTCTGCCGCGCCGCCAATTGCTGACGCGCCTGTTGCAACGGATTGAGGATCACCGGCAACTCGGGAAAGGCCTGCTTCACCCGCAGCGCCATCTGCGCCTTGAGCTGCTGGCCCTGACTGGCTTCGCGGGCGGCATACAGGTTCAAGCCGATGACCCACACCGCCACCGCCAATGCGCAAAGTCCCAGCGCCCGGCCCCAACCTCGATGCTCGCTGCGCTGCTGTTGCACCGCACCCTGCAGGCCCCAACCGGGCAACGGTCCGGTCCAGCGCTGCGCCTCAGCCATCGGCAATTGCGCTTGCGGCGGTGGCGCCGAACCGATCCAGTGCAGCGGCGTGCCGCAGGTCAGCAGCCAATCGCCAATCTCCTCGTCGAACAACGGCTGCACCCGCGCCACCTGCACGCTTTCGCGCAGCAACAAATGGCCGTCCTGCCGACAAGCCACCGTGCCCGGCAGCACCGGCAAGCTGTACGCCGCCGGGTACAGACCGCGTAGATTCAGACCGGACTGTTTCAGCAGTTGCCCCAGATGCTGCAAGCGTTGACGCGGCGCCCAGGCGATCTGCACCTGCCCCGCTTCATCCCGCGAACTGTGGGCGATGTGCATGTCATTGCTGTCGCCGAGCATCAAGGCCTGCGCCGCACATTGCACCGCCGCTGCGGTCTTGTTCGCCGGCAGCGGTGGCAAGTCGATGCTCGCCAGCAGGCTGTCCGCCGGGTGCAGAAAAACGCTGAGCGGTGGCTGTTTCGCTAACTGCCCCAGTTGGCTAAAAGTCTGGCGCTGCTCACGAATGACCTGCCCCTGACGGTCCAGCCACGCGCAGTCCATTTCACTGTCGAGACTCAACCCCGCCAGTGGCGGCAAACTCACACGCAACTGACTCATACGCCCACCCGCGACCAGATCACTTGCGGCAAGCGGTCCTCGCTGCGATGCAGCAACGCATCGAGGCTGACCCGACGCTGATCCCGCCGCGCCTCGCCACGCAGACGAAACCAGTCGCTGGTGATACCGACCTTGACGCTGGTCAGCTCCAGGTTCGGCATGCGCAAGCGGTTGACGAAATCGCCACGGTTGATGAACCAGCGCCCGGCATCGCGCTCATTGATCAGCGCCTGCGCGCGCTCCAGTGACAACCCCGGCACATACGCGGCCAACACCGGTGCAGTGGCGGTATTGCCATTGAGCCAAGTAGTCGCCGGAATTACCGTGAGATACGGCGCCAGTTTGCCGATGACCGCCTCACTCACGCCCTCGACGCTGCGCAAGTCATCAATACTGCGCAGCATCGGCAACTTCGGATTCTGCGGTTTACGCGAAGCATTCGGCGACGTGGCACGGCCACTGTCAAAGGCGTTTTTGCTTGCGGTGTTTTCGGCAATCTGCGGATTCAACAGATACGGATAAGAGCCAATCACCCGCTGACTGATGCGCTGACTCAACCCGGCGCTGATACCGATCAACTCGCACAACCGCTGAAACGCCTGCACCTGCGCCTCATCGACACGCTCGTTAGCCACCAGATTGCGCAGGTTGAACTTGCCCTGCTCATCCTCCAGCCGCCCCTCGAAACCTTGCGCCTTCAAGCGCTGCGCCCACGGCTGATCGAGCCGGGTCAGCGGATCACGCTGCCGCGCATCCCAGAGCAATTGCCGGCTGATCTCCAGCCCACCGTGCAACAACCAGCGCCCCTGCACCCGCTGCTGATCCGCCTCCAGCGCGCGGGTCGAAACGCTCTGCCGGGTCAACATCCCCGCCGCAATCACCGCGACCACCGCCGCAATCAACAGCGCACTGATGATCGCCATCCCCTGCTGGTTCGATTGGCTATTCATCACCGGCCTTACAGCTGCCAGGAACCGATATCGGCATTCACGCCGTCGCCGTCAGGCTGACCGTCGGCACCGAGGGAAAAGATATCGATCTCGCCATTCGCGCCGGGATTGAGGTACTGATAAGGACGACCCCACGGGTCATTCGGCAAACGCTCCAGGTACGAACGCCAGTTGCTGTTCTTCGCATCCGCCGGACGCTCCACCAGCACTTTCAAACCCTGACTCTGGCTCGGATAAGTACCGTGATCGAGGCGATACAACTTCAGCGCCTGCATCAAACCGCCAATATCCTGCTTGGCCGCCGTGGCCCGCGCCTGATCCGGCCGATCCAGCACCTTGGGCACCACCATCGCCGCCAGAATCCCGAGAATCACCACCACCACCATGATCTCGATCAGGGTAAAACCCTGCTGCCCACGGGGCATCCGGCTCGGTCGTCTGGGCTGTTTGAACTGCGCGATATCCATCTCGACATTCCTTTGGCTTGATTCGATTCGACGCGCAGTGTTGCAAGAAGATATGTCAGGGATGTTGAAAATCCTCGGGAGTTTTCGTCGTCAAGCCGTCAAGGACGCGGGTTAGGGTCGAGGGCTGTGTTTTGGTTTTGGGCCTTTTATGCCTACGCGCTCCCGAGAAAGCGGATTCACCCTGATTGAAGTGCTGGTGGCGCTGGCGATCATTGCTGTGGCGATGTCGGCGGCCGTGCGCGTGGCGGGGTTGATGACGCAGAGCAGCGGGATTTTGCGGGATCGTTCGGTGGCGATGATTGCGGCGCAGAGCCGAATGGCTGAGCTGCAACTGGAAGGCCGATTGCAGACCGGTGTGAAAGCCGTTGATTGTGATCAGGGACGGTTGTTGTTGCGGTGTGAGCAGGTAATCGCAGCTGCCGAAAACGGCCGACTGCTCAAGGTCGGCATCCAGGTCTTCAACCGCAACCAGGACGCCCCGCCCCTGACCCGCCTGGAAACGTTGCTCAGCCGGGCCGAAAGTCCCTAGCCCTTACGAATCGCCGAACCGTCAAAGACACCTGCTCCTACAAAAAACCTTTGTATTTCCCATAAAGCCAAATCACCCACGATGCACCGCACACGACATAGCTGACATGAAATGGACTCGTCGCCCAGAACCTGAGTCCGCTGGGCAGGCGTTGAACGGCATCGATCAGCAAGGGTTCCTGCAGTTGGATACTCTTGGATGTAATCAACTGGCTGACAGCGGTCATCCGCTGAGTTCTCGAGTAAAAACTTCCCCCTGATGAACCACAGTCCATGGATAGGTACAGCCACTCATCAAAGTGTTTTTCCAGAGCATCGAGTTTTGTATAAACGGCGTAGAAAATCATTGCGCAGTTGATCACGCCCAGCAGGATCAGCGCCCCACATGCCCAGGCAAATACTATTTCGGTGATTTCCATTATTCGGAATACTCATGAGTTTCTTGCCCTGAAAACTCACCATCATCAAACATCCTTTTTCTGTCTCCACGGCACCCAGACGGCTCGCGATAGCACTTGATAGACGACAGGTTTCTCATGGTGCTTACTCGAACAGTCCTAAATATTCCGCCCAACCATACAAAGCCAGAATTCCCAGCAGAGAAAATGCATTCAATCGATATGGAATTTCGACCCACCGCCGCAAATTCAGCGGAAGGCTCTGGACATCTTCGAGCGCGCTCGGATTATCCAGCAACAGGCGCGAAGGACGTTTACGAAGCAAAGCAGTGATCAGGTTGAGCCTGTACCTTCGCGCCCAAAAACCGGAACGTCCCTTCTGAGGGCAGTTGTGGAGCAGAAAGCAATTTTCAAGGTGCAATTCAATTTCGGAAAGCTTGAAATACCCGACATAGATCATCACCAGAACGTTGGAGATGATCAGCACCAGTAACGCAATGCCAGTGGCGGCGAACAGAAGTTTGATTTCAGTCATTTGAGGTTGCTTCGTAAACGATTTCACCGACGACATCGCCGATCTTAGATCCTGTATTGCCTGCTACAGAAGCTGTCGCGCCGCTGATGACGAGGACGCAAATAACGCCGCCAATGCCTCGTGTTTTTAGTGCAACACCTGCGCAATACTCCATTGTGAGCGGTGCGGTATATGTGGTTGCCGCGAGAGTTGTTCCAACGTTACCTGCCAGTTTGCTGCCTTCGATGAATTTAACCTTCTGGCATTCTTGATCAGTACCGGTACGGCACACTTCGTTGATTCGTAGAGTTGCCGCCCCTGTTGCTAAACCTATTCCGACGTAACCTCCGATCTGCATGAACTTTGCCGCCCGCGCAACGCCAACGATGTTGGACGCATATCCCGGCAACTGAGTGGGACCTCCCGCTTTATCCCAACGGTGAATGGTTCTTCGAGTCGACAAACCCAATGCTCTTTTAAGCTTGGGGTGATCGGCAATTCCGGTTCCCTTGCGTACCAGCGCCCCAAGGCCACCATCAAGCTTCGTCAAGATCCGTTTGCGCTGTGCAAAAAAATCCGGCGAGCGAAGATGCCCGTATTGCCGATAATGCTGCTGGTGCAGTTGCTCCATATCCTGCAAAGCTTTTTTCAACCCATCCAGATGCTGGCCGATCATATAAGAGGCAATCCCCAGCGACCCCGCCGACACCTCCAGAAACGGCTCAATGACCTCATGATGCTCAACCATGAACGAAGCTTCTTCATCCGAAAGGTCTTTCAACGCCTCGTTCACCTTCTCCGCAGCGGCCATCATCTGCGCTTCTTCGCGCCGGCACATATAGTTGCGAGAGTCACTGAACAAGACCATTTGCCCAGGTTTGACCCGCTCACCGAGGTGTCGATTGAGTGAGCGGAATTCGCGAAGCAGTGAATCGCCAGGCCTTATTTCGTACAACTCCCGTTCAAGCGCTTCGAGCGTCATAGGTTTCTGAACGATGTGGAAACCCGATTCGGCGGGTTGCGGCAAGGTATAGGCGTGTTCCTCCACCAGATGTTGTGCGGGAGGAGGCTCGGGTTTGGGGTTGAAGGCGCTCCAGGAGGCACCGCTGCTATCTGCAACCTTGCGCGGTTTCACTACTGCCCACTCACCGTTATGCACAGCATCGATGAGTTTTCGCTTATTCGCGCCTTGCCTGTAGTTGGAACGATGCAGGCCCATGGCTTTTAACAAGTCGTCGAATCCGGGCAAGTCGTCCGGGCGATTCATTGCCTGTCGGAATTCTTCCATGGCTTGATAGGAATCAAGGATCTGGTCTCGCTGACCATGCAGCTCGCTTTGAGGAATGAGTCTGGCCACGTCCGTCTCCAGTTCTGAAAACGGGGGACTTTGGCGAACAGACTCAACTTTGAATGCAGGATGGATCGCTGTTCGTTGTAGGGGAAATCCGGTTTTCTGACTTGCAGACGCCGCGCTCAAATCATCAATGTTTTATGGCGGCTGTGCGTGGCGGATCGGCGAACTGCGTGACAGAGGGGAGCGATTTATTTTCCGAGAATAAATCCGTCACCTCTGTCCCCAGCTCCCAACGGTTTCAGCGACTTACACAAAATCTGTAATCAACATAAATCCCTGTGGGAGCGAGCCTGCTCGCGAAGGCGCCAGAATGAACACCCGATCAATCACCAGGTGATCCCGACACCCGCATCACCCCGGCAATTGCAAATTATCCAACGCCCGATTCACCGCCAACTCCCCCAACATGATCAACTGCGCAATCCCCGCCAGCGCGTGCCGCTGCGACACCGGCAACAAGCTGGCGATGTTCTGCGCGAGGGTTTTGGCCGAAGCGAGTGTTTCACTGGCATCCACCAGCAGCTCTTCGGTTTTGTTGTCCGCCGTCACGGCATACATCCCACGGGTTTTACGCGGCGGCGGCGTGGAACCGGGCGGACAGAGGTAATGGTCGAGCGCGCGATCGGCGGCTTCGTGGAGTTTTTTGGAATCGATGGATTCGTAGGGGGAAACCGAGGCGGTTTCGGGTGGGTTGGGTGTTGGTTTGATCATGGTGAAGCTCCTTGAGAAATGGAGCCGTCAGCCATCGCTGCTAAACGAAGAGGTGGCGGCTTTACGCGGGTTAGCAGACCAGGCTCAAGGATCCCGGCGCACCGAAGTGCCCCACGCAAAGCCACCATAACGTCATGGCGGAACCTGCGTGCCTTGAAAATTGGCGAGCTGCTAAACCCGGTCACTGAACATTCAGCGACCAAACCACAATAGAACCCGCCCCTAAGGCGCACAAGCCGGCGGATTCTGGCGTAGCTGTAGGCAATGGCGCAAGGATGTGTAGCCTGGGAGAGTGTCTGGAGATGTCTTTTTAAACGGTGGTGTTTATCGAAATCCCACCGCGTCACCTCCCCCCTTAAATAGATACGGCCCTATGCTCCCTTACCATGGTGTCCCGATACGCCTGCCCCCCCTTGGAGATGGACGGACCGAGTTGTCAGGTTCGACACATGTTCATCCGTACCCACGTTTTGCTCGCCTACAGAGCTTCCAACTCACGGCGTTATCGTTTCACAAACAAGATCCTGAGGCGCACCATCCTTAAATGGAACAGTACATTTTTTTAGAAACTCGGGGGCCGGCTCAAGTGGCATTATCTCAAACAAGAAAGTCAGTTTATCTTCTTGAAACTCTCCCTTTTTCAATTCAACTTGAGTGTATCCGTCGAGAAAACTTTTGCCGTCAATGGAGCACAGCTCTTTTTCTTTAACTATTTTCCCGTTACCCCCTGGCACGAGCGATTGCACCCGTATGCACGGAGAATCGAATGTCCTCAAATATCTCACGATATATTTGCCTACTTTCCCTGCATCTGCCTGGTAGACCCGCTTGTAGTCAAACTCAGCCGCCGTCGCGGATGAAAAGCAAGCCAAACCGAAAAGCGTGTAGGCTGCGAGACGTAAAGTACGCATTAATTACTCTCCAAGTAACGATTTCTTTCGGCGAACCTGTTTGGGGGCACGCCTACCCAATTGATATGCTTCGACATTTCTACTTTTATTAACCACACGAAGACGGCACGGTAATAATCAACTGTTCCCACAGGTTTCAGCGTTGTACACAACATCTGCAATCAGCATAAAACCCTGTGGGAGCGAGCTTGCTCGCGAAGGCGCCAGAATGAACACCCGATCAATCACCAGGTGATCCCGACACCCGCATCAACCCGGCAACTGCAAATTATCCAACGCCCGATTCACCGCCAACTCCCCAAGCATGATCAACTGCGCAATCCCCGCCAGCGCGTGACGCTGCGACACCGGCAACAAGCTGGCGATGTTCTGCGCGAGGGTTTTGGCCGAAGCGAGTGTTTCACTGGCATCCACCAGCAGCTCTTCGGTTTTGTTGTCCGCCGTCACGGCATACATCCCACGGGTTTTACGTGGGGGCGGCGTGGACCCGGGCGGACAGAGGTAATGGTCGAGCGCGCGGTCGGCGGCTTCGTGGAGTTTTTTGGAGTCGATGGATTCGTAGGGGGAAACCGAGGCGGTTTCGGGCGGGTTGGGTGTTGGTTTGATCATGGTGAAGCTCCTTGATGACTGGAGCCGCCACCGTTCGCGGTCAAACAAACTGGGTGGCAGCTGTACGCGGGTTGACCGACCGGACATCAAGGAATCCGGCACACCCGAAGGTGTCCCACGCACAGCCGCCGCGACATGATTTCAGACAATGCCTGAACACGTGCAGAACGCTGGCGCGCCTTGATATTGGGCGGACGGTCAAATCCGATCGCTGATTCGTCAGCGACCGAACCACAATAGAACCCGCCCCCAAGGCGCACAAGCCGGCGGATTCTGGCGTAGCTGTAGGCAAAGGCGCAAGGATATGTAGCCTGAGAGAGTGTCTGGAGATGTATTTTTAAACGTTGGTGTTTATCGAGACCTCATTGCATCACTTCCTATAAAGCAGATCTGTCCGCTTATGCTTTTTTTGTACAACGAATTGCACGACAAGGATCCAATGAGCGTTGTCCTCATTTCACGGTCCCACCCGCCAGTTTCTACTTTCCACAGAGGGCAAGAATTCACTACCAAAAGCTGTAATTGGCTAGGGACAAACCCACGACTACCCACAGTACTGCGCCCCAGCCGTGATCAACTGCCTCTCGGGGGTAATCAAAGGTTGGGGTACTTAGCCTCCTCTTCTGATTGGATCGCGTGCCAATCTGCCCACAGCTTTGCTTCTGCATCAAATAGCTCACGGGAGACTTTGCGCGGCCTGAATTCGACAATATCTTGTGTATCCGTTGCAAATATGTAGCGGCTGGCACCATTGATGATCGTCGTCCGAATAAATGCTGCGTCGTAGAGGCTTAGGACAGTCCCTCGTTGTGGGGGGCGCTGGCCAACACAAGCGAATAGTAGATGCTTGGGGCTAAGAGGAAGGAAGAGTCTCGTTCCTTGTACCCCCCAGCCGCCTTCGAGGCTGAGCCCCCCACTTGCAGATACTCCCAATCTTGTGAACGGATTATCAGTGGTTGGCCACGTGACTCCAGGTGGGGCATGCAGGATGGTCCATCGATGAGTTGGCATACGATGGATTGTGTTTTTGAGTATGTGTTCGAGGTGCCAAATCCAAAACTTCCGCCCGTTCAGCACCAGTGCTTCGATACCTTCTGCGCCATCCTCATTTTTTACGCGATGGAGTTTGAGGGGCAACTTGCTAAATGGGTCTACAGCTGCCACGGGCTCAAGTTTGATACCAGACGCCAAAGCTGCTTCAACTTTGGCAAGCGACCCCTCCATTGACTCAGACAAAAGAGCCTCAAGTGTTTCGTTCTGCCGCCTCATAAAGCTCTGCATGCCTGTAGGCGTCCTGATCGATTGTGCTACGGCGAAGCGGAACAAATTGCTCCAATCCTCAACGCTCAATTTCGTCTCATTCACTACCTTTGATATCGCCACCGACGCAGGCTGCTCAAAATCACGATCAAGCCATTGCTCAATCTCATCGCTGTCTTTGGAGCCAGAAAAATAGGTGTAAAGGTGCTGATGTTTAGCAATGCTTTTGGGGGAATGAGGCTTCCAATATTCGCATTTCTCATGTGGCACTAGGAGTCTGTAAGTTAGGATTTTGCCGTCAATCACCCAATGCCTAAGGTAGGACTGAGGTACATAGTGGTTATCTTTTTTGGTGCCTTCCATTGTGGCGTTTCATCCTCATTTATATTTCCTGAGATACCTCTACCCAAAGGATTTTGAGGAATCCATCCTAATGAACCACGCTAAGTGATTGAGAACTCGGAGAAGTGACTGAGCATAGCCGTAGGCGTCAATTAGGGGCAACGAAGGGGTAGGTGTTCTGGTCAATAGGTTCAAAGTGCCGCAGGCGAAGAATATTGACGATGAACGTCAGCCATCGATCAACGGCGGACACCTATGCATGCGTCCAGCATGCAGATTTCATGATTCCACGCAGCCGGGAGAGTCTCAGTGGGCTGGAGTCTAAAGACCCTAATTACATCTATCTCTAACTTATGCACCTTCCACACGCAGTTACTCACCGAAGTCATTGAGCGTGACCAAATTCAGCCGTCACCAATCGCGGATCCAGTAAGGGAAATCAAATCAATCATGGAAGAATACGAATTGCTGAGACCACCAACCGGCACCTTCGAATTCAGTGAAGATACGAACGCCGCACTATCGCCTTGAAGTGACACTCCATATTGTATGACCTGAGCTAATTGACGAATCGTCCTACCAGCTGTTCTGGAAGCTAACCATGCCTTTTCACAGTCTGAAGCCGGACATAATAGGACATGCTGGAAATGCCGGTTCCAGCATCAGAACGTAACGTCGTGCACGGGTAACCCCAACGCGAAGGATTTTCCTGCTGCGGTCGTATGGTGGAGCATCACCTCGCCAGACCAAGGAGGAGCGAAACTCTTTGGCGCCTTGCCTGATGCTTTCCCGAACCAAGATCACCGCATCAAACTGCTTGCCCTTCGATTTGTGGATCGTCATGACATGTATGCCTCCGGTGTCGTTTCCGTCAGCGAGCAGTTGATCTTGCACCAGTGCGTTATCCAGCCCCTGACGAGCTTTGGTGTAGGCACCAGTCGTCATCCACATCTCAGACAGGTTCGAACTGATTCGCTTGCCACGATTGAAAGCGATCAAATAATCAAGGGCTCCTGCGACCTGTGTGAATTCAGTTACTCCAGTTCGGTAGAGCAGTGTTTTGATCAGTATCCAATCCCTGCCAGGGTCACCCGAAAATATAAGGTCAGCAGCACCGTTTATGATTGCTTCAGCGCTCCTCGCGAGATTCGTCTTTGGGGGCTTACCTGCAGCAATATTGGCACTCCACATTAAGTAGGTTGCCGCCTGCTTGAGCGCCGTTGCACTTCCATCCGCGCGTCTGATTGAGGCAAGCAACTCTAGGCATGTTGCGATATCGGCTGCACGCCGCTCGGGAAGCTTGGGCTCCAGAAGGAATGCTGCCAATCTGGCCGAAAGCAGAACTGCGGCTTCGTCGAATAACACTTTGTGGGGAATAGGCTTCG
Organism: Pseudomonas sp. MWU12-2020; assembly: GCF_023100605.1. Classification (NCBI taxonomy): domain Bacteria; kingdom Pseudomonadati; phylum Pseudomonadota; class Gammaproteobacteria; order Pseudomonadales; family Pseudomonadaceae; genus Pseudomonas; species Pseudomonas sp. MWU12-2020. The sequence goes on from NZ_JALMEX010000001.1 coordinate 265,161, forward strand.
CGCCTCCGTTCAAGGCAGCTGAAATTTTGGCGACGCCACTGCCGGTTGTTGCGAGGATGACCAAGTTTTCCAGTTTCAGGCCATCAGCTTTAGCTCCATTGAAAAATCGACCGAGCGCCACACGTATCCACTGAAGCGGTTCCTTTTTTGGGTCGTACAGCATGCGACCAACACCAGCGTAAGGGACTTTTCTCGGCGTTTTCGCCAAGATGTCATTGCCGAACGCAGCTATGTCGGTGCCAGGACTACGGTTGTTTTCGGAACCAAGATCTACAAAAACGGGAGCTAAAGCCTCTTTGATATTCTCAATTCGCTCCGGACCTACACCTTCCAAGTGGTCAAAAATTTGCTGGTCAAGATCAGCCAGGCAAATAATTTGGCAGAGGTCAGCTAGTTTCTGAATGCAGCCCCAAGCCTCATTCCCAGTATCTTGAGCTTCATCAACAATGATTACAGGGTGAGTATCTGCAACCAGCACACGTAGCAACTGACATCTTTCGAGCAGTTCACTTGCTTTCGGGGCAAACCAGTCAAAACAGATTCGCCCGTCTTCCGCGAACAGCCGCTCCCGCTCGGATTGCCACGCGAGCCAATCCGCCGTCCCCTGCTCTCCTTTCTTCGGTGCCTTCACACCACCAGATAAGGCCTTTTCATCTTGAGGAAGTAGTATCTTGAGCTTGCCCTTCGGTGAGCCAAGCAGGTAGCCATGGCTTTTGAGCAATGACCAGCAAAAGGAGTGAAAGGTCTGGAGACTGAGCTGCGAACGTACCGTCTTATCGACCAGTAGATTCGAGGCCTCTGCAACCCGGGCAACGGCTGCGCGAGAGAAACTGAGGAAGAGTATTGATTGCCCCGGCTGCAACCCAGCAGCAATAATCTTCGTGGCTTTTTGGAGGGCGATGGTGGTTTTCCCGCTGCCAGGCCCTCCGACGATCAGGAGGTGGCGATCTTCGTCCAGAATCGTCTGACGCCGCTCGCAGATGATCATACTGCACCTACCGGATCATCCTCTTCCTCAGCAGGTCCATCACCAGGCCGAGCGGCAGGAGCAGGTTTTGGAAAATCGTTATAAACACGCGTCAAGAAGTCTGTGATGCCCGGAGGTAGTTCATGCAGCGCACAAAGGTCCAGCAACCGGGCTGCATATCCGTTTCCCTTATTGCTTTTGAGCGCCTTGAGCATGTTGTCCTTAACTCCCTTGTCGTCAGGGCGCTCGGCAGGAATGCCAATATTCCCTTGATCACCAGAATCACGGAGCGTGGACAAGAATGTCCATTGGTGGTCAACCGGTGTCTGAGTTACCAAGAGCTGCTCGATGTTTGGGTACGGAATCTCGTTAGGAAAGTCGAAGGCCTCAGCAAACTTCTGATTTTCCTCTGCCTTGCGTGGCTTGTAGTCATAGAACGCGTACGTACGTAGTCCAAGTGCTTTGAAGAAAGCTCCGAAATTAGGCAACGAACCGTCGCCCTCGACCGGGAAAATTGTGATGCCTGCCAGATCCAAGGCGAACAGATCCGGGTTGGCCTGCTCCATCTTCTCAGCGACTGCTGTCAATGCACTGTGCTCAGTGATCCCCTCCGCAACAATTACCCCAGGCCCCAGCATCGCTTCCGCCAATCCACGGCGTGCATGGCGTTTGTACATCTTGCCCTTCAAAGTCGTGCCAGATGCTACGGTTGTCGACTCAACTGTCGCCTCGCCATTGCGCCGCAGGATGATGATCTGTGAGGGGTCGAATCGTTCAATCACATATGGTGAGTGCGAGGTAACAAAACACTGAGTCGTCTCTTCCAAGAGGTACTTCGCAATTCTGCGCTGCGTATGCGGCGGCAGAGCTATTTCAGGCTCTTCCATTGCAAAAATCACGTTGTCCTTCTTTACCTCAGCGATGAAAGACAACAGGGCCAGCACGAGCGTGTTCAGTGTACCAGTCCCAACATGCTGGAATGGGACTGGCTTTTGATCCGCTGTGATGGAAATAAAAAACGACATCGTCTTGCGTAGGTGTTCTCTCGTCAGTTGCGAAACGAATAGCTGAGTTGTTTTACCAGCTCCACCCACAGAAATGTACTGGGCAAGCCTCTCTTCAATCGAGTCCAGCACTGGTCTAAGGTCAGCGGCATCCGAATCAATCGGAGGATCCAGCTCTCGAAGCCGCTTGATGGACTTTTCCCATAGGCCCGTGCGCACGCCTTGCAACCGGAGGATCAGGTCAAGCAAAGAACCACGTTCAAGACTGAGCGCGCGTGATCCTGTGCGTAAGGTCCGGAGATAGAGAAAACCGAACAACCGCTTCACTGTTCTCTTTACACGCTGAAGTTCGCCATCATCGAGGCTGGGGCTATATGAGAAGAACGTGTCCGCCTCGAACTCATCCTCCTCCGGGTTGTAGAAGGCTTGGGTTTCAATGCGCAGGCATCGAATCACTTCCGGAGGAGCGGCGGCATCTACCTCGCCAGCCTCCAGCAGGCGTTGCTCTTTGACATGCCATAGCTCCGTATGAGCGGCGCAGGTACGCTCAACCTCGCCACTGAGGTCTACTAGCATCACTTCGATCTTGATCTTTACAGGGTTGGCCCCGTCAGCATCCAGGTACGAGGCGTTGTAAAAGTCGAATTCTTGAACCGGGGGAAAGCGGGAAGCCTGTCGGGGCTTAGAACCAAATCCAAGGCCTCGCAAATCGTACTCTTCCCGACGTTGTTGCCCCCTACCAACAGGGTGTGCCCGTCAAACGTGAGGTCAGCCGACTTCACACCACGAAAATTCTCAATCTTCAGATTGATAACGCGCATTTCCGCATATCCCTGTGCTGGATGGTCGCTTCAGCTTGGCTCATTCAGCCGACGCTGCCTAGCCACAACTGTGGAAAAAAATGGCCATCATGAGATATGGATCAATCGTCCTGACACGCTCCCTGAGCATTTTCAAGGAGATTGCGAATACCGCTAGTGACATTATGAATGCTTGGCTAGCTTAAATATCCGAGCGACCGCCGCAGGTCGGGAGCTTCCGATCGCGACTGCCAGCTATCGGCCAAAAGCGATCACAAGCATTCCCTAGTCTGTCGGCTCACTTTACAGAGCGCTTAAACTGGCATTCAACTAAACGGCAAAAATAACAACTCCGATCCTACAAATCAGGGCCTCTTAAGACTCGGCAAAACCACCCCCTCCCCCAACCTCTCCACCCCCAACCTCACCCTCTCCCCCCCCTGCTCAATCACCACCCCATCCCCCTCCACCGCCACCAACTTCACCCCAGGCCCCACCCGCTCCCCCTGCAAAAAACTCCTCGGCGGTCCATCGTTCAAACTCAAAATCGCCACCGCCCCGCGACTCCCTGCCATCACCCCGCTCACCTTGATGTCCACCGGCGCCGTCTGGTTGGAAAACCACTGCAACGCCGGGCTGTCACTGCGTGCCGCGAGCATTTGCGGGGGCGCTGGTGGGGTGTGGGATTCGGCGGAGGTCAGGAGCAGCGACGACCAGGTCGCGACGCCGACCAGGGCGGCGAGCAGTGCGAGGGCCTGGACGGTTTGCGGGGGGGATATGCGGGTGGTGAGCATCATGGGCTGAATCTCCTTTTAGTCCCTGCTGACAGGCTACGCGGCAATTCTCACGGTTTTATTTCACACGTCTTACATGTTGGCCGTGCAGGATGTTTTTTTGGGACGGGGCAGGACGCAACGGAGCGCGCAACCGATGAATGTGGGTAGGCAACAGGGCTTTACGCTGATCGAGTTGATGGTGGTGCTGGTGATCATCGGGATTGCCAGTGCGGCGATCAGTCTGAGTATCAAGCCGGATCCGCTGCAGTTGCTGCGCAAGGACGCTGAGCGGGTGGCGCAGTTGCTGCAGGTGGCGCAGGCGGAGGCGCGGGCGGATGGTCGGCCGATTGTGTGGGTGAGTGATGGCAAGGGGTTTCGCTTCAGTCGGCGCAGTGACAGTGGTCGGGGTTTTGAGCATTTCAAGGATGATCCGCAGTTGCGGCCGCGCACTTGGCAGAGTCCGAAGCTGGAGGTGCGGGTGGAGCCGAAGCAGAAGGTGGTGCTTAACGCCGAGTGGATTAATCCGCCGCTGCAATTGACCCTGTCTGATGGGCTCAATCGGCTGAGTGTGCTGCGTGATGCCAGTGGAAGGATCAGTGTGCAATGAGCGATCAACGGGGCTTTACCCTGATCGAGGTGATGGTCGCTATTTTGCTGATGGCGGTGGTCAGTTTGATTGCCTGGCGCGGGCTGGACAGTGTGACGCGGGCGGACAGTCATTTGCAGGCGAGCAGTGAGCAGAGCGACAGTTTGTTGCGGGCGTTGAATCAGTTGCAGCGTGATGTGGAGATGCGCGCAGGTGTGGAGTTGACTGAGCCGAAGAAGGTTGGCGTGGATGATGAGCCGCCGAGCGCGCCGCCTGCGGTGACGGTGCGGAGCAGTGACAGCAAGGGGTTTCGGCTGGATATCATTCGCAGTGCGGCGGATCAGCCTGGGGCTTTGCAACGGGTGCGTTGGTGGGTCAAGGGGGATACGTTATATCGGGCGGTGGCTGAGGCGCGCAGTCGGTATCCGTTGCCGGCGCCGGGGGTTGGGGTGGCGGTGTTGCAGGGTGTGAGTGATGTGCAGGTGCGGGTTTGGGAGGTGGATAAGGGGTGGCGGCAGTTGAGTGGGAATCGGCGGGAGGATCCGTTGGGGTTGGAGGTGCGGTTGACGCGGGAGACGGCGCAGGGGGTGGAGCGGTATCGGCAGGTGATGGGGCCGCTGGAGTAGTCAGCATCACTGCAAAATTCTGTGGGAGCGGGCTTGCTCGCGAAGGCGGTGGGTCAGTTGATGATGATGTGGTTGAACGGGCGCCTTCGCGAGCAAGCCCGCTCCCACAATTGGATTGGGTTTGGTCAGTTGGGGAATGGTTGGTTTGTGAGCTGTCATCGCTGGTAGAGGCCAGCACCCACAAGCCGGTAGATATTGGTCGGCTGTCGGGCCGTCATCGCGAGCGGGCTCACTCCTACAATTGGATCGTATGCGGTCTGGGAGAGATTGGTTGGCTGGCAGGGCGTCATCGCTGGCAAGCCAGCTCCCACAGGGATTGGTGGGGTTGGGTTAGCTGAGGACGACTACGCCGCCGGGTAGTTCGGTGCATTTGACGCCGTAGGCGTCGCGGATCAGCAGGGCGACGCCGGCGAGTTGGTCGAGGCTGAAGCGGGCCTGGACGCGGCGTTGGCCGAGGTCGCGGTTGAGCAGCAGCAACATGCCGGGGCGGTAGCGGTTGATCTCGTCGATCATCTGGCTGAGGGTTGCGCCGTTGAATACCAGTACCTGTTGGCGCCAGTTCATCACCGCTGCGGTGTCGACGCTTTGCACCGCGCCCACCTGTTGCCCGTCGTAGGTCAGTTGTTCACCGGGCTGCAGGCGCAGGCTGCGACCATCGACATTGACGTCCACCGAACCATCCAGGCAGGTCACGCAGACTTGCTGATCGGTATTACGCAGGTTGAACCGCGCCTGACTCGCCCGCAACCACCCGCCCCCGGCCTGCATCGCTAGTGGCAACCGCGCGGTCTGTACTTCGACTTCGCCGCTGACCAGTTCGAAACCCTGCACGCCGTCATCGCCGGAGCGCTGGTTGATGCGGGTTTGTGTATTCAGTTCCAGGCTCACGCCATCGGCCGGTTCGACCCGGCGCTGCTCGCCGACTTCAGTGATGTAATCGGCGCCGAGGCCACCAAAGCCTCCCGGAATCGTTCCGCGCACCAGCAAAAACGCCGCCGATGCTGCGATGGCGCCACCGAGAAACGCGCGCCGGCCAAACCGCCGAGGCGATTGCAGCATTTCAGCGGCAGGCTGCAGGTTGTGCCACAACACCTTGGCCTCTTCGAAAGCGCGGGCATGTTCGGCGCTTTGTGCGCACCAGTCACGCAACGCCCGGGCGTCGGCCACGGTGGCGCGGCCCGAGGTCAGCAAGATCAACCAGTCGTGGGCTTCGTTGTGCAGATTGTCGGCCGCCGATGGCTTGGCAGGTGTCAGTCGAAAGATGTTCAAACGCGCAGGTTCTCAACGAATTGATCGGGCACTATTCAGAAGACGGTTTTCCGGCCCCGCGACCGAACCGCTGAAACACTTTTCTTTCCAGTTTCGCTGCGCAGTGCCCCAACGCGGCTTTGATTTCCTTCTCGACCATGCGCGTGGAAATGCCGAAGCGCTGCGAGATTTCCAGGTGCGGCGCCTCTTCCAGACGCGCCGCGATGAAGATTCTGCGACGCCGCGCTGGCAGTTCGTAGAGGGCGCTGAGCAGCGACTGGATTTCCTTTTGTCCACCGACCACTCGCGCCGGATCCAGCGCCTCGTCGCCGATTTGCAGCAGCTCTTCGACTTCCTCGCCGGTGAGCACGCGCGCATCGGCCTGACGGCGGTCGGCGGCGATGTTCAGGGCCATGCGATAGAGGTAGGCATTGGGCCGCAGCAGGTTCGGCGGCGTTTCCATGCGGTCGACCCGCAGGTAGGTTTCGTGCAGCACGTCGTTGGCCAGGTCTTCCGAGCCGAGACGGCGGCGCAAGCGCACCCGAAAGTCCTCGTAGGACGTCAGGAACAGCTGGACCATCGAACCTTGTCCGGTGTCTTTCATCCCCCGGAAACTCCTTCCCATTTGGTGCATTCCATGCGTTTCCCTGACGACTCCGGTAACAACAGCAACGTGACCGGCTGACGCAACGCGCTGGGCGTCGGCCGGTCGATCCTGAGATTGCGAAAGCTCTCCACCAGCGCGGTATCGCGCCGTACATCGCCGGTGGTGGTGACCAACCGGTTGTGCTGCACCACGCCGTCACGCCCGACCCAGACCTGCAACACCGCGCGATAACTGCCTGGGCGAGTCAGTGGCGAACGGCACAGGTTGCGCTCGATCGCCGCTTGCACCGCGGTGGCGTAGCTGCGACTCACAGCGGCGCTGGCCGGCGTGGTTTTGTCCAGGGCCGACGGCACGTCCTCGACCTGCGCCACTTGCAAGGTGAACGCATCGTCGCGGGCATAACGCGCCATCAGGCCGCTGCCGCCGAGCAAACGGCGCAAGGCGTCGGCAGCGGTGTATTCGCCATCGACCGCCAATGAGCGCCGGCCACGACTCAACTGACTGTCGACCAGCACCGCCACCCCGGTGGCATGGCTGTACTGATCCAGCGCCCGGGCCAGGTCCTGCGCCGGAATGTGCAGCGTCATGCGCAAGTCGGCGGGCGCGGGTTCGGCTGTCGCAGCACTGCTCAACCAGCCAAGCAGCAGCCCCAGACTCACCCGGTGCACAAGAGTCGCTGAACGCTGAAGACCGTCCCTGGAACTGCCTCGCTGCACGGCTGACGTACCCCTGAAAACCGTCATCCTGATGGCTGTTTATGAATCTGGTGTGACGGGCGGTGCAAAAAAACCATCACGGGATTCGCGCAAGGCTTGCACTAGACTGCAATCAGAGAACGGCCGCTTCGGGCCGGCCAGGAGGCTTGCATGAAATCACTGTGGAAATTCGCCCTCGGCGGGCTGCTGCTGAGCGCCTTCGCCAGTGCCCACGCCGAGCAGCCGCTGGGCTGTGTGGAGGTGACGGTGGGCGGCTACAAGGCGCCGAATTACGATTGCCTGAGTCAGCAGATGGGCAACAATCCCGAGGGCGCTGCCGCCGCGCAGAAGAATCAGGAAGCACTGAATGTGCCGGTGAACAAGCGGCCACCGAATCAGGTCGGGCTGGCGACGCCGGCGGCGACCAGTACGCGGATGGGGAATACGTTTGGCACGTCAGTCAAACCACAGCGCCCACCGAACTGAAGACCAAACTTTGTGGCGAGGGAGCTTGCTCCCGCTGGGGTGCGCAGCGCCCCCAAATCTGCCGAACCGGTTTTAACTGACAGACCGCATGCAAAGGTTTTGCGACTGCTGCGCAGCCGAGCGGGAGCAAGCTCCCTCGCCACAGGGTTTTGTGCACGTCAGTCGCTTGGGGTTTGGCGAAAGCTAACGGCCAGACGATTCCAGCTGTTGATGGTGGTGACGGCCATGGTCAGATCCACCAGTTCCGCCTCACTGAATTGCGCTTTGGCCTGCTGGTAAACCTCGTCCGGCACATGACTTTCCGCCAACAGCGTCACGGCCTCAGCCCAGCCCAGGGCGGCGCGTTCACGGGGATTGAAAAAGCCGCTGTCGCGCCACACCGCAATCGCATACAAACGCCGATCACTCTCCCCGGCCCGCCGCGCGTCCACCGAGTGCATGTCGGTGCAGAACGCGCAGCCGTTGAGCTGCGAGGCGCGGATCCTGATCAGTTGCAACAGCGGCGCCTCGATGCTCAGGTCGCTGGTCAGCGCCTCCATGGCGATCATCGCTTTCATCGCCTTGGGCGATGCGTTGTAGTAGTCCAGACGCGGGGACATGGCAGGTCTCGGGAAGCGGAATGATGAGTTCACGGTAAGCGCTGATGCGCTGGCGTTACAGCCCCAATTCCACGGAATATCGCTACACCACTGCCCAATGCACACACATAGACCCTGTGGGAGCGGGCTTGCTCGCGAAGGCGTCGTTTCAGGCACTAAAGTATCGACTGACACACCGCATTCGCGAGCAAGCCCGCTCCCACAAGGAGGACGGTGACCAATTTCGGGTTTTTGTGCTGCGCAACTACTGCCAATCACGCAACAGAGTTAATCTGGCCGACACCCCAATCGCCCCCCGGAGCCGCGTCGGTATGGAACTTCACGTCGTGATCAATGGCCGCAAGGACCTCGCCGGCCAGCTGTACAACCAGCTGCGCGGCGCCATCGAGTCCGGGCGTCTGGCTGCCGGCACGCAGTTGCCGCCCAGCCGTCTGCTGGCCGAGCAACTGGGGATCTCGCGCAAGACCATTTCCGACACCTACGCGCAGCTGACTTACGAAAATTTCCTCACCGGGGTGATCGGCAAAGGCACCTACGTCAACGCCCGCCCGGCGCAGATTCAGCGCAAGCAAAGCCACACCGAACTGGCCAGCGCCGAGGTGATCGAGCGCTGGCGCAATCTGCCGGTGTTTTTGCGCCACCCGTCGCTGGAAGGTTCGTTGCGCTATGACTTCATCGGCGGCGCCACCAGCAAGGGCCAGTTCCCGCATGACGACTGGCGCCGCTGCGTGTCGCACGCGATGCGCCAGATGGCCGGGTCCAAAGGCTTCTACAGCGTACCCGAGGGTCTGCCGGCGCTGCGCAATGCGATTGCCCGGCACATCGCGTTCTCGCGCGGGATCAACTGTCAGGACGAGGACATCGTGGTGTGCAACGGCGCGCAACAGGCGCTGGACCTGATCACCCGCGTCCTGATCAGCCCCGGCAGCCTGGTGGCGATGGAAGATCCGGGGTATCCCCCGGCGCGCCTGCTGTTCGGCACCCACGGTGCCGAAGTGGTCGGAATCCCGGTGGATGCCGAAGGCATTGTGGTCGAACAGATTCCCGAGGGTACGCGGCTGATTTACGTCACCCCGTCGCACCAGTTTCCGCTGGGCATGCCGATGAGCCAGGCGCGCCGCGAGGCCTTGCTGGCCCGTGCGCATGAGCTGGGCGCGATCATCATCGAGGACGACTATGACAGCGAGTTCCGCTACGAAGGGCGGCCGACGGACTCTCTGTTCAGCCTTGATCAGCGCGGCATCGTGGCCTACGTCGGCACCTTCTCCAAGACCCTGCTGCCGGAGCTGCGCCTGGGCTACGCGATCCTGCCGCCGGCGATCCTCGAAGCGGTGATCCGCGCCAAACAGCTGACCGACCTGCACGCCTCGACCCTGCCGCAATGGGCGCTGGCCAAGTTCATCGCTGAAGGTTGCCTGCTCAAACATATTCGCCGTTGCCACGCGATTTACGCCCAGCGCCGCGAGCGGATTCTGGCGCGCATGGCCACGGATCTGGCGCCGTGGCTGGAGGCAATACCGCCCAGTGCCGGGTTCCACATGGCGGTGCTGTGCAAGGTGCCGATCGACCTACCGCTGGTGATCGAACTGGCGAAAAAAGTCGAAGTCGGGCTGTATTCCATCGACGGATTCCATTACCAGCAACCGGTGAAGAGCGGCCTGTACTTCGGCTTCGGTGCGATTGAAACCCTCGACATCGACACTGCTCTGGATCGCCTGCGCGACATTCTGCAACAAGTGGCGTGAATGATTGGTCTGGGCGATTAACCGCCGATTGGTTATTGGTGATCAGCAGGTGCAGGCCTATTCTGCATGGGCGTTATCCCTCAATGAGCAGGATTCGTCCGGCCTGATTCAGGAGTGTGAGCAATGTCCAACGAAGTGATCAACACCGTCCAGGTGCGCGCCGCCGCCGGCCGTTCGGAAGAGCTCGGCCGGCAGCTGCAGAAGATCGTCGACACCCTGCGCCAGACACCGGGCTGCGACGCCTACATGGTCGACCGCTGCCCCGAGGACAGCCACCGCTGGACGGTGAGTGCGCGCTGGCAGTCGGAAGCGGCGATGCAGGCGCACTTCAACCGGCCTGAGGCACAGGGGTTTATCGATCTGATCGATAGCCGGTTGGCCAATAGTGTGGATTTCAACAGTTTCCCGATCGTCTGATCTGCCCCCTTCGCGAGCAAGCCCGCTCCCACATTGGAATGCGATCAACTGTGGGAGCGGGCTTGCTCGCGAAGGCGTATTCCGCCGCACCGCCGCACTGCTGATTGGTCACCCGATCTTCCCGAATATTGGCCGTTTGAATACCCCGCCCCGCAGACTACTGTGATCACCACCCCCTCCTCCCACAGGTGATCCGCCATGAAAGCCCTGCACCTCTTCACCGCCGCTCTCGCCCTGTCCCTGTCTGCCGCTGCGCTGGCCCACGATCCGTCCGAGAAAGTCACGGTGCTGCAAGACCAGATGCTGAAAAACGCCCCCGGCAAGAAAGCCATGATGATCGAAGTCGATTACCAGCCTGGCCAATCGTCCATCGCCCACAAACACGACGGCACCGCCATGGCCTACGTGCTCGAGGGCGAAGTGATTTCCCAGGTCAAGGGTGAACAGGCGATCACCTACAAGAAGGGCCAATTCTGGTACGAACCGGCCGGCTCCGAACATCTGGTGTCGAAAAACGCCAGCCAGACCAAACCGGCGAAGTTGCTGGTGTTCATGGTATTGGCCCCGGACGAGCAAGTGCTGATCCCCTTGAAAAACTGATGGTTGTTTGCACAGCCATAAATAAAAAGGCGCAAAACATCGTTTCGCGCCTTTTTATTTCCCCAGGCAATTAACCGATTCGACTTAAAGCAAATAAAACTATCGCACGATCATTAGCGGGGAAATTGTCAGGTTATTTACAGGTTGGCGGGTTTAGTCTGAGTTAACTGTCGTGCGCCCATCACAAACAGCCTCGACAACAACGACTTTCCGACTGAAGTTGCTTCACGGGAGACTCACCATGAAACTTGCGTTTGCCAGCACCTTGGCGATATCGGTTTTGGCCTTGTCCGCCTGTTCAGTACCCACCGCGCCACAAGCGGTCTCGTCCCTCGATTCCCTGTTCACCCAACCGGTCGGGCGCAGCAGCGCCGCTCAGGTAAAAAGTGGTCCCGGCGTGTCGTTGGGCGTGGTCTACAGCCCAAGCACCCAGACCAACCGCGAATACCTGCGTAACTACCAGGCCAACGCCGGCACCGGTTTCGGCCAGAGCCTGCTGGTGCAGCCGATCCACGACGCCTACGTCGCCACCTCAAAACCCGACATGGCGGTGGACTGGGTCAAGGCTTCGCTGCAACGGCAGTTCGGCGCGGTGACGGTGTACCCGGACATGCAAAGCCTGCGTGCGGCCAACCCCGATGTGGTGGCGATCGTCGATACCCACAGCCAGTTGATCACTTCGCGCAGTTCCGACATCAAAGCTGATGTGAGTGCGGATTTTTATGATGCGAAATTGAACTACATCGGTACGGCGAAAGGTTCCGAGGCGAAAGAGTTGACGCCGGTGTGGGCGGACTTCAAACGTTCGGAAGAGATCGTGGCCGATATCAATCAACAGGAAGATGTACAAGTTAGAGCTTTGCAGAAGTTTGACCAGTCGCTCAGTAATTTATTGACCAGACCGACAGATAAAGTGTCGATGCTCGATAGTAAACAAGCACATAAGTTGTATTGACACAAACGGCCTCTTCGCGAGCAAGCTCGCTCCCACATTTGAAATGCATTCCCCCTGTGGGAGCGGGCTTGCTCGCGAAAGGGCCGTAACAAACACCACAAAACCCACAGACATAAAAAAGCCCCGGCATCTCACGACACCGGGGCTTTCTCATTCAACCACTACTCAGGCCAGCTCAAGCTCGGCATTCACAGCAGCTGCAGGCACTACCGCTTGCCCACTCAACGCCAGGTCGAGCAGTTCGCGGTTGGCAACGGCGTACATGGCGTAGTCGGTGCCGCTCGCAGCACGGATTTCCACCAGCATGGCGCGCCAGCGCTCGATCATGCCTTCGTGCTGTTCCATCCACAGCGCCAGACGTGCTTCCACGTCCAGCGTGCCGTCGCCCTGTTGCAGGACGGAGATGGTGATCGCACGTTGCTGCCAGTCCACGTCGTCACGGAACGCTTCACGGGCCAGGGCCTGCCAGTTGTTTTCAACCGGCAGCGCGCTGATCTGTTGCAGGTACCAGGTGATGTCCAGCGCACTGCCCACGGCGAAGTAGGCCTTGGCCACTTCGGCAGGGTTCTGCCCGGTCACGTCGGAGGCTTCGATGATCGGCAGCAGGGTGTACAGGTGCGAGGTACCCGCCACCATACGCGCCAGCAACTCCGGAACACCGGCCGCGACGTAAGCCTGATAACGCGCCTGCCAGTTTTCGCGGATTTCGCCGCTCAGCAGTTCGTCGAGCTTCAGACCCAGCTCCTTCAGGTGCGGACCGAAGTGCGCCACGTCACGGGCAGCGTTCTGCTCGTTGCGACGGGCACGCAGGAACCAGCGCGTAGCGCGACGGCCCAGACGCATCAGCTCGTCCATCAGCTCCAGTTGCACGTCAGCGCTTACTTGGTAGTCCAGCGCTTCGATCTGACGGAACCAGTGCGGGAGGTGGAAGATGTCACGCACGATCACGTAAGCGCCCGCCACGTTCGCCGGGCTCATGCCGGTCGACTCTTTGAGTCGCTGAACGAAGGTGATGCCCATGTGGTTGACCAGATCGTTGGCAATCTGGGTGCTGACGATCTCGCGCTTCAGACGGTGACGGCGCATGGCTTCGGAGAACTTGCTGACCAGGGTCGGCGGGAACGCCGTTTCCATGTCGCGGGTCAGGTAGTCGTCGTCCGGCACCAGCGAGTTCAGCAGCTGTTCCTTGAGGTCGATCTTGCTGTACGAGATCAGCACCGACAGCTCGGGACGGGTCAGGCCATGGCCTGCCGCAACGCGCTCGTTGATCTGCTCTTCGGTTGGCAGGAACTCGATGGCACGGTCCAGCTTGCCACGGCCTTCCAGATCGCTCATCAGACGCTTGTACTCGGCAATGCGCTCGTAGGCACGACGCGCCGCCAGGGACAGAGCCTGGGTCTGCTTGTAGTTGTTGCCCAGCACCAGACCACCGACTTCGTCGGTCATGCTCGCCAGCAACTGGTTGCGTTGCTTGTCGGTCATGTCGCCGGCCTGAACCACTTCGTTCAGCAGGATCTTGATGTTCACTTCGTGGTCGGAGCAGTCCACACCACCGGCGTTGTCGATGAAGTCGGTGTTGGAACCGCCGCCATTGAGACCGAATTCCACACGACCCAGTTGGGTCATGCCGAGGTTACCGCCCTCGCCCACCACTTTGCAGCGCAGCTCGTTGCCGTTCACGCGCAGTGCATCGTTGGCCTTGTCGCCCACGTCGGCATGGCTTTCGGTGCTGGCCTTGACGTAAGTACCGATACCGCCGTTCCACAGCAGATCCACCGGCGCCTTGAGCAAGGCGTTCAGCAGTTCGGTCGGGGTCAGCTTGTCGGCCTTGATGTCGAAGCGTTCTTTCATCTGCGGCGAGATGGCGATGCTCTTCGCGCTGCGCGAGAAGATGCCGCCGCCTTCAGACATGATGCTGGTGTCGTAGTCGGTCCAGGCCGAACGCGGCAGGTCGAACATGCGCTGACGCTCGACGAAGCTGGTCGCCGGGTTCGGGTTCGGATCGATGAAGATGTGCATGTGGTTGAACGCGGCCACCAGTTGCAGCTTGTCCGACATCAACAGGCCGTTACCGAACACGTCACCGGCCATGTCACCGACGCCGACCACAGTGATGCTGTCTTCCTGAACATTGATGCCGCGCTCGCGGAAGTGGCGCTGTACGCCAACCCACGCGCCCTTGGCGGTGATGCCCATTTTCTTGTGGTCGTAACCGGCGGAACCACCGGAGGCGAACGCGTCACCCAGCCAGAATCCGTAGTCGATGGCGATGCCGTTGGCGATGTCGGAGAAGGTTGCAGTGCCCTTGTCCGCGGCCACAACGAGGTACGGGTCATCGTCGTCATGACGCACGACGTTGGCCGGCGGCACCAGCGCGCCGTCTTTCAGGTTGTCGGTGATGTCCAGCAGACCGGAGATGAAGATGCGGTAGCAGGCGATGCCCTCGGCCGCGATCTCGTCACGGCTGCCGCCCAGTGGCAGACGACGCGGCAGGAAGCCGCCCTTCGCACCCACCGGCACGATGACCGAGTTCTTCACTTGCTGGGCTTTCACCAGGCCGAGGACTTCGGTACGGAAGTCTTCTTCACGGTCGGACCAGCGCAGACCACCACGGGCAACGTTACCGAAGCGCAAGTGCACGCCTTCGACGCGTGGCGAGTAAACGAAGATTTCGAACTTCGGTACCGGCTTCGGCAGCTCTGGAATCGCGTGCGGGTTGAACTTGAAGCTGAAGTACGACTTGTTCTGGCCGTTGGCATCAGTCTGATAGAAGTTGGTGCGCAGGGTGGCTTTGATCAGGTCCAGGTAGCGACGCAGGATGCGGTCTTCGTTGAGCACCTGAACGTCGTCCAGTGCGGTCAGAATCGCTTGTTCCAGACGCTGTTGCTTGTCTTCCAGATCATCGCTGCCCAGCTTGCGCGCCAGGTAGAAACGGGTCTTGAACAACCGGGTCAGCTCGCGAGCGATGTCGGTGTGGTTGTTCAGGGTGCTGGCGATGTAACCCAGGTCGAAGCCCAGACGAATCTGCTTCAGGTAACGGGCGTAGGCACGCAGCAGCGCGACGTCGCGCCATGGCAGACCGGCGGTCAGCACCAGACGGTTGAACGCATCGTTCTCGGCATCGCCACGCACGATGTGGACGAATGCGTCCTGCAGAGTGTCGTTGAGTTGCTGGATATCCAGCTCCAGACCTTCAGCCGCGGTGAACGCGAAGTCGTGGATCCAGAACTCGCGGCCATTGGTGTGACGCAGACGGTACGGGAACTCGCCCAGCACGCGCAGGCCGAGGTTTTCCAGAATCGGCAAAACGTCGGACAGCGCCAGCGGGGTATCAGCGTGGTACAGCTTGCAATGCAGCTCGCGTTGGCCGGACACCTGGCCAAGCGGCTGATAGAAGCTCATCACCAGCGGATTTTTTTCGTTCAGGCTCAACAGGTGCTGCATGTCGACCACGGCCGAATGCGCCGCGAAACGCTCGCGGTAGCCGGCCGGGAAGCCTTTCGGGAAGTCCGCCAGCACGTTGGTGCCGTGGGCTTCGCCGAAGCTTTCGACGGTCAGTGCGGCGTAGTCGTCCTGCCAGCTGCGGCAGGCCTGTACGACTTCTTTTTCCAGCAGCAGCGGGTCGATGTCGATGCGATTCTTCGGATCGACACGCAGGATCAGCTGCACGCGAGCCAGCACGGACTCGGAGAAGAAGGTCCAGAACTCGCAGTCGGTGGCCTTCAGGCGCTCCATCAGCACCTGCTGGATCTTCTGGCGCACTTCGGTGGAATAGATGTCGCGCGGCACGTAGGCCAGGCAGTAGCAGAAGCGACCGTACGGGTCTTTGCGCAGGAACACGCGGATCTTGTTGCGTTCCTGGATCTGCACGATCGACATCACGGTGCTGAACAGCTCGTCGACCGGGGTCTGGAACAGGTCGTCACGCGGCAGCACTTCGAGTACCTGCGCCAGTTCCTTGCCCAGGTGAGCCTTGGACTGGAAGCCGGAGCGGCGTTCGATTTCTTCGACCTTGCGACGGATGAACGGAATGACCCGCACGCTCTCGCCATACACCGAGGAGGTGTACAGGCCCATGAAGCGGTGTTCCTTGATGACGTTGCCGTCGGCGTCGATTTCACGGATCGACACGTAGTCCGGGTAGGCAGGACGGTGTACGCGGCTCGGGTGCGCAGCCTTGGCGAACGACAGCAGGGTCGGTTCGCGCAGGTAGTTCACCGCGTAGTCTTCGATGTGACGGTCTTCGTCGGTCAGACCGGTGCGCAGCAGTTTGGTCAGGCCGAGGAAGGAATTCTGGTCGTATTCGATATGGCCGCCATCGGCCTGATCGACAACGGTGAACTCTTCGTAGCCGAGGAAGGTGAAGTGGTTGCCCACCAGCCATTCCAGGAAGCTCTTGATTTCAGTCTTTTCGTCGGCATCGACGGCGAATGCGCTGTGATCGAGCTTGGTGAGGATCTCCTGCACCTTGGCCTTCATCGGCTCGAAATCAGCGACCGCGACGCGCACTTCACCGAGCACCTGCTCCAGCTCTTTGCTCAGCACATTGAGTTCGGCCGCGTTGGCGCAGCGGTCGATTTCCAGGTACATCAGCGACTCGTGCAGCACGCCTTCGCCGGTGCTGCCCTTCGGCAGGATTTCCAGCAACTCGCCCTTGCTGCCACGACGCACGCTGAGCACGGTGGTTTGCAGGGTGTGGATGCTGTAGCCGCGGCGGTTCAGCTCGGTGCGGACCGAGTCGACCAGGAACGGCAGGTCGTGGTGCAGCACCTCAACCGCGGTGTGGGTCGACTGCCAGCCATGACGCTCGTAATCGGGGTTGTAGACGCGCACTTGCGGTTGCGCGTGATCGAAGCGCTCAAGCAGGCGCCACGCAGAAAGAGTACAGCCAGCGAGGTCGGAGAGGCGACGTTGAGTCAGCTCGTCCAGGGAAATGATGCCGAAGAATTGTTCAGCAAACAGCGCCACTTGTGGCAGTGCCTGTTCACTGATGTGCTGCGCCAGTGCCGCTTGCAGTTGGTGCTGGAAGTCGGCTTTGCTGGCTGCGGTGAAGAACGCCATCTGTGGTACTCCGCTTGGGGCTTGTTATTGATGGAAAGCGTCGCTTGCAAAACCCCTTTCGGGGCCTCCGTCGCCCTGTTCCTGATTCTCGGGCAGAGGAAACAGGGTGACAGGTGGGTGAAGCTGGACACGACACTCAGGTCACATTCACCTTCCATTGAATGAGCATCTGCAAAAACGACTGTCAGGGCTGCCGACAATGCCTTTACGGGTGCTCATCCGTTGCGCAGCTTAATGGGTGCGACAATGTGTCTGCTTGCGGTGCTGCGACATATTCGGTCATTGGCACGTAAACAAGGGGTTCGGCACCGATAAACACTAGCATTCATGGCGCAAAACGCCGGCTTGAATGCCCGTATTTACGGTACATCTGTGCCAGAAGTGACCATTGACCTGTGTCGCGTTCACGACACATCCTCTGACACTCTCACATGCAGAAATTCCCGAGGACTGGCAGAATCGCGCCCAATTGCGACCAACACGCCCGCCGAGGCAGGAATTCCCCATGCAAATGACCACCGCCCTATTGATCGTCAACCCGTGCGACGACGAAGAAGACAACATGGCCATGCTCTGCTGCCACAGCGACAAGGGCGACATGTTTCTGATGAGCCGCTATCCGGACGAGGATGAGCTGGAGATCACCCTGGATGGCGAGCCTTCGACGCTGGACGGCGTGAAAGTCACCTTGACCAAGACTCTGCTGAAGATCGAGATCGCGGCGGCGGATGCCGATGCGCTGAATGGCGATGATGTGCTGGAGATTACCTTCAATCCGGACATGGTTGATCTGGCTGAAGTTGAAGAAACCCTGAAAAATATTCTGGATGGCACCGGGACCTATATCAGCCAGATTTGAGGGTGCCTGAGCCGGCCTCTTCGCTGGCAAGCCAGCTCCCACAAGGACCGATGTGTTGCATAAATCGCATTCGCACCGCTGATACCTGTGGGAGCTGGCTTGCCAGCGATGGGGCGAAATTTGATGTCGTCTGGACTGCCCCCTTCGCGAGCAGGCTCGCTCCCACATTGACGGGTGTACGCCGTTCAAATGTGGGAGCGAGCCTGCTCGCGAAGACGCCCGAAAGAACACTGCACCTTTCTCCGGCTACAAAATTCCAACAATTGCCCCAGTCATTTCCCGCACTTTGCGCAAAATGCCGTTAGTCGCCACCCCCCTCGATGGATTAAAGTAACGCCCCCAGCCACGGTGTTATCCGAACGCCTGCGGCCACCCTTTCCAGGAACAGTCACCGATGGAACATCGTGAAGCGCTGCTGGCGCTGCGAACCTTTCTTTCAACGCAGATTCTCGGCCAGGAAAAACTCATCGAGCGTTTGCTCATCGCCCTGCTCGCCGACGGCCACATGCTGGTCGAGGGTGCTCCGGGTCTGGCCAAGACCAAAGCGATCAAAGAACTCGCCGAGGGCATCGAAGCCCAGTTCCATCGCATCCAGTTCACCCCGGACCTGCTGCCGGCCGACATCACCGGCACCGAGATCTATCGCCCGGAAACCGGCAGTTTCGTGTTCCAGCAAGGGCCGATCTTCCACAACCTGGTGCTGGCGGACGAAATCAACCGGGCCCCGGCCAAGGTGCAATCGGCGCTGCTCGAAGCCATGGCCGAACGGCAGGTCAGTGTCGGGCGCAGCACTTACGAGCTGTCGCCGCTGTTTCTGGTGATGGCCACGCAGAACCCGATCGAGCAGGAAGGCACCTACCCGTTGCCCGAAGCCCAACTCGACCGCTTCCTGATGCACGTGAAAATCGGCTTCCCCGACGCCGCCGTTGAACGCCGCATCCTGCAACAGGCCCGTGGCGAAGCCCTCAATGGCGAAACCAAACCCGAGCGCCGGGTCAGCCAGCAAGCGATCTTCGCCGCGCGCAAGGAAATCCTTGGCCTGTACATGGCCGACGCCGTGGAGGAATACCTGGTGCAACTGGTCATGGCCACGCGCACGCCGGCCAAATTCGACCCGGAAATGGCCGAGTGGATCGCCTACGGCGCCAGCCCGCGCGGCTCGATCGCCCTCGACCGCTGCGCCCGTGCTCACGCGTGGCTGGCCGGTCGCGATTTCGTCAGCCCCGAGGACATTCAGGCCGTGCTGTTCGACGTGTTGCGTCACCGCATCATTCTGTCGTTTGAAGCCGAAGCCGCCGGCATCGATCAGGATCGGGTGGTGCAGCGGATTCTCGACGTCGTAGCCGTCGCTTGACCCCCATGAACGCCCCCCTACCGTCCGAACCGGGCATCCGCATCAGCCTCACCGACCTGATCGAGATGCGCCACCGTGTGCGCGAAGTGCAGCTGTTTTCCACACCCAGTCAGCGCAGTCCGCTGATCGGTCTGCATCACTCGAAATTCCGTGGCCGTGGCGTCGACTTCGATCAGGTGCGGGTCTATCAGGCCGGCGACGACGTACGCACCATCGACTGGCGCGTGACAGCACGCACCCAGGAGCCGCACACCAAGCTGTTCCATGAAGAACGCGAGCGCCCGATTTTCATCATGGTCGAGCAAAGCACCCGGCTGTTTTTTGGCTCGGGGCTGATGTTCAAGTCGGTGCTGGCGGCGCAAGTGGCGGCGCTGATCGGCTGGGCGGCCCTCGGCCACAACGACCGGGTTGGCGGGCTGGTGTTCGGTGACAACGAGCACTACGAAATCAAACCCCGGCGCAGCAAGCAAAGCCTGCTGCAATTGCTCAACCGGCTGGTCAAGGTCAACCAGTCGCTGCATACCGAACGCGAATCGGATCACGATGCCTTTGGCGTGGCCCTGCGCCGCGCGCGTGAGGTGCTGCGCCCAGGCAGCCTGGCCATCGTGATTTGCGATGAGCGCGCACTGTCGGACAGCGCCGAGCAACAACTGAGCCTGCTGTCGCGGCACTGCGACTTGCTGCTGCTGCCGCTGTCCGATCCGCTGGATCACGCCCTGCCCGCCGCCGGGCTTTTACGATTCGCCGAGCGCGGCGCGCAACTGGAACTCGACACGCTGAATTTCGAGCTGCGCCAGACGTATCGCGCCCAGGCCGAAGCACGCATCGCCCGCTGGGAGCTGCTCGCGCAGAAACTGCGGGTATTGCTGATGCCGCTGAGCACGCAAAGCGAGATGGTCGAGCAGATGCGCGAGTTTCTCAATCCGCAGCGTCCGGGGACAGGACGATGAACGGCCTCGAACAACTGCAGCCGCTGATTTCCCCACCACCGATTGCCTTCTGGCCGCCGGCGCCGGGCTGGTGGTTGCTGCTTCTGTTGTTACCGTTGCTCGGCTTCGCCGCGTGGCGCCTGCGCCGGTTCATTCCGATCAAGAAACGCCCGATCGTGCGCGCCGAACAACCGCTCGACCCGGTACGCATCGCCGCCCTCGCCGAACTGGCGCAGATGCCCAAACCCTACGACGGCGCACCCGCCGGCGCCTGGCTGCAACAACTCAATGGCCTGCTCAAACGCCTGTGCCGCAACCATTACCCCTACAGCCAGAGCCACACGCTCAACGGCCGCAAATGGCTGGCGTTTCTCGACAACCGCTGCCCGGCAGCCGGCCTGACGCGCTGGATGGTACTGGTCGAAGGCGCCTACAAACCCGAGTGCAAACTCGACGACAAAGCCATTGCCGGCCTGACCCAAGCCGTCGACACCTGGATCCGCAAGCATGTTTGAGTTTGCCTGGCCGTGGATCTTCCTGCTGTTGCCGCTGCCGTGGCTGATGCGCCTCGTGCTGCCGATGGCCGACAGCGGCGAGCCAGCCTTGAAAGTGAGTTTCCTCAACGACCTGGAAGGCCTCGCCCGTCGGCGTGCCCGAGCCAATCTGCCGGCGTGGCGCCAGCAAGCACCGTTCCTGCTGCTGTGGCTGTTGCTGCTGACTGCCGCCGCGCGCCCGCAGTGGTTGGGCGAACCGTTGCCGATAGCCGCCAGCGGGCGTGATCTGCTGGTGGCGGTGGATGTGTCCGGCTCGATGGATTTCCCCGATATGCAGTGGCAGGACGAAGATGTCAGCCGCTTGACGCTGGTCCAGCATCTGCTCGGCGACTTTCTTGAAAGCCGCGACGGTGACCGTGTCGGTCTGATCCTGTTTGGCAGTCAGGCGTACCTGCAAGCGCCGCTGACCTTCGACCGCCACACCGTGCGCGTCTGGCTCGATGAAGCGCGTATCGGCATCGCCGGCAAAAACACCGCCATCGGCGACGCTATCGGTCTGGCGCTGAAACGCCTGCGCATGCGTCCGGCACAGAGCCGAGTGTTGATCCTGGTGACCGACGGCGCCAACAACGGCGGCGAAATCGATCCTCTGACCGCGGCAAAACTGGCTGCCAGCGAAGGCGTAAAGATCTACCCGATCGGCATCGGTGCCGATCCTGAAGCCAGCGGCAGCACCGGCCTGCTTGGGGTCAATCCGAGCCTGGATCTTGATGAGCCGGCGCTCAAAGCCATCGCCCAGGCCACCGGTGGTCAGTATTTTCGTGCCCGCGATGGTAAAGAGCTGCAAGCGATCAAGAACACCCTCGACCAGCTCGAACCGGTCACTCAGCAACCGACCCAGGCGCGCCCCGCACAAGCCTTGTATCAGTGGCCGCTGGCGTTGGCCTTGCTGTTGAGCCTGCTGCTGGTCGCCCGTGAGTTGTGGCCGGACAACCCGTTGCAACGCCTGTTCACCAAGGAGCTGTATCTGCAAAGTCCGCTGCCTGACTGGCGCGAACGCCTCAAGCGTTTGCGTCTGCGGAGGCGCCGATGATCGCGCTCTGGCCGCACTGGTTCCGCCCCTGGTGGCTGCTACTCCTGCCGCTGCTGGGCTGGTTGCTCTGGCAACTCTGGCACCGACAGAAACGCGCCGGGCGCTGGCAGATGATTCTGCCGCCGGCGTTTCACTCGACGCTGCTCAGTGGTGGTAACGGTCGCGACAGTAAATTGCCGTGGGTCGTGCTCGGTGCTGCCTGGTTGCTGACGACGATCGCCCTGCTCGGACCGAGCTGGGAGCGCGTCGAACAGACCAGCCAGAAACCTGCCGACCCGCTGGTCGTCGTGCTGGAACTGACTCCGGAAATGCTCGCCACCGACTCGCCGCCAACGCGACTGGAACAGGCCCGGCGCAAACTGTTCGACCTGTTGCAGGCACGCAGCGATGCGCAGACCGCGATCGTCGTCTACGCCGGCAGTGCGCACACGCTGGTGCCGCTGTCGGATGACCTGGCGACCAGTCGCAATCTGCTCGACGCTCTCAAGCCGTCATTGATGCCGGAAAGCGGCAACCGCGCTGACCTCGGGGTCATCAAGGCGCTGACATTGCTCAAGCAAGGCGCCCTCGGGCAGGGGCGGATTCTGCTGATCGGCTCGTCGCTGAGTGAAGAAGAACGCCAAGGCATCCGCCGCGCCCTCGGCAAACAATCGGCGCAACTGCTGATGCTCGGCATCGGCACCGCTGAAGGCGCACCGATTGCTCAGGAGGACGGCAGTTTCCTCAAGGATGAACAAGGCGCGATCCGCGTGCCGCAACTCGACAGCCCGAGCCTCGGCGCATTCCTCGCCAGCGTCGGCGGCGACTACCACAGTGCGCGTCTGGACGAGAGCGATTTGCGCGCCCTCGGCCTGCTTGATGGCCCGCGCAGTCTGCGCAACGATGGCCAGACCGTGCGCCTCGACACTTGGGCCGATCAGGGTTACTGGCTGTTGTTGCCACTGTTGCTGCTGGTCGCCTGCGCCGGACGCCGTGGCTGGTTGTTCTGCCTGCCGCTGCTGCTGTGCCTGCCGCAGCCGAGCTACGCTTTTGACTTCGAAGACCTGTGGCTGCGACCTGACCAACAGGGCCTGCACCTGCTCAAGCAGAAGCGCCCGGCCGAAGCCGCCGAGCACTTCGAAGATCACCAGTGGCAAGGGCTGGCGTTGTACGAGGCCGGCGATTACAGTGGCGCCGCTCAGCGTTTCGCCGAAGGCAGCGATGCCCGCGCCCACTACAATCGTGGCAACGCCCTGGCGAAAAGTGGCGAGTTGGAAGCGGCCATCGACGCCTACGAGCAAGCGCTGGAACTGCAACCGGACTTGCGTCCGGCGCTGACCAACAAGGCTCTGGTGGAAAACCTGCTCAAGCAGAAGAACACCCCGCCGCCGGCCGAGCCGCAGCCGCAGCCGCAAACGGCCCAGCCGAACGTACCCGGCGATGAACCACCGCCAGCGACCGCGCCGCCACCGGCGGTCAACAGTGACACCCCGAGCGAGGCCCAGCCCGGTGAGTCGGCCAACGAACCGCCGCCGACCACACCACCGCAACCGGGACCCAACGAAGTGCCGGGCAACCCGCCGGATGAGTCACCGAATACTGCGCCGATCCTGCAACCCGGCGAGGACACCCTCGAAGGCGAACAGCGTCAGGCACTGGAACAATGGCTGGGCAAGATTCCGGACAACCCGGGGGAATTGCTGCGACGCAAATTCTGGTACGAACAGCAACAACATCAGGATAAGGGAAAAACTCGATGACCCGCTTCACCGCTCTCTTGCTGCCCCTGCTGATCTGCATGGCCACCGCCCAGGCGGCCGAGCTGACGGCCAGCGTGGATCGCAGTCGCCTGAACACCGGCGAGACGGTCGAACTCACCCTCGAAACCAACGATGTCACGCAGTTCGGCAAGCCCGACCTGACGCCGCTGGAGCCGTTGTTCGAGGTGCGTGGCACGCGCCAGGTCAACCAGTTGAACACCCTCAATGGCGACAACCGTGCGACCACGCGCTGGATCATCACCCTGCTGCCGAAAGAGAACGGCAGCGTGACCATTCCGCCGCTGCAACTGGGTGAGGTGCAGAGCCAGCCGATCACCGTGCAAGTGGTCGAGAGCGATACCCGCGAAGAGAAAAACAATCCGGATCCGGTGTTCATCGAGGCCAGCCTCGACCAGTCCAGCGTGTATGTGCAGGCACAAGCGATCCTGACCCTGCGCATCTATCACTCGGTGTCGCTGTACGACGACAGCAGCCTGACCCCGTTGCAGATCGCCGATGCGCGCATCGAGCAGTTGGGCGACACGCGCACCTACGAGAAAGACATCAACGGCGTGCGTCATGGCGTGATCGAGATGCGCTACGCGATCTATCCGCAGCACAGCGGTTTGCTGACCATCGCCCCGCAGACGTTCAGTGCCACGCTGGTCGATACCCAGCCCGCCCAGGACGCGACCGCGCAAGGCCCGAAACCGGGCAAGCTGTTGCGCGTCAGTTCCTCGGAGATTCCGCTGACGGTCAAACCAAAACCGCTGACTTACCCGGCCGACGCACCCTGGCTGCCCGCCCGCAGCCTGAGCCTGAGCGAAAGCTGGAACCCGGAGCCGGATCACACTCAGGTCGGCGACTCGCTGACCCGCAGCCTGACCCTGAAAGCCGAAGGTCTGGCCAGTTCGCAACTGCCGGCCCTGCCCGCCACCGACGCCAACGGCCTGCGCCGTTACCCGGATCAACCGGTGCTGAGCAACCAGAGCGGCGAGCGCGGCCTGATCGGCAGCCGTGAAGAACGCGAAGCGCTGGTGCCCAGCCGCAGCGGTGCGATCGAGTTGCCGAGCGTCGACGTGATCTGGTGGAACACCTTCGAAGATCATCTGGAACACACCAGCCTGCCGGCGCGCACCCTGCAAGTGGCGAACAACCCGAGCCTGCAGGTCGACACCCCGGCCGGCAATCTGCAACCGAGCGTCGTCGATAACGATGTGCTGTGGTGGTGGAAACTCAGCACCCTGATCCTCGCCTGCACCACCCTGCTCGGCTTCGGCCTGTGGTGGCGCGCGCGCTGGCAGCCGGCGGTGCACCGCGCCGCACAAACCGGCCCAAGCCCGCGCACACTGCTGGACGACATCAAGCGTGCGAGTCAAGCCAACGATCCGCAAGCGACGCGTCAGGCACTCGATGCATGGGCGCGGCAGCAACCGGAAACCCTTGCCGATATGGCGGCGCGGTTTGTGCCGTTGTCGGATGCGCTGGATGGGCTGAATGGTGCGCTGTACAGCGAGACCGGCCAGCATTGGCAAGGCGAAGATCTGTGGCGGGCAATCCGCACCATTCCGGCGGCGGAGCGGGTGCAGGATCCGGTAGGTGACAGTGGGTTGCCGCCGCTCTACCCGAAGTAAAAAGCAAAAAGATCGCAGCCTGCGGCGGCTCCTACAGAGTGGGCATTTATTCCCTGTAGGAGCTGCCGCAGGCTGCGATCTTTTGATGTTGAATGGTCGATTCAATCGACCTTCAAACGATATTTGACTTGACCACTTAAAGTAGAAAAAACTTCCGCACAGTTTCCATATCTGACTGGATAATTTTCAACTCCTCGTCATCGACATCTGCCTCGATCAGGCTCTCAACGCTGCATTTGCTGTAGGTCTGCGCCAAAATCCCCAACATATCACTCGTGTATGGATCTTCTTTTGACAGCTGCATGCCGCGGCGAAGTCCTTCCATGTAAATGGCGGTTTGAAGAATCGTATTCGGACCGGGCGCATCTTTGCGCATCAAGAGTTCCAGATCATCCTGAGCATAGGCAAAAGCTTGCTCCGGACGAAAACCAAGTTCATCCATCGCATGAAAATATAGCCCTTTAACCATTCCTCTGGCCTGATTGAACAAGCTTTCAACCCGCATCTCCATTCTCCAGCAGTTTCAAACCGCATCGGTATGAAGCGGAAATGATTTCAAGTTACGACCACCGGAGGTGATCAGCAAATCAAAGGAAAGTCAGCGGCCGGCAATACCGCCCGCTGCACCCTGGATGCCTGGAATACGCATCACCGTCTAATAGTTGAATTTTGTTTTGACCTGTTCGCCTTCGCGATAAGACAGGACAAAGGACTTCCATGGCTCACCGCGAGCAACCGCATGCTCGTGTAGCTTTTCTACAAGCACATAGATTTTCCAGTGATTGAAATCAGTTTCAGCGTCCCAAATTTCTGAGCCATTTTTTTCCACAGCGAGGTCGGTCTCCATATAGTTCCCCCCCCACTCAATGCTGTATCGAAAGGACTCATAACCGTGAACAATTCCGGTCTCGACCAGTTCAAAAATTGATTTAACGAGTTCGAAGTCCTCTGTAATCACTCTATTACCTCCGGAATTTGATGAGGTTCATTTTTAAAAGCCACGGCTTTGTGTTTACCGTCAATGTAAAACGGGGACAGACTACGTTTTCGCAGTGCTTTCTAAACGTGGTTTGTCCCCATTTGCCCCTGACAACGCGCTGACCTTTTACTCCTCGAGCCGAAATTACTGAAACTCATACTCTTTCAGCAATAACCTCTAACTCTTCCCACACTCCGGCAAGGCCAATACTATTCATGTAAGTAGCGAAATCCAAAAAAGGCGCAACCCCAATTTCTTCGATCTTGAACCACGTTGCATCACACTCCGGACAAGTAAAAATAAAAGCTTCGGTTGCTTTGATTTTCGCCTTAACAATATAGTCCTGCTGACACCTTAGGCAAAGCATATAAACCTCTTTATGGAACTGGTTCGTCAAAAATAAATCTGTCACCTTACCATCGTGATGCAAAGGGCGAGATTTTCCCTACGTATTCAACCTATGCCCGCGGCGTGGACATGCTGGTCGATGCAGACAACTACTTCAACCTCATACCCAAGGGCAGGAATGAGGATGAGATCATGGATGGGGGCGCATCATGATCGGTATGAAAATGAAAAAGCCTCGAGTTGCTGCCATAAGTGAAATGGCGTCAACTCTGGAAACGGACGACCAGTGCCGCCGGTTTTTCAGATAGCAAGATGACTTTTTGCAAAGACTTCGCGGATCAATAGTTGAATTTTGTCTTCACTTGCTCGCCGTCACGATAAGACATCACAAATGATTTCCATGGCTCGCCACGTTTCACGGCATTAGCCTTTAAATCTTTTGCCAAAAAATATATGTCGGAGACATCGAAATTGATTTCAGCGTCCGTTACCTCAACACCGTCTTTCTCTACCGTCAGTTCGGCCTCCGTAAACCCTTCACCCATCTCGATCTCGTAACGGAAGGCATCGTAGCCGTGAACAACACCCCCCTCGACCATCTGAAAAATTTTTTTGACGATTTCTAGATCATCTGTGATCACTCGATTATCTCCGGTATTTTTCGGGCTTCGTTCTCAAAAACTACAGATTTCGTTTTACCGTCAATCGTGTAGAACACTTGCAACGAATCAGGTCGAGAAGATCCCGAGATATTAGATGGCCACTATTTTGGCGTCAATTAACAGATTGAGTTGTCGATAAACGATCATGGCCAAATTGCGCGTCCATACCACCGTCCTGCTGAGCCACGGTCAGCCCTCCTGACGCAATAATCTGTAAACTCCCCCCTCTTTAGCCGCCCATCATTTCCCCCGCGGCCATCACCTATTTCTGTAG
The DNA here is from genome assembly GCF_023100605.1 of Pseudomonas sp. MWU12-2020. Classification (NCBI taxonomy): domain Bacteria; kingdom Pseudomonadati; phylum Pseudomonadota; class Gammaproteobacteria; order Pseudomonadales; family Pseudomonadaceae; genus Pseudomonas; species Pseudomonas sp. MWU12-2020. The sequence goes on from NZ_JALMEX010000001.1 coordinate 292,698, forward strand.
CGGAGTCCACCTTGCGTCTGTTTCACACCTCCGACTGGCACCTTGGGCAAAACCTGCACGGCCAGGAGCGCGATTTCGAGCATGCGTGCTTTCTCGAATGGCTGCTGCGCCAACTGCAACTGGCACAGCCGGATGTGCTGCTGATTGCCGGGGACATCTTTGACACGGTCAATCCGCCGGTCAAAGCCCAGGAACGCCTCTACGACTTCATCGTCAGCGCACACGAGCAGCAACCGTTGCTGACCATCGTGATGATCGCCGGCAACCACGATTCCGGCTCGCGCATCGAGCTGCCGGCGCCGTTGATGCGCCGTTTGCGCACCCATGCGCTGGGTCGGGTGTTGTGGCTGGATGACGGCCAGCTCGACGCCGAACGTCTGCTGCTGCCACTGCCGAATGCCCAAGGCGAGATCGCCGCATGGTGCCTGGCGTTGCCGTTCCTGCGTCCGGCGGAAGTGACTGGCGCGCATCTGGGCGACAATTATTTGCGTGGCATCGGTCAGGTGCATGAATGGCTGATCGAAGCGGCGAATGCCAAGCGCCAACCGGGTCAGGCGCTGGTCGCCATCAGCCATGCGCACATGGCCGGGGGCTCGGTCTCGGAAGATTCTGAGCGCAGCCTGATCATCGGCAATGCCGAAGCACTGCCGGCCAGCCTGTTCGGGCCGAGCATCAGCTACGTCGCCCTCGGCCATTTGCACAAGCCGCAGAAGGTCAACGGTGAAGAGCGCATTCGCTACAGCGGCTCGCCGATTCCGTTGTCGTTCTCGGAGATCGGTTATCAGCATCAGATTCTCGACATCATCCTCGACGGCGAAACGCTGGTCAGCGTTGAACCGAAACTGATCCCGCGCTCGGTCAACCTGCAACGCATCGGCCCGGCGCCGCTGGCGGAGATCCTGCTGCAACTGGCCGACCTGCCGAACATCGATCTGCTCGCCGAAACCCAGCGCCAGCCATGGCTGGAGGTGCGCGTGACCCTCGACGAGCCGCAGCCGGATCTGCGCCATCAAGTGGAAAACGCCCTGCAAGGCAAAGCCGTGCGCCTGGTGCGGATTGCCGCCGAATACGCCGGCAATCGCGGTGCTGACGGTGCCGAAGAAGGCAGCGCATTGATCGAACTCGATCAACTCACCCCGCAGGAACTGTTCAGTCGCGCCTGGCTCGACAATTACGGCAACGAGGTCGATGAACAGACGCTCAAGGACTTCGCCGAACTGCTGCAAGACGTGCAACTGGAGGGTGAGCAGCCATGAAGATTCTCGCCATTCGCTTGAAGAACCTCGCCTCGCTGGCCGGGCCGTTCGAGATTGATTTCACCGCCGAACCGCTGGCCAGTGCCGGGTTGTTCGCGATCACCGGGCCGACCGGCGCCGGTAAAAGTACCTTGCTCGACGCGTTATGCCTGGCGCTGTTCGGTGCGGTCCCGCGCCTGAACAACACCGGTCGCGACGCCAAGGTGCCGGACGCTGACGGTGAAATCGCCACTGGCGACCCACGCACCTTGCTGCGCCGTGGTACCGGTGAAGGTTATGCCGAGGTGGATTTTGTCGGCGTCGACGGCCGCCGTTACCGTGCACGCTGGGAAGCCAACCGCGCCCGGGAAAAGGCTGGCGGCAAGTTGCAGGCCAGCCGTCAGAGCCTGCGTGACATCGATCAGGATCAACTGCTCGCCAGTCAGAAAGGCGAGTACAAGACCCAACTCGAAGCCGCACTCGGTCTGAACTTCGAACAGTTCACCCGCGCCGTACTGCTGGCCCAGAGCGAGTTCAGTGCGTTTCTCAAGGCCGACGACAACGACCGCAGCGAACTGCTGGAAAAACTCACCGACACCGCGCTCTACACCCGCCTCGGCCGCCGCGCGTTCGACAAGACCAAAGAGGCCCGCGAAGCGCACAAGCTGCTGCAGGACCAAGCCACCGGCGTCACTCCGCTGGCGCCCGAGGCGCGGGCCGAACTGGATGAGCGTTTCAACGCTGCCCAGCAGCAATTGAAGTTGCAGCAAGCGCAGCTCAAGCAACTGGAACAACAGCACAGCTGGCTCAAGGATTTGCGCCAGTTGCAGGACGCGCAGCAAGCGGCTGCCGAACAACTGCACAGTGCGCAGCAACAGTGGGAAAGCCTGGCCGGCGAGCGCCTGAAGCTGACGCGCCTGGAACAACTCGCCCCGCAGCGCCACCAGTTCGCGCGCAAGACTGAACTCGATGCGCAACTGACGCCGCTGGCCGCACAAATTGCCGCGCACACTCGCCAGCATGGCGAACTCAATGAGCGTCAGACGCAACTGGAGCAGGCACTCGATGCGGCAAAAATCGCCCTGACCGAAGCGCAGCAGCGCAACAGCGAAAGCGCCCCGCTGCTGCGTCAGGCTTTCGAAGAGCAGAGCACCCTCGCCCGCCTCGCCAAGGACACCGCCCTCAGCGCCGACGCCCGTCAAACCGCCGAGCAGGCCTGCACGCAAGGCCAGAGCGCCATTCAAGCCTTGCAGGAAAAACAGGCTGAAGTTGCTGAACGCCTGCAGAAAATGGCCGCCGAGCTCGAACAAAGCGCTCATCTGGCACCGCTCAGCGATGCATGGAATGCCTACCGCGATCGCCTGCAACAGTTGATGCTGATCGGTAATCGACTGAACAAAGGGCAAGCCGAACTGGCGACCCTCGAACAGAATGCAAGCCAAAGCGCCGAAGCGCTGGCCACGCAAAAGCAGCAACTGGAAGTGCTGTTCAAGGAGGCCGGCGCCGAGCCGGATGCGGTCGCCGAGCAGATCGGCATCCTCGGCACTCTGTTGCAGGACAACCGCAAACAGCTGCGCGCCATCGAAGACCTGACGCGGCTGTGGGCCAGTCAGCAGGAGCTGGAAAAACGCGGCGCCGAGTTGCAACAGCGCCTGCTCGACGCACAGCAGGAACGCGAACGCCTGACCCAGGATGGGGTGAAAACCAAGGCCGAACTGACCATCGCCGAACAAACCCTCAACGTCACCCGTGAACTGCTCGAGCGCCAGCGTCTGGCGCGCAGTGCCAGTGTCGAAGAGTTGCGCGCGCAGTTGCAGGACGACCAGCCCTGCCCGGTCTGCGGCAGCAACGAGCATCCGTATCATCAGCCGGAAGCGCTGCTGCAAAGCCTCGGCCGTCACGATGAGTCCGAGCAGGCCAGCGCGCAGCGAGCGGTGGATCAGCTCAAGGAAAAACTCACCGAGCTGCGCGCCGAAGTCGGTGGCGTGATCGCCCGACAGAAAGAGCTGTTGCAACAGCAGGAGCAATTGACCGCCCAGCTTCAGGCACTGGCGCCGAGTCTGGAGGCGCATCCGCTGGCCCCTCAGTTGCTGAATCAGGATGCCGACAAGCGTGACGCCTGGCTGACCCGGCAAACCGATCAACTGAACCAGAGCATCACGCAGGACGAACAACGCCAGAGCGCCCTGCTCACCCTGCAACAGGATGCGGCGCGCCTGACCCAGCAACTGCGCAACGCCGAAACCGCGCATCAGCAAGCGGCGCAGCACCTGAGCAATCAACAGCGCGAACTGAGCAGCGACCGTCAGCGTCTCGACGAAGAGCTCACCGCGTTCGCCAGCCTGCTGCCGGCCGACACCCTCGAAGCCTTGCGCGTCGAGCCGGCGGCGACCTTCATGCAGCTGGATCGGCAGATTGCCGAGCGTTTGGCGCATGTCGAGCAGCAGAAGGAAGAATTGGCCGAACAGCAACAACGCCAGCAAACCCTGGAGAAGGAACAGGATCGCCAGCACAGCCGCGTCCAGCAATTGCAAAGCGCCGAGCAGCAGTTCAGCGCACTGGCTGAGCAGCAACAGGCCTGCCAGGCGCAACTCGCGCAACTGCTGGGCGAACACAGCAGCGCCGAACACTGGCAGCAGCAACTGGAACAGGCTGTGGAACAAGCGCGCAACGCCGAAACCAGCACGGCTGCGGAACTGCAGAACGTGCGTACGCAACGGGTGCAGATTGGCGCCGAACTCAAGGCTCAGCAAGAACGCTTGCAGGCACTGCAAAGCGAAGACAATGAGCTGACGCAGAAAATTGCCGACTGGCGCGGGCGTCATCCGGAGCTGGATGACGGTGGTCTCGAAGACTTGCTGCGCGTCGATGACACGCAGCTCAGCGAATTGCGCCAGCGCTTGCAGCACAACGAAAAAGCCATCGAACAGGCCAAAGTGCTGCTGCAGGAACGTGATCAGCGTCTGGCCGATCATCAGGCGCAGCACAACGGCAACCTCGATGCCGAACAACTCGCCAGCGCCCTCGCCGACCTGCAGAACCAGTTCAACCTCAGCGAGCAACAGTGCGCCGAACTGCGCGCCGAACAGGCCGAGGATCAGCGCCGGCAAAACGCCAATCAGGCGCTGGCGCAGCAGATTGCCGACGCCTATGCCGAGTATCAGCGCTGGGCGCGTTTGAATGCGTTGATCGGCTCGGCCACCGGCGACACCTTCCGCAAGATCGCCCAAGCCTACAACCTCGACTTGCTGGTGCATCACGCCAACGTGCAGTTGCGCCAACTGGTCAAACGCTATCGCCTGAAACGCGGCGGCAGCATGCTCGGCCTGCTGGTGATGGACACCGAGATGGGCGACGAATTGCGCTCGGTGCATTCGCTGTCCGGCGGCGAAACCTTCCTGGTGTCGCTGGCCCTTGCACTGGGCCTGGCATCGATGGCGTCGAGCACGCTGAAGATCGAATCGCTGTTCATCGACGAAGGCTTCGGCAGCCTCGATCCGGAGTCGCTGCAACTGGCCATGGATGCACTCGACGGCTTGCAGGCGCAGGGGCGCAAGGTCGCGGTGATTTCCCACGTACAGGAAATGCACGAACGGATTCCGGTGCAGATACAGGTGCAACGCCAAGGCAACGGCTTGAGCACGCTGGAGGTGAAATGAACACGCTGTATTCGTTCCGCCGCTGCCCTTACGCGATGCGCGCGCGAATGGCTCTGCGTTATTCGGGCGTACCGGTAGAGATCGTCGAAGTCAGCCTCAAGGCCAAACCGGCCGAGATGCTGGCGATCTCGCCCAAAGGCACGGTGCCGGTGCTGGATGCGGAGGGTCGAGTGATCGATGAGAGCCTGGAGATCATGCGCTGGGCGTTGGCACAGAATGATCCTGACAACTGGTTGCTTGGCGGTGATTCACGGATTGCCGAGTTGATCGAAGCCAACGATCAGGCATTCAAGCTGCATCTGAATCGCTACAAATACGCCGAGCGCTATCCCGAGCAGCCGATGGAGGTTTATCGGGCTGAGGGCGCGGTGTTTTTGCAGAGGCTGGATGGGTTGCTTGAAGGTCGGGATTATTTGCTGAGTGATCATCCGTGTCTTGCGGATATCGCGCTGCTGCCGTTCGTTCGGCAGTTTGCGCATGTGGATCGCGAGTGGTTTGCGCAAACGCCTTATGTGTGGTTGCAGGCGTGGTTGCAGGGTTTTCTTGAGTCCGAGCTGTTCACGGCGATCATGAAGAAGTAACCCCGACGCCCGCTTCACACAGCACCTGTGGCGAGGGAGCTTGCTCCCGCTCGGCTGCGCAGCAGTCGCAAAACCATTCAACACGGATCATCAGAAATAGGCGATCGCCGCATTTGGGGCTGCTTCGCAACCCAGCGGGAGCAAGCTCCCTCGCCACAGTGGTTCGTGTTGTCTAAGCGAGCGCGTTGCACATGCCGAGTGCCATGCAATCCACTTCGAAGGGGCCGAGAAAATCGGCCGAGACTTTTACCGGTGGGTTGCCGGCCATCAGCCCCAGGGTATTTGCCCGTTCGATGTTGTGCGCAATGCTGTGATTAGCCTCTATGGCCCGTGCCAGCGCACCCACCGAGCCTTGACCGAAGCCGAGTAACGCCGCGCCATTGGTCATCAGTGCCAGTCCGGCGATGACCCAGAGTCTGTAACCTTTCATGCTCCGCCCACTCCTGCGAGTTCAGCACGATCAACCAGCACGTCTGCGCGGTGTTCGAACTGGATGCCGGGGTGTGCGACCTGGATCGGCGCTTCGAAGCTGTGTTGAGTCTGCGCGGCGATGCTGACAAACAGCACCAGGGCCAGGTAAAGACCGATGGCCAGGTAGGCGCCGCGCTTGGCTGAGGTAATGATTGAACTGGCCATGATGTGCTCCGTGGGCATGTTTCAGTGCCGTCAGGATCGATCAAAAAAGCCGCGGTAACCACTCAGGGTTTCCCATAGTAACCATCAGCTTGGTTGATTATTTAGGCCTTCTATCTCGGTGTTGGAGAAAACCTATCGAGCAGAGATTTTTCGATCACGCATACGTGTAGGAGCTGCCGAAGGCTGCGATCTTTTGACGTTGAAGATCAAAAGATCGCAGCCTTCGGCAGCTCCTACAGGGAGCGGTGCCAAATCGGACGTTCAGTGTTGGGCTTTGTGATCCAGCGCGGCGTAGAAGTTGGCGCTCTGTTGCAGGTATTTCTGGGTGTAGCTCTGGGTGTGGGATTTTTTGCTGCTGACTTCAGCGTTGGCACTGGCTGGCAATGCAACGGTGGCAGAGATGGCGGAAGCGGCGATAACGGAGAAGAGATTGAAGTTCATGGCGGTAACCCTCGTGTTCGGTTGGCTTGCTTTGCCCGGTTGGGCCGTGAAGCAAACTTAACGCTCGAGGGTTGATCGCTTGAAATGCTTTGTAGCATTACCGGATATCAGCGCCATTAATACAAAGAGACAGGCCCCGCAAACCGGGGCCTGTGGCTTATTGTCGCACTAGAAACTTCAGGTCGCTCGGGGCGTCCATCGGCAGTTTTTGCACGGTTTTGCCAAGCAGACCGGTCTTGGCATCGCGCTCGACGACAACAATTTCGTTGCTCTTCTGGTTGGCGATCAGCAGGAATTTGCCACTCGGATCGAGGCTGAACTCACGCGGGTGATCACCTTCCACCGAGCGTTTTTGCAGCTCCTTGAGCTGACCGGTCGCCGGGTCGATGCTGAACACCACCAACTGATTGGCCGTGCCACGGTTGCTGACGTACAGGAATTTGCCATCCGCCGAGGCATGCAGCGCCGCACCGGCCTTGTCCGAGGTCGGTTGGCCGGCAGCCAGATCGACCATTTGCGTCTGGGTCAGCACGCCGTCGTTGTAGTCGAACACCGCCACCTGCGCGCTCATTTCCATGGTCAGCCAAGCATGTTTGCCGTCAGCACTGAACAGCAGATGACGCGGGCCGCTGCCGGCCGGCAAGGCGATCGAGGCGGTTTTCGCCGGGGTCAGCGGCAGGTCCGGGTTGGCCTTCGGGTCAAATTTGTAGATGAAGACCTTGTCCGCACCGAGGTCGTTGGAGAACACGTAGCGACCATCCGGTGAGGAAACGGTCGAGTGCACGTGGTTCGACGCCTGACGCTCGGGATTGACCCGGCTCGCCGGGTGCGCGCTCATCTGCACCACCGGTTTGAGCTTGCCATCGGCACCGACCGGCAACACCGCGAGGGTGCCACCCGGATCTTCCATCACCGAATAGTTGCTGACGAACAGGTGGCTGGCGTCGCCGCTGAGGCTTGAGTGGGTCGGTTCGTTACCCAGGCTCTGCACCTGATTGATCAGGGTCAGGGCGTGGGTCTTCGGATCAATCGAATAGCTGCTGACGCGACCGACCGGGTCTTTCTGGCCGGGGCCGTTTTCATTGACCACGAACAGCCGATGCTGGTCTTTGGACAGGGTCAGCCATGACGGGTTTTCGCTCTTCACCACTTGCAGCGGCTTGGCGGCAATCTGGCCGGTGGCGCTATCGAAATTCATTCGATAGATGCCCTGGCTGGTGCCCGCTGTGTAGGAGCCGACCAGCAATTGATAGTTCTCGGCGCTGGCACTGGAAAGGCCCATCGCACCGACGCTGCCGGCCATCAGCAGCGGCCAGAATTTACGCATCTTCATCAGTTTCATCCTCGTCATCGCTGCTGCTGAATACATCACCGAGGCAGACCAGACGGTGCTCGCCGGTGGTTTTGGTGTCGCTGGCATAGCCAATGATCAGCCAGCTCTGCAGGTCTTCATCAAACGTCGCCGCCGTAACCTGCGCCGGGGTGAACTCCCAATGCTTGGCCGTGCGGCCATCGATACATTCGATGTGCAGATTGTCGTCTTCGTCGAGGGCGAATTCGAAGGCGTGCAAACCATCGATTTCGACCATGCCGCATTGTTCGAGGGCGTTGAGAAGGGTTCGGGCAGTCATGGCAAACAGTCTTTCTTAGGGGGGAAAGGGCCAATGATAGCTCAATGTGATCCAGAGGCCTTATGGGAACCCTTGTGGGAGCGAGCCTGCTCGCGAATGCGGTGTGTCAGGCCATGAAAGGCTGACTGGAAGAATGCATTCGCGAGCAGGCTCGCTCCCACAGGGATATCGGCTGGCAGTTACAGCGCGTCGCGCGAGGGCTTGCCATCCACCAGGCGCTGAATGCGCAACGGGTTGGCATTCTTCAGTGGTTCCGGCAGCAGGCTGTCGGGGTAATTCTGGAAACACACCGGACGCAGGAAACGATCAATCGCCAGCGTCCCCACCGAAGTGCCACGGGCATCGGACGTCGCCGGATACGGCCCGCCATGCACCATCGAGTCACACACCTCGACCCCGGTCGGATAACCATTGAGCAGGATCCGCCCGACCTTCTGCTCAAGCAACGGCGTCAGCTCCGGGAAGCGCTCGAAGTCGGTCTGCTCGCCGATCATCGTCGCCGTCAGTTGGCCGTGCAGGCCCTGCAGCGCCGCGCTGAGCTCGGCCTTGTCCGCCACTTCGACGATCACCGTGGTCGGGCCAAACACTTCTTCCTGCAGCACTTCATCGCCGTTGATCAACAGGCTGACGTCGGCCTTGAACAATTGCGGCTGCGCCTGATTGCCCTGCTGCGGCTGACCCGCCAGATGCTCAATGCCGGAATGCGCCAAGAGTTTCTGCAAGCCGTTGCCGTAGCTGCCGAGGGTGCCGGCGTTGAGCATGGTCTGCGCCGGTTGATCGCCGATCAGCCCGGCCACTTGCTGGACGAAGGCGCTGAACTGCGGCGAACGAATACCGATGACCAATCCCGGATTGGTGCAGAACTGACCACAGCCCTGCACCACCGAGGCGGTCAGGTCGCGGGCGATGGACTCCGAACGCTCAGCCAAGGCTTGCGGCAGAACGATCACCGGGTTGATGCTCGACATCTCGGCGAACACCGGGATCGGTTGCGGCCGCGCCGCCGCCATGTCGCACAGGGCCCGACCGCCCTTCAGCGAACCGGTGAAACCGACGGCCTGAATCGCCGGATGCTTGACCAGCCACTCGCCCACACCGCCGCCGTAAATCATGTTGAACACACCGATGGGCATCGCAGTTTTTTCGGCGGCACGAATCAGCGCATCGGCGACAAGTTCAGCAGTTGCCATGTGTCCGCTGTGGGCCTTGAACACCACCGGGCAACCGGCGGCCAGCGCGGCAGCGGTGTCGCCACCCGCAGTGGAGAACGCCAGCGGAAAGTTGCTCGCACCGAACACCGCAACCGGGCCGAGGCCGATGCGGTACTGGCGCAGATCGGGACGCGGCAACGGCTGGCGATCCGGCAGTGGCAGATCGATTCGCGCACCGTAGAAATCACCGCGCCGCAAGACCTTGGCGAACAGGCGCATCTGGCCGCTGGTACGCCCGCGCTCACCCTGAATGCGGCCGGCGGGCAACGCGGTTTCGCGACAGACCACGGCCACGAAATCATCACCCAACGCATCCAGCTCATCGGCAATCGCGTCGAGAAATTGCGCGCGGCGTTCGGCGCTGAGGCTGCGATAGGCCGGGTACGCTGCTGCGGCGGCTTTGGCGGCGGCATCGACTTCGGTTTCAGTCGCCTGAATGAAATCGTATGGCAGCTGTTCGCCGGTAGTCGCGTCGACGCTGTGCAGTTTCACGTTACCTGCGGCACTGCGCTGCCCGCCGATGTAGTTGTGACCGAGAATCTGAGTCATGGGAGCTCCTTAAAGGGTGCCGATGCTGTCCGGTTGAAAAGCCGCTTCTGCCGGCGCGATGCCGTTGACCAGTGGTGCGCCGAATTCGGCCTGGCTGATTTCAAACCGGTCGCCGGGTTGGGTGCGGATGCCATCGGCGAACGACAGGGTCGCGGTGCCGAAAAAGTGGATGTGCACGTCGCCGGGACGCAGGAACTGGCGGTATTTGAAATGGTGGTATTCGAGGTTGGCGAGGCTGTGGCACATGTTGGCTTCGCCGCTGAGGAATTCGTTCTGCCACAGCACTTCACCGTCACGCAGGATGCGGCTGGTGCCGGCCAGATGCTGCGGCAGTTCGCCGGTGCGCAGTTCCGGGCCGTAGCTGCAACTGCGCAGTTTCGAATGCGCCAGGTACAGGTAGTTCTTGCGCTCCATGATGTGGTCGGAGAACTCGTTGCCCACCGCGAAACCGAGGCGCCAAGGTTTGCCGTCGTGACCAATGACGTAGAGCCCGGCCATTTCCGGTTCCTCGCCGGCATCCTCGGCAAACGGCGGCAACGGGAAGGCCTCGCCCGGACGCACGACGATGCTGCCGTCGCCCTTGTAAAACCATTCCGGTTGCACGCCCGCCTGCCCCGCCGCCGGTTTGCCGCCCTCCACGCCCCATTTGAAGATGCGCATGGTGTCGGTCATTTGCGCTTCGTCGCCGGCCTGCTGGTGCATCTTGTCCCGCGCCGAGGCGCTGCCCAGGTGCGTCAGGCCGGTGCCGCTGACCAGCAGGTGCGCAGGATCGGGATGGTCCAGCGGTGGCAGGATGCGCCGGTCTTTGAGCAACTGCGCATAGTCATGACTGATGCCCAGGCCGAGGGTCTGAACTTGCTGTTCAAGGGTATTGCCGGCCTCGATCGCGGCCAGGGCCAGATCGCGCACAGTGCGGGCGTCCTGCACTTCGCGGATCAGACCGTTGTCGACCACGCCGACGCGGCGCTCGCCGTTAATCAATTCGAATTGAACCAGATGCATATTCTTCTCCTATTCCCTCAAAAACACCGCTGATTCCTGTGGGAGCGAGCTTGCTCGCGAAGGCGGTGTAACAGTCACGACAAATGTTGAATGTGCCGACCTCTTCGCGAGCAAGCTCGCTCCCACAAGGTCGGTGTCGGCCAGTCAGGTTCTTGTGGCACCGCGTGCGCTGGCGGCAAATTGCTCGGCCGGCAGCACGTGTTTGCGCTCGAGCACGCGGTAGACGATGCCCGTGAGGATCAATCCGAACACCATCACGCCCGACAGGAAATACAACCCCGAAGCCAGATTCCCGGTGTACTCCTTCAACGCCCCGATCACGAACGGCCCGATATAGCCGCCGAGGTTGCCCACCGAGTTGATCAGGGCGATCCCCGCCGCTGCACTCGCGCCGGCAAAGAACCGCCCCGGCAAGGTCCAGAACACCGCCGTGCAGGAAAACAGCGCGAACGCCACCAGGCACAGCGCCGCCAATTGCGCCACCGGCAGGGTCAGCCACGCGCTGAAGAACAGGCCCAGCGCGCCCAGCACATAGAGCACCGCAAGGTGGCCGTAGCGATCATTCATGCGGTCGGAACTGCGCGGCACGATCAGCAGACCGACGATGCCGAAGATGTACGGCACCGCCGAGACAAAACCGGTCACCAGATCGCTGCCGCCGAACTGTTTGATCAGCGTCGGCAGCCACAGGCCGAGGCCATAAATGCTCAGGGTCACCGGCAGGTAAAACAGCGCCAGCAGCAACACGCGTTTGTCTTTGAGCGCATGCAACGGGTTGCCGTGACGGGTCTGGCCGTATTCCTGAAGATCTTTTTTCAGTTCGCCGGTCAGCCAGTCTTTCTCGGCCTGATCCATCCACTTCACGTTCTGCGGGCCGTCGGGCAGCCAGCGCAAGACCGGCCAGGTCAGGAGGATCGCCGGGGTGCCGATGACGATGAACAGCCACTGCCAGCCGTGCAGACCGAGGATGCCGTCCATGCCCAGCAGGCCGCCGGATACCGGGCCGGTGATCATCATCGCGATTGGTTGAGAGAGGATGAACAGGCCGAGGATCTTGCCGCGATGGCGCACCGGGAACCATTGGGTGATGTAGTAGAGAACGCCGGGGAAGAACCCCGCCTCCGCCGCGCCGAGCAGAAAGCGCATCACGTAGAAACTATGCGGACCCTGGACGAAGGCCATGCCGATGGTGATTGCGCCCCAGGTGATCATGATCCGCGCAAACCAGCGCCGCGCACCGAAGCGTTCGAGCATCAGGTTGCTGGGGATTTCGAGAAGAAAGTAGCCAATGAAAAACAGCCCGGCACCGAGGCCATAGGCCGCGTCACCGATGCCGATGTCGGCGCCCATGTGCAGCTTGGCGAAGCCGACGGCGGAGCGATCCACATAGGCGATCAGGTACAGCAGGATCAGGAAGGGAATCAGTTTCAGCGTGATGCGCCGGACAAGCCGCAGTTCCTGGCTCATGGGATCGGTCTCCGATTGTTGTTTTTATAGAACCTCGGGGGACGCCTCTCGCGGAAAACCGCCAGGGCCAATCCCTCCACCGAAAACAACTATATAGTAATACTAATTACCCAACAACACTTCCAAAGCGGCGATTTTGCGCTTATGTTTAGCCATGGCTCGCAAACAATAGTCTTACAATAAGAGAACCGATCATGTCTGAGAAGAAACCCACCCTGCGCTCGGCCCAATGGTTTGGCACGGCCGACAAGAACGGCTTCATGTACCGCAGCTGGATGAAGAATCAGGGCATCGCCGACCATCAGTTTCATGGCAAGCCGATCATCGGCATCTGCAACACCTGGTCGGAACTGACCCCGTGCAACGCGCATTTCCGCCAGATTGCGGAGCACGTCAAACGCGGGGTGATCGAGGCTGGCGGCTTTCCGGTGGAATTCCCGGTGTTCTCCAATGGCGAGTCGAACCTGCGCCCGACCGCCATGCTCACTCGCAACCTGGCGAGCATGGACGTCGAAGAAGCGATTCGCGGCAACCCGATTGACGGTGTGGTGCTGCTGACCGGTTGCGACAAGACCACTCCGGCGCTGCTGATGGGCGCGGCCAGTTGCGATGTGCCGGCGATCGTCGTCACCGGCGGGCCGATGCTCAACGGCAAGCACAAGGGCAAGGACATCGGCTCCGGCACGGTGGTCTGGCAGCTCAGCGAACAGGTCAAGGCCGGCACTATCACCATCGACGATTTCCTCGCGGCCGAGGGCGGCATGTCACGCTCGGCGGGTACCTGCAACACCATGGGCACCGCGTCGACCATGGCTTGCATGGCCGAAGCACTGGGCACGTCGTTGCCGCACAACGCGGCGATTCCGGCAGTCGATGCGCGGCGTTATGTGTTGGCGCACATGTCCGGCATGCGCGCGGTGGAGATGGTGCGCGAAGACTTGCGACTGTCGAAGATTCTGACCAAAGAAGCCTTTGAAAACGCCATTCGGGTCAACGCGGCTATTGGCGGCTCGACCAACGCAGTGATTCACCTGAAAGCCATCGCCGGTCGCATCGGCGTCGAACTGGATCTGGACGACTGGACGCGCATCGGGCGCGGCATGCCGACCATTGTCGACCTGCAACCGTCCGGGCGTTTCCTGATGGAAGAGTTTTACTACGCCGGGGGCTTGCCGGCGGTGCTGCGGCGTCTCGGCGAGGCCAATCTGATTCCCAATCCCGACGCGCTGACCGTCAACGGCAAGACCTTGGGCGAGAACACCCAGGACGCGCCGATCTACGGCGAAGACCAAGTGATCCGCACCCTCGACAATCCGATCCGCGCTGACGGTGGTATCTGCGTGCTGCGCGGCAACCTGGCGCCGCTCGGTGCGGTGCTCAAGCCGTCCGCCGCTACGCCTGAGCTGATGCAGCATCGTGGCCGTGCGGTGGTGTTCGAGAACTTCGACATGTACAAGGCGCGGATCAATGATCCGGAACTGGATGTCGATAAAGATTCGATTCTGGTGATGAAGAACTGCGGGCCAAAGGGTTATCCGGGCATGGCCGAGGTCGGCAACATGGGCTTGCCGGCCAAACTGCTGGCGCAGGGTGTGACCGATATGGTGCGCATTTCTGATGCGCGAATGAGCGGCACCGCGTACGGCACGGTGGTGTTGCACGTCGCCCCGGAAGCGGCGGCCGGCGGGCCGTTGGCGGTGGTGCAGGAAGGCGACTGGATCGAGCTGGATTGCGCCAGCGGGCGTTTGCATCTGGACATTCCGGATGCCGAACTGGCGGCGCGCATGGCGGATCTGCAACCACCGCAGCAGCTGTTGGTCGGCGGCTATCGTCAGTTGTACATCGACCATGTGCTGCAGGCGGATCAGGGTTGTGACTTTGATTTCCTGGTTGGTTGCCGAGGTGCTGAAGTCCCCCGCCACTCCCATTAACAGCAAAAGATCGCAGCCTGCGGCAGCTCCTACCTTGGAATGCATTCCCACTGTGGGAGCGGGCTTGCTCGCGAAGAGGGAGTGTCAGTGCCATATTTTTGGCTGACACTCCGCTTTCGCGAGCAAGCCCGCTCCCACATTTGGCTACTGTGTCTGCCTCAATACAGTGTCGTGCCTGCTATGATGCGCGGCATCTCCATCGCTCAGGATCGCGCCGTTCCCCATGGATTACCGCAAACCTTCCGACCGCAAAAGCATGCACTCGCGCATTGTCCAGGAACTGGGCATGCAGATCGTCTCCGGACGTTTTTTGCCCGACGACAAACTGCCCGCCGAAGCGCTGTTGTGCGAGGAATACGCGGTCAGCCGCCCGGTGTTGCGTGAAGCCACGCGAGTGCTGGTGGCCAAGGGACTGGTGTACTCCAAACCGCGTGTCGGCACGGTGGTCAAGGCCCGACGTGAATGGCACATGCTCGATCCGGACGTACTGCACTGGCTGATGCAAAGCAGCCCGCAGAATGAATTCTTCAATGTACTGACCAGCGTGCGCAGCATCATCGAACCGGCCGCCGCCGCCCTCGCCGCCCAGCATGCGACCGAGGCCGACATCGCCGCCATCGGCGAAGCCTATCAGCGCATGGAAGCCGCACCGACCCCGGAAGCCTTGCTGCAACCGGACCTCGACTTTCACAGCCGCATCGCCGACGCGACCCACAACGATCTGTTGGCGAACCTGTGCAACATGTTGTCGGTGGCGATTGCCGAAGCGTTGAAGCATTCCAACCAGCGGCCGAATTTGCATGAGCTGGCGCTGCCACGGCACAAGGCGATTCTTACGGCGATCGAGAACCGTGATGCGCTTGGCGCCCGCCACGCGACGCTGGTGCAGCTGGATGATGCGCGTAGTGCTCTCAGTGTCGTGCTCGGCACAGAACTCACCTGACACACCCAAAATCTCCTGCGGGAGCGGGCTTGCTCGCGAATGCGGAGTGTCAGCAAAGCATGTTATGACTGGCACACCGCTTTCGCGAGTAAGCCCGCTCCCACATTTTGAATGGTGTGATGTTCACTGGATAAAAAAAGCCGCAACCCTCGGGTTGCGGCTTTGTTGTTTCGGCATTCGGATCAGTGGGAGAACAGCGAATTGCCCTTCTGCCCCGCCATTTTCTCCGGCTTGATCAGGAACTTCGCCAGGGCCGGCAGCAGCCACAGCGCACCGAACATGTTCCACAGCAACATGAAGGTCAGCATCAGGCCCATGTCGGCCTGGAACTTGATCGCCGAGAAGATCCAGGTGCACACGCCGATGGCCAGGCACAGGCCGGTGAACAGCACCGCTTTACCGGTGGATTTCAGGGTCTGGTAATAGGCTTCCTGCAACGGCAGCCCGGCGCGCAGGAAACTTTCCAGTCGGCTGTAGATGTAGATCCCGTAGTCCACGCCAATCCCCACGCCCAGCGCCACCACCGGCAGGGTCGCGACTTTGACGCCGATGCCCATGAACGCCATCAGCGCGTTGCCCAGTACCGAGGTCAGTACCAGCGGCAGGACGATGCACAGAGTCGCCGCCCATGAACGGAAGGTGATCATGCACATCACCGCGACGCAGATGTACACCAGGATCAGGATGGTCAGTTCGGCCTGTTTGATCACTTCGTTGGTGGCCGCCTCGATCCCGGCGTTACCGGCGGCGAGGATGAATTCCAGACCGTCCTTGTTGTTGGCCTTGGCGAACTCCTGCACCGCGTGTACCGCACGGTCGAGGGTTTCGGCCTTGTGGTCGTTGAGGAAGATCAATACCGGCGCCAGCGAACAGCTGTTGTTGTACAGACCGTCGGCGCGGGCGATCGAGTTGTTCAGCACATCCGGGTTGCGCGACAGGGTTTCCCATTTCAGGTTGCCCTCGTTCATGCCCTTGATCATCTGCTTGGACACGGTCACCAGCGAGATCGCCGACTGCACGCCCTCGGTGTTCTGCATCTTCCACATCAGCTCATCGATCGGCGCCATGGCTTCGTAGCGCGAGCAGCCTTCGGTGGCCGTCTTGACCATCACCACCAGCACATCGGAACTGGTGGAATAGTTGTTGATGATGAAATTGTTGTCCTTGTTGTAGCGCGAGTCCGGGCGCAGCTCCGGCGCACCTTGATCGAGGTCGCCGATTTTCAGGTTCTGGCTGTACCAGAGGCCGCCGCCGAAAGCGATCAGCGCCAGAGCGATGGAGATCGGTGCGACTTTCGGGCTGGCGAAGTTCGACAGGAAACGCCAGAACGGATGTTCGCGGTTCGCGTCCTTCTTGCTCTTGGCAATCGCGCGCTTGCTGATGCCGACATAGGAAATCGCCACCGGCAGCAGGATCAGGTTGGTGAACACGATCACCGCCACGCCGATGGAGGCGCCGATCGCCAGTTCGCGGATCACCCCGATGTCGATGATCAGCAGCGTGATGAAGCCCACGGCGTCGGCAAGAATCGCGATCATCCCCGGCAGGAACAATTGCCGGAAAGTGCGCCGCGCCGCCGTCAAGGCGTTATCGGCTTCGCTGGATTGCAGGGCGATCCCGTTGATCTTCTGCACACCGTGGGAAATGCCGATGGCGAAGATCAGGAACGGCACCAGCATCGAATAGGGATCGAGTCCGAAACCGAAGAAGTGCATCAGCCCGAGCTGCCAGACCACCGCCACCAGTGTGGTGCTCAACACCGCCACGGTACTGCGCAGGCAGTTGGTGAACCACAGCAGCAGGATCAGGGTGATGACGAAAGCGATGCCGAAGAACATCACCACCATCACCAGACCGTCGATCAGGTCACCGACCTTCTTGGCGAAACCGACGATATGAATCTTGACGTTGGGGTTCTGCGCTTCGAACTTGTTGCGGATCTTGTCCTCCAGTTCATGGGAGAACTGGCGATAGTCCAGCGCGAGCAGCTTGCCCTGATCCTGCGGATCCGGGTAGGACTCCAGCAGCGGGATGTCGACGATACTCGACTTGAAGTCGTTGGCCACCAGGCGCCCGACCTGCCCGGACTTGAGGACGTTGTTGCGCAACATGTCGAGGCTTTCCGGCGAGCCGTCGTAGCTCTGCGGGATCACTTCACCACCGGCAAAGCCTTCTTCGGTCACTTCGGTCCAGCGTACGCTCGGGCTCCACAGCGACTTGAGGCCGGAACGGTCGACGCCAGAGATGTAGAACACCTCGTCGTTGATCTGGCGCAGGGTCTCCATGTACTCCTTGGAGAAGATGTCGCCGTCGGTGGCTTCCACCGAGATCCGCACGGTGTTGCCCAGGTTCGCGAGGTCGTTGCGGTGCTCCATCATCTTCTCGATGAACGGATGCTTGAGCGGGATCATTTTTTCGAAACTGGTGGAAGGCCGAATCAGCGTGGCCTGCCAGAACAGGAAGATGCTGACCACCAGGCAGATCAGGATCACTGCCGGGCGGTTGTTGAAAATCAGACGTTCGAGGAACGTCGCCTTGTCCTGATGATGATTGCTCAAGGAAGTCATAGCCCCGCCTTCTTATTATTGATCTCGGCGCCGTTTGGCTGCGTGGTGTGCACGCCGCCCTGCCCTGTAAGAATCAGATTACCGTCGCCGGCCGCCGTCACCGAGGACAGCGAGATGCGGTCCGGGCGGTTGAACACGCTGAAGGTTTCGCCGTTATCGCTGCTGCTGATGACCGAGCCGCCGTTGCCGACGATCACGATCGAGCCGTCGGCAAGCAGGGTTGCGCCGGACAGACCGAACTCCAGCGCACCGCGCGCGGCCTTGAGTTCAACCTGCTGCCAGGTGCTGCCGAAGTCGGTGGAGCGATAGAGGTTGCCGCGCAGGCCATACGCCAGAAGAGTCTGGGGTTGTGCGGTGCCGATCACACCGAACAGCGAGCCTTGATACGGGCCCTGGAGTTTTTCCCAGGTCTGGCCCCAGTCCGGGGAACGGAACATGCTGCCCTGCTCGCCGACGATGAACAGCCCGGCGTCCTTGACGGCGGCGATGGCGTTGAGGTGGAACTGGTCCTGGTTGTCGAGGCGGTCACTGACGTCTTGCCAGTTCTTGCCGCCGTCGGTGGTTTCCAGCAGGGCGCCGTAGGCACCGACCGCCACACCGTGATTGACGTTCTGGAACCAGACGTCAAGCAGCGGCGCTTCGCGCTTGAGGTCTTCGAACTGTTTGCTCCAGGTCAGGCCGCCGTCTTCGCTGGCGAGGATCTGCGCGTCGTGGCCGACCGCCCAGCCGTGCTTGTCGTCGACGAAATACACCGCCGTCAGCAGTTGCCGGGTCGGCACCTTGGCCTGGGTCCAGGTCTTGCCCTGGTCGTCGGAATAGAGAATGTGCCCGCGATCACCCACCGCCACCAACCGGGTGCCGGCGTGGACGACATCGAGCATCAGGCTTTTTGCGGCTTTGGCCGATTCGGTGGAATACACCCCGTCGGCTGGCGCTTCAGCGGCCAGCACGGGTGCCGACAAGGCAGCACAGCCCAGCAGGGTGAGTGCTGTGGCCAGCAACGCGGTGTTGCGAAACGCCGGCGGGCGGCAACGACTCATAGACCTTCCCCTATTTATTATTGTTAGGCCATTCGGCCTTAGGGCGCCGCAAGGGTGCTCGTGGTGACTGACAGGTCACAAGCATAGCCGTGAAACCCGCAGTCCAGAGCGCCTTGGGAAGCTGGCTCATCCTATCGGGCTTTGGAAACGTCTGACAATCGGCGCCACGTTATCTTTTGTTAACCGGATGGGCCTCCTGTCGGTGGTGATTTCCACTGTGGGAGGGGGCTTGCTCCCGAAGGCGATGTGTCAGGTACCAGAGATGTCGACTGATCCACCGCTTTCGGGAGCAAGCCCCCTCCCACAGGGTGCAATGGTGTTTGTGAGATTGGGGCTGGCGGATGAATACACCGCCATTCGCCGGATGGATGCGGCAAATCTTGCGTGGGGGACTTGCACGACAGGTATTATGGTATACCATAAGACGCACAGACACTCTCAATCCCCCTACGGAGCAGCTCATGAGTTTCGAAATTCGCAAGATCGTCAGCTATGTCGAAGAAACCTTCATCGAAGGCGGCAAGGCCACTGACAAGCCGGTAACCATGGTCGGGCTGGCCGTGGTGATGAAAAACCCGTGGGTCGGCAACGGTTTCGTTGAGGATCTGAAACCGCAGATCCGCGCCAACTGCTCCGACCTCGGCGCGCTGATGGTCGAGCGCCTGGTGGGCATCATCGGCGGTGCGGAGAAGATCGAGGCTTACGGCAAGGCAGCAGTGGTCGGCGCCGACGGCGAAATCGAACACGCCTCGGCGGTGATCCACACCCTGCGCTTCGGCAATCACTACCGCGAAGCGGTCAAGGCCAAGAGCTACCTGAGCTTCACCAACAAGCGCGGCGGCCCGGGCACTTCGATTCAGATCCCGATGATGCACAAGGACGACGAAGGCCAGCGTTCGCATTACATCACTCTGGAAATGCAGATCGAAGACGCGCCGCGTGCCGACGAAATCGTGGTGGTGCTCGGGTGCGCCGACGGTGGCCGCCTGCACCCGCGCATCGGCAACCGCTACATCGATCTGGAAGAACTGGCCGCCGAAAAAGCCCAGTAATCACAATAAAAAGGCATTGCAGGAGCGCTCCATGATTCGGCTCACCGCTGAACTCACCCCGGCTGGCACCAGTTACCTGGCGACCGGCCAAGGCCAGCCCGTGGTCTTGATCCACGGCGTGGGCCTGAATAAAGAAATGTGGGGCGGCCAGATCGTTGGCCTGTCTGCCCAATACCGGGTGATCGCCTACGACATGCTCGGCCATGGCGCGAGCCCGCGCCCGGCCAGCGGCACCGGCCTGCTCGGTTATGCCGATCAGTTGCTGGAGCTGCTCGATCACCTGAATCTGCCTCAGGCAGCGGTGATCGGTTTCTCCATGGGCGGGCTGGTGGCGCGGGCGTTTGCCCTGCACTACCCGGAGCGCCTGCAAAGTTTGGTGGTGCTCAACAGCGTATTCAACCGCAGCGAAGAACAGCGTGCCGGGGTCATCGCCCGGACCGCGCAGGCGGCTGAACACGGGCCGGATGCCAACGCCGAAGCGGCGCTGTCACGCTGGTTCAGCCGTGAATATCAGGCGGCCAACCCGGCGCAGATCGCGGCCATTCGCCAGACCCTGGCCGGCAACGATCCGCAGGGTTACCTGACCACCTACGAATTGTTCGCGACCCAGGACATGTACCGCGCCGACGACCTGGGCAGTATTCAGGCGCCGACGTTGATCGCCACCGGCGAACTCGACCCCGGGTCCACCCCGGAAATGGCCGAGCAACTGGCCCGACGCATCCCCGGCGCGAAGGTTGCGGTGCTGCCCGAGCAACGGCATATGATGCCGGTAGAGTCGCCGCGCCTGGTCAACCAGACGCTGCTGGAATTTCTCGAATACGCACACTCCCGACAAAACCATATAAAGGGGATCGTTGCATGACACTCGCACGCTTCCAGATGTGCATCGGCGGAGAATGGGTCGACGCCCTCTCCGGCAAGACCTTCGAAAGCCTCAACCCGGCCAGCGCGCAAGCCTGGGCCGAACTGCCCGACGCCGATGAAGCCGATGTCGAACGCGCCGTGCAAGCGGCGCAGACGGCTTTCGACAGCCCGGCCTGGCGCGGCCTCACCGCCACCGCGCGCGGCAAACTGCTGCGGCGTCTCGGTGACCTGATCGCGGACAACAAGGAACAACTGGCGCAGCTGGAAAGCCGCGACAACGGCAAACTGATCCGCGAAACCCGTGGTCAGGTCGGTTATCTGCCGGAGTTCTTCCACTACACCGCAGGCTTGGCCGACAAGCTTGAAGGCGGCACCCTGCCGCTGGACAAGCCCGACCTGTTTGCCTACACCGTGCACGAAGCGATGGGTGTGGTCGCCGCGATCATTCCATGGAACAGCCCGCTGTACCTGACCGCGATCAAACTGGCCCCGGCCCTCGCCGCCGGCAACACCATTGTGATCAAGCCGTCCGAACACGCTTCGGCGACCATCCTTGAGCTGGCGCGTCTGGCCCTCGAAGCCGGGATTCCGCCGGGCGTGGTCAACGTCGTCACCGGTTACGGCCCGAGCACCGGCGCCGCCCTCACCCGCCATCCGCTGATCCGCAAGATCGCCTTCACCGGCGGCGCGGCCACGGCCCGGCACGTGGTGCGCAGCAGCGCCGAAAACTTCGCCAAACTGTCGCTGGAACTCGGCGGCAAGTCGCCAAACATCATCTTCGCCGACGCCGATCTGGACAGCGCGATCAACGGCGCAATCGCCGGGATTTATGCGGCCTCCGGTCAGAGTTGCGTGTCCGGCTCACGCCTGCTGGTGCAGGACGAAATCTACGACGAGTTCGTCAACCGCCTGGTCGAACGCGCCCAGCGCATCCGCATCGGCAACCCGCAGGAAGACCACAGCGAAATGGGCCCGATGGCCACTGCGCAGCAACTGGCGGTGGTCGAAGGTCTGGTGGCCGATGCCATCGCTGAAGGCGCGCGTTTGCGCACGGGCGGCAAGCGTCCGGCGGATCTGGGTGACGGCTGGTTCTACGAGCCGACGCTGTTCGAGTGCGACCGCAACTCGATGAAGATCATGCAGGAAGAAGTCTTCGGCCCGGTGGCTTCAGTGATTCGCTTTAAAGACGAGGCCGAGGCGCTGGCGATCGCCAACGACTCGCAGTTCGGCCTCGCCGCCGGCATCTGGACCCGCGACCTGGGCCGCGCCCATCGCCTGGCGCGCGACGTGCGTTCGGGGATCATCTGGGTCAATACCTACCGTGCAGTGTCGGCGATGGCGCCGATCGGCGGCTTCAAGAACAGTGGCTATGGACGCGAAAGCGGCATCGATTCGGTGCTGGCCTACACCGAACTGAAAACGGTGTGGATCAATCTCTCTCAGGCCCCGATGCCTGATCCGTTTGTGATGCGCTAGGAGTCCTGCGACATGATCGAACCCGGCATTTACAAAGACGTCATGAGCTCGTTTCCGTCCGGGGTCACGGTGGTCACCACCCTCGACCCGGAGGGCGCCATCGTCGGCATCACCGCCAGCGCCTTCAGCGCGCTGTCGATTGATCCGGCGCTGGTGCTGTTCTGCCCCAACTACGCTTCCGACACCTACCCGGTGCTGCGCGACAGCAAGAAATTCGCGATCCATTTGCTGTCCGCCGACCAGACCGCCGAGGCCTGCGCCTTTGCCGGTAAAGGCAAGGACAAGGCCAAGCACATCGAGTGGCATTTGAGCGAACTCGGTAACCCGATCCTCGCCAAGGCCACGGCGATCATCGAGTGCGAGTTGTGGCGTGAATACGACGGTGGTGATCACGCGATCATTGTCGGCGCGGTGAAGAACCTGATCCTGCCCGAGCAACCGGTGACGCCGATGATTTATCACAAGGGCAAGCTCGGGCCGTTGCCGACCCTGGCCTGATTAACACACCCAAATCCCAATGTGGGAGCGGGCTTGCTCGCGAATGCGGTGGATCATTCAACATTGATGTCGACTGACACGACGCCTTCGCGAGCAAGCCCGCTCCCACAAGGAGAACCAGGGTGACAGGAGGAATGATGAGTAACGAAAAGTACGAAAAAGGCCTGAAGATCCGCACCCAGGTGCTGGGCGAAGCCTACGTGCAGCGTTCAATAGAGAACGCCGACGACTTTACCCGCCCGTTGCAGGAAATGGTCACCGAATACTGCTGGGGCCATGTCTGGGGGCGTGAGGGTTTGTCGCTCAAGGAGCGCAGCATGATCAACCTGGCGATGATCTCGGCGCTCAACCGCCCGCACGAACTCAAGCTGCGTGTGCGCGGCGCCTTGCGTAACGGCCTGAGTCGTGAGCAAATACGCGAAATTCTGCTTCAGGTCGGTATTTATTGCGGCGTCCCGGCAGCCGTGGACAGTTTCCGGCTCGCCCGTGAAGCCTTCGCCGAAGCCGACGCCGAGGCCTCCAGTTAACCCCTCGGCTGTTTTGATGCCCGTCTGGCATGGACAGCCACAGTAAAGAGCGGACCCCATGAAACGCCAGCCACTCGACGACAGCTTCAAGGTCAATCGCAACCCCGTTACCCTGCGCGAAATCGTGCTGGATAAACTGCGTAGCGCGATCATGAATTTCCAGCTCATGCCCGGCGATCGTCTGGTGGAGCGCGATCTGTGCGATCGCCTCGGTGTCAGTCGCACATCGGTGCGCGAAGCCTTGCGTCACCTGGAGTCCGAAGGTCTGGTCGAGTTCGCCGATGCCAAAGGCCCACGGGTGGCGATCATCACCCTCGCCGATGCGGTCGACATCTACGAGCTGCGCTGC
This sequence comes from Pseudomonas sp. MWU12-2020, assembly GCF_023100605.1. NCBI lineage: Bacteria > Pseudomonadati > Pseudomonadota > Gammaproteobacteria > Pseudomonadales > Pseudomonadaceae > Pseudomonas > Pseudomonas sp. MWU12-2020. The sequence continues at coordinate 316,360 of NZ_JALMEX010000001.1, forward strand.
GTGCTCGAAGGCCTGATCGTCCAGTTGTTCACCCTGCGCGCCAAGGCCAAGGACATCAAGGCCCTGGAAAAAGCCCTCGACGAGAACCGCAAGGCACTCAAGGACGGCGAACTGCAACAGGTGATCGACTCGGTGCAGGGTTTCTACGACGTGCTGCTCGAAGGCTCGGGCAACCATGTCGCGGCCACTCAACTGCGCCAGTTGCAGGCACGCATCAGCTACCTGCGGGCGACTTCGGTGTCCCAGGAAAACCGTCGCGGCGCGAGTAATCAGGAAATGGAAAAAATGGTCGAGGCGATCAAGAGCGGTGATGCGCTGGCGGCGCATCAGGCCTGCGTCGATCACGTGCGCGCCGCGGCCGCCGTGGCCCTCGATTACCTCAAGCGCAAACAGGAAGAGACCGGCGCGACGCCGAACATCACCCTGCCGATCGCGCTGAAAGAACCGCGCATAGGTCACTGACATGTTCAGCCCGAGCTTTTGCCCGAAATGCGGTGGCCCTGACCTCGGTCAGCAGGTGCCGCCGGGCGATACGCACGAGCGCCTGATGTGCCGCGGCTGCGGCTACATCCACTACGTCAATCCGAAGATCATCGCCGGCTGCATCATCGAGCAGGACGGCAAATACCTTTTGTGCCAACGGGCGATCCCCCCGCGTCCGGGCACCTGGACACTGCCGGCCGGCTTCATGGAAAGCGGCGAGACCACCGAGCAGGCGGCGCTGCGTGAAGTCTGGGAAGAAAGCGGCGTGCGCGCGGAAATCGTCTCGCCGTATTCGATTTTCAGCGTGCCGAAGATCAGCGAGGTGTACATCATCTTCCGCGCCCTCGCACTGGAGATCACCGGCCAGTTCGGCCCGGAAACCCTGGACTACAAATTCTTCGCCCCTGAGGACATTCCGTGGGACAAGATTTATTACCCGGCGATCCGGCAGATCCTCGAGCGCTATATCGAGGAGCGTCAGGCCGGGGTGTATGGGATCTATATGGGCAATGATGACAGCGGGAAAATCCACTTCATCCGCTGAGGATTACCGTTTCCCCTGTGGGAGCGGGCTTGCTCGCGAAGGCGGTCAATCATTCAACATTTCTATCGACTGACACGACGCCTTCGCGAGCAAGCCCGCTCCCACAGGGGGTTTGGGGTGTTGCTTAAAGTGGAGCAATGCCCTCGACAATGACGATCTCCGCCCTCGCCCAATCCTCGCGATAACTTTTCGCCTCCTGATACGCCGCCGAGTGGTAGCACGCCAGCGCCTGCTCGTAGCTCTCGAACTCGATCACCACGCTACGCTGAGGCGTAGCCCTGCCCTCCAGCGCCTGGCTGCGCCCGCCCCTGGCCAGAAACTTGGCGCCGAATTCGGCAAACGCCTTCGGTGCGCGCTGGGTGTATTGGCTGTAGTGCTCGGCATCGTCGACATCCACGTGGGCAATCCAGTACGCCTTCATAGTGACCTCTTTGTTGATTTTGTATTATGGTATACCAATATATTTCCAACAAACCCTGAGAGTCCAGCATGGCCTTCAACAGCATCGAAGAAATCCTCGAAGATTATCGCCTCGGCAAAATGGTCCTGCTGGTCGATGACGAAGATCGGGAAAACGAAGGCGACCTGCTGCTGGCCGCCGACTGCTGCACACCCGAGGCGATCAGCTTCATGGCGCGTGAGGCGCGCGGGCTGATTTGCCTGACACTGACCGACGAACACTGCCAGCGCCTGGGCCTTGAGCAAATGGTGCCGAGCAACGGCAGCGTGTTCAGCACCGCGTTTACCGTGTCGATTGAAGCGGCAGTCGGCGTCACCACCGGCATCTCTGCAGCTGACCGCGCGCGAACTGTCGCTGCCGCGGTGGCGACAGACGCCCGCGCTGAAGACCTGGTGCAACCCGGGCACATCTTCCCGCTGCGCGCCAAGGAAGGTGGGGTGCTGACCCGCGCCGGTCACACCGAGGCCGGTTGCGACTTGGCACGCCTCGCCGGTTTCACCCCGGCCTCGGTGATCGTCGAGGTGATGAACGATGACGGCACCATGGCTCGGCGTCCGGATCTGGAAGTGTTTGCGCGCAAGCACGGGATCAGGATCGGCACCATCGCTGACCTGATCCACTACCGTCTGAGCACCGAGCACACCATTGAACGCATCGGCGAGCGTGAACTGCCGACGGTGCATGGCACGTTCCGCTTGATCACCTTTGAAGACCGCATCGAGGGCGGCGTGCACATGGCAATGGTCATGGGCGATCTGCGTCGCGAAGAGCCGACGCTGGTGCGCGTGCATGTGATCGATCCGCTGCGTGATCTGGTCGGCGCCGAATACAACGGGCCGAGCAACTGGACGCTGTGGGCGGCGCTACAACGGGTCGCGGCTGAAGGTCATGGCGTCGTGGTGGTGCTGGCCAACCATGAATCGTCCCAGGCATTGCTTGAGCGCGTACCGCAATTGACCCAGCCGCCGCGACAGTTCAGTCGTTCGCAATCGCGGATTTACTCCGAGGTCGGTACAGGGGCGCAGATTCTGCAGAATCTGGGGGTGGGCAAGCTGCGGCATCTGGGGCCGCCGCTGAAGTATGCGGGGCTGACCGGGTATGACCTGGAGGTGGTCGAGAGCATCCCCTTCACCGAATAACTCCACAGAACACCACGTTCCCCTGTGGGAGGGGGCTTGCTCCCGAAGGCGCCGTATCAGTCGACATCAATGTTGAATGACCCAACGCATTCGCGAGCAAGCCCGCTCCCACAAGGGGTTTTGCGTTTCAACCCCATTTCCTCGAACGACAAAAAATGGCTCCGCCAGATAACCGGTAAGGCAAAGTGCTTGCACAAAGCTTGGAATACCATAATATGATATTCCATAGACCGAACGACCTGAAAAACCGTCCGGCTACTGCTCCCGACAGGCGGGCAACAACGCAAGCCCGCTCAAAAACACAACAATGAGGGCGTGAAAATGGTGTTGAACAAAGCTGCAACCGCAATCCTTTTTGCGGGACTGCTGAGCGTGACCGGCCAGGCTGCAATGGCCGCCGAAAGCGTGAACTTCGTCAGCTGGGGCGGTAGCACCCAGGATGCGCAGAAACAGGCCTGGGCCGATCCGTTCAGCAAGGCCAGTGGCATCACCGTGGTGCAGGACGGCCCGACCGACTACGGCAAACTCAAAGCCATGGTCGAAAGCGGCAACGTGCAGTGGGACGTGGTCGATGTCGAAGCCGATTTCGCCCTGCGCGCCGCCGCCGAAGGCCTGCTCGAACCCCTCGACTTCAAAGTCATTCAGCGCGACAAGATCGACCCGCGTTTCGTCAGCGATTACGGCGTCGGCTCGTTCTTCTTCTCCTTCGTCCTCGGCTACAACGAAGGCAAGCTCGGCGCGGCCAAGCCGCAAGACTGGACCGCGCTGTTCGACACCAAGACCTACCCCGGCAAACGCGCCCTGTACAAATGGCCAAGCCCCGGCGTGCTCGAACTGGCGCTGCTGGCCGACGGCGTGCCGGCCGACAAGCTCTACCCGCTGGACCTTGATCGCGCCTTCAAGAAACTCGACACCATCAAGAAAGACATCGTCTGGTGGGGCGGCGGCGCGCAGTCGCAGCAACTGCTGGCCTCCGGTGAAGCGAGCATGGGCCAGTTCTGGAACGGCCGCATTCACGCCCTGCAAGAAGACGGCGCACCCGTCGGCGTGAGCTGGAAGCAGAACCTGGTCATGGCCGACATTCTGGTGATTCCAAAAGGCTCGAAAAACAAGGACGCGGCGATGAAGTTTCTGGCCAACGCCAGCAGTGCCAAAGGTCAGGCCGACTTCTCCAACCTGACCGCCTACGCCCCGGTCAACGTCGACAGCGTGGCGCGCCTGGACTCGGTGCTGGCCCCGAACCTGCCGACTGCCTACGCTAAGGATCAGATCACTCTTGATTTCGCGTACTGGGCCAAGAACGGTCAAGCCATCGCGACACGGTGGAACGAATGGCTGGTCAAATGAAAATGGCGGCCACCGCGTCCCGTCCCTCCACTGCCACCGGGAGCGCCACGAGCGCTGCCGGTCCGGCCACAGGCAAGGCGAGTGCAATGGCGCAAGCCCCGTCCCTCAGACAACGCTGGCGCGGCGCCGGCAACCTCGTCCCGGCACTGCTGTTCCTCGGCCTGTTCTTTCTCGCGCCGTTGATTGGCCTGCTGTTGCGCGGCGTGCTGGAACCGACCCCGGGCCTTGGCAACTATGAACAACTGTTCGCCAACTCGGCGTATGCACGGGTGCTGCTCAACACCTTTTCGGTGGCCGGACTGGTAACGATTTTCAGCCTGTTGCTGGGCTTTCCGCTGGCCTGGGCGATCACCCTGGTACCGCGCGGCTGGGGCCGCTGGATTCTCAACATCGTGCTGCTGTCGATGTGGACCAGCCTGCTCGCCCGCACCTATTCGTGGCTGGTGCTGCTGCAAGCCTCGGGCGTGATCAACAAGGCGCTGATGGCGCTGGGGATCATCGATCAGCCGCTGGAAATGGTGCACAACCTGACCGGCGTGGTGATCGGCATGAGCTACATCATGATCCCGTTCATCGTCCTGCCGTTGCAGGCGACCATGCAGGCCATCGACCCGATGATTCTGCAGGCCGGCTCGATCTGCGGCGCCAGTCCGTGGACCAACTTCTTCCGGGTGTTCCTGCCGCTGTGCCGGCCAGGTCTGGCGTCCGGCGGGTTGATGGTGTTCGTGATGTCGCTCGGGTACTACGTCACCCCGGCGCTGCTGGGTGGGGCGCAGAACATGATGCTGCCGGAGTTCATCATTCAGCAGGTGCAATCGTTCCTCAACTGGGGCCTGGCCAGTGCCGGCGCCGCATTGCTGATCGCGATCACCCTGGTGCTGTTCTACTTCTACCTGAAGCTTCAGCCGGAATCCCCGGTTGGCGCCAGCAACGCGAGGTAAGCCGAGATGCTCCTGACTCCCAATGCCATGAGCCGCCGGATGCGTTTCGGGCTCTACGCCACCACCGGGCTGATCGGCCTGTTCCTGCTGTTGCCGATCGTGTTCATCGTTCTGCTGTCGTTCGGTTCGTCGCAGTGGCTGGTATTTCCGCCGCCGGGCTGGACGCTGAAATGGTACGGCCAGTTCTTCTCTAACGCCGACTGGATGAACGCCGCTGCGGCCAGCCTCAAGGTTGCCGTGCTGACCACGATCTGCGCCGTGGCGCTCGGTCTGCCAACCGCGTTTGCTCTGGTGCGCGGACGCTTCCCCGGTCGGGAAATGCTCTACGGCCTGTTCACCCTGCCGATGATCGTGCCGCTGGTGATCATCGCGGTGGCGGTGTACGCGCTGTTTCTCAAGCTCGGTTACACCGGGACCCTGTTCGCCTTCGTGGTCAGCCATGTGATCGTCGCGCTGCCGTTCACCATCATCTCGATCATCAACTCGCTGAAGCTGTTCGATCAGTCGATTGAAGACGCGGCGGTGATCTGCGGCGCCTCACGCTTGCAAGCGGTGTTCAAGGTGACCTTTCCGGCGATCCGTCCGGGCATGGTCGCCGGCGCCCTCTTCGCCTTTCTGGTTTCGTGGGACGAAGTGGTGCTCAGCGTGATGATGGCCAGCCCGACCCTGCAAACCCTTCCCGTGAAAATGTGGACCACCCTGCGCCAGGACCTGACCCCGGTGATCGCCGTCGCTTCGACGCTGCTGATCGGCCTGTCGGTGTTGGTCATGGTGATCGCCGCCGCGCTGCGCCGGCGCAACGAAATCAGCGCCTGAGCGCCCAGGAGTACGACATGAGTGCCGTGATCAAAGACGCATCCCAGCAGAACGACAAACCCCTGGTCAGCCTGCGCAATCTGAACAAGCACTACGGCGACTTTGCCGCCGTCGACAACATCTCGCTGGACATCAAGGACGGCGAGTTCCTGACCTTCCTCGGCTCCAGCGGCTCGGGCAAAAGCACCACGTTGTCGATGCTCGCCGGCTTCGAAACCCCGAGCAGCGGCGAGATCCTGGTCAACGGTCAGTCGCTGGTTAACGTGCCGCCGCACAAACGCGACATCGGCATGGTGTTCCAGCGTTATTCGCTGTTCCCGCATCTGTCGGTGCGCGACAACATCGCTTTCCCGCTGGCGATTCGCAAACTCGCTGCCGCCGAACGTGACAAGCGCGTCGATGCGATGCTGAAACTGGTGCAGCTCGAACAGTTCGCCCATCGCCGCCCTTCGCAGTTGTCTGGCGGACAACAGCAACGCGTCGCCATCGCCCGGGCGCTGGTCTATGAGCCACGCATCCTGCTGATGGACGAACCGCTCGGTGCGCTGGATAAAAAACTGCGCGAAGACTTGCAGGATGAACTGCGCCAGCTGCATCGGCGCCTGGGCATCACCATCGTCTACGTCACCCACGATCAGGAAGAGGCCATGCGCCTGTCGCAGCGCATCGCGATTTTCAGTCACGGCAAGATTGTTGGTTTGGGCAGCGGTTATGACCTGTATCAGAACCCGCCGAATGCGTTTGTCGCGTCGTTCCTCGGCAACTCGAACTTCCTCAAGCTCAAGGCCCAAGGCAATGCGGCGGCGAGCTTTGAGGGGCAGTCGTTGTCGATTCGCCTGACTGCCGGCTTGCACACCGATCAGGATGTGCTGCTGATGGTGCGGCCGGAAAAAGCTGTGGCGCTGAGTGTGCAGCAGGCGAGCGATGAGCCGTTGGCCGCCGGTTGGAATGAGGTGTCGGCCAAGGTCGTGGAGGTGCTGTTTCTTGGCGAAAGCCAGACCTGCAGCGTAGTGACGTCGGGCGGTACTTCGATGACGGTCAAAGCGCTGTCGGCGGCGGGCATGCCGCTCAAGGCTGGCGAACCGGTGCGAGTGCGCTGGGCGACGGCGGACGCCTGCGTCTACACCGAATGGACCGACAGCGACCTCAACAAAGCCGCCGGCGCCCACTGAGGATCTCGGTAACCCCGCAAATCCCCTTGTGGGAGCGGGCTTGCTCGCGAAGGCGGTGTGTCAGTCACTGTTTATGTTGAATGACACACCGCCTTCGCGAGCAAGCCCGCTCCCACAGTTTTTTTGTGGCGCTTAGTTAATCGGTGCAAATCCTTCAATCTGATCCGGCCACGCCGTCAGGATTTCGAAGCCGGTCTCCGTCACCGCGACCATATGCTCCCACTGCGCCGACAGCGAGCCATCCTTGGTCAGCACCGTCCAGCCGTCCGGCATGTTCTTCACATGGCGCTTGCCGGCATTGAGCATGGGTTCGACGGTGAAGATCATCCCCGCCTTGAGCTTCATGCCCTGATTGGGAAAGCCGTAATGCAGGATCTGCGGCTCATCGTGATACACCTTGCCGATCCCGTGGCCGCAATACTCGCGCACCACGCTGAAACCTTCGCTCTCCGCCAGACTCTGGATCGCATGACCGATGTCGCCCAGCGTCGCGCCCGGACGCACCATGCGGATGCCGGCACACATCGCGTCGTAGGTGGTCTTGATCAGGTGTTGTGCTTCAGGCGTCGCCTCGCCGACCACGTACATGCGGCTGGTGTCGCCGAACCAGCCATCCTTGATTACCGCGATGTCGAGGTTGACGATGTCGCCATCCTTCAGCGGCGTGCCCGAGGGGATGCCGTGGCACACCACATCGTTGACCGAAGCGCAGACGGTTTTCGGGAAACCGTGATAACCGACGTTGGCCGGAATCGCTTTCTGCACGTTGACGATGTAGTCGTTGCACAACCGATCCAGCTCATCGGTAGTCACCCCGGCCTTGACGTGCGGCACCAGCATCGCCAGCACGTCGGCGGCCAGCTTGCCGGCAGCACGGGACTGGGCGATTTCGGCGGGGGTATTGATCTTGATCTGGTTTCTCATGCGCTGACGGCTTCCTGAGTCAGTTGATGCAGATCCAGCCCGCCGTTCTGTTCGGCGCGGATCAGCAAGCGGCAAATGGCGCTGTGGTCGAGGTTGGGGTGCAGCTCGGCGAGCATGCCGATGCGCATCCAGTGCTCGGCCTGCGCGTTGATCGAGCGGCTGAGTGCGTTGCTGGAGATGCGCAGGTTCTCGTGCATGTCTTCTGAAATCTTTACGATGCCCATATCCGATTCCGATACGAAGTGTATATGGATCGTATATTAGCCAGGCGACGCCCACGATTGCAAACCTTGCGTAGGGATTGCCAAATCGCGGGCAAAAAAAAGCTGCCCAAAGAGGCAGCAAAAACTTTAAGAACACGCGATGTATTGGGGTCAGGATAGTCGCCGGATAATGACAGTGTCATGACAGCCAACAATTCACTGAACCGCCCCTGCCCCGTCATCAGGATGTCATCAAGCGCACCGCAGAATCCTCGCAAACCGTCTTGAGCCTTCGACGGATGCTTTGCAGGGATTCCCATGAAAGAAGACGCCTCGCTGTTTGCCGCCATCGACCTGGGTTCGAATGCGTTTCGGATGATGATCGGCCAGTCGGTGCGCAGTCGTAAGGGTTTCATGATTCAGGAAGTCAAAACCCTGCGTGAACCGGTGCGGTTGGCCGAGGGCTTCGACGGCGGTGCACTGGACGAAATGGCGCTGGATCGTGGCTGGCAGGCGCTGGCGCGGTTCGGCAAGAAACTGCGCGGCTTCGAGGCCGGCAAGGTGCGGGCAGTGGCGACCAGCGCGGTGCGCGAGGCCGACAATGCGCAGTTGTTTCTGCACAGTGCCGAACGTCATCTGGGCTTTCGCATCGACGTCATCTCCGGCCATGAAGAGGCGCGACTGGTCTATGCCGGCGTCGCCCATACCCTGCCGGGCGCCGAAGACATGCGCCTGGTGGTCGACATCGGCGGTGGTTCCACCGAGCTGATTCTCGGCCAGGGTTCGCAGCCGCTGCTCACCGAAAGCATCGCCATCGGCAGCGGCACTCTGGGTGCACGCTATTTCCCTGACGGACGGATTGCGCCCGGTGCGCTGCAGGAAGCCGAGCGCGTGGCGATCCTGCAATTCGAGAAAGTCGCCCGCCGCTATCGCGCTCAGGGCTGGCAACAGACCATTGGTTCCTCCGGCACGGCGCGGATGCTGGCGAAAGTGCTGAAAGCCAATCGCTTGAACGATTTCGGTCAGGACGGCATTACCTATGGCGGGTTGTTGCGTTTGTCGCTGTTGCTGCTGAAGGTGAAGAACGTGCAGCAGTTGAAACTCGCCGGTCTGCAGCCGCATCGCCAGAGCATTTTGCCCGGTGGGCTGGTGCTGATGCTGGCGGCGTTCAAGGTGTTTGGCATTTCGCAGATGGTGCCGTCGGAACCGGGGCTGCGCCTCGGTGTGTTGCACGGTTTGATGAGCCGTCACTGACACCCTACACACTCCAGTGTGGGAGCGGGCTTGCTCGCGAAGGCGGAGTGTCAGTCGAAAATTATTTAGCTGACACTCCGCTTTCGCGAGCAAGCCCGCTCCCACAGAGACGGAGTTAGCGCTTTACGCCAGTTCTTTGCGCAACTGCCGGGCAGCGGTAACCATGTGCACCAACGCCGCTTCAGTCTCCGGCCAGCCACGGGTTTTCAGACCGCAGTCCGGGTTGACCCACAACCGCTGCGCCGGAATCCGCTGCGCCGCCTTGCGCAGCAGGCTGGCCATCTCCGAAGCATCCGGCACCCGTGGCGAGTGGATGTCGTAAACGCCCGGGCCGATCTCGTTCGGGTAATCGAAGGCCTCGAACGCCTCCAGCAGTTCCATGTCCGAGCGCGAGGTTTCGATGGTGATCACGTCGGCGTCCATCGCCGCGATGGACTCGATCACATCATTGAATTCGCTGTAGCACATGTGCGTGTGGATTTGCGTTTCGTCGCGTACACCGGAGGCACACAGGCGGAACGCTTCGGTTGCCCAGTCCAGATAGTGCTGCCATTGCGCGCGGCGCAGCGGCAGACCTTCGCGGAATGCGGCTTCGTCGATCTGCACGATCCTGATCCCGGCGGCTTCCAGATCCACCACTTCGTCACGAAGCGCCAGCGCCAGTTGCCGCGCCTGCACTTCACGGGACACATCTTCGCGCGGGAACGACCACATCAGCATGGTCACCGGACCGGTCAACATGCCTTTCATCACCTTGCCGGTCAGGCCCTGGGCGTAGCGGATCCACTCCACGGTCATGGCTTGCGGACGGCTCAAATCACCGAAGATCACCGCCGGTTTCACGCAGCGCGAACCGTAGCTCTGTACCCAGCCAAAACGGGTGAACGCATAGCCGTCGAGTTGCTCGGCGAAGTACTCGACCATGTCGTTGCGCTCGGCTTCTCCGTGCACCAGTACGTCGAGGCCCAGTTGCTCCTGGATTTGCACGGCGTGACGGATCTCGCTGTACATGGCTTCGGTGTATTCGGCTTCGCTCAGCTTGCCTTGCTTGAACGACTGCCGCGCCAGACGGATCGACGCGGTTTGCGGGAACGAACCGATAGTCGTTGTCGGAAACAGCGGCAGATCGAGACCGGCGCGTTGCTGGGCAATGCGCTGGGTAAATGGCGATTGGCGCTGACTGTCCTGCGCGGTAATGGCCGCCACACGGGCCTGCACCGCCGGTTTATGAATGCGTGGCGAGGCGGCGCGGCTGGTCTGCACCGAGCGACTTTGGGCCAAGGCGCGCAGCACTTTCGGCGCTTCCGGCTGGTTGACCGCCTGCGCCAGCACCGCAACTTCCTCGCACTTCTGCACGGCAAACGCCAGCCAGCTTTTCAGCTCCGCATCGAGTTTGTCTTCGCGGCCCAGATCCACCGGACTGTGCAGCAACGAGCAGGACGGCGCGACCCACAGGCGATCACCCAGACGCTCATGTGCATGCTGCAAAGTCGCCAGCGCATGTTCCAGGTCGCAGCGCCAGACGTTGCGGCCGTTGACCACACCCAGCGACAGCACTTTATAGGCCGGCAGGCGATCAAGGATGGTCGGGTACTGGTCCGGCGCACGCACCAGATCGATGTGCAAACCGTCGACCGGCAGGTTCGCCGCCAGACCGAGGTTTTCTTCCAGACCGCCGAAGTAGGTGGCGAGCAGTTTCTTCAGCGGATCACGCTGGATCTGGTTGTAGGCACGCTCGAAAGCGTTCTTCCACTCCTGCGGCAAATCGAGCACCAGAATCGGCTCGTCGATCTGCACCCATTCCACGCCGAGGGCGGCAAGCCGCGCGAAAATCTGCCCGTACAGCGGCAGCAGGCGATCGAGCAGTTCCAGCTTGTCGAACTCGGCGCCTTTGGCCTTGCCCAGCCACAGATAAGTCAGTGGCCCGATGATCACCGGTTTGACGTTATGCCCCAGTGCGCGGGCTTCTTCGACCTCTTCGAACAACTGCTCCCAGCCGAGCTGGAACTGTTGATCAACGCTGAATTCCGGGACCAGATAGTGGTAGTTGGTGTCGAACCACTTGGTCATTTCCTGGGCGTGCGCACCGCCGCAGCAGCTGTCGCTGACGCCACGGGCCATGCTGAACAGGGTCTGCAGGCTGGCCTTGCCATCGTGCGGACGGAAACGCTCGGGGATCACTCCGAACATCAGCGAGTGGGTCAGCACCTGGTCGTACCAGGCGAAATCCCCCACCGGCAGCAGCTCGATCCCGGCGTTCTTCTGCAACGCCCAGTGGGCCTTGCGCAACTCGCGACCCACTTCACGCAGGCCGGCCTCGTTCAGTTCTCCTTTCCAGAACGCCTCTTGCGCTTTTTTCAGTTCGCGGTCGCGACCGATGCGCGGAAATCCGAGGGAATGGGCCAGTGCCATGACAAACAACTCCAATGTCTTGTTGATGGCGGCCATTGTCGGGATCGAGCGCTAGTGAGACAAACTCATTTTAATCTTGATGATCACAAGTTTCCCTCATGATCAGCCATCAGCAGAGTGCTCGCTGAAAACACCGTTTGCCCTGCAGGATATTCGTCCGCAGATCAAGCGGTGGGGGACGGTTACGACGCCCTTTGAATACTCAATGGCGCCATGATGTAAACCCTCTGGAACCCAGCCTTTGCAGGCTTCGATTCTGTTCTATGGTTAGATCGAAATGGCTGTATCGGCGGCTGACTAAAGGTTGCGACAGATCATGTCTGCGCCTATGTTGCACGCGAGCTTTTCCCCGCGAATGGAACGCGATCAACACCACTACAAGAGGTGAAGAAATGTCAAAGGATTCACGCCCTGCCGTACTTGGGCTGATCGGCAATACGCCGCTGGTACAAGTTACCCGCTTCGATACCGGCCTCTGCACACTGTTTCTCAAACTGGAATCACAAAACCCCGGCGGCTCGATCAAGGACCGCGTCGGTCTGGCGATGATCGATGCCGCTGAACGCGACGGCCGCCTGCAACCGGGTGGCACCATCGTCGAGGCCACCGCCGGCAACACCGGTCTGGGCCTGGCACTGGTCGGCCGCGCCAAAGGCTACCGCGTGGTGCTGGTAGTCCCGGACAAAATGTCCACCGAGAAAGTCCTGCACTTGAAAGCCATGGGCGCCGAAGTGCACATCACCCGCTCGGACGTCGGCAAGGGCCACCCCGAGTATTACCAGGACGTGGCCGCACGACTGGCAAAAGACATTCCCGGCGCGTTCTTCGCCGACCAGTTCAACAACCCCGCCAACCCGCTGGCACACGAGTGCAGCACCGCGCCGGAGATCTGGGCGCAGACCGAGCATGATCTGGACGCGATCGTGGTCGGTGTCGGTTCCTCCGGTACCCTGACCGGCCTGAGTCGCTTCTTCAAACGCGTACAACCGGATCTGGAGATGGTCCTCGCCGACCCGGTCGGTTCGGTAATGGCTCAGTACAGCCGCGACGGCACGATGCCGACCCCCGGTTCGTGGGCGGTAGAAGGCATCGGCGAGGATTTCATTCCGTCGATCACCGACCTCAGCAGCGTGCGCCACGCCTACTCGATCAGCGATGAAGAAAGCTTCGACCACGCGCGCCAGTTGTTGCGCGCCGAAGGCATTCTCGGTGGCTCGTCGACCGGCACCCTGCTCGCCGCCGCGCTGCGTTACTGCCGCGAACAGACCGAGCCGAAACGCGTGGTCAGCTTCGTCTGCGACACCGGCACGCGTTATCTGTCGAAGGTCTACAACGACCAGTGGATGACCGATCAGGGCCTGTTGCAGCGCAAACGCTATGGCGACCTGCGCGATCTAATCGCCCGACGTTTCGAAGATGGCCGCGTGATCAGCGTCGGTCCCGACGACACCCTGTTGACCGCGTTCCAGCGCATGCGTCTGGCGGACGTTTCGCAACTGCCGGTGCTGGTTGAAGGCAAACAACTGGTCGGCGTGATCGACGAATCGGACATCCTGCTGCCCGTGCACGAAGACGCCGCACGCTTCAGCCAGTCGGTTTCCAGCGTGATGACCGACAAACTGCAAACCCTCGCCCCCGGTGCGCCCCTCTCTGAGCTGGAATCAGTGCTCAGTCGCGGCCTGGTGGCGATCATCGCCGACGCCTCGGGCTTCCACGGCCTGATCACCCGCACCGACATGCTCAACCAATTACGGAGATCCCTCGCATGAGTCAGCACGACGATAAATCCCAAGGCTTCGCGACCCGGGTGATCCACGCCGGGCAAGAGCCTGACCCGACCACCGGTGCGCTGATGCCGCCGATCTACGCCAACTCGACGTACCTGCAAGACAGCCCCGGCGTACACAAGGGCTTCGACTACGGGCGCTCGCACAACCCGACGCGCTTTGCGCTGGAGCGCTGTGTGGCGGATCTGGAAGGTGGCACCCGCGCCTTCGCTTTCGCTTCCGGGCTGGCGACGATTTCCACTGTCCTCGAACTGATCGATGCCGGATCGCACGTGATCTCCGGCAATGACCTGTACGGCGGCACGTTCCGCCTGTTCGACAAGGTGCGCCAGCGCAGTGCCGGGCATCGTTTCAGCTACGTCGATCTGACTGACCTGTCGGCGTTCGAAGCGGCGCTGCAGGACGACACACGCCTGGTCATTGTCGAGTCACCGACCAACCCGTTGCTGAGCCTGTCGGATCTGGCCGCGATTGCGCGCATCTGCCGTGCACGCGGGATCATCAGCGTCGCCGACAACACCTTTGCCAGCCCGTACATTCAGCGTCCGCTGGAACTGGGTTTCGACATCGTGTTGCACTCGACCACCAAGTACCTGAACGGTCACTCCGACGTGATCGGTGGTATCGCAGTGGTTGGGCAGAACCCTGAACTGGCGGAAAAACTCGGCTTCCTGCAGAACGCGGTCGGCGCGATCTCCGGGCCGTTCGACGCATTCCTGACCCTGCGCGGGGTAAAAACCCTGGCGCTGCGCATGGAGCGTCATTGCAGCAACGCGCTGGAACTGGCCAAGTGGCTGGAGCAGCAACCGCAGGTCAAACGCGTCTACTACCCGGGCCTGCCGTCGCACCCGCAACATGAGTTGGCCAAGCGGCAGATGTACGGTTTTGGCGGGATGATTTCGGTGGATCTGAACAGTGATCTGGAGGGCGCACGGCGTTTTCTGGAAAACGTGAAGATCTTTGCCCTGGCCGAAAGCCTCGGCGGTGTCGAAAGCCTGATCGAGCACCCGGCGATCATGACCCACGCGACCATTCCCGCTGAAACCCGCGCAAAACTTGGAATCGGCGATGGCCTGGTGCGTCTGTCGGTGGGGGTCGAAGACCTCGAAGACCTGCGCGCCGATCTGGCGCACGCACTGACCAAAATCTGATCCTGCAACAACGACAAAGCCCGCAGCAATGCGGGCTTTGGTGTTCGAGTAGGCGGCCAGTGCTGGTCTCTGGCTTACAAGGTTTATCGGGCCTCTCACAGTACGAACAAACCTCTCCTTGCAACCATTCAATGTTGCACTTTGAACCAAGCATTGCAGGCCACCATGCGGAAATAGTGGCACTTAGCCTTGCCTCCGGGCAGAATCACTGGTCGGCGGAATATGCCCCAGGCACGTCGCGCTATTCACAGATCCGGCTCGAAATCCCAAGTCTATTTACTTTATATCTGCGCAATGAAAATGGAGTGTTCATGCAAACCTGGATAGCAATCGCTATAAGTTTCGTCGTAATCATTTGTGCATTCATGTTTCTTGCCTGGGTTCTGACGTCTGCACTTGAAGACTATTTCAAATCAAAATGGGAGAAGGATTTCAACGAAGACTTGATTCTGGCCATCAAAATCAGCCAGCCTTCATGGCCGCAAATCCTGCAAATTGCCGCTTCTCGCCAGGTCAGGAACGAGCGCATCTATTGGATTCTGCAACGACTGCTCAGGGAAATACTGACAGGAAGAAACACCGAGTTGAGTGCACACAGAGATTTGGTAGAAAGCTATATCGCACAGATGAAAGAGACGGAGCCTTTCGAGGGAATGCCCAAGGAAATAAGAATCCACCTTGAGCGCCTGCGAGAGCAGTTGACGACCCCTGCACAGTCCATGGAACCGTTAGCCAACCAAATACGTGAACTGCTCGCCGTAAACGACAAAGAACGAAAGCAACAGAAGTACTACACGACAGGCGGATTTTTTATCGGTATTTTTGGACTCGCTTTTGCGATCTATCCATTGGTGTCTCCAAATACACCCTCGCCGCCCGAGACAGCGAGCACGCAATCGACATTGTCTGCCCCTCAGCGACCAGCCCCCCAACAGGACACTCTTTCCGGAAAATAGCGGGCGGCCGGCTATGTATTCGATTACACCAGATGTTCTAGCGCTGCGTAGCCTTCGGCGTCGTTGAGAAGGATATTGATCAGTTCGGCAGGTGCGAGATTGAACGACTCAGTCTTATAAGTCATGGCGAATACGCTTCTGGCCAGAATCGCACCAGCCGAAGTCAGCATTGCTTGGTCGCCCGAGCTTTCACGATCCGGAAAAAACGCCGACATGGTCGCGGTTCCCAGCGCACACATGCCTCGCGACGGACTAAAGTAATCCCAATGCCAGCGTCCTTTTGAAGGGCAATACGTCGGATTATCGTCACCCAGCATGCCCCCCCACTCGTCGCTATCCCACATCCACTGAGCCGGGAGTAACAATCGCGGTTGCTGCCCAGTTTGAAACACCCGCACTTCATGAGTACGTGCAGTCCCCCATAACTCCATGTTCTGACGCCTGAAATAAGCGTTGGCCCGCTGGCGCAGATCATATGCCTTGAGCCTTTCCGCAATATTGGTGCTCACTTGTGCCTGCGTCGCTCCGTCAGCTACACCGAGTAATAAAGAGCTCAAGTCCAAACCGCGCTCATGTAACGGATGAACATTCAGGTAAGCCCTGCCTGCCAGCGGCTCTGGCAAGTCCGCTGAGCTATCGGCGTCGAAAATCAATGGAATGATCCTGACGCCAACGTGATCAGCGATTTGCGTCAGCATCTGCAGTTCTCGATGCAAGCCAGAGTTGACCCGCTGCGCTGCGACCAGATAGTCGCTGTCACAAATACAAAACACATTGATCGGCCGTTGCTCTAGCGCACGGGCAATGACGTTGTCGATCGATTCACCGAATCCAATACTGTCCCGATCCCAGAACACTCGATATTTCCAATCAAGAGGCTCGATAATGCGCTGGCGTAACCATTCCTTTTGCTGCAGCGACCCACCCCACGCATAGGAAATAAAAATCGCGTCCTTTTTTTCCTCTTTCAGCATTCGAACAGATTCCTTTTAGTATGAGTGTCACCGGCAACCAGAATCGTGAGAGCAGGATAATGTCCGAGCAACAGTCTATAAACTCTCATTCAACGCATCACTCGCGGCGTCTTAATGATTTCGCATTCCGTCGCTACGGCGAGATCCCTTTCAGCGAGGCATAAAAGCGTCGGGGATCAACTTCGCCATCGGTTCCGTCACTGACAACAGCTCCGGCCGTTTTGCCTGATCCCAATTGAACCCCGGCAAAACTGGATATCGGTGATGGCATTGTGCGTTTTTCGGTGGATCTCGAAGACCTGCGCGCCGATCTGGCGCACGCACTGACGAAAATCTGATCCTGCAACAATGACAAAGCCCGCAGCAATGCGGGCTTTGGTGTTCGAGTAGGCGGCCAGTGCTGGTCTCTGGCTTACAAGGTTTATCGGGCCTCTCACAGTACAAAAGCAACCATGGAAAAAGAGCGGCGCTTTGCTGCCTCACACGGCATAAGGGCTGGATCTCAGCGCGGAGATCTTTCTAACCGTGTACCCTTCGGAACGCGCCCCACGTCCCCTTGCTATCCGCTTGCGCATCAGTCTGCGTCTTCGCCTACATCCTTGAGCCTAGCAAAAGCCACAAGATCCGCCTCGGTGTTTTTAGACTGATTTCCTTTTTTGCACCGGCCTGCAAGGAAGCTAAACGACTATCGCCTCAGGTCGCACTAGCACATTTGTGCTAATCGACCGCCCCGCCACCCGGCGTTATATTCCCTCGCACCCCCCGATGCTCCCCAACATTGCCGCTGTGCAGTGCGCGGGATCGTTGTGCCTGGAAATCAGAACAACACCAAGGAAGAAACACCATGAAACTGCATTCCAACCTCTGCAGAGTGGCCATCGTCAGTGCTCTGCTGCTTGGCGCCAGCGGCTGCCAGACCGCCAAGCCCACCGAAGCCAGCATGAAAGAACGCGCCCAGACGGTCATCGGTAAACCGGTGTCGAAAATCGACAACATCCGCAGCGACAGCACCCTCACCTACTACACCGCCTACACCCCGGCCGGCGAATACAACTGCGAGTTGCCCAGCGGCGCGATTGTCGCCGTGGCGAGCATGGGCATCATGAGCCCGCCACTGTCGTGCCTGCCGAAAGGCGCCTCGCCGATTCCGTTCCAGTAATCCCTCATCCCCGGTAAAGGACTACGTTCCATCATGAAAACCCTGATCGCAACTCTCACCCTCACCGCCCTCGCCCTGAGCGGCTGCGCCACGCCCAAACAATGGGAAGCCACCGGCGGCAGCAAGAACGACGGTGTCGTCCAGGTCTCCTACGAATTGGGCCAGTTTGAAAGCGGCCAGACCAACGCCGCGCAAGGCTTGACTGTCGCGATGGAGCGCTGCAAGACCTGGGGCTACAAGAACGCCGAGGTGACCGGTTCGGAGAAAAATATCTGCCGCACCATGGGCCAGTTCAACTGCCTGCAAACCACCATCACTCAGGACTACCTCTGCAAGCGTTGAAATCAGATCTGCGCGACCGGCTCGGTTTGCCGGTCGCGCAGGGCTCGCAAGGTCGCGCGCAGCTCGGCCGGGCGTACCGGTTTGGACAGGATGGCAATTTGGCGGTCGTGCAAGGCCGCCTGTATTTTCTCGATGTCGTGCCCGGTGATGATCATCGCCGGCACCGCAAAACCACGCTGGCGCCGCACAGCGTCAATGCACTCGATACCCGTGGAATGCGTTCCCAGATCGTAATCGGCGACGATGATGTCGCAATCGGTGACCAGACCCTGTCCGCTCAACTCGCCCTGCACCACGCAGCCCCAGCGCTCCAGCAGCGCGGACGTCGCCAGCAACACGTTGCGGTCATCTTCCACCAGACACACCTTCAGCCCGGTCAACAGGCCGACCTGCCGCACATCGTCACGATTGACCGGCAACTGGGGTGCCATGGCCAGCGGCAAGCCATACAGCGTGACCGCCGTGCCGCGCCCAAGCTGCGAGCGCAAGGCTACATCGACGCCAATCAACTGTCCCAGACGCTTGACGATCGACAGGCCGAGGCCGACGCCTTCCACGTCTTTGTCGCGTACCTGACGCACCCGATAAAACTCCTCGAAGACCCTCGGCAGGTGCTCCTCGGCAATGCCGTTGCCGCGGTCATAAATCACGATGGCCAGCCCGCCGCCGCGTTTGCGCACGCCGATCAGCACCGGGCGTTGCGCGCCGTACTTGAAGCAGTTGGAGAGCACGTTTTGCACCAGGGTCGCGAGCACCGCCGGATCGCTCTGCACCCAGTGTTTGCATGGGCGCAGGCGCAACTCCACGCCGGCCCAGCGCGCGGCCTCGGCGTTCTGGCGGATCAGATCGGCCAGCCACTCGCCGAGATTGAACACCTGCAGCCTGGGCAGGATGCGCCCGTTGTCGAGGGTGTAAAGGTCGAGAATCGAACGGAACAACTGCGAGACGTTGAGCAACGAACGGTCGATGTTGTCGACCAGTTGCCGCTCCTGCTCGCCGAGCCGCGACTCGCGCAGGCACGCCGTGAACAGACCGATGGAGTGAATCGGTTGACGCAGATCGTGACTGGCCTGGGCGAGAAACCGCGACTTTTCCAGATTGGCCGCGACGGCTTCTTCCGACGCCTTGCGCGTGCGCTCCAGCAGCAAGTGCGCGTAGAACGGGATCACCGTGCTGGTGAGCATCAACATCAACACCATGAACGGTTGCGCCTGCCACACCGGCGTCAAGCGATACACCGCCAGCAGCGCCACCAGCGCCAGACCGGTGGCAATCGCCAGATAGCGCGAGCCGTAGCGCATGCCGTTGCCCAGATTGACCCAGATGATCACCGCGTACAGCGGCAACGCCGCTTCACCGCCGAGCACCAGGCCGAAACAGGTGCCGGTGTAATCGTGGACCATGCCGAAAATCCGCCGCGCCGGGTAATGCCCGGGCCAGCGCGCAATGGCCTGGCGCAAGCCGACCGACACCAGCAGAAACACGAAGATGTAAGTCATTACCGGCAGATAAGTATCGAAGCGCTGACCCGGCAGCACACCGAGCACGCCGATGTAAACCATGGCAATGCTGGCGATGATGATCCGCAGATTGGCCTGGTCGAGTTCGGTGTTTTTCTCGAACTTCATGGGCAACGTCCTTGTGCAACAGTCGTCAGATTCAACACCAATCGACAGGCGACCCTGGCGCGCGGTGCTATGGTGCATGCCATAAACAACACTGATCCAGGGAGGGTCACGCCATGACATGCCGCATCATCATAGCCGACGATCACCCGATGTTTCGCGAGGCCATGCTGCGCACCGTGCAGCGCCTGCTGCCCGAAGCGACTATCGAAGAAGCCGGGGACCTCGACGCCGTGCTGGCCTTGCTGCCCAACGGCAGCGAACCGGACACGTTGATTCTCGACCTGCGCTTCCCTGGCCTGACCTGCATCAGCCAACTCGCCGACCTGCGCCGAAAACTGCCGCGCACCACGCTGATTGTGGTGTCGATGGTCGACGACGAGGCGCTGATCAGTGAAGTGATGGCGGCCGGCATCGACGGTTTCATTGGCAAGAACATCGCCCCGGATGAGATCGGCCAGGCGATTCTGGCGATCCGTGAAGGCGAAGTGCTGGTCAGGTTTGCACCTTCCGGGCTGTTGCCGCTGGAGACCGGCACCGCCCTCACCCCGCGTCAGCAGGATGTGTTGCGGCTGATCGCCCAAGGCAAGACCAACAAGGAAATCGCTCGGGAACTGGATATCTCGCCGTTCACCGTGCGCATCCATGTGTCGTCGTTGTTGCGCACACTCAATGTGCCGTCGCGGGCAGCCGCGGCGGTGAAGTATTCGGGAGGCAGTGGCGCAATTTAAATGAACCCTGCGCGCCGAGGCTCACCTAACTGAAAGACCATCAGGAGGTAGCCCATGCAAATTGAACCCGTCTGGATCGTACTCGCCGTCGTTCTTGTGCTCATTGAATTGTGGGCGATCAACCGCGTGCGCAAAAGCGCCGGTAAAGGCAGCAACAAAGGCGTGTGGATTATCGCCATCGTGTTCGTGCCGTTGTTTGGCCTGATTGCCTGGGCACTGGCCGGGCCGAAACACGTTACTCAGGATTGAAGGATTCTTGCGCTGTAATGCCCTGTGCGGTCAACTGTGGGAGCGAGCCTGCTCGCGATGGCTGACCGCCGGGCAACACTGCATTACGGATCAACTTGCGCCATCAACTCCGGCACCGATTCCGGCCGCTTGGCATAACGCTGCGCCAGCACCGCACAAACCATCAGCTGAATCTGATGGAACAGCATCAGCGGCAGAATCAACACGCCGATGGTGCTGCCGGCAAACAACACCTGCGCCATCGGCACGCCGGTGGCCAGACTCTTCTTCGAACCGCAGAACAGAATGGTGATGCGATCCTCCTGACTGAAGCCGAACGCCTTGCCCAGCAGGGTCGACGCCAGCAGCACCAGCGCCAGCAGGATGCAGCAGACCACCACCAACCCCAGCAGATCGACCACCGGAATCTGATGCCAGATGCCTTCGTTGACCGCCTCGCTGAACGCGCTATAAACCACCAGCAGAATCGAACCCTGATCGACAAACTTCAGCCAGTTCTTGTTGCGTCCGACCCACGCACCGATCCAGCGGCGAGCGATCTGCCCGGCAATGAACGGCAGCAGCAGTTGCACGCTGATCTTCAGAATTGCATCAAGAGTCGAGCCGCCATCGCCGTGTACGTTCAACAGCAGGGTCACCAGTAACGGGGTGAGGAAGATCCCGAACAGGCTCGAGGCCGCCGCACTGCAGATCGCTGCCGGAATATTGCCCCGGGCCAGCGAGGTGAAGGCAATCGCCGACTGCACGGTGGCGGGCAACGCGCAGAGGTAGAGCATGCCCATGTACAGCTTGTCGCCGATCAGCGGAGACAGCAGCGGTTTCAGCGCCAGGCCGAGGATCGGGAACAGCACAAAGGTCAGGCCGAACACCAACAGGTGCAGGCGCCAGTGGCCGGCACCGGCGATGATTGATTCACGCGACAGTTTGGCGCCGTGGAGGAAGAACAGCAGCGCGATGGCAATGTTGGTCAGCCAGCCAAACCCCACCGCGACCTGCCCGCTGGCCGGCAGGAAACTGGCCAGCAGCACGACGCTGATCAAGGTCAGGGTGAAGTTGTCGGGCAGGAATCTTGGGCGGGTCATGGTTTGCTCATCCGGGGGTTGCCAGTACGTGATTGCGACTCTAACGTGAGTGGGAATTACCGACTAACGCCGAAGAGCCAACAGATGCCGCCTAAAGGACATGAGAAAAGCTTCCGGCGCAGCATTCCCGGACTGCCCAGCCTGCCGCGTCCGCTATACGGGCGCACCGAATCGCTGCCCAATCGTGCACTGACCCGGCGCCACAGTCACCCGTGGGTGCAATTGTCGTACGCGATTCAGGGCGTGCTCGAAGTGCAGACCGGCGCTGGACGCTTCGTTGCCCCACCGGAGCGCGCGGTGTGGATTCCGGCGGGCGTACCGCACCGTGTGTTCAGCTCGCCGCACACGGAAATGCGCAGCCTGTACATCGACTGCAGCGTGGCCGGCTGGGCGCTTGAACGTTGTCATGTGTTGGGCGTCAGCGACCTGTTGCGCGAGCTGATTCGCGCGTTCAGTCTGGTTCCGGTGGAGTACGACGAGCGCGGCGCGCATGGCCGCCTGGCCCAGGTGATCCTCGATCAACTGGCCGAGGCGCCGCAGATCGACCTGATGCTGCCACTGCCCCAGGACAGCCGTCTGCGACAGATCTATCAAAGCCTGGAGCAACATCCGGAACAGCAGACCACGCTGCACCATTGGAGCGACAAATTCGGCGTCACCGAAAAAACCCTCAGCCGCCTGTTTTTACGTGACACCGGCCTGACCTTCCGTGCCTGGCGTCAGCGCTTGCGATTGCTCGGCGCACTGACCCCGCTGGAACGTGGCGAACGCGTCACCGACGTGGCTCTGGCCTGCGGTTATGACTCGACCTCGGCGTTCATCGCTGCCTTTCGGCAACAGTTTGGCGAGACACCGGGAGAATTTTTTCGTTGAGTTTTGTCGATATTTATCGAATTAGCACATGCCATTCGGCAAAGTTCAGGGTACAGTTTCGTCCATACGAAATTCTCTATGCGTTTCGACCATAACCATAATGACCCACCCCTTTAGCGAACCTGTCGGCGGTAACAGCATGATCGAAGTCACTGAAGTCTCCATTGCTCAATTACGCGCGGCGCTCGAAGCCGGCCAGACCACCGCGGTTGAACTGGTGCAGGCCTATCTGGCCCGGATCGACGCCTATGACGGCCCGAACACCGCCACTGCACTGAATGCCGTGGTCGTACGCTATCCCGAAGCACTGGCAGAGGCCCAGGCGTCCGATGCACGCCGCGCCAAGGGCGAAACCCTCGGCCCGCTCGACGGCATCCCTTACACCGCCAAGGACAGCTATCTGGTCAAGGGTCTGACCGCGGCTTCCGGCAGCCCGGCATTCGCCGATCTGGTGGCACATCGCGACGCCTTCACCATCGAACGCCTGCGTGCCGCCGGAGCGATCTGCCTGGGCAAGACCAATATGCCGCCGATGGCCAATGGCGGCATGCAACGCGGAGTCTATGGCCGTGCCGAAAGTCCGTACAACGCGGCCTACCTGACCGCGCCGTTTGCCTCCGGCTCGTCCAACGGTGCCGGCACCGCCACTGCCGCGAGTTTTTCGGCGTTCGGTCTGGCGGAAGAAACCTGGTCGAGTGGTCGCGGCCCGGCGTCGAACAACGGTTTGTGCGCCTACACGCCGTCACGCGGGGTGATTTCGGTGCGCGGCAACTGGCCGCTGACGCCGACCATGGACGTGGTCGTGCCGTACGCCCGAACCATGGCCGACCTGCTCGAAGTGCTCGACGTGGTAGTCGCTGAAGACCCTGACACCCGTGGCGATCTGTGGCGCCTGCAGCCGTGGGTGCCGATCCCGAGCGTCGACGCGGTGCGCCCGGCCTCCTACGCCGAGTTGGCCGTGAAGTCCGATGCACTGGCCGGCAAACGCCTCGGTGTGCCGAAGATGTACATCAACGCCGATCCTGAAGCCGGCACCAGCGAAGCCCCAGGCATCGGCGGCCCGACCGGGCAGCGCATCAACACTCGTGCGTCAGTGATCGACCTGTGGAAACAGGCCCGCGCCGCGCTGGAAGCAGCCGGCGCCGAAGTCATCGAAGTAGACTTCCCGCTGGTCTCCAACTGCGAAGGCGATCGTCCGGGCGCACCGACCGTGTTCAATCGCGGCATCGTCTCCAAGGAGTTCCTGCATCACGAACTGTGGGACCTGTCGGCCTGGGCCTTCGATGATTTCCTGCGCGCCAACGGCGATCCGAAGCTCAATCGCCTGGCCGATGTCGACGGACCGAAGATCTTCCCGCACGACCCGGGCACCCTGCCGAACCGTGAGGGCGACCTGGCCGCCGGCATGGACGAATACGTGCGCATGGCCCAACGCGGCATCACCCCGTGGGACCAGATCCCGACCCTGCCGGACGGCCTGCGCGGTCTGGAAAAGACCCGCAAGCTCGATCTCGAAGACTGGATGGATGCACTGAAACTCGACGCGGTGCTGTTCCCGACCAACGCCGACGTTGGCCCAGCGGATGCCGATATCAATCCGGAATCGGCAGACATCGCCTGGAGCAACGGCATCTGGGTCGCCAACGGCAACCTGGCGATCCGTCACCTCGGCGTTCCGACCGTCACCGTGCCGATGGGCATCATGGCCGACATCGGCATGCCGGTCGGCCTGACCTTCGCCGGTCGTGCCTACGATGACTCGAACCTTTTGCGTCTGGCCTCGGCGTTTGAGGCAACTGGCTCGAAGCGCTTGGTGCCACCGCGCACTCCGGCGCTGACTGCCGGCAAGTAAGCGAACACGGACGGGATTGAGGCCGCAAAAGGTCTCAATCCCCGCCGCGGCTATTCCCCTACCTGATCACGACACTTCGCTTTTCCCGAACTATCCATCAGAAATAAGCGATTTTTCTTACAACCAAACTCGCCGCTAGCATGGCCCTGCCTGACCCTAATTCAAAAAAACCAGGGAGCCAGCCATGCCAACCACCAACATCAATATCGGCGAACCATGGATGTGGGGCGCGTTTATCGTCTTCGTCCTCGCCATGCTTGCGCTGGACCTGTTCGTCTTCGGCGGACGCAAGGCACACCGCGTTTCAGTGCGGGAAGCGTCCTGTTGGGTGATCGCCTGGTGCGCACTGGCCATGGCCTTCGCCGGTTTGCTCTGGTGGTATCTGCACGGCGAGTTCGGCGCCGAGATTGCCCAGCGCAAGACACTGGAATTCCTCACCGGTTATTTGATCGAGCAGTCGCTGTCGATCGACAACATGTTCGTCTTCGTGATGATCTTCAGCTACTTCGCCGTGCCGCCGGAATTGCAACGCCGGGTGCTGCTCTACGGCGTGCTCGGGGCGATCGTGATGCGCGCGGCGATGATCTTCGCCGGGGTGTGGCTGGTGTCGCAGTTCGAGTGGCTGCTGTATGCCTTCGGCGCATTTCTGATCTTTACCGGGATCAAGATGCTGATGTTTGCCGAGCAACAACCGGACCTCGATAAAAACCCGTTGCTGCGCTGGGTGCGCGGGCATTTGCGGATCACTCAGGGCTTTCATGGTGAACGCTTTTTCGTGCGGCAGAACGGCGTGCGCTGGGCGACGCCGATGTTCCTGGTGCTAGTGCTGATCGAAGCCAGCGACCTGATGTTCGCGGTCGACAGCATCCCGGCGATCTTCGCGGTCACTACCGATCCGTTCATCGTGTTCACCTCGAACATCTTCGCAATCATGGGACTGCGGGCGCTGTACTTCCTGCTGGCAGACATGGCCGACCGCTTTCATCTACTCAAGTACGGACTGGCGATTGTGCTGGTGTTTATCGGCGGCAAGATGACGCTGATGCCTTGGTTTCACATGCCGGTGGAATGGTCGCTGGCGGTGGTGGGCGGGGTGATTCTGGGGTCGGTATTGTTGAGTCTGATGATGAGTAAAAACGCGCCACAAAACCTGTAGGAGTGAGCCTGCTCACAATGCGGTGCGGCATTCAATAAAGGTGTCGGCTGACCCGACGCCTTCGCGAGCAAGCCCGCTCCCACAGGTGATAGTCGGTGGATGGAGGATCCGGGGCTGGCCGAGATCAAAGGGTGGGAGTGGGCTTGCTCACGAAGGGGCCGGCACATTCAGCATCAATGTTGACTGACCCGACGCCCTCGCGAGCAGGCTCACTCCTCCAGAGGGTGTGCGGCTACTTGTCGGATTTGATGCTGGTCCACACCCGCGTGCGTACGCGCTCGAGTTTTTGCGGCAGTGGCTGGACCACATACAGGGTTTTCAGCGCTTCGCTGGTCGGCGTCAGGTTCGGGTTGCCGGTGATGTCTTTATTCACCAGCGGCATCGAGTCCTTGTTCACGTTCGGGTAGCCGAGGAAGTCGCTGATCGGCGCAATGACTTTTGGATCGAGCAAGGTGTTGAGGAATTCATGCGCCTCTTCGACATTCTTCGCACTCTTCGGAATCGCGAAAGTATCGAACCAGATCGGCGCGCCTTCCTTCGGCAAGCGCCAGTCAACCACCACACCGTTGCCCGCCTCTTTCGCGCGATTACCGAACTGGTAGAAGCTACCGGAATAGCCGATGGCCACGCAGATGTCGCCATTGGCGATGTCGGTCATGTACTTGGCCGAGTTGAAGTAGGTCACGTACGGACGAATCTTCAGCATCAGGTCCTTGGCCTTTTCATAGTCGGCCGGGTTCTGGCTGTTCGGATCGAGACCGAGGTAATGCAGGGCCAGCGGGAGGATTTCCGACGGCGAATCGAGCATCGCTACGCCGCAGGATTTGAGCTTCTCCATGTTCTCCGGCTTGAACACCAGATCCCAGCTGTCCACCGGCGCGTTGTCGCCGAGGGCAGCCTTGACCTTGGCCGGGTTGAAACCGATCAGCACCGTGCCGTACATGTAGGGCACGCCATACTGGTTGCCCGGATCGTTGGCGTCGAGCAACTTGAGCAGCGCCGGATCCTGGTGGCTCCAGTTCGGCAGTTTCGACTTGTCGAGTTTCTGGAACACGCCGGCCTTGATCTGGGTGTCGATGAACTGGTTCGACGGCACCACCAGGTCGTAGCCGGAGTTGCCGGTGAGCAACTTGGCCTCCAGCGATTCGTTGGTGTCGAAGGTGTCCCAGGTCACTTTGATGCCAGTCTTCGCGGCGAAATCCTTGGGCACCGACGGCAGGATGTAATCCGCCCAGTTGTAGACCCGCAGCTCGCGCTGTTCGGCGTGTACCGCGCTGGCCAGCAGCGTCAGCCCACACACGGTGGCACCCAGAATGCGTTTCATCGTGACCATGGTTGTTTCCCCGGATTGCGACGTGAGATCGATGGTTTTTATGTTCTGTACACGGCAGCGGCTGTAAAGGTAGCCAAGGGCAAGGAAGGTCCAGCGTTTTGTTGTGGCTTTGATTCTTGCCGACCGCGGGGTCGCGGCACAGTGGGGGATGGGCCAAAAGGGGATCGAAATGGCCAATTTGAATGACCGCTGGAATGCGGAAGCTGGACGGGGGATCACTTGTGGTGAGGGGATTCATCCCCGATGGGGCGCGAAGCGGCCCCCTTTATATCTCAAAGGGGGGGCCGCACTCGCTGATTTCACGACTGCTTCGCAGCCGATCGGGGATAAATCCCCTCGCCACGTTGATTCTGGGTCTGCCCACGTGTGGCGAGGCAGTAATACAACGGCACTGTCACCACCAGGCCGAACAGCCACGACAGGTCGGCGCCATCGACCAGATTGGCGTACGGCCCGACATACAACGAGGTATTGGCGAACGGCAGTTGCACAATGATCCCGATGAAGTAGGCAATGATCGCGTGCAGATTGAAGCGCCCGTAAATGCCGCCGTCCGCGCGGAAAATCGAGGTGATGTCATAGCTGCCGCGCTTGATCAGGTAGAAGTCGATCAGGTTGATCGACGCCCACGGCACCAGTACCAGCAGCAACGCCAGAATCAGCCCGATGAACTGCGAAATGAAATTCGCCGAGGCACCCAGCGCCACCACGCAGCACCCCGCCAGCACCACGCTCGACAACAGCACACGCACCTTGATGCTCGGCGTCCACTGACTGGCAAAGGTCTGGATCGAGGTGATGATCGACAGCACCGCGCCGTACAGATTCAGCGCGTTGTGGCTGATGATATTGAGCAGAAACAACACCATCAGAATCGGTCCCAGCCACCCGGTGGACTGCTTGACCGCAGCCATCGCTTCGGTGCCTTCAGGCGTTGCCAGAACCGCTACGGCACCGAAGCTGAACGACAGAATCGTCCCCAGCGTCGCCCCCAGATAAGTGGCCCAGAACGGTTTGGCGATACCGATATCCGCCGGCAGGTAACGCGAATAATCGGACACGTACGGCGAGAAGCTGATCTGCCAGATGATCCCCAGCGACACCGTCGCCAGCCAGCCCGACAGGTTGAAACTGCCGCGCGTCAGGAAGTCTGCCGGCAAGTCGTGAGCGAATATGTAAATGAAACCGGCGAGCAGCGCGCTGCCCATCACCCATGTGCCGATGCGGTTGAGCGTGTGGATGAAGTTGTAGCCGATCACGCCAATCGCCGTGGCCGCCAGCGCACCGATCAAAATACTCAGCGGTGCCGGCACCGATGGCGCAATACCGACAATCGATTTCCCGGCAAGCACGATGTTGGAAATGAAGAAACCGATGTAGATCAGCGCCGCAAAAAACACGATCAGCAGTGCGCCGTAACGCCCGAACTGGCCACGACTCTGGACCATTTGCGGAATGCCCATGCGCGGGCCCTGCGCCGACGCCAGGGCGATCACCACGCCGCCGATCAGGTGCCCCAGCGCAATCGCCAGCAGCCCCCAAAGCAAGTCGAGATGGAACACCTGAACCACCATGGCGCCGGTGACGATGGGCAGTGGCGCGATGTTGGTGCTGAACCATAAGGTGAAAAGGTCGCGGGCCTTCCCGTGGCGTTCCGCGAGTGGGACGTAGTCGACCGTGTGATTCTCGATCAACGGATCTTGCCGGGACATCTGGGACATATGCATGAACTCGAGTTTGTCTGTTCTTATCTTTGTATGAAGCCAAACCGGGGGAACTCTGGGTCGCCCCTCAGATGCAGACCATATTATGGTATTCCAAACATTTCACAAGACTGATCCGTAGTTTGCGGCGCTATCTGATTCACCATCCTCACTGATACTGCGGCCTGCAGGCCAGCCACTAGCCCAATAAACGCTGAGTTTCCGACGAAAGCACCACGTTTATCGGTTCAGCCTAAAAGCCCTTGCAAAGAAAAAATACTGGTATACCATCAGACCAACAAATACATAAAAATCGCGTCACAACACCCGAGGACCGTCCAATGATCGATGCTGCCATCTACAAACAAGTCATGGGCTCGTTTCCGTCCGGCGTCACAGTCATCACCACGCTGGACGATGACGGTCAGATCGTCGGCCTCACCGCCAGCGCCTTCAGCTCGCTGTCGATGGACCCGGCCCTGGTGCTGTTCTGCCCCAACTACAGCTCCGATTCTTATCCCGTGCTGATCAAGAACAAACGCTTCGCGATCCACGTCCTCTCCGGCGGCCAGCAGAGCGAAGCCTACGCCTTCGCCCGTAAAGGCAAGGACAAGGCGCAGGGCATCGAGTGGACGTTGAGCGAGCTGGGCAACCCGATCCTGGCCAACGCGACGGCTATCATCGAGTGTGAGTTGTGGCGCGAATACGAAGGTGGTGACCACGCGATCATGGTCGGCGCGGTGAAGAACCTGATCGTCCCGGAGCAGCACACCGGGCCGCTGGTGTATTGCCACGGCAAGATGGGCGCCCTGCCCGTTCTGGCCTGAGCAAAACTTCAACCCCACACAAATCCACTGTGGGAGGGGGCTTGCTCCCGAAGGCGATGTGTCAGCCACCAGAGATGTCGATTGATCCAGCGCTTTCGGGAGCAAGCCCCTCCCACACAGTTTTGTAGCCTCAACAACAAAAGATCCGAGGAAGCGTCATGAAATTTTCCCTGTTCATCCACATGGAACGCTGGGACGAAAGCGTCAGCCACCGCCAACTGTTCGAAGACCTGACCGAACTGACCCTGATGGCCGAGGCCGGCGGTTTCAGCACCGTGTGGATCGGCGAACATCACGCGATGGAATACACCATCTCGCCGAGCCCGATGCCGCTGCTGGCCTACCTCGCCGCCAAAACCACCACCATTCACCTCGGCGCCGGCACCATCATCGCGCCGTTCTGGCACCCGCTGCGGGTCGCTGGTGAATGCGCGCTGCTCGACGTCATCAGCAACGGACGCATGGAAGTCGGCCTGGCGCGTGGCGCCTATCAGGTCGAATTCGATCGCATGGCCGGCGGCATGCCCGCCTCCAGCGGCGGTCAGGCCCTGCGCGAAATGGTCCCCGTAGTCCGCGCCCTGTGGCAAGGCGACTACGCCCACGACGGCGACATCTGGAAATTCCCCACGTCCACCAGCGTGCCAAAACCGATCCAAAAGCCGAACCCACCAATGTGGATCGCCGCCCGCGACCCCGACTCGCACAACTTCGCCGTCGCCAACGGCTGCAACGTGATGGTCACGCCATTGATGAAGGGCGACGAAGAAGTCGTCGACCTGAAGAATAAATTCCAGACCGCGCTCGACAACAACCCCGACGTACCGCGTCCGCAATTGATGGTGCTGCGCCACACCCACGTGCACTCGGCTGACGATCCGGACGGCTGGAAAGTCGGCGCCAAGGCGATCTCACGGTTCTATCGCACCTTCGATGCGTGGTTTGGCAACAAGGAGGTGCCGGTCAACGGCTTCCTCGCTCCGAGCCCGGAAGAGAAGTTTGCCGGGCGTCCGGAGTTTGAGCTGGAGAGCCTGCACAAGACGGCGATGATTGGTACACCGGAAGAGATTATTCCGCGGATCAAGTATTACCAGGAACTTGGGGTGGATGAGTTTAGTTTCTGGTGTGACAACAGTCTGCCGCATGCGGAGAAGAAGAAGTCGTTGGCGTTGTTTATCAGGGATGTGGTGCCGGCGTTTCGCTGAGCTGACTTGTAAAAAACCGGGCATTAGCCCGGTTTTTTTATAGGTGTCTCCGAAACAGTTCGAATATCAAAGGAAATTTTGCAATCAACAATTCAGCATTGATAATCCGCAAAGAAAAATATCGCATATAAAAAGAACGCAAAACTTGCCAATACCGCCCGCCCGGCGGGGTCAGCACCCCTGCCCAATCCACCGGGTGCAATGGCAACCGTTGCCCCTCTTAAATAGTTATAAACACCTTGAGCAAACCATAACTGAACAGCAAGTATCGTAAAAAAACGCGCCCAACTGCCATTGAACTGAAAGTATCCATTGAGTAGTGCTGCGAGTAATAGCCCCACCCCCACCCAGTCATGGTATTTAAATAGCCAGCTGATTATTGATTTACTTGTTATAGGCATCGACAGTTCTTTTAACGATATGATCCCAAACGTCCTGCGCACCCGAAAAATTGGGTTAACGGGGGGCTGGGCTAACGTGGTTGATGGGGTCAGACGAAATTTTCGGAGGGCTTTCTAAACGTAGGCGGTCCCCATTTACCCCTTTCCAAGGTATGTAGCCTTGCAACTTAACAGCCACCTAATTGCCTACGATCATACAAAGCGTAACTTCCAATAGTCCCTGCCATCCACTATCCAGTATCTTTCATGCGCGGGAATCAGAAAACTAAAATCATAGCACTCAGAAATCCAATCCGCATGAACATATTTCTCGTGAAACCGACCTTCATCCATATGCATAAATATCTTTCGATCAAAATTTATATAAAAATTTGGAAGGCGCGAACTAACAACATTGGCCATTTTATACAAATCGGCGCTCAAACCTTTACCTGTCAGGTAGTAACTCTCAATTGCCTCAAAGACAGTTACATCCGCCCCAACAAAGCCCTGCAAATCCAACAACGATAGTATTTTCTCCCGCGAATCATCAAGATACTTCGGAAAATTTTCCGAAGTCAACTGCGCAAGCCCTCCCCTGTAGTCTTGCCGAAACTGTTCATATTGTTCCTTTTGAATTCCTCCACTTTCCAGAGAGGCACTGAGACTGATATCCATATCCAAAATAAAATTATCTTTTTCATCCACAACCCAGAAGCATTTTTCAGAATGAACAAAAAAACAGATATTTTTTTTGCCGTTCCACAGATCGTCAAAAATCACTTCACTTACGGTCATTTTTATTAAACTCTTAAAGAAAAATGGGACAGATTTATTTTTAAGCGGATTTTCAATCTCTTTACAGCAAGAATAAACATATCACCTTTAACGTGCCAACTTGACCCTATTCGCAGCCTATCACTTACTGCCGAGGTCTTCGCTGGGCACCCTGAAAGAGTGAAAATTGAAGGCTATTTTCTCGTCTTCTTCATCCATCAGCTCATACCGAATCCGATCCAGCTCGCCTTCAACCCGTGTTACACATAGATCCATGAACTGCGTGAGACCACTACCAAATTCCCGGACTTTGAAACCACCTACGTTATAAAAATTTATTGCAATATTTTTTGCTCCGGGATGCGAAGACTCCGCCAACTTCATCAATAAGTTGTAACTGGAAAAACCCTCTTCAGAATCTAGATGAAGACTTTCCACATAAACATATTCGCGCAATAATTTATTCAACGCTTCGACATTGCTCAATGGTTAATCCTCGCATTCGCCTTTCGGCCAATTTCGTCCGTAAACCGTAACCGGTGACCTCTTCGTGTCGTCAGGGATATGGTGATGGCATGCTCGCTGAACCGACACCCGCTCTCTGACCATACAAGTTAACGGGGACAGACCACATTTTCCGAGTGCTTTCTAAACGTGGCCTGTCCCCATTTATTCTCCAAAAAAAGAAAAATGGGTCAGATCTAGTTTTGAATAAATAAATCCGACACCTATAATTATATACCTCCTCGAGCTTAGCCTTTAATAAACTCTTGTTACGGCTTAAAATCATCAACAGTCTTATTCCGCCCAATCAATAGAGGCACTACAAAATCGGAGTCTAATTCCATTAGAAACACAATAGCATCGTAGATTTTCCAGCGGTGCTTTTCTGGAAAATCAATAATGGAGATCAAGTGCCGCTCAATCATAGGCAAGTATTCCAGATACTTCTCTCGCCGCACAAAGGAATACAACTCTGATATTTCAAAAGGCCTGTCGTTTGCCAACGAGATAATTTTCGAGAGCAGTTCATATACATGAGGCCGGGCCACGTCCTTCCCTTGTGCGCCGGCAACATTGGCGAAATACATGGTCACCGCCATCAATACTTGCCGATAAGTATCATCATACCCATAAAGCCTATGAATATACGTCCCCTCAATGACTTCAGGCCTCTCTAGACCTTTCTGCAAGGCCACTAAACCTTCATATTCTCCCCAACTTGCCAGTAGTTTTGCAGCCAAGAAACGCTCTGTTTCATCATTACTATGGAGCATCAATTCCTTGACGGCACTACGTCTTGCCTCCGGAATATCTCCCGCATCCAAATCACCCGCTTCGGCAGCATAATCGGAATTTTCCGGAATACTGTAAAGCAACTCATGTGTTTTCGGATCCATAGTTTTCAACCTATTACTTTCCCATTTACCTTGCGTCACAGGCTTAGCCTAATTTTTTAGCAAACTTCCGACCACAGCTCTATCAACTTCTTTGAAGACAACTTCCAACTCGCGTCCATCATCACCAATCCAATCTAGGACCGAGTCACGTAAAATCTCGAGATATATCTTTAGGTCGTCTCTTGGCAATTCTGGCAGAGACTCATGCACAAGGACGATTTTATGACACGGCACCCAACTGAGATCCCTTAAGCAGTCATACAAGGCATCCCAGTTGTATCCAAAGTACCCCGGTAACCAAAGTAGGTAATACAGCGATCTTATTAATTCCTCCGCAGCCTGAATGGAGGGGTCAATCCGCACATAAAAAACTTTGGCCGAGTCATATGAAGGCGTGGTTTCCACAAACGTGAATGGCAATATTTTGAAAAACCTCAATTTTTATAGGGATTAAGGTTTTGTCGAAGTTGGGGATAGATCTATTTTTAAATATAAATCCGTCACCTTTAATCCTCAGTCACCTTTAATCCTCAATGGAAATTACTGGCCATTGATGCGGATTAGTGAATGGCTGCAACTTTGGCGGCACCTTAGACCCCGTACTCGCCACCTCTGTCGCTTTTTGGACCGTTTCTCTTTGCCTGACCGCTCCTACATTCGGAAAATTACAACCGGGGGCCACTAAAACTTTTTTTCTTTAATAAGCCATACTCACCGGGATCAAAATTTTTCGGCCATATAGTTGCACCATCATATAACGCACCCTGAAGCTTACACTGATCAAGCCCGAGGACCCTGAAGTTCGCCCCGGACAACTCAGCACCTCGAAAGTCTCCTCCCGCCACATTGGCATTATTTAGACTTGCTAAGCTTAGATCAACTTTAGCGAAGTCAGAATACATGAGTAACGATTCAGAAAGATCGCTCCCCCTCATTATAGAACCCGTCAATATCGCATTAACCAATGAGACATTTTTCATTTTTGCATTATTCAACACAGAACAATAAAAAACGGAATTTCTCAAATCACAACCTGTAAAGTCGGCTCTACTGAAATCCAAATATTCAAATATCGCACGATGAAAGTTAATACCTTTAAGATCCGCGCCAACAAAGCTATCAATAGGAAGCTCTAGGCAGTCGCCCGTCTCAAACCGTACCTTAATCATCTGTTATCCCAATCCAAAGGTGAAATTTCAAGACTTACAGTTGGTCTTTTCTTACTTGCTTTGTAATCAGTCAATACGCCAGGATCCACTGTAAGTTCTCTACCGAGGATTTTAGACGCAATGTATCGATGATTACCATCCACAATCACATCTCCATCCATTTTAATTGGTGGAGCAACATCGCCCTTAAGGAGCCTGTCAACGTATCGTTGAATCATCGGTAGGGATACACCATCTTGCGCACTAATAGTTTTATCACCGCTCAATGCTTTCTGGATAATTTCTGGAGTGACCTCACTTCCTTTAGTTACAAGAGCGCCGCCTTTTGTACCCACAGGCGGTACTTTTACACCGAGTATAGCGCCTGCAATTACTGGGCTGATACCCGGATCGATCGGAGTAGTAAAATCACCAAGCTCTTCCTGCTCTTGAAGTGGAATATGCTCCCTGAGCGTGTGCCTCAACTCTTCATCCACTTCCTGTACGGAGTTGTGACCCTGCATTTCGTCTAGATGTGAGTGACCCTGTGCGTTGTATATCGTTGCGTTTTTCGCAATTTCTGAACCTAAGGAAACATCCCCACCAACAGCCGCGGCGCCAATCAACCCGGTTAGTTGAGATAAGGACTTTTGAAGCTCCAGGTTGCCATCAGCCATGAAAATTAACGCTTTCATCGCTGCTTCGTTGAGCCCTGCCGCCGCCGCACCGGTAGCAAAATCCCCCCCCATCGCTTGAGAAATCAAACCACCCATCAAAGCATGTGCAACAACCTTCTCAATGCTGCCATTCGGGAACTTGATCGTCTTGTCGCCAACCCAGTTGAACCCGGTCGCCATCGCTACACTGCTCGCCTCCCCCAGCAAGGCAGCACCAAAATTGTCACCAAAACTACCTCCACCAATGGTGGTGGAAATGCCACTGGAAATGATCGCCCGGCCAGTCGTGCGGATTGCGACGTCGGTAAAGTTGCTGCTGGTCAGGATATTTGCTGTTTTGCTGGTTCCACCCGCAAACCAATTCGCGTCCGCGTAGTTCAGCACGCCGGCCGTAAAGCCGGCGATGGCCGCACTCTTGAGGCTGTCAGCGCTGAACGTCTCCTTGAAAGCAGCGCCCAGGTTGCCCTTGTTGTTGATCGTGCTGGTCACGGCGGTGGTCGCCAGAGAGGTGGCCATTACACCGCCGGCACCGCCGCTGACCAAGGCCAATCCTCCGGGGCCCATCACGAACGACATCATGATCGCAATTGCGATTTGTGCTGCTGGACCAACCCCCGAGTTCTCGTACTTGAACGACTCGTGAATCTCCTTCACCAGCCGCCAATCAACATCCCCACGCGCCTCGGCATCCTTCAACCACGCCAACTGCGGATCAGCCTTGACCATCGCATCAATGGTCTGGCTGACGGATTGCTGGTTGACATCTTTTACGTCGATCTTCAGACCATCCACGGCCTTGATCACGATGTTGCCCTTGGCAATCATCTGGGTCTGACGCAGGGTTTCATCGGTATTACCGCGACCTTTGGACGACACCCACGCGGCATTGTTGTTGGTCTTGGTGTGGCTTTCGTCATGGAGGTCTTTAACCCCTTCAAACGTAATCGCCCCACCGCTGTCCAGCGTGATGTTGTTACCACTGTCCAGTTTGGCGACCTGATAAAGCTGATCGCCTCCGCTCTTGAGCGTAAGATCGCCGCCCGACTTGATCTCGGAGCCGATATGCTTTATATCGGTCACCTCGTCCCGCTTCATTTTGAGCTTGCCGAAGCTGCCCTTTTTCTTCATGTCATACAGCGAGTAGTCCGTGTCCTGCGCTGCAAGAATGTTGAGGTTGTCACCCGCGGCCAGATAAGCTTCGTCGCCTGCAGTCACGCGACTGGAGATCACGCTGAGGTCTTTACCGGCACTCAGCTTGACGTCGCCGCCTGCGGTGATCCCGGACATGACCTGGCTGACATGGTCCTCCTGCATCGTGAGTTTTTTGCTTTTGTACAGCGAGTGCTCCTCATCAGCAGCCGAGCCGATGGTCAGGTTCTCGGTCGCAGACATCGACACGTCACGCTTGGCATCGATCTGACTGGCGATGACCGAAAGGTCCCGTCCGGCCGTGATGTTCAGATCACGCCCGACATCGACGGTTGAGCCGTACTGGGTAACGTTGTCGTTGGTATGCAGTCCACGCTGAGAACTGAAGGCCTTTTCAGCGGAAACCAGATTCACATCGCGACCGGCATTGATCGTGGTATCTGCGCCGCTTTTCAGAACACCACCGGTGTTGATGACGTCTCGTCCAGCCTTGAGTGTCAGATCGTTGGCCGCTTCGATGCGCGCAGCGTTGTCGATGAAGTCCGAACGCTCGTTCATGTCGCCAACACCACTCTCATGGGTGGTGACGCTGCGTTCATTGATGATGTCGCCACGAGTGGCAGTCAGCGAGACGTCACGCCCGGCGATAATGCCGCCAGCCTTGTTTACAAGGTTATTGCCTGCGAGAAGATCAAGACGATTGCCTGCTTCAATCAGGCCACTGTTGACCAGATTGTTGTCGGCGGTGGCTGAAAGGTTGTTTTTGGCGCGCAATGTTCCGGCGTTTTCCAGATCCTTGCCGGCAATGAGCGTGACATCACTGCCTTGAATCAGCGCGCCGTTAGCTGCGAGGCGATTATTGGCATTGGCCAGGTAGAGTACCGGGACAAGCACTTGCTCGCCGTTTACCACGGCGTTTTCCATCCAGACGATATCGTGAGTCAGTGCCGCGACCTGTTCGGACGTCAGGCTGACTCCCACTGCCAGATTGAGCTGATTTTTGCTGGCGATGGCGTTGTCCATCAGGTACTTGTACAGACCCTCATCGGTGGTCTGACCATCGATGAAGCGCTGGCCGGTACGTGCCACAACCGCCTGCTGGACCAGGCGCTGCTCATAGAGCCCGTCGCCCAATCGCTTGGCGCTCTTGTCAGGATCGTACCCAAGGTTCGACAGCAGATAATCCGAACCCATGAACTGCTTGAGGTCAGTCAATACCGGGTTGGTTTCTATCAGATACTTGTGTGCATTGGATGGCTTGCTGGTCACCGGCAAGCCTTGTACGCGATTGATCGTGAAGTCGGTGGAGCGGCCAGGCAATGCCGTGCCACTGGCGTCGGCAGCGGGTGTGCTGACGTCGAGAGCGCTGGCTGTCGCACCCGTTTCGCCTGCCTTGTGATCAGCCGTCTTCAAGTCAACCGTACTGCCTGAAGCCTGAGCATTGTTTGCCAGCTGGATGTTCCTTGGCTGGGTATCGGTCAAGGTTTGCTGGCGATTGGCGGGGCTGATCGCGGCGCCACCCATGGTCCAGCTATCCGGACCGGTGGCGGTCGGCGTGGTGTTGCCTTGCCCGCTCAGACGGAACAAGCCGTTTTGCCCTGTGGGCAGGCTGAAACCGGGCAACGCTAACGGGTTGACTTGCTGTTGAGCCAGATCGGGTGGCAGCTGTGCGTTGATGTAAATCGGTGTCGAATAAGCGCTACCCGCACCTGTTTCGGTTTTGTTGCGGCCGGCTGCGACATAGGCGTAGTAAGGCCGTTCGACGCTGTTGCTGATTTTCTGCGTGGCATTGAGTGTGATGTTGCCGCCCGCCTGAATCACCGCATCGTAGGCGTTGCTCGAGCCTGTTACCGTAATCTCCGGGCCGGTGAGCTTGCCCCCGCCCATCAACTTGATAAAGGCGCTCAGATCCGCTTCGACGTCGGCTGAGGGCGTCCCACCGTTTTTCTTGTTGAACGCATCTGCTGCGGCCACTGCCCCGAAGATCTGCTTCACATAGTTCCAGTACGTGCGCTTGGTGACGATCTCCTGCTCTTGCAAACCGGTGTTATTGATAGTGTCGGCATTGGCCACGATGTTGCCGGTGGCGGCAATCGTGCTACTGGTGTTGTTCAGCGTCGACGCATTGATCGAGATGTCGCCGCCACTGGTCATGCTGGCAGCCGCACTGCTGGCGTTGACTTTCAAACGATCGGTTTCAGCGATTTCCCACAGGCCATTTCGCCGCCCTCCACTACGGAAGTCACAGCCAGCGATAGGAATAAGATTGCAATCAAGTTGCGTGATGACGACTGAGCTTTTTTCTTGCTTGGTGTATTCCAGGATCGCCCGAACGTTGTTGATGGTCAGGGCATTGATGGTCAGGTTCTGAGCGCTGTAGATGTCACCGGAAGAGTTATCCAGCAGATCGGCTTTGCTAGTTCCGGAATCCCTGCCGATGTAAACATTGCTCAGCCCGTAGAGTTGGCCATAGGAGTTATTGAGGTTTGCAACCTGCAGGCGCATGTCGCCGCCGCTGGTGATCAACGCATTGGTGTTGAGCAATGATCCGCTGGTCAGTGTCAGATTTTGTGCCGCAGCCAGCGTGCCGAAGTTGTTGACCGCTCCGGCATTGATGGTCATGTTGGCTGCCGAGGTTAGACGAGCGCCATTGTCCAGGCGGCCACCGACATTAAGCGTGGTGTCCCCGCCGCCGGCGATACTCGATGTCGCGCTGCTGAGACTCACCTGCGCTGCACTCAGATTCAGAGTACCCAGGCTACTGAGCCGCCCCGCGCCCCAATAAGCGCCACCGAGGCCGACATTCATCCGGCCGTCACTGGCAATCAAGCCGTCGTTGAGCCAATTGACGCCATTGCCGGTGAAACTGTCAGACGCCAGCAATTGCCCGGTAGCGGTCTGGGTCAGACTGTTGACGTTGACGGTAAGACGCCCGGCCTGGATGACGCTGCTGTTGGTCCAGCTGTCAGCACCGATCGTCAGGCCGCCACGGGTTACCAGCGCCCCCCCTGCATTCATCAGGTTGGCGGTGGAGATATCGAACGTGCCGTCGCCGACGTGCAACAGGCTGCCGCCGGTATTGAGGAAGCTGCCGGCGCCGAGCGTCAGGTCGGTGTTGGCGGTTTCCAGCGTGCCGTTACGGTTGTCGAACAGCCCGCCAATCTGGAAGCTGGTTTTGCCGCCGCTGCCGAGGGCACGCAACTGGCCGGTCTGGTTATCGAGGCTGGCAGCCTTGATGGCAAGGGTGCTGTCGCTTTCGATGATGCCCAGGCGGTTGTTCAATGCGCCGGTCAGATTGAGGTCGATCTGCTGGCCGGCAATCTGGCCGTCGTTGTCGCCGCTGTTGTCGAAGTTGTTGCCGGTGACGTTGATTTTGCCTTTGGCGTAGAGGCCGCCATTGCGGTTGTCGAAGTTGCCGGTGGTGATGACTGCATCGCCGCTTTGCGCCGAAATGCGTCCGCCGTAGTTATCGAGTCCACCCGGTGCGACGAGATTCACGCGTTGAGCCTGAATCACACCGCCCTGGCGATTGTTATTCAGGTCGTAGCCATTCTTCAGCAGACCGGTCAGGCGTGCAGAGAACGCAGCTTTCAGGCTGGCGAGGACGCCGCCACGACTATCGAGGTTGCCAGCGTCGAGGGTAAGGTCCCCGGCATCGGCAATGATCCGGCCGCTCTGGTTATCGATGTCGCCGCTGGTGGTCAGGGTCAGTGCGCCCTTGCTTTGCAGAGTGCCCTTGGCGTTGGCCAGACTGGCCGCCCGGATCTGTACATCGCCATTCTGGCTGTAGATCAAACCGTCGGCGCTGTTCTGGATGACGCCAGGCGTGGTGATCGTCAACACGTCATTGGTCGCGACGGTGCCGCGATTGCGGTTGTCCAGGCCGCCACTGAGCAGGGTCATCAAACCCTGACTGGCCAGTTGGCCGCCCTGATTGTTGATCTGTGTGGCGCGTTGCAGCAGCAGTGCACCACCGCTGGCGAGCTTGCCGTTGGTGTTGGTCAATGCGCCGAGCAGGTCGAGGGTTACGGCGCCATCGCTGGCCGCCATGCCACCGGTGTTATCCAGTGTGGTGCCGACAAAGCTCAGGTCCTGTTTGGCGCTGACACTGCCGCCGGCGTTGCCCAGCGTCATCGCCTGCATCGTCAGGGTTGCACCGCTGTAGATCGAACCACCTGCAGCGTTATTCAAAAGACTAGCGACGGTCAGAGCCTGTGCTTCGCCACTGGAAACCACGCCCTTGTCGCTGTTATCCAGGCTCGCGGCGTTGACGTTAAGGGTTTTCTGGCTGACCAGTGCACCGGCGCCGCTGTTGAGCAAGTCCCCGCTCAGTGTCACATCGAGGCTGCCGCTTTTGCTGGAGAGCGTGCCGCTGTTGCGGTTGTCGAGGCTCTGGGCATTGACGTCCAGACCTTGCCAACCGGAGATCAGACCGTTCTGGTTGTGCAGTTGGCTGCCCGTGAGGCTCAGCAGGTTGCTGCTGATCAGTTTGCCGCCGCTGTTATCGATGGCCCGGGTTTTAAGGCCGATGCTCTGGCTGCTGGAGATTTCGCCGCTGCGGTTGCTCAGGTCACGCAGATGCTGAATGCTCAACTGGCCTTCGGTGGTGATCAGGCCGCCATCGTTGTTCAGATCAGCAGTGGCCGCGCCGAAATCAATGGCGATGGCACTGCCCAGCAGCGAGCCGTTCTGGTTGTTCAAGCCGTTGCTGTTGACAGTCAGGCCAATGGTGGCATTGATCAGCCCCAGGTTCTGGTTGGTGAGCAGGCCGTCGAGGTTAAGGTCCAGATTCGAACGGCTGGTCAGTGTGCCGCCGCTGTTGTCGAGGCTGGCCGCTTTGACATCCAGCGCAGCCGCGGCAATCAGGCCTTTGATGTTGGTCAGCGCCTGGTCGATGCGCAGCGTCACGGCCTGGTTGCTGAGCAATTTGCCGTTGCTGTTGTCGAGGCTGCGCGCCGTCACTGTGAACGCCTGGGTGCTGGAGATCTCACCGCCATCGT
Source organism: Pseudomonas sp. MWU12-2020 (assembly GCF_023100605.1). Taxonomy (NCBI): domain Bacteria; kingdom Pseudomonadati; phylum Pseudomonadota; class Gammaproteobacteria; order Pseudomonadales; family Pseudomonadaceae; genus Pseudomonas; species Pseudomonas sp. MWU12-2020. The sequence goes on from NZ_JALMEX010000001.1 coordinate 357,588, forward strand.
TGTTGACGTCCTCAAGGTTATTGAGCATCAGCAACGGCGCGCCGATCAGGCCGTTCTGGTTGTTCAGTTGACCGTGATTGAGGTCCAGGTCCAGCGACGTGTTGCTGAACAACTGGCCGCCCTGCTGATCGAGACCGGTGACGTTCGCGGTCAGCGCAGCAACGCTGGCAATACGACCGCCATCCTGGTTGGTCAGTTGGGTCGCCTTCAGGTCCAGCGTATCGCCACTGTTCAACTTGCCGTTGTGGCTGTTATCCAGCGTACCGGTGTGCACCACTACCGCGCCTTTGGCGCTGAGGCTGCCGCCGTTGCTGTTGTCGAGGCTGGCACTGCTGAGATTGAGGCTGGCGTCGGTGACGATCTGACCACCGCGGTTGAGCACCACGCCGATGGTGTTCAATGTCAACGGCCCGGCAACCGAGAGGCTGCCGAGATTGTTGGTCAGACTCGCCGCTGTCACGCCAAGGCTGCCCTCTGCGCTGATCAGGCCCTGACTGTTATTCAGGTCACCGCTCAGGTCGAGCTTCAGGTTGCTCTGGCTCAGGAGCGCACCCGCAGTGCTGTCGAGGCTGCGGCCGGTCAGGGTCAGGTCGGTTTTACCCGAAATCAGCCCCTTTGCACGGTTGAGCACTTCATCAACGGTCAGGCTCAACGCACCTTGTGCAATCAGCCTGCCGCCGTCGCTGTTGTCCAGACGACTGCCGACCAGCGTTACGTCAGCCTGGCTGGACAGCTCGCCGCCACGGTTGTCGACGGCATCGACCGTCAGTTGCAGCGCCTGATTCGCCCCGACGAGACCGCCGTTACGGTTGTCGAGGCTGTTGCCGGTGAGCTTCAGCCCGGCGGTTGCCACCAGTTCACCGCGCCGGTTATCGAGGGTCGCGACGTTAGCGATAACGTCGGCTTTACCGGCAATGTGCCCTTCGCTGTTGTCGACGCTGTCGGCTTTCAGATTCAGTTCATCATCAGCGATCAGCGTACCGCCCTGGTTGACCAGTTGGCCGTCCACCGTCACCCCGAGGGTGCCACGGCTGGTGATCAGGCCGCCGCTGTTGTCCAGGCGAGCGCTTTTGGCATCCACGCTCTGCGCGGAAATCAGGCCCTTGACGCTGGCCAGCAGTTGTTCGATGCGCAGGGTCAGGCCCTGATTGCTGATCAATTTGCCGTTGTTGCTGTTATCGAGGTTTTGCGCGGTCAGGGTGAAGGCCTGGGCGCTGGAGATTTCACCGCCCTGGTTGTCGACATCCTTGAGGTTTTTCAGCACCAGCAGCGGCGAATTGATCAGGCCGTTGCGGTTGTTCAATTGGCCGTGGTTGAGGTCAAGGCTCAGGGAGGTTTTGCTGAACAGTTGACCGCCCTGCTGATCGAAGCCGGTGACCGTTGCGGTCAGGGCTTTTTCGCTGGCGATGCGACTGCCGATGCCGTTGCTCACTGCGCCGGCGTTGAGCGTGAGGGTGTCACCGCTGACCAGGCTGCCGCCGGAGGCGTTGTTGAAGGCACCGGTGGTCAGCGCGGTGGCTTTCTTGGCGCTGATCAAGCCGCCCTGACTGTTGTCCAGACTCTGCGAAGTCAGGATCAGCCCGCTGTCAGTGGCAATTGAGCCCGCCTGATTATTCAGGCTACCCGTGGTGGTCAGCGCCAGCGCGCCGGCGCTCGACAAGTGACCGCGTGTGTTATCGAGACTGCCCGCGTTTACAGTCAGCGTCCCTTCGCTGCTGATCAGACCCTCGATATTGCTCAAGGCGTTGTCGAGACGAATGTCCAGATTGCCCCGTCGGGTAACGAAATTACCGCCGCTGTTGTCCAGACTCTGCCCGATCAGCGTCGAGGTACCCACACTGAACAGTTGTCCGAGGGTCTGATTGATGACCCGGGCCACAGTCAGGCCAAGGGTGGTTCCGGCGAGGACTTTGCCGCTGTCACTGTTGTTCAGGCTTTGACCGATGACGTTCACATCGACGGTGCTGGAGATTTCACCGCCGCGATTGTCGATCTCGCCGACCGTGAGTTTCAGCGCTTTTGTGGTACCGACCAGACCGGCCTTACGGTTGTCGAGCGACTGGCCACTGAGCAACAACGAACCTTGGGCGACCAATTCACCACCCTGGTTAACCAATTGCGTCACGTTGGCGTTCAGATCGGCTTTGCTTGAGATGCGCCCGGCGCTGTTATCGATGCGCGTCACACCGAGAATCATCGGCCCTGCCGCACTGAGCAAACCGCCACGGTTATCCAGTTGCGTGCCGCTGTAGTTGACGGCGGCCTGACCATCGAGCAGACCTTTGTCGCGGTTGTCGAGTGCGCCAATGCTGAGTTGCAGGTCTTTGGTCGCGCGAACTTTACCGCCGCGGTTGTCCACGGAATCGCTGCGCAAGGTCAGGCGATCCTTGCCAACCACGCTGCCGCCACGGTTGTCGAGGCTGCCACTCTGGACATCGACCGCACCTTTGGCGCTCAGCTCACCGTTCTGGTTATCGAACAAGCCAGTGATGCGCGCGGTCAGACTGCCGTCGCTGACGAGGCTGCCTTGCTGGCTGTTGTCGAGGCTGGCGGCGGTGATGCTGACATTCACCCCCGAACCCAACACACCGTTGCGGTTGTTCAGCGCACCGATCAAACCGATGTTCAGCGCTACGTCGCCCGTCACCTGGCCGTCGCTGTTGTCCAGCGTGATGGCGTTGATACGGGTGGAGCCGGCGCTGGATATCTCGCCATCGTGGTTATTCAGATCGCCGAGATCGGCGCCGAGGCTGCCGTTGCTGCTGATCACGCCCTGGGTGTTGATGACCTTGCTGGCGTTCAACTGCACCGTCGAGTTGCCGAGGACGCTGCCCTTGTTCTGATTGTCCAGGGTGGTGGCCGTGAGGCGCGTGTCCTGCTGGGCGCTCAACGTACCGCCCTGGTTGCTCAGGGTTTGCGCGACGGTCGCCGTCAGGTTGCGACTGGCGATCACGCTTTTGCCGCTGTTGTTGAGGTTCTGCGCACTCAGGTTCACGTCGCCAGCGCTGTTACGGCTGTTGTCGGCGTTGACCCCGGCTTCAATGATGCCGTTGTTGCTCAGGGTTCCACCGGCGCTGAGGCTGATGCTGTCGCGTGCAGCGAGGTTTTGCTGGTTGCTCAGATCGCCTTGGGTTTGCACGTTCAGAGCGGTGCCAGCGTAGACCGGACCTTGGGCACTAAGGCTGTTGGCTTTGATGTTCACAGCAGTGGCTGCCGAGGTCTGCGCCAGGGTCAACTGGCCGTTGGCATCGATCTGGATATCGCCACCACTGGCAGCCAGGTTGCCCGCCAGTTTCACCCCGACCCCGGCCTCGGTGCCGACCAGTTTGATCGCCCCGGCATACATCCCGCCGAGTGCCGAGGAGTCAATCGCCAGTTGCGGTTTGGCGCTGCCGTCATCGGCGCGGGCCGTGGCGTTGAGGGTTTGCGCATCGACGTCGTTACGCCCGGCAACGATGGTCAGGTTCTGCGCCTGGATTTCGGCATTGATCTTCGCGCTACGGGTGATGATTTCGAAACGGTCGACGTTGCTCGCGTTAAGCCCGGCGCCTTCAATGGCCACAGAACCCTGATCAACTTGAAAACGATCCAGCCGTCCCGCGCCATCCAGCACCGGTTTGCCGGTGGTCAGCGTCACGCGCGGTGCGTTGATGAAGCCGCAGCCATTACAGGTGATGCCATACGGGTTGGCGACGATCACTCGCGCTGACTGCCCCGCCACTTCGGTGTAACCGCGCAACTGGCTCGGGTTGCCGCTGATGACTTCGTTGAGAATTGCCTGCGCCGAACCGCTGTTTTTCAGGTTCGGGTTGCCGATGATGTGGCCGCCCAATTGCGTATTCGACGTCTGGCTCGAGCCGTTATTGAGGATGACGCCCTGCGCGCCGACGTTGTAATCGTGGAACTGGTTATGCGACAGCCCGCTGCCGTTGGGCGTGGCGATGTTGATGATCGGCACACCATTGCCGGCACGATCCAGCGAGGTGTTCGGGTTGGCCACGACAATGCCGTCGGCCTGCGCCCACATCGGTTGCCAGAACATGACGTTCGCCAGCAGGAACGCCAGCCCGCGCTTGGGCATGCCCAGAAACGACTCACGGTTTTTTACGGCCGCAGAAGGCTGGCCTGCAAGGAAGGCGAACTGACGAACATCCATGTCGATGGTCTCGAAGTATTTGAATTAGATGAAAAAGTCGAGGCGGAAATAGATCGGCGCTTCACGCTCGGTCAGCACATCCGGGCGTTCGAGGGAGTGAGCAAAGGTCACGCTGGCGGCCACATGCTCGCCACGGGCGAACAGTTCCAGCGAGTTGCTCGACATGCGCCCGTGCTGATCGCCGTTGTAGCGGTCGCCGCGAATCACGCCCTGGTCGTAACCGAGGCTGGTGCCGTATTCAGCGAACACCGGGCGCAGCCATTCGACGTTGATCGGACGGCTCCAGCGCAGATCGTTGCGCCAGTAGCCGCCGCTGTCGCCGGACAGCGACTGATCCTTGTAGCCACGGATCGACGACAGCCCGCCGAGGCTGGTGCGTTGTGAACTGAACAGCACGTCTTCGCTGCGCTGGCCGGTCATCAGGCTGCTGAAGGTGAAGGATTCGCCCCACACCTTGAACGGTTGCAGGTAGCTCAGGGTCGCGGTGTATTTGCGGTAGCGTGCGTCCGGTTCGCCCGGGCCCGGATCGTGGCTGCCCTGCGCGTCGAACGCGCCGATGCCTTCCTGCATGCCGGCATCGAAGTTGACGAAGGCGCTGCCGATGCGGCGACCGTGGTTGAAGCCGAACTGCGCTTCGCTGATGCGGTTGCTGCTCAGCTTGAGCTTGCTGTCTTCGATGTAGTTGTTGGTGCGCAGGTAGGACAGGCCGGCGCTGAGCGAGGTCTTGCTCACCGAGTCGCGATGGATCACCCGTTCGGCGCGCAGTTGATGGTTTTCGCTGTCGCCGGTCTGCTTGAAGTTGTAGCCGTTGGCGGCGATCTGCGAGCGGTAGTCACTCTGGCTGTAGGTGTAGCTGAAGTTCCACCAGCCCCACGGCAGGTTGTAATTGAGCATGGCGTTGCTGGAGGTGTGCTGGTGGTCGGTCATTGCATCGTGACCGCCGCGCAGGCTCAACTGATCGGCCAGGCCCAGCGGGCTGTCCCAATCGAAAGTGGTGCCCCACTGCTGTTCACCGGTGCTGCGCTGGCCGTCGTTGCTGCGCGACAGTCCGGCACGCCATGGCTTCTGCGGCGTATTGGTGACCAGCACCTCACTGCCGCCGACGTTCTTGCCCGGCGCCAGTTCCATCTTGGCCTGATTGGACGGCAGGCGATTGAGCTGATCGACCATCTGCTCGATCTCGCGCAGGTTGACCAGATCGCCGGACTTGCCGGGAAACGCCATCGCCAGTTCACGCTCGGAAAGCTTGCTGTTCTCGGCGCCCTTCATGCCTTCAAGCTTGCCTTCGACCACCAGCACTTTCAGATGCCCGCCAGACAGATCCTGCTGCGGCAGGTAGGCGCGGCTGGTGACCAGGCCTTTCTCGATGTAATGGTCGGTGATGACTTTCAGCAGCTCGTTGAGTTGCGGTACACCGAGGCACTGGACGATGTAGGGCTTGAGCAGACGGGTTCTGTCGCTGTCGGACAGACTGTCGGCGCCCTTGAGCTCGATGTCCTTGATCGGGAAACAACGGGTGTCGGTGGGCGCCGCTGGTTGCGCCGGACCTGCCTCTTTGCCGGGCAGATTTTTCAGGTCTTCAAGACGCCGCTGCTGCTCTTCGAGCAAGCGATTCTGGCGATCGCGGATCAGGTCGGTTTCACCGGGTGTGGGTGCAGCGAAGGCAATTTGAAGCGGAGACAGGCACAGCAAAGCTACGCACAACCTCGCCGCGAGGGCGGGTGGGTACATGTTCGATCCCTCGAGACGGAATGACATCAAAATAGTGGCGCGATATTAGATGGCCATCATTTTGACGTCAAACAAACATTTCGACCGTTTGTCGGGTTTGTAACAGGGATTGAACAATCGACGCGGCTGCGGTTTTCCGGGGGTAATCCTTGGCTCAGTGCGCAACGCCCAACTTCGTCGCCACGTCCTGAGGCGCCAGTAAGCGGCCATCCGCTGAACGCAATTCCAACTTTCTGATCGACTGACGCTGCTGCGCATCGACCATCACCGAACCCTGCTCACCTGGCGCATACAGGTGCTCCCCGCCCCACTGCGACAGCGCGACGATCACCGTCTGCAGCTCCTTGCCGCGTTCGGTCAGCACGTATTCCTTGTAAGCACTGCCATCGGCGGCCGGCACCGTTTGCAGAATCCCCTGCTCCACCAGGGCCTTGAGCCGGGCACTGAGCATGTTCTTGGCGATATCCAGATTCTTCTGAAAATCACTGAAGCGGCGGATGCCCTCCAGCGCATCGCGGATGATCAGCAGCGACCACCAGTCGCCGATCAGGTCCAGCGTACGGGCGACCGGGCAGGCGTTGCCGTGCAGGCTTTTGCGCTTCACAGGGTGTTTCTCCATCAAAACCGGCGTGTGGTTGCATCTTACAACTGTGACGCTGGAAAAGAACCACACCGCCCTGCCCGGCAATTCAGCACTTGCGTACAAGTGACGGCAGCGATTTGCGCCGATAGTGATCGGCGGCCATTGCGGCATCCGGCCTTCCTGAACGATTGCCCACAGCAAGGAGTTTCCATGAGCACATTCACTACCGATGACGGCACACAGATCTATTTCAAGGACTGGGGCAGCGGCAAACCCGTGTTGTTCAGCCATGGCTGGCCGCTGGATGCCGACATGTGGGAATACCAGATGGAGTACCTGAGCAGTCGCGGCTACCGCACGATTGCCTTCGACCGCCGTGGTTTCGGGCGCTCCGATCAACCGTGGACCGGCTACGACTACGACACCTTTGCCGATGACATCGCGCAACTGATCAAGCACCTCGACCTGCGCGATGTCACGCTGGTCGGCTTCTCCATGGGCGGCGGCGACGTCAGCCGCTACATCGCCCGCCACGGCAGCGAGCGCGTTGCCGGGCTGGTGCTGCTCGGGGCAGTGACGCCGCTGTTCGGCAAGAAGGCCGACTACCCGCAAGGCGTCGACCACTCGGTGTTCGACGGGATCAAGGCCGGCCTGCTCAAGGATCGCGCGCAGTTCATCGCGGATTTCGCCGCGCCGTTCTACGGCACCAATCAGGGCCAGACAGTCTCCGACGGCGTGCTCACGCAAACCCTGAACGTCGCCTTGCTCGCCTCGCTGAAAGGCACCGTGGATTGCGTCACCGCATTCTCGCAAACCGACTTCCGTCCGGACATGGCGAAGATCGACGTGTCGACCCTGGTAATCCACGGCGACGGCGATCAGATCGTGCCGTTCGAAACCACCGGCAAGCAAGCCGCCGCCCTGATCAAAGGCGCCGAACTGAAAGTCTATGCCGGCGCCCCCCACGGTTTTGCCGTGACGCACGCCGAGGCGCTGAATGAAGACCTGTTGGCTTTCCTGAACCAATAAAGCCCCACGCTGACCGGGAACAGTCCCGGTCAGCGCACGTTGCGATACAACATCAGCCGCGCGCTTTCGTGCAGTCCCCGAGTCAGCTCCACCAGGCGCTGGAATTCCTCGTGGTTTTGCCCGGCGACGTTATCCAGCGGAGTCTTCGACGCCAGGTCATGCAGGGTCGGCGAGCTGCCGTCATGTTGCATCTGCAGGAGGAAATCCTTGGTCACCCCGCCAATCAACGGGAACGTCCCCTCGCGCAGTACCAGCGGCACCACGCGCTCACCTTCCGGCGCCGGTTGCTGGACATCGCGCCCCATCGCGCCGTTGCTGAACGGCACGCCGGCCATCCCCGCCACCGTCGGCAGCAGATCCACCAGCCCCACGGCGTCCTCGATGACCTTCGGCACCAGCAGCCCCGGGGCGTGAATCAACATCGGCACATGATTGCTTTCCAGGCCCAGTTGCTCGAACGCCGGCGGCATGTGCGGGATCTGGCTGATACGCGTGTTGTGGTCGCCGAAGAACACAAAAATCGTGTTGTCGTAATAGCCGCCAGCCTTGGCCAGCTCGATCAACTTGCCGATATTGAAATCCAGCAGGCGCACCGCGTTGTACTGCTCGACGCTGCGCGAACCGGCGGCCTGCACCTGCTCCAGTGACAGGTTGCTGACCTCGAAGCCGTCGTTGTCCTTGGGGATGGTGAACGGCCGATGGTTGCCCGAGGTTTGCACGTAGGCGAAGAACGGTCGGTCCTTCGGCAAGTCGCGCAGGATGCGGTCGCTCTCCTTGAACAGATCCAGGTCGGAGATGCCCCACACGTCCACCAGCGGCGAACGCCAGTCACTTTCATGATACAGGCGCACGCCGTCGATGCTCTGCTGGATCAGCGCGTTGATATTGGCCCAGCCGGCGTTGCCGCCGATCATGTAGAGCTTCTGGTAATCGGTGAACGCGTTGATCAGCGTGTGCTGGCGGGTGATCAGCGGATGGCGCGTCGCGGTCTCACGGCGGGTTACGTCGGGAACGCCGGTGATGCTCGCCCACACGGTTTTTGCGGTACCGGTGACCGGCACATAGAAGTGTTTGAAGAACCAGCTGCGGCTCGCCAGTTGATCGAGGTTCGGCGTCGGGTTCAACGGATTGCCGTAGGCGCCGACGGCGCTGGTGCCCAGTGATTCGAGCATGACGAACATCACGTTCGGCGTGCCCTGCAGTCGATACGGCTGCACGCCTTGCTGACGCTCGAACGTCAGACTTTGCGGATCCGGTCGATCCACGCCCAGATAGCGGGCAATCAACGGATAGTGCTCGCGCACCTGCGCCTCATCGAATTGCGCCTGCGCGGTTTTCAGCGTGTCGTACAGGAACAGCACCGGGTTCAGACCGACCGCGGCGATCTGCGCGTTACCGGAAAAGAACGCATCGCTCCAGCGCAGCGGCACCGGGTTTTCCAGGTTGAGATTGTCGACACGACCCAGCAGCGCCAGCAGCACCACGACCACCCCCAGCCCGGTGCCGAATGCCAGCGACGGACGCTGGATAACCTTGGCTTCACGGGCCAGCGTCACGCGTTCGAGTTGCAAAAATCCGTAGAAGCAAACGCCCAGCGTCGCCATCCAGCCGAGGGCGATCCACAGCACCGGATAGGTTTCCCAGACCATCTGCTGCGAGATCTGCGCGTCTTCCAGGTAACGCAGCACCGTGGCGTTGATACGCACGCCGAGATAGGCGTAATGACCGAAATCGATGATGTACAACAGGCCAATCGCACCGAGCGCCAGCAGCCAGTAAACCCGTGCGACCCAGCGCAACCACGGCAACCGCGTGAGGTTCCAGCGCGGTAGCCAGGCCAGCAGCGCCAGTGGCAGGATCAGCAACACGGCGAGGCGCAAGTCGAAACGCAAACCGATACCCAGGGTTTCGCGCAGTGCCGGGTTATCGATGAACTCGCTGGGCGCGATCCCGGAAAACCCCAGCACGAACACCAGCCTGAGCACGGCAAACAACAAAAACGCCAAACCTGCCGCACCCACGCCGTAGCGCAGGCGTCGCGATTGCAACCAGCCCATCATTGACCTCAGTGTCGTTGGTTCAAATAGAAGATGTCGCGCCCGCCGGTGCGGCTCGCAGCAGACGCCAGACCTCACGGATGCACAGCGCTGCAGCGGCGATCAGGCAGTAACCGAGCAGCAGTGGATCGATCAGGTAATCCCAATAGTTTTCCGAAGCCTTGAGACGCAAGGCGAACGCCAGCGTGCCCAGCGCGAGCATCGACACTGCCAGCGTGTTGCGCAGCCACAACAGCGCCAGTGCCAGCAGGCCGATACAGACGATCATCGGCCGTGGGTTGAAGCCCCAGCGGTACGGATCGAAATACGTCAGGCCCATCGTCGCCGGGTACAGCAGCGCGGCCAGCACGGTAAACAGCACCAGCACCTGCACCCGTGCCGACAATGTCTGCCGCTCGACCACGCCCAGTCGGACCAGACTGGCCCAGCCGAGCAACACCAGCGTGGTGATCGCCAGATCGTCGGTGACACTGCGCACATACGCCGCCAAGGGCAGCTCGTTGACCGGCACGAAGCTGACCACCGCCAGCAGCGGCAACAGCCACGGACGCCAGCGTTGGGTGCATTGCAACGAACCCAGCAGGACAAAACCAAGCAGGATGAACGTCAAATGGGCTTGCCAGAGAATCAGCATCACAGGCGCTCCTCCAGCCACGCTTCGTTGAAGCTGACATGTTTGATGAAAGTGTTATTCCACGAATACACCAGGTGATAAAGGCCATCGCTGCCGCGACTGAAGTACGGATACTCGTACTCGAAATCACAGCCCTGCGGCTTGCACACCCGGTAGTCCAGATTGCTCAGAAAGCGCTGTTCCAGCGGCAAGCGCCGGGCACCACTCGAAGCACGAAAACCTTCGCCGATGATCGCCTTGTAGGCTTCGGGGGCGAACGGCTGGCCGAGCGGATCGGGTGACTGATCGAGTTCGATCACATTGCGCCAGTGGTTCAGGCTGGCATCAGTGCCATAGAGGCTGAGTTTGAAGCGCCCGTCCTGCAGATCATTCAGCGCCACCAGCAGCCCGTTGTCGTCGGTGCCGACTGCCGCGAGCGATGAATTGGGGTTGGCCGGTTCCAGCGGGTACGGCTCGCTCCAGGTCTGCCCGGCGTCCTCGGTGCGGCTGGCCAGCACTCGATGATGAGTGTCGCCGGCATAACGCAGCATGGCCACGGCACGCCGGCCATCCAGCGGCACAATGGTCGGCTGCAACGAATGTTTGCCACGGCTGATGCGGAATTTATCGATCACCGCGCCGTCTGCACTCAGGTACAGGTACTCGGCGAATTTGCCCATGAACTCGTGATACACCGGCAAACCGATCGAGCCGTCGGCATGGAACACCGGCGCGGCGCGCACCAGCGTACTGATGTTGAAAAACGGTGAGGTGATCAGCTGTCGCGGCGCCGACCAGTTGCGCCCGACATCATCCGAGACCATCACGTTGATCGCACTGGTGGCCCAGCCGCCCACGGACACCGAGACATAGAACATCCACAACCGCTGATCCGGCGCGAGGGCAATCACCGGGTTGCCCAGTTTGCGGATGTAGCGCTGGGTGCCGTCACGGGTCGATTCGCGGGTGGCCAGCACCTGCTCGGCGCCCCACTCCGCGGTTTTGGCGTCATAGCGGGCGGTACGAATCTGCACGTCGGCGGCGCCCTCACGCGAACCGGCGAACCACACCGCCATCAGGTCACCGCCCGGCAGTGCGGTCACCGACGAGGAGTGCACGAAATCATTCAATTGCGAGGAGACGAAGCGACTGCTGTACTGCGGCTCCGGTGCCTGCAGCGAGGCATCGACCGGCGGCGTCGCCACGGCAAACGGCGCCAGCACATGGGCCGGATGACTGCGCCAGGCGCCCCAGAAAATCAGGCTCACGGCCAGTCCGCCGAGGATAAATTTCAAGCGATCGGGAAGCACACGCATAGTGGACTCACGGCAAAAACAGGATGGAGGGCAATCGGCAAAACATCCTTGTCAGCGCGGCAGATCGTCCGGCAAGCGGCGCCGGCGTCCCGTGAGCATCGACAACGGCAAGTTGTCGCGCAGCAGAAAACTTTCGAACAGCGCGGCGGCGATGTGCAGGCAGACCAGCACCAACAGGATGTCGGTAGCGGTTTCGTGCACCTGCAACGGCCAGTCGGCGCCCCACAAGGCATCGACCTCTTCCATGGCCCAACCGCTCACGCCAGCGGTGAACATTGCCAGCAGCATCAAAACCATCACCAGTGCACCCATCGGCGAATGCCCAAGACGATGCTCGGGCCGTCCGGCAATCAACGAGCGCGCATGGGCGAACAGCCGCGTCGGCGTCGGCCAGAAATCCGCCCAACGCGCACTGCGCGGCCCGACAAATCCCCACACCAGCCGCACCAGCAGCCAGCCCATGGCGTAATAGCCGAGCCACACATGCCAGTCATCACCCGCTTCATTGAAGAAGTAATTGGCGACGAAGACGCCCGCGATGGACAGATGAAACAGCCGCACCACGGGGTCCCACAGGCGCAGGGACGCGCTCGGCATCAGCCCTTGATCTCGGTTTTCACCGCTTTGCCGCTGACCGGGTCGTGGTAGATCTCGACCTTGCGCTTGTCCTTGTCGAAGCCGTAGATCTCGTAGCAGTTGCCGTCGGTAACCTTGAACTTGCTGATCTCGTAGCCCTGGGCCTTGAGTTGTTCCTGAAAGGCTTTCTGGTCTTGCCATTGCGAGCGTTCGGCGGTGGTGCATTGCGGGCCGGCGATGGCCAGCGGGCTGGCAACGATGAGGGACAACAGCAGAAGTTTGCGCATGGAAACACTCTCGCTCGATGAGGAAGGCCTCACTGTGCAAAAGCAACCTTAGTCGAAGCTTAGTTGGCAACGAGTCGTTACATCTTTCCCGTCGGGTCAGCTGCCACAGCCGGCTGCACAGCGGCATGATGCCGCCGGTCAACCGCCGTGTTTCCTCAAGAGAATCCGTTATGCGCCTATTGCTGGTCGAAGATGATCGCGCCCTCGGTCAAGGCATTCGCGTTGCCCTCGGCAGCGAAGGCTACACCCTCGACTGGTTGCAGGATGGGGTCAGCGCCCTGCACGCCCTGCGCAGTGAGAGCTTCGACTTGCTGCTGCTCGACCTCGGCCTGCCACGGCTCGACGGCCTGACGCTGCTGCAACGCTTGCGCGGCGAGCAGCAGGACTTGCCGGTGCTGATCCTCACCGCCCGCGACGGCACCGCCGAACGTATCGCCGGGCTGGATGCCGGCGCCGACGACTACCTGATCAAACCGTTCGACGTCGATGAACTGAAAGCGCGCATCCGCGCGTTGCTGCGCCGCAGTCAGGGCCGTGCGCAACCGGTGCTCGAGCATGCCGGCGTGTGCCTTGATCCGGTCACGCAGCAGGTCACCTGGCACGGCACCGACGTGGTGGTGACGCCGATGGAATATCAACTGCTGCATCAACTGATGGCCCGCCCCGGCAAGGTCGTCACCCGCGAACGTCTGTCCCGGGCGCTGTATGGCTGGCAGGACCGGGTCGAGAGCAACACCCTTGAAGTGCTGATCCACAACCTGCGCAAAAAACTTTCGAGCGAGTTGATCCGCACCGTGCGCGGTGTCGGCTATGTGGTGGAGCTCAAGCCATGATTTCCATACGTGCGCGGATTCTGGTGCCGGTGCTGATTCTGGTATTGATCGGCGATCTGCTGATCAGTTGGCTGGTGCTGCGCGACAGTCATCATGAAATCGAAGAGGTCTACGATGCCCAACTGGCGCAAAGTGCCCGCCTGCTGCAAGGCGTGCTGGCCCAGCGCGCGCCGGGCGACAACGACTGGAGCCGGCTCTATCAGGCCTTCGATGAAGCGATGAGCCGGGTCGGTGACGGCGAGGCCGCGCACCCATACGAAACCCGTCTGACCTTTCAGGTCTGGCGCAGCGACGGCCAATTGCTGGTGCGCTCGGCCGAAGCGCCGGAGCTTGCCGCACCGCCGACCACTCTCGGCTCGCATGACCTGATGGAGAACGGCCGCGACTGGTGTGCGTTCCTGCTCAAGGATCCGCAACAGGGGCTGCTGATCTGGGTCGGCGAGCGTGACGACATCCGTCAGGACCTGATCGAGCGCATCGTCGGCCACACGTTGTGGCCGAGCCTGATCGGCGTCCCGCTGCTGGCCGCGCTGATCTGGCTGACCATCGGCTGGGGCCTGCAACCGCTGCGCGCGATGGCGCAGAGCATTCGCGGACGTGACACTGAAACCCTGAAACCGCTGCACCTCAGCCCCCTGCCCCACGATCTGGAGCCGATGCAGACCGCGCTCAATCGTCTGCTGCAACAGATCGACAATCTGCTGGCCCGGGAGCGGCGCTTCATTGCCGACGCCGCCCATGAGCTGCGCACACCGCTGGCGATTCTGCGAATCCACGCGCAAAACGCGCAACTGGCGGCGACCCCGCAACAACGCGAAGAAGCGCTGGAGTATCTGGTCAGCGCGGTGGATCGGGCGACGCGTATCGCCAGTCAATTGTTGACCATGGCGCGCATCGAACCGCACCTGGCCAATCCCGAAACCCGCAGCGTGGAACTGACCGAACTGGTGCGCGAAGAACTCGCCGAACTGGCACCGCTGGCCCTGGAAAAAGACGTCGAACTGATCCTCGACAGCGACCACCACTGCCCGGTCGACACCGACCCGGTGGCCCTCGCCATCGCCTTGCAGAACCTGGTGACCAACGCCCTGAACTTCGCCCCACCGGGCAGCGAGGTGCGGGTCCAGGTGCAACCGCAGGCGGGCGGCGCGGTGTACATCAGCGTCGAGGACGCCGGCCCCGGTATCAACGAGCAGGAATACGCGCGGCTGTTCGAGCGTTTCTACAGCCACGGCCACGGTAACGGCGCGGGACTGGGGCTGGCGATCGTGCAGATGATCGTCGGCAAGATCGGCAGCACGCTGCAGCTGTACAACCGGCCGCAGGGCGGGTTGTGTGCGCAGTTGCGGATCAATGAGCTCTCGAGTCACTAACATCGCCCGGACCCTGCACGAGCATTGTGGCGAGGGAGCTTGTCGAATCGTCGCACCGTCCCGCTGAGGCGCGCAGCGGCCCTTTCTTTGCCGAACAGCAGAAGGCCTGCTGCGCAGCCCAGCGGGAGCAAGCTCCCTCGCCACAGAGTCTGGTGTTTATCGATCGCCTCGATGCTTTTGACAAAATTTTCATGTTTGCCCAAATAAGATCCGCAGCCTCGTTGGGGAGTAGCCTGTTTCCGAGTCCCTCGGAAGCGTTCGTATCAACATTCTCGGCAACATGCCGTGGTACGAACACCTTTTGGTTGGTGAGACCGACGACACATCCATGCCTAAAGTCGGGCGTGTGGTTGTGTCGTTGACTCATAGCCCGACTGGAAGTGTGCCCCCGTGAATCCTGTTTCCCTCATATTCCTCGCTCTGGCCATGTCCACGGACGCGTTCGCCGCGGCCATCGGCAAAGGCTCCAGCCTGCACAAACCACGTCTGACCGAAGCACTTCGCACCGGCCTGATCTTCGGCGTGATCGAAGCCATCACCCCGATCATCGGCTGGCTGATCGGTCAGGCCGCCACCCGATGGGTCGCCGAATGGGACCACTGGATCGCCTTCACCCTGCTGCTGATTCTCGGTCTGCACATGATCTACAACGGCCTGAAACACGAAGACGAGGAAGAAGAAAAACCCGGCCAGCATTCGTTCCTGATTCTGGCAGTCACCGCGTTCGCCACCAGCATTGACGCCCTAGCAGTCGGCGTCGGTCTGGCGTTTGTCGATGTGAACATCTGGGTGGCCGCAGCGGCCATCGGCGTGGCAACCATGACCATGGTGACCATCGGCGTGATGCTTGGCCGGGTACTCGGAGCGGTGGTCGGCAAGCGTGCGGAAATCGTCGGTGGTGTGGTGCTGATGATCGTCGGCGCGACCATTTTGTACGAGCACTTGTCAGCCTGATTCAGGCCCGGTCAACGCCGCCAGTGTCATCGCGTTGCCCAACGCAGCGCCACTGGCGGTGTTGTCGAAGATGCACCAGACGCTGGCGCCTTCAGCAGCGCAGAGCTGCATGTTCTGCGCAAGCTGCTGCAGATAAGGCAGCTCATAAGCACTGTGATAAATCCGTGGCGCGCCATGCAGTCGCCAATAGCGCACACCCGCCCAGCCCTGCGCCGAGCCATCGTTACTGATTCGCGATGGATCGACCACCACCTGGGCGATACGATAAGCGTGCAGCATCGGCTCCGCCATCACCCACGATTCATGCCGTGGCTCCAACACCACGTCACCGGCGAAGCGTTGGTGCAACGCCACGAAAAACGCCTCTGCACTTGCCGGTTCAAAGACCAGCGACGGCGGCAGTTGCACCAGCAAACACCCCAGCCGATCGGCCAGGCCTTCGCACTGCCCGAGAAACTCATCCAGCGCCTGCTCACAGTTCTGCAAACGCAATTGATGGGTGATCTGCTTAGGCACCTTCACCGAAAAACGAAACCCCGGCGGCACCGAATCCGCCCAGCGTGCATACGTCTCGCGCCGATGCGGGCGATAGAACGAGCTGTTGATTTCCACACAGTCGAACCGTGCCGCATACCGCTGCAGATGCGTGCCCTCGGCCGGAAACTGCGGCCAATACTCACGCCCCAGACTCCAGCCTGCGCAACCGATGAACATCAAAAAAGCACCTTCGCCGCTTCACGCATGAAAATCTCCACGGTCTTCGTTCACAAATTTGGGAGACGACGAAATACCTGTGGGAGCTGGCTTGCCAGCGAAGGCGTCGACACATCCACAACTTCTGCACCTGACACACCGCCTTCGCGAGCAAGCCCGCTCCCACAGTTTCGGCGGCGTTCATAAATTTGGGGTACGACAAAATACCTGTGGGAGCTGGCTTGCCAGCGAAGGCGTCGACACATCCACAATCGCGGCGCCTGACACACCGCCTTCGCGAGCAAGCCCGCTCCCACAATTTCGGCGGCGTTCACAGATTGGGGGTACGACGAAACACCTGTGGGAGCTGGCTTGCCAGCGAAGGCGTCGACACATCCACAATCGCTGCGCCTGACACACCGCCTTCGCGAGCAAGCCCGCTCCCACAATTTCGGCGGCGTTCACAGATTGGAGGTACGACGAAACACCTGTGGGAGCTGGCTTGCCAGCGAAGGCGTCGACACATCCACAATCGCTGCGCCGACACAGCGCTTTCGCGAGCAAGCCCGCTCCCACAGTTTCGGCGGCGCTCACAGATTGGGGGTACGACGAAACACCTGTGGGAGCTGGCTTGCCAGCGAAGGCGTCGACACATCCACAATCGCTGCACCTGACACACCGCCTTCGCGAGCAAGCCCGCTCCCACAATTTCGGCGGCGTTCACAGATTGGAGGTACGACGAAACACCTGTGGGAGCTGGCTTGCCAGCGAAGGCGTCGACACATCCACAATCGCGGCGCCTGACACACCGCCTTCGCGAGCAAGCCCGCTCCCACAATTTCGGCGGCGTTCACAAATTTGGGGGACGACGAAACACCTGTGGGAGCTGGCTTGCCAGCGAAGGCGTCGATACATCCACAACTTCTGCACATGACACAGCGCTTTCGCGAGCAAGCCCGCTCCCACAGGTTTCAGCGGCGTTCACAGATTTGGGGCACGGCGAAGCTCCTATGCGGTTATTTTTTGCCGGGGAGGACGCTCGCCAGCACCTGCTTGGCGGCTTGCA
Organism: Pseudomonas sp. MWU12-2020; assembly: GCF_023100605.1. Lineage (NCBI taxonomy): Bacteria > Pseudomonadati > Pseudomonadota > Gammaproteobacteria > Pseudomonadales > Pseudomonadaceae > Pseudomonas > Pseudomonas sp. MWU12-2020. Next base: position 374,855 of record NZ_JALMEX010000001.1, read on the forward strand.
CGATGACGCCCGCCTCGTCCGGGTCGCCCTTGAGCAGGGTCGTGGCAAATTTCTTCGCCTGTTGGAGCGTGATGTGCGGCGGCAACGGCGGTACGTTGGGATCGGTCTTGAACTCGATCAGCACCGGCACCTCCGAAGCCAATGCCTGCTCCCAGGCGGCGGCAACGTCCTCTTCGCGGTCGACGAAAATCCCTTTCAGGCCGATGGAAATGGCGAACAGGTGATACGGCACATCGGGGATGCTCTGCGAGGCTTCGAACTTCGGATCGCCCTCCATCACTCGTTGCTCCCAAGTGACCTGATTCAGATCCTCGTTGTTGAACACCGCGCAGATCCACTTCGGACTGTCCCACTGGCGCCAGTATTTGGCGACGGTGATCAGCTCGGCCATGTTGTTCATCTGCATCGCGCCATCCCCCACCAGGGCAATCACCGCGCGCTCGGGATGGGCGAACTTGGCGGCAATCGCGTACGGCACGGCAGCCCCCATCGAAGCCAGTCCGCCGGACAGCGAACACTGCATGCCCCGGCGGATTTTCAGGTCACGGGCGTACCAGTTGGCGCAGGAGCCCGAATCGCTGGTGATGATTGCCTGATCCGGCAGACGCGGTGACAGTTCATACACCACCCGCTGTGGATTGATCGGTGTGGCTTTGGCCATGGCACGCTTTTCCAGGGTCTTTTCCCAGCTGCCGCGCCAGCCTTCGATCTTTTTGCGCCACTTGCGCGAGGTCTTCTGTTCGAGCAACGGCAGCAACGCAGCAAGGGTTTCGGCGGAGTCACCAACCAGATTGACCTCCATCGGATAACGCAGGCTGAGCATGTCGGGTTGCAGGTCGATCTGCACGCCGCGCGCCTGACCTTCCTTGGGCAGAAATTCGGCATAGGGGAAACCCGAGCCAATCATCAGCAAGGTGTCGCATTCGTTCATCATCTTGTAGCTCGGTTCGGTGCCCAGCAGACCAATGCTGCCGGTGACCCACGGCAAATCGTCCGGCAGCGCAGCCTTGCCGAGCAACGCCTTGGCGACGCCAGCACCGAGTTTTTCCGCGATGGCGATCACTTCATCCGTCGCCTGCAACGCGCCGGCGCCGACCAGAATCGCAACCTTTTCACCGCTGTTCAGAACGTCGGCGGCGCGCTGCAGATCCGCCTCGTAGGGCAGCACTTTCGGCTTGGTGTAACCGACGCCAGAGTGCGCGGTGCCATGCGCCCGCGCCGGTGGCTCGTACTCAAGATCCTGCAAATCATTGGGCAGGATGATCGCTGTCACCCGCCGCTCGCCAACCGCTGTGCGCACGGCGCGGTCGAGCAAATGTCGTACTTGCGACGGCGCCGACGCCTGCTGCACAAAAGCCCCGGCCACATCCTTGAACATCGAGACCAGGTCCAGCTCCTGCTGGTAATGGCTGCCGAGTGCGGTACGCGCCTGCTGACCAACAATCGCCAGCACCGGTTGGTGATCCATGCGGGCGTCGTACAGCCCGGTAATCAAGTGCGTAGCGCCGGGGCCTGAAGTGGCAATGCACACACCCAATTCGCCGGTGAACTTGGCGTGGGCCGAAGCCATGAACGCGGCCATTTCTTCGTGCCGGGCCTGAACGAATTCGATCTTGCCATTGGCTCGGGCGAGCGCGCCGAACACGCCATTGATGCCGTCTCCCGGATAACCAAAAATCCGCGTGACGCCCCATTGACTGAGCCGCTCAACCAGAAAATCTCCCACTGTCGTCGTCATCTCGTTCCTCGCCTGTCACCGATGCATGAGGCCTTCCCGGCGAAACATCCGCCGGGAAGTACAAGGGTCTGGACAGCCGGGAAGAGCGCGAAGTTTCGATTTTTTTTGCCATTAGCCAGTGGCGACGGGTACAACCTGCGACCACTCGGCCTCATCGATTTGGGCAAGGCTCAGGTGCGCCGTCTCCTTCAGAAGAAACGAGCACAGCGCCACGATACCCAGCGCAACCGCGCCGTAAACCGCCACCCCGAACGCGTTGTGGTTGTTGGCGATCAGAATCGCTGTGGCCGCGCTGGAAGCGGTGCCGCCGCCCAGCGCCGCACCGATCTGATAGGCCGCCGACATTCCCGAATAGCGCATGTGCCGCGGAAACTGTTCAGCCAGAAAGGCCGGAATAGGCCCCTGCGTCGCGCCCATGAACGCACCGATAGAGATATAGGCAGCGGTAGAAATCAGCAGACTCTTGAGGCCGACCAGCGGGAAAAACGCAAAGAAGCCGAGAGCCATGATCAGCGCGCCGAGGATCATCACCTGGCGGCGGCCGATCCGGTCGGACAGCAAGGCAAACAACGGCGCGGTGATCACGATGGCGATCGACAGCGACAAGTCGAATACCAGCGCATCGGTACTGCCATAGCCCAATTGCGTGGCATACGACAGAAAGAACGTGCTGCCGATGTAGGCGATGGTCACGTAGCCGAAAGCGATGCCGGTGCACAACAGCATGGCTCTGGGCCGCGCACGCAGCGCTTCAAGCAGCGGCATGCGCAAGTGGGCCTGCGGTTCGGCGGGTTGTTCGAGCGGTTTGTGCAGGCGCGCATACAGACCGATCAACACCAGCACGCCACCGAGCCAGAATGGAATGCGCCAGGCAAATCCGGCCAGGTCATCGTGTGACGCGACACTGACAATCGCGAACACCCCGGCACCGAGAATCCCGCCGATACCGATGCCCATGCTGGTGAAACTGCCCCACAGACCACGACGCCCGGGCGGCGCCGACTCGATACCGAACAACGCCGCGCCACCCCACTCGCCACCGGCGGCAAAGCCCTGCACCAGCCTGAGCAGCACCAACAACACCGGTGCGCCAGCGCCGAGGGTGGCATAGCCCGGCAGGCACCCGATCAACAGCGTGCTCAAACCCATCAGCAGCAGCGTGATCACCAGCATTTTCTGCCGGCCGAGTTTGTCACCGTAATGCCCGAACACCATGCCGCCAAGGGGCCGGGCGAAGAACCCGGCGCCAAAGGCGCCGAACGCCACCAGCGTCGCGGTCAGCGGATCCATCTGCGGGAAGAACACTTTGGGAAACACCAGCGCGGCGGCGGTGCCGTATATCACGAAGTCATAGAACTCCAGGGCGGTGCCCATGCCGGAGACGAAAAACGTCCTCAGCGCTGACGGGGAACCGCTCTTGCGATCAATCTCGGTAGCCATGTGCATTGCTCGTTTTGTTTTTATTGGAGGCCGCGATTCAGAAACGCAGATAGCCGTTTCGGGCGAGTTGTTTGGGGTTGCCGGCGGCGTATTCGAGGACGCTGTTCTCGGTGTCGATGCCGATGGTCAGCAGAGTCTCCCAGCGTTCGGTCGCCGGCATGCTCAGATCCGGGTGGAAGCAGATCGGCGCGTCTTCACCCGCCTCGCCGCACATGGCGTCTGCCCGATGGCTCAGGTTGCCACTGACCATGTTTTGCAGCGCCGCGTTGACGTGATCGAAACGCGCGTACGTCGTCGAGGCATCCGGTGTGCGCTCGCCGAGGCTCAGTTCGGGATCGAGGAAATGGTTGGTGTGGGTGATCCAGCCTTCGGCATCGGGGCGCACCACAGCGGTGAAGACCGGCGACATTTCGATGCTCACCGCACGCGGGCTTGAATCCTCGCGGGAGAACACGGTCAGCACCGTGGAGGCACTGACCCGCGCTGAACGCGCCAGCGCAATCGCTTCGTCAACGCTGCTGGCTTCTTCAAGGATGCGCCGGGCAATCGCATGTACCGGCACCCCGGCAGATCCATTGTCACTGACGTGATGCAGGATGTTGAAGTGCAGGCCCAGCCCGGCGCTGTTGACGCCGATCTTGCCGAGCATGCCGAACTCGGTGAACAGCTTGACCGTCATGACTGCGGCCGTGGTCAGTTGCAGAATCAGCCCGTTGGGCACCAGCGAATCGTGCCAGTCCCAGGTCTGGATGCTGCGCGGCGGCAATGCGCCGTGGGGGGCGAACACGGCGGTCGAACACTCGCCTTCGGTGGACGCCGGCATTACTGCGAGAATCTCGGTACGAGCATTCAGACTGGCGAGCTGCCAAAGCGGCACCCCGGCACCTTCAGCAGTGGCGACGAGCTCTTCGGCGAGGCTCGGGCACCAGCCTTGGAGGGTTTGCAGACTGGCTTCACCGATGGCCTGCACCTGTGCCAGAGGAACACCGACCTGATTGAAGAAATCCAGATAGAGCGCCACCGTCTGGCGGATCTGCGCGGCCCAGGTGGTGCCAATCTGCTGCCCGCGAATCTGTGGGTTGCGGGTGTCGGTGACTAAGCAATGAACATTCACGAAAAGATTTCCTTGTTGTCGTTTTGAAGGTCTGCCGTCACGGTTTACGGCGGTAGATTTCGCGACCGGCGAACCAAGTGTTGAGCACCTGGGTGTCGCGCAGAGCGGCGGGTTCGACGGTGAACACATCGCGGTCGAGGACGATCATGTCGGCCTGCTTGCCGGGCTTGAGCGAACCGATCTGGTCCTCAAGGCGCAGCACCTTGGCCGCGTTGAGGGTGTAGGCCTGGAACATGACCTGGCGGTCGATGTCTTCGGCGGCGTTGAGCACGCCTTTCGGGCCTTTACGGCTGACGGCCTGATAGATCGCCTTCCACGGCTCCGGGGTGGTGATCGGCCAGTCGCTGGCACCGGCGATGGTCGCGCCGTTCTTCAACAGCGAGCGCGCCGGATAGGTGTACATGAAGGCCATCGCGCTGACGTAAGGCTTGACCAGGTCCATGCTCGACTCGTCGGCGGCAGCCCAGAACATCTGCATCGAGGCGATGACATTCAGCGCCTTGAAACGAGCGAACTCCTTGGGATTGACCATTTGCAGGTGAGTAATCGAATGGGCGATGCCACTCTGACGATCCTTGCGCGCCTGCTCGATGCCGTTAAGCGACTCACGCACCGCGCGATCACCGATGGCGTGGATGTGCACCAGCCAGCCACGGGCATCGGCAGCGCTGACCAACTCGCCGAAGTGCGCCGGGTCGATCAGCAGCTCACCGGTCTTTTTCGAGTTGCGGTATGGCTCGAGCATCGCCGCGCTTTGCGCCGGCGCTTCGGCCACGCCGTCAGCGAAAATCTTGATCCCCGGCAAGGTCAGATTGCTGACTCCGAGGAACTGTTGGCGCACCTTGTCCAGCTCATCGAGGTCGGCCGGTCTGGCCTTGGAATCCGCCATCAACAGTGCCGCGACGTGGGCGGTGAGTTCGCCGTTTTCCGAGAGTTTTTTGTAGGTCGGCAACACACCGAGCGAGGTGTTGGTAACGTCACTGCCCGGGACTTCGTTGGCGAGCGGGTCCATCCATCCGGTGATCCCCAAGCTCTTGTAATAGTTCAACGCCGCACGCCCAGCGGCCAGTAGGGTGTCAGCGGTCGGCGGCGGCAGCAAGGCCTGCACCGGGTACAGTCCGGCATCGACGAGGAAGCCATCCGGGCTGCCGTCGGAGTGATGGCCGATGGTTGCCTGCTCTTCGCCCTTGAGCGTTTTAACTTTCTCTGCCGTGACGCCGGCGCGTTCAAGCATCGCCCGATTGGCCCAGCCGGTGTGCAGATCCCAGCCCAGCAGGAGGATCGGCTGGTTCGCCCATTCGCCCTGATTGAAACGCTGCTCGAGGGCGGCGATATCGCTCCAGTAGGTCGACGGCAACCCGCCGACACTGAGGAAATCCCCACGCTGCGCCTTGCCGTCCTGACGCCATTGGCGCAGGCGTTGTTCCAGTTGATCAAGCGGCAACAGTTGCCCGTCGAGGTTGGCCTGCAACATCTGCAGACCGCCCTTGATCGTGTGGGAATGCGAGTCGATGAAGCCCGGCATCAGCACTTTGCCGTGCAGGTCGATCACTTGCGTGGCCAGCGTCTTCAGGCGCATCACCTGCGCATCCGTGCCCACGGCGAGGATCTTGCCGTTCTCCACCGCGACCGCTTGCTGCAAGGGCTGGCCGGGTTCGGCGGTGTAGACCTTGGCGTCGTGCAGGATCAGATCGGCGGACGCCAGACTTTCCAGTGAGGCACAGGCCAGTGCCGATGACACCATCAGGGTCAGTAGCTGCTTCATGAGGCTTCTCGTTATTTTTGTTAGGCTGCGAGCAAGCCTATCCAAGCCTTGGCGATAACTGAATGCCACCTCGCGCACAACTTCTGTGCCCAGCAGGAATAGATCAATGGACAAGATGAGTGCCCTGACGATGTTCGTCGCCACCGCCGAACACGGCAATTTCAGCCGCGCCGCCGAGGTACTCGGCAAGACTCCGTCGGCCCTGACCAAAGCCGTGGCGCAACTGGAAGAAGAGCTCGGCACGCGGCTGTTCGACCGGACGACCAGACGCATGGCGTTGACCGAGGCCGGACGGATTTATCTGGATGGCGCGCGACAGGCGCTGATGCAACTGCAACTGGCCTGCGAGGGTGTCGAACAGCTCAGGCACGAATTGAGCGGCGGCCTGCGCATCACCGCACCGCCCTCCTTCGCCCCGGCGTTTCTCAACGACGTCTGCTGCCGCTTTCTCGACGCCCACCCGCAGGTGCATCTGGAAGTCGACTTGAGTGACAGCTATGACGATCCGGTGGATGGCGGTTACGATCTGGCGCTGCGTGACGGCCCGATCGATCTGCCGGGCGTGATCGCCCAACCCATCGTCGAGAATCGGGTGGTGCTGTGCGCCAGCCCGACGTATCTGGCGCGCAAGGGTCAGGAGGTGTCACTGGACAACTATCAGCAGCACGACTGGCTGATCTTTCGTCACCCGCTGCTCAACCGGCATTTCTGGTGGGTCAAGCAAGGTGACCGGAGGATTCGCCTGACCCAGCCGAGTCCACGCGTGGCCAGCGACAACTACGACTTCCTGCTGGCCTGCCTGCTGAAGGGCCAGGGCCTGCAGTTTCTGCCGCAATGGAGCGCCGCGCCGTATCTGGCTAGCGGCGAACTGGTGGAAGTGATGCCCGAGTACTGGCGCGAGCCAAGCGCATTCGGCCCGTGGATTTACGTGTTGTACCTGGCCCACCGGCGCAACACGCGCAAGGTCAAAGTGTTTATCGAATTCTTGAAGGCGCACTGGCGCCCACTGCCACAAGGGACGAATGAAAATGGATCTGCCACAGACATGGCGCCAGCGTTTCGCTGACACCCGCTACGAACAGCAAACCATCGGCGAATCCCGCGCCGATGTGTTCCGCCTGACGCCCGCCGGATCAGCGCCGCTGTTCGTCAAATCGGAGCCGCGTATCAGCTTCTCCGAATTGCCTGGCGAAGTGCAGCGCCTGCGATGGCTGGCGGAGCAGGATCTGCCGGCGGCGCGCGTGCTCGACAGCGTCGAAGAAAGCGAGCGCTTCTGGTTGCTGATGACCGCTGTACCGGGACGCGATCTCGCCAGCAGCGAACATCTCACGCCGCAGCAAATCGTCTCGCTGGCGGCGAATGCCTTGCGCACGCTGCATGCGATCAACATTGAAGACTGCCCATTCGATCATCGCCTCGACGCGAAAATCGCCCTGGCCCGAGAGCACCTGTTGGCCGGTTTGATCGACGAAGAGGATTTCGACGACTCACGCCTCGGCCAAAGCGCCAAAGCGCTGTTCGAGCAGATGCTGGCCGCACGCCCGGACAGCGAAGACCTGGTGGTGACTCACGGCGACGCGTGCCTGCCCAACTTGCTCGTCGACCACGGTCGCTTCAGCGGTTTCGTCGACTGCGGGCGGCTGGGCGTTTCCGACCGTTTCCAGGACCTTGCACTGACAGCCCACAGCATCGCCTACAACCTCGGCGAGCAATGGGTGCCGGCATTTTTCGAGGCTTATGGGGTGCAACCGGATCTGCGAAAAGTCGCTTTCTATCAGTTGCTCGACGAGTTTTTCTGAGGCACGCATCAACGATGCGGATGCACCGTCAGCGCTACCAGTTTGATCACAATCGGCCGCACCACGAGGATGCAAAGGAAAGCCACCGGCATTGCCAGCTTGTAAGCGTGCAACGCATTACTCAGGTAGTCGTTATCAATCCCGGAATTGGCGGCGGTGATCACCAGCGACATCAGGAACGCCATGATCGTCGCCATGTACAACGCAAACACATAGGGCGTCGCTCGCGGCGATAGCTTGCGCCGACCGAGATATAAGGCATCGGTGGTGGTTCTTTGATTCATAGGGCTTTTCCATCCGTTGGCAGGGAGTCGGCACCTTAGCAAAGCCCCCCTGCGCGCAACTAGACGTCCCGCCACAGGTACTTTATAAAGCACAACTTACGAATCAAACCCATGCGGCGGGACACGGATGAATCTGTTGGCGGCGATTGCCAGTTTTATCAAAGTGGTCGAAGCCGGCTCCATCGTCGGCGCCGCCAAGACGCTGGGTGTCAGTGCGGCCGCGGTGAGCCAGACCCTCAATCGCCTCGAAACGCACCTCGGTGTTCGCCTGCTGCAACGCACCACCCGCCGCATGGCCCTCACCGAAAATGGTGCGCTGTATTACGAAAAGGTCCGACGCATCGCGGCTGATCTGGAGTCGGCGCAAAGTGCGATCGTCAGCGATGAAAGCGAACTGCAAGGGCGTTTGAGCATCGCCTCCACCAGCGCATTCGGCCGCCACGTCCTGGCGCCGTTACTCGCAGGTTTCGCCGCGCTGCATCCGCGCCTGCTGGTCGAGCTGTCGACCACCAACGGCAAGATCAATCACATCCAGGACGGCATCGACCTGAGCCTGCGGATCAAGCCGCAACTGGAAGACGGCATCGTCGCGCGCCGGATTGTTTCCCTGCCGTTCATCTTCTGCGCCGCCCCCGCCTACCTCGAACGCGCCGGCATGCCGCAATCACCGCAAGACCTGCAACACCATGCCTGCCTGGCGTTCCGTTATCCATTGGACGGGCGTTTTCTGCGCTGGGGTTTCCTCCGCAACGGCGAGCACTACGACGCCCCGATCAACGCCACCGCCATCAGCGACGACATCGATGTTCTGACGCAAATGGCAGTCAACGGCGCAGGCGTTACGCGCCTGGCCGAATTCGTCGCAGCGCCCTATCTTGAGAGCGGTCAACTGGTGCCACTGTTTGAAAATCTCCAGGGGGAGGCTCACGCTTATGTCGAACCGATGGACATCTACGCCTGCGTGCAGGAGCGAGCAGCGATGACGCCGAAGGTCAGAGCTTTCATGGATTATCTAACTGAACACCTGAACAGACGCTGGCCGATGCAAGCGCCTTGAGCCGCGGCGCATACCGGCATGCCGATCTGCTTAACTGGCTCATTGCAGCCTCTCAACTCAGGAGATCGGTAATGAAGCTCACCACTCCACTCACAGCAATCCTGATAGCAACCGCCCTTGCCGGATGCGCCGGTTCATCCGGCTCCAGCGTGAACCTGCCGTTGACCGCCACCCGTCAAAACACCGGGCAGATCGGCAATGTCACGCTGTCTGACTGGGGCCAGCAAACCAACTTCAACTTCTTCATCAGCGGCGCGCCGAGCGGTGCCTCACTGCCCTTGCGCCTTTATGCCTTCGTCAACAAGGGCAGTTGCCAGCAACCCGGAGCGGTGGCCTATGCGTTGAACGACAGGGTCAATACCGAACGACAGGCGATTCGTGGCTGGACGTTTTCCCGGAGCGCGCCGGTGGCCCTGTCGCCATTGCTATCCGGCAATTACTCCGTGGTAGTGCGCACGGCGGCGACCGATGGCAGCGTTGATATTTTTTGCGCGGACCTGCGTCAGGGCAGCATCACTAAATAGCGCCGGGCGAATCATCAGCCCCCTCAAACTGCCGGCTACAGGCGCTCATCTGCTGGGTGATCCACTCGCGGAAAACCATGGCATTGGTGCTCTGCTCAAAGGGTTGCGGCGATAACAGGCAATAACTCGAGCCGTCGCGAATGAAGCCGAAAGGCGCGATCAATTGGCCGGATTTGAGCTCGTCCTGAACCATCAGAAACGACGCCATGGCGATCCCTTGCCCCGCTAACGCCGCTTGAATGCACAGATAGAAGTGTTCGTAGTCGACCCGACTGACCTGCACCGTGATCATGTCGGCCAGTCGAAGCCAGTTATCCCACGCCTGTGGGCGCGTCTTGCTGCGCAGCATGCAGGCACCGCGCAAATGATCGCTTGCAGGACGACTGGACGGCACGCAGACCGGGCCGATCCACTCCCCACAAAGGGTCACCCCATGCACGGTCTCGTCCCAATGAAAATCGTCACGGCGGATCGCCAGATCCACCCCTGAACGGGCGAAGTCGATGGGCCCGCCGGCCGTCAGCAATTGCACCTGCAACTGTGGGTGTGCGCTGTGGAAGTCAGGCAAGCGCGGGATCAGCCATTTCATGGCGATGGTCGGCTCGCAGGACACCACCAGCACGTCATCGTGGACTTCGCGTTGCAGACGATAAACAGCGCTTTCCAACTGTTCGAACATCGGCGCGGTGACATTGAACAGCAAGCGCCCGGCGTGGTTGAGAAAGATCGCCCGATTGCGCCGCTCGAACAATTCCACGCCGAGCGCCTCCTCCAGCAAGCGCACCTGGCGGCTGACCGCACCGTGGGTAACGTGCAGCAGCTCGGCAGCTTTTACAAAACTCTGGGTCTGGGCGGCGGTATTGAAGAAGCGAAAGGCAGCCAATGGAGGAAGGTTCATATAGGCGATGATTTCTCACAGATTTTCGCGACTATAAATCGTTTTTTTTGCCGAAGACACTTCTCCATCATGTTGCCGCTCGAGGCCGCTAGAGCAGATTCCCATCAACCACTGTTGGTCGTTGGTACAGATCGAAGCTCGACATCTGTGAATTCGAGTAGCGCAAATATCGTCATGGAGAGAGCAGGAATGAACGAGTTGTTTTTGGTAATCGCGATCACCATTTTGGCCGTGATCAGTCCAGGGCCGGACTTTGCCATGGTCACCCGCAACAGTTACGCCTATGGCCGGCGAAGCGGTTTGCTGGCTGCGCTGGGCATTGCCTGCGGCGTGCAGGTTCATGTGTTCTACACCGTGTTCGGGGTGGCGCTGATCATTACTCAATCGCCGGTACTGTTCTGGATGATGAAGCTGCTGGGTGCCGGTTACCTGGTCTATCTGGGCATCAAATCCTTTACCAATAAATCGGTGCTGATATTTGCCGATGCGAGCGCTTCGGCACCCCGCGCCTGGAAAGTGTTCTGCTCAGGTTTTCTGACCAATGCACTGAATCCGAAAACCATGCTGTTCGTGGTGGCGGCGTACAGCCAGGTGGTGGAGCCAGGCAGTTCCCTGACAGCAAACTTCGCCTATGGCTTGTTCATGTCGTTCACGCACTGGGCGTGGTTCAGCCTGGTTGCACTGTTTTTCTCAACGGATCGATTACGCCGCCGGATGCTGGAAAAACAGCGGCTCATCGACAAGGTGATTGGTACGGCACTGATTGGTCTAGCGGCGTGTTTGATGATTCCCGGGGTTGCACAGTCCTGAGGTAGAGCGTTTATGCTGTCGAGTCTGATACCTGTCGAGGTATCCCTCGGCACACCCACGATGAGGCCCATTTCATGAGTAAAGTGCCCTACGTACCGCCCAAAGTCTGGAAACACGAAGCGCCGTCCGGCGGCCAGTTCGCCAACATCAACCGCCCGATTGCCGGGCCGACCCATGAAAAGACGTTGCCGGTGGGCAAGCATCCGCTGCAGCTGTATTCGCTGGCGACGCCCAACGGCGTGAAGGTGACCATCCTCCTGGAGGAATTGCTCGCACTGGGGCATACCGAGGCAGAGTACGACGCGTGGCTGATCCGCATCAACGAGGGGGATCAGTTCTCCAGCGGTTTTGTCGAGATCAATCCGAACTCGAAGATTCCAGCGCTGCTCGACCGCAGCACACAGCCACCGACTCGGGTGTTCGAATCCGGTTCGATCCTGCTGTATCTGGCGGAAAAATTCGGCGCCTTCCTGCCGAAAGATCCCGCCGGTCGCACGGAAACCCTGAACTGGCTGTTCTGGCAAATGGGCGCGGCGCCTTATCTGGGCGGCGGCTTCGGGCACTTCTATGCGTATGCGCCGGAGAAGCTCGAATACCCGATCAACCGCTTCACCATGGAAGCCAAGCGTCAGCTTGATGTGCTTGACCGGCGCCTTGGCGAGAGCCGCTACCTGGCCGGCGACAGCTACACCATCGCCGACATCGCGGTCTGGCCGTGGTACGGGCAACTGGTGCGCAATAACGTGTATTCGGCGGCTGAATTTCTATCGGCACAGGATTACACCCACTTGCAGCGCTGGGCAGAAGAAATCGCCCAACGCCCTGCGGTGATCCGTGGCCAGCGCGTCAATCGCACCTGGGGTGACGAGGCCAGCCAGGTTCCTGAACGGCATCAGGCCAGCGATCTGGATTGACGCCGCGCTCCCACAGGGATCCGGGATCACAGCAATCTTTGTGGGAGCGGGCTTGCTCGCGAAGGCGCCGGGTCAGTCAACACTGACATCACAGACCTACCGCTTTCGCGAGCAAGCCCGCTCCCACAGCAACATGAGTGTGCGACGCGCAATGCCCTGTTTCGCAAGACCCACCGGATAAACCCATCTCCACACCACCACTGTCACCGAAGGATCTGCAATGCCCCCAGGAAAACGTGAACTGGCGCAAATCGAGCGGCGCTTGATTGCCACGCTCACCGACGCGTGTGAGACCGCAAAAGGCGAAATCAAAGGTTTCACCTGGCTCACCCACACCGCTGATTTGAACGCGTTGGCTCAAACCCTGAAAGTCATCTGGGTGTTCGAAACCGAGGCCGACAAAAATCTCGCCCTGACTGACGCCAAGGCACGCATCCATGAACTGACGGCCACTGCTCTGCATGAGGCCAACATCGATGTGCCTGTTTCAGACCGCAACGTGCGTTTCGACTCCGAAGAGGAATGCCAACGCACTCACGGTGGCAACTGGCGTCATCGTCTGGCCCGGTATTCCTAGCCCTTGCGTTGCTGCTGATACTGCGCAACCAGCTTGTCGAGGAACTCGAACAGTTTCAGGTTCATCTCCTCATAAGCATTGGTTCGTAGCATCGCCGGCTGCTGAACGAAACGCCGATCCACCGCCGCCGCCAACTCGTCGCGGGACGCGGCAATCAAGCGCTCCACGACCTCCGTCGTGAACTCCATATGGCACTGGAAGCCATAGACCAGATCGCTGTACTCGACAATCTGACGCGGGCAGCCCTCACTGACGGCAAGGATCTTCGCCTGCGCCGTCAGCCCCGGCATATCGTTGTGCCAATGCCCCACTTCGAGCACATCGCCGAAGTGCGCAACCTTGGCGTTGCTCTTGCCCGCCTCCGTCAAGGTGATCGGAAAATTGCCGATCTCCTTTTCCGGACTATGGCCATGTGTGGCGCCCAGCGCTTCGCCGAGCAATTGCGCACCCAGGCAAACGCCGACCACTGCCTTGTTCGCGTTGATCGCTCTGACGATCAGATCGCATTCGGCGGCCGCATCGAAATGCGGGCATTGCTCTTTGCTCGTCGCCGGCGATTGCGGACCGCCCAACACCACCAGCAGGTCGATGTTCTCGACGCTCGCAGGCAACGCGTCAAACGCATGAACGCGCGAATAGCTCGCTTCATGGCCACGTTCGCGAACCCAGGTCTCATAGGCGCCGGGCGATTCGAATGCTTCGTGAACCACGAAATGAACGTTCATTGGAAATCCTTGGTAAGGGCCGGATGAGTGATGCGCGAAAGACTATATGACACTTAGTGTCATTGGCAAGTCCGCTGCTGGAGCTGAGCTGCCAACTCCGCAATCACTTCTCTCAACCGGTCACATTCGACTCGACAAGATGAACCTCAGTTGCACTGCGCCCCGCTAACCACGCGAGCACCGACGCAACCACCAACACCGCAGCGCTCAGCTCGAAGGTGGCTTTATAGCCGCTCAGATCAAATGCCAGGCCACCGACAATGGCCCCGGCTGCGATAGCCAGTTGAACAATGGCCACGAGCAAGCCGCCCCCGGCTTCGGCATCCTCCGGGAGCGTCTGCGCCAGCCATGTCCACCAGCCAACGGGAGCCGCCGTGGCGACCAGCCCCCACAGTCCGAGCAGCACTGCGCTGAGCAACGGCGATGCGCCGAAGTTCACAAGGGCCAGTGCAATCACCGCCATGATCAGCGGAATAACCGTGAGCGTGCGGTACAGGCCGGTGCCGAGGAATCGTTCAATCACAAAGGTCCCGATGAAACCCGCAAGCCCCAGCCCCAGCAGCATCAACGACAGGGTTGCAACGCTGACCCCGGTGACGACCTCCAGAAAGGGCCGCAGGTAAGTGAACAGCATGAACTGCCCCATGAAAAATACGCTGACGGCGACCATCCCCAAGGCGACCGGCCATTGCTTCATCAACCGCAGGGCATTGCCGCTACCGGCCTGACGCTCGAGCTTGAAGGACGGCAGGCTGATCAGCAGCCACACGGCCGCCAGCGCAGCGACCGGAACCACACAGAAGAATGCGCCGCGCCAGCCTATCAACGCGCCGAGGAAACTCCCCGCCGGAGCGGCAATGACCGTTGCCAGCGCGTTACCGCCGTTGACGATGGCCAGTGCCCGGGACACTTGATCAGGCTGTACCAGACGCATTGCGGTCGCCGCCGACAACGACCAAAAACCGCCGATGGCGATACCGATCAAGGCCCGCCCGAACATGAACGAAGGGTAGCCCGGCGCGAACGCGACTACCGTACCCGAGACGATCATCAGCAAGGTCAGACCCAGCAACAGCTTCTTGCGCTCGACGCGAGCAGCGACCGCTGCAATCACCAGGCTGGTCACCAGGGCGAACGCCCCGGACACGGAAATCCCCTGCCCGGCCTGGCCTTCGCTGATGTGCAGTTCGGCGGCAATCGGCGTCAGCAGACTGACCGGCATGAATTCTGAAGCGACCAGCGCGAAGGCGGCCAACGACATGGCCAGCACGGCGCTCCAGCCGCGTTGTTCTGTAGAAAGGGGAGTCATGGGAACTACCTGTATTGCGAGAGGCGTCAGGATCGCGTTGTCGAATCGCGGCAATCCTGTAATGGTTTGACACATTCTCCCGGTCGATTGACCTCTGCCCTAGTGCATTCCTCTTGAATGCTTGCCTGATCCTCTGAGGATGCAGGGTGATGTATAGGAAACGTCTGTTCAGCGGACTAGAGTTCGATCATCAGGAGTTGCCCGACATGATCACTACCCCGCTGCGCCACAAGTCACCTTTGGCGTTGAACATTAACCCGCGCGTGAGCGTGCCGGGTGACTTCCCCACGGCCATACCCGGGCTGTCGCTGTTTCGTCGCGATCAGCCGGCGCCACCGGCCGTGTGCATGATCGAGCCGAGCCTGATTCTGGTGGGCCGTGGGGAAAAGCGCTTGTGGGTCGGGGGTGAAGGTTACAGCTATGACCCTTCGCGGTTTCTGGTCACCTCACTGGATCTGCCCGCCAACTCCGAAGTGCTGGTTGCCAGCCCCGAACAGCCCTGTGTCGGGCTGGTGCTGAAACTGGATGTGAGCATGCTCGCCGAGGTCATCACCAAGGTTGGCCTGCCGGCCAAGCGGCATTCATCCACGGGTGCAGGCGCTGGCATTGGCGACATGTCGTGCGCGCTGCAAGGCGCGCTCGAACGCCTGCTGGCATTACTCGATGAGCCTGAGGCAATCCCGCTGCTGGCGCCGCTGGTGCTGCGGGAAATCCACTATCGGCTGCTCAATACCGATCAAGGTGCGCGGCTGCGGCAGATCACTGCCGTCGATGGCCAGGGTTATCGCATCGCCAAAGCCATCGACTGGCTCAAGGTCAACTACAGCGCGGCGCTGCGCATCGATGAACTGGCGGCGCGGGTGCAGATGAGCGCACCGACCTTTCACCACCATTTCCGCCAGCTCACCGGCATGAGTCCGCTGCAGTACCAGAAGTGGCTGCGATTGAACGAAGCCCGCCGGCTGATGTTGATGGAACGTCTGGACGTTTCGCGCGCGGCGTTTGCGGTCGGCTACGAAAGCCCCTCGCAGTTCAGCCGCGAATACGCACGCCTGTACGGCACCGCACCCAGTCGTGACATCGCGCTGCTGCGCGGTGAACCCTTCGCCGCAGAAGCACTGGGCAACGCGGCAAGCTGAGCAAAGAACACGCGTCACCGGTGAGGCGCCACGCCGCGTTTCACCGCCTATAAAAATGCACGTCAACCGATGATCGAGCGGGTGAACCATGGAACTACGAATCAACCAGAAAACCTATCAGGTCGATGCCGACGCCGATACGCCCCTGCTGTGGGTGATCCGCGATGACCTGGGCATGACCGGCACCAAGTACGGCTGTGGACTGGCGCAGTGCGGCGCCTGCTCGGTGCTGGTGGACGGCAATGTCGTGCGCTCGTGCGTCACGCCGGTGGCCGGTGTGGTAGGCCGCGAGGTCACCACCATTGAGGCGATCGAGGCCGATGAAGTGGGCAAACGAGTGGTCTCGACCTGGGTCGACCTGCAGGTCGCCCAATGTGGCTACTGCCAGTCCGGGCAGGTGATGGCCGCCACGGCGCTGCTCAAGCAAAACCCCAAGCCAAGTGACGCGCAGATCGAAGCGGCGATGGTCAACCTGTGCCGCTGCGGCACATACAACGCCATTCATGCCGCCGTGCATGAGCTGGCCGGCAAGGGAGACGCCTGATGAACGTGCGTATCGATCCTGCTCAGGAAGCCTCGGCACTGGCTCTGCACGAACCAATCAACGTGTCGCGCAGACGTTTCCTGGCCGGCACCGCCGTCGGCGCACTGGTGCTTGGCTTCGGTCTGCCGCTGGGTGTGACGCGCGTGCAAGCGGCAGCGGCGGCCGCGACTGCCGAGCGCGGCACGCAGGTCCCGGCGTTTCTGGAAATCCGCCCGGACAACCGCGTGCGCCTGCTCTGCCCGTTCATGGAGGGCGGACAAGGTACCTTCACCGCGATGGCGCAGATCGTCGGTGAAGAGCTGGATGCCGACCCGACGACTTTCCTGGTCGAAGCCGCGCCGCCCGGCGAAGCCTATGTGGTGATGGAAAACGGCATGCGCATCACCGGCGGCAGCATGTCGGTGCGCATGAGTTACCCGGTGATGCGCCGCCTCGGCGCCCTCGCCCGCGCCATGCTGCTGCAGGCCGGCGCGCAGCAACTGGGGGTGCCGGTGAGCGAACTGAGCACCGAACCCGGCAAAGTCGTGCACGCGAAGTCGGGCCGCTCGGTGGCCTACGGCGCACTGGCCGAGCACGCCATGGATCTGCCGGTTCCCGATCCGGCCTCGGTGCAGCTGCGTGATCCGAGCCAGTTCCGCTGGATCGGCAAACCGGTGAAGCGCGTCGATGCCTACGACAAGTCCACGGGCAAGGCGCTCTACAGCATCGACCTGAAGGTCGACGACATGCTGCATGCCGCCGTTCAACATGCCCCGCGTCTGGGGATGACGGTGGGCAATCTGCGTAACGAAGAGCAGGTCAAGGCGATGAAAGGCGTGCATTCCGTGCATCGTCTGCCGGGTGCCGTGGCCGTGGTCGCCGAGCGCTGGTGGCACGCCAAACGTGCAGTGGAAGCGATTCAGGTCGACTGGCAGGAACCTACGGCCGACAGCAAGGTACGACCGATGCCCGCCGACTTTTCCAGCGATGCCTGGCTCAAGCGCCTGGCTGAAGACAAAGGCCCGGCCAAGGATGATGAAAATGAAGGCGACGTGGCTGCAATTCTGGCAAGTGCCAAGACCCGGATCGACGCCACCTACCACAATCAGTACCTGAACCACGGCCAGTTGGAGCCGCCGTCGGCGCTGGCCCGATTCAATCCCGATGGTTCGCTGGAAGTCTGGCTGCCGAATCAGGCGCCGGACATGTTCCGTGCGGACATCGCCAAACGCACGGGGCTGGACCCGTCGCGGATTACCTTGCATTCGCCATTGCTGGGGGGCTTCTTCGGTCGGCATTTCCTCTACGACGCCGCCAGCCCCTACCCGCAGGCGATCGAGTTGTCCAAGGCGGTTGGCCGCCCGGTCAAACTGATCTGGAGCCGCGAGGAAGAGTTCCTGCGCGACGTGCTGCGCCCCGTAGCCGCCGTGAATTTCCGCGGTGCACTGGACAACGACGGCTGGCCGCTGGCGATCGAAGCAATCAGCGCCACCGAAGGTCCGACCGAGGCGCTTGCCGGCAAGCAGGGTGAAAAGCTCGACCCTACTGCGCTTGAAGGCTTATCGGGCAAGTCCTACGCGATCCCCAACAAGCGCATCGCGCAGATCTACGCCAAAGGCCCGGCGATGCTTGGTTACTGGCGTTCGGTGGGCAACTCGCTCAACGACTTCTTCTATGAGTCGTTCCTTGACGAACTGGCTGACAAGGGCGGCAAGGACCCGTTCGAACTGCGCCTGCACCTGCTGCGCGACAACCGTCGACTGACCACGCTGCTGCAAGCAGTGGGCGAGCTGTCGGGTGGCTGGAAGCGCGGGCCGTTTACCGCGGCGGACGGCAGCAAACGTGCGCGAGGCGTGGCGATGGCGTCGCCGTTCGGTACCCAGACGGCGGTGATCGCCGAGGTCTCCATCGAGAACGGTCAGGTCAAGGTGCACGATATCTGGCAGGCAATCGACCCCGGCAGCATCGTCAATCCGGCGATTGTCGAAGCGCAGGTCAATGGCGCGGTGGCGCTGGGCCTGTCGCAGACCCTGGTGGAGGAAGCCGTGTGGATTGATGGCAAACCGCGCGCGCGCAACTACGACCTGTATCCGATCCTGCCGCCTGCGCGGATGGCCCGGGTCCACGTGCGTGTTGTCGAGAGTGGAGAAAAAATGGGCGGCATCGGTGAACCACCTTTGCCCGCTGTCGCGCCCGCTGTCGCCAATGCGGTGGCAACGCTGACCGGGCAACGGGTGCGCAGCCTGCCCATGAGCCGACACACCTTCACTTGATCAGCGCCGGAGCGTCCATGAATAACCGCCGATTCGCAAGAACCGCTGGCTGGCTGGCAGTGCCGTGCCTGGTCGCGGCAGGCCTGCTGGCCTGGTATGTCACCCGCGAGCCTGTCTCGCCGCTTGAACACCAACCCCTCGCCGTGGCCGATATCGACCCGGCGCTGGTGGCCCGTGGCGAATACGTCGCCCGACTCAGCGATTGCGTCGCGTGCCACAGTGTGCCGGGCGGTGCGCCGTTCGCTGGCGGTCTGGAAATGGCCACACCTCTGGGCGCGATTCACGCGACCAACATCACCCCGGAGCCGGAAACCGGCATCGGTCGCTACAGCCTGGCGGACTTCGACCGTGCGGTGCGCCACGGCGTGGCACCCGACAGCCGCCGTCTGTACCCGGCGATGCCCTACCCGTCCTACGCCAAGCTCAGTGACGACGACGTGCGGTCGCTGTACGCGTTTTTCATGAAAGGCGTGGCACCGGTCAAGCAGGCGAATATCCCGAGCGCGATTCCTTTCCCGTTGAACCTGCGCTGGCCGATTGCCCTGTGGAACGGTGTGTTTGCCGATACCGAACCTTACGTGGCCAAACCGTCGCAGGATGAAGTGTGGAATCGCGGCGCCTATCTCGTTCAAGGCGCCGGACACTGCGGCAGTTGCCATACGCCGCGCGGTCTGGCGTTCAACGAGAAGGCCCTGGATGAATCCGCCACGCCGTATCTCGCCGGCGCCTTGCTCGATGGCTGGTACGCGCCGAGCCTGCGGGATGATCACAACACCGGCCTGGGCCGCTGGAGCGAGCCGGAGATCGTGCAGTTCCTCAAGACCGGGCGCAACAAACATGCGGTGGTTTACGGCTCGATGACCGAGGCGTTCAACAACTCCACGCAGTTCATGAGCGATGACGATCTGACCGCGATTGCCCGTTATCTCAAGTCATTGCCGGGGGACCGTCAGCGCGACGGCCAGCCATGGCAGTACCAAGCGGTTTCGGCGACGGAACGTCTGGACGCGCCCGGTGCTCATACCTACGTCACGCGCTGCGCCTCGTGCCACGGCCTCGACGGCAAGGGCCAGTCGCAATGGATGCCACCGCTGGCCGGCGCCACCTCGGCACTGGCCAAGGAAAGTGCCTCGGCGATCAACATCACCCTCAACGGTTCGCAGCGGGTGGTGGCTGCTGGAGTGCCGGACGCCTATCGCATGCCGGCCTTCCGTGAGCAGTTGTCGGATCAAGAGATCGCCGAAGTGCTGACCTTCATGCGCAGCACCTGGGGCAATCAGGGCCGTGCCGTTGAAGCGCAGGCAGTCAACAAGCTGCGTGAACACACCGATCCGGCCAGCAGCAGCCCGATCATCCTGCAAATGCGTTAGAGGAACTTTGATGGAAAGCATCGACTTGCTGGTCCTGCGCACCGCGCGGGACTGGCTCGCCGCCGGCGAGCGAGTGTTGCTCGCCACGGTGGCGCGCACCTGGGGCTCTTCGCCACGTCCGACAGGGTCGATGATGGCCTTGCGTAACGACGGTCGCGCGGTCGGCAGCGTATCCGGCGGCTGCATCGAGGACGACCTGATCGATCGCTACACCACCGTGCATGGCGGCAGCGGCTTCAAGGACGCTGCACCCGAGGTGGTGCGCTACGGCGTCAGCGCCGACGAGGCGCATCGTTTCGGTTTGCCCTGTGGCGGCACGCTTGAGCTGATTCTCGAGTTCAACCCGTCGTGGCAGGTGCTGGACGAACTGCTGGTGCAACTGGATGCCGGGCAACTGGTGCGCCGCTGCCTGGCACTGGATAACGGTCAGGTCACACTGCAAGCCACGGCAACCCCGGAGCAATTCAGTTTCGACGGCCAGCGGATGCTCAATACCCTCGGGCCGGGGTATCGGCTGCTGATGATCGGTGCCGGCACGCTGGCCGAGTATCTGGCGACCATGGCGCTGTTCAACGGCTTCAAGGTCGCGGTTTGCGATCCTCGTGCGGAATACATCGAAACCTGGGCGGTGAACGGCGTGGAGCGGATCATCGGCATGCCCGATGACGTGGTGCGCGACTTCGCGGTCGATCTGCGCACCTGCATCGTCGCCTTGAGTCATGATCCACGACTCGACGATCTGGCGCTGCTCGAAGCCCTGCACAGCCCGGCGTTTTACATCGGCGCCATCGGTTCGCGGCGCAATAGTCAGCTGCGTCGCGAACGTCTGATCGAGCATTTTGGTGAGACCCAAACGTCACTCGAGCGCCTGCACGGGCCAATCGGCATCTATATTGGCAGCAAGACACCGGCGGAGATCGCCGTCAGCGTGATGGCCGAGATCCTGGCCGCGAAGAATGGCGCCAATTTGCCGAAAGAGTTTTCAATCGCCAGCTCCAAGGCGCAGGAAGCCTGACTGACTGAAACAATAGCGATCATCAGGGCCTTTCAAGGCTTACGCGTAATCACCCAATCGCATCGACAGCTCGATGTCATCAGCAAACGGCACCGACAGGTAACCGTTCTGCGGCGCGCGCACATAAGCCAGATATTCCGGGCAATAGTTGGTGTTATCCGCCACCACTAGCGCGCCCGGTGTCAGGTGTTTTTCCACCAGTTTCAACACGTCGCCATACAACGCCTTGGCCCCGTCGAGCAGGAGCAAGTCGACCGACGGCGGCAGGTCGCTGGCGAGGGTGACGAGTGCATCGCCTTCGCGGATGTCCACCAGATCGCTGACGCCGCCCTCGATGAAGTGATGGCGGGCCAGGGCGATTTTCGACGGTTCGAATTCGCTGCCGATCAGTACGCCGCCACCGTTGTCGCGCAATGCCGCCGCCAGGTGCAGAGTGGACAGGCCGAACGAGGTGCCAAACTCGACAATCGCTTTGGCCTTGGTATTGCGCGCCAGCATGTACAGCAGTTTGCCGGTGTCGCGCGAGACCGGCAGCCACAGATCCTTGAGCATGGCGTAGAGTTGCAGGTACTCAGTCTTGCTGTGCATCAGGCGCTCGCGCTCGTCGCCCGACACCGTTTCCAGCACCGGGCTGGTGGCAGCGCTGGCTTGGCTGTAGAGGCGTTCGATCAGGCTGGCCAATGGCTCAGAAGTCAGGGTGGTCATGATTGCTTTCCGTCAATGGGGGATTAAGATGCGAGTGATTCGTCGCATTTAAATGATGCGAGTGATTCACTCGATCCGCTATTCGCGTTTCCCCCCGAGGCCCGAGCCGCCCATGAGCAATCGTCAGACCGCCCGTATTTCCTCGCGCAAACAGCCGCAGCAGGCACGCTCGACTGACTTGGTCGCGGCGATTCTGCAGGCGGCTATTCAGGTTTTGACCGAACATGGCGCGACCCGATTTACCACCGCACGGGTCGCGGAAAAGGCTGGCGTGAGCATCGGCTCGCTATACCAGTACTTCCCCAACAAGGCAGCGATCCTGTTTCGCCTTCAGAGCGATGAGTGGCTGCACACCACGCAGATGCTGCAGCGAATTCTCGAAGATCAGCAACAGCCGCCACTGACGCGCCTGCGCACACTGGTGCAGGCGTTCATTCGTTCGGAGTGCGAGGAAGCGCAGATGCGCGGTGCGCTGAATGACGCGGCGCCGCTGTATCGCGATGCGCCCGAGGCCCACGAAGTGCGCGCCGCCGGACGGCAGATCTTTGCCGAGTTCATGCTGCAATTGCTGCCGGATGTCGATGAGGCAAGCCGCACCGCAACTTGTGATCTGATCCTGACCACGCTCAGTTCGGTGGGCAAGGACTTTTCCGGTACTGCACGCAGCGATCAGGAAATCACGGCTTTCGCCGATGGGTTGGCGGACATGTTCAGCGCCTACATAGTGGCGCTGAATCAAGTCGCCTGAACCACACAGACTCCGGCAAAAAAAAGCCCCGCAACCGAATGAGGTGCGGGGCAAAGTATTGGTTGGTTGCGGCCAACCAAAGGAGCTCGGTTAAAACGGTTTGCGCAGCCGGGTCAGATGCAATCCTGGGCGGCGCGTTCAAAGCTGGACGGCAGGAAATTCGAGGCCAGCAAGTGGCGCTCGTAGATGAACACCTTGCCGCCACTGCCGGCCTTGTAGGCTTCCAGCACGTTGTCTGCCGACACCTTGCTCGGCACCACGATCCGGTAGCTGCGCTGGGTTTGCGAGACGGTCGGGTTCAGCGCACTGCCCTGCAGCTTCGGCACCACGCAATCGGCGTATTGCGCCGGGGTCTTGTTGGTGTGCAAGGTCAGCGTCGGGTCGTTCGGTGCGGAGGCGCAACCGCCGAGCAGCAAGGAGGCAACGGCCAGGGTCGGGGCAAACAAAGCACGCATCGGGGTAATCCTGAAAATAAAGGTCCGGTTCAACTGGCAGCGGCTCAGCGTCACGGCGCCGCCGCTGCCCTTTTGGTTTTGAGTGTTCAGCTGGAAGCCACCAGCGCCTTGAGCGAGGCGTCGAACTGCTTCAAGGCATTGAGTTGCAGGTCACGTTGTTTCTCGATCTGCGCGGCAATCTCTTGCGCCGCTTTGTCGTGGACCCAGACCGACGGGATCTGTTTCTCCACCGAGCCCTCGGCCTTGCCGATGTACTGCAGGTCGGCATCGTAGAAACGCGCGATGAAGTGCGCTTCGAACAGGCTGTTCTGCTGGGTCAGCAAGCGGTTGAAGGTGTCGAGTTTCACCACGATATCCGGATGCGCCAGAATCAATGCATCAAGGTTGTCGTAAACGGTCACCGACATGAACTGACGCTGCAGCGAGCTGAGCAACCAGTCGATGGCCAGCTCCGGATCGGAGCTGCGGACAAACGCTGCACGAATCCGCGAGTCCAGCGCATCCTTGGCACCGTGCAGCGCCATGTCGTGGTAACGCGTCAGGTACTGCAGGTTTTCCCGGGTGTTTTCGCTGTACAGCACACCCACGGTCTGTGAATGCTGCAAGGTCGCGCTGCTGCCGGCGATCGGTTGAAGATGACACTCACAGGCGTCGTCTGCGTAAGACGGTGCCGTGGCTACCACGCCGCTCATCAACAGAGCGATCAGCGCCAGTCGGGTCAGTGTCTTCATCGCGCAATTTCCTTGAGCTGCGTGTTCAATGAAAGCGATTTTCCGCCTATTGAATGCAAAGCTGAACTTGCGTTTCGTGATGGTCACTATTACTTCTAGCGATAGTTACCGACGATAAAGTTTGATGCACGCTCATCCCTAATGACTAAAACAACAGTGAGGAAGCCGATTTGAGAACCTTTGACCTGATCCGCGACGCGGTTTTGCCCGACTTTCGCGAGCGGGTGGCCGAATACCTGGTGCAGTACGAAAGCGTGTTGCTGGACAAGGACATCACCAATGCGCAGCTCAAGCGCGATACCGCCAACCAGTTGCGCGGCTATCTGCGCGGGCTGAACACCACGCGCGTGCTGGGCATGGCCTACTGGGAAGAACTGGATCGACGGGTCGTCGACACCTGGCTCGCGCCACAGCCATGACCGACTAGACTTGCCGGGCTGCCAATGTCCCGTCAGTCGAACCGGAGGTGCCCCCCATGAGCAACAGCGAACCCGCAACTTTCAACGGCTGGGCCGCCACCGCCGCCCGTGCCCCGCTGGAACGCTACAGCTACGATCCCGGCCCTTTGGGCGAAGAGGACGTGGAAGTCGCGGTGGAATATTGCGGCGTCTGTCACTCCGATCAGTCGCTGATCGACAACGACTGGGGCATCAGCCGCTACCCGTTCGTGCCGGGTCACGAGGTGGTCGGCAAAATCGTGCGCATGGGCCCGCAAGTGCGCGGCCTCGAACTCGGCCAGCGCGTCGGCATCGGCTGGTACAAGGGCAGCTGTATGCATTGTTCGTCGTGCATCAGCGGCTCGCAGCAACTGTGCGGCACCGCCCAACCGACCATCATCGGCAGCAACGGCGGTTTTGCCGATCGCTTGCGTTCGCACTGGGCGTGGGCGATTCCGGTGCCGGCCAATCTTGATCCGGCGATGGTCGGCCCGTTGTTCTGCGCCGGTTCCACCGTGTTCAACCCGTTGCTGCAGTTCGGCGTCAAACCCACCGACCGGGTCGGCGTGGTCGGCATTGGCGGCCTCGGTCATCTGGCACTGCGGTTTCTCAACGCGTGGGGCTGCGAAGTCACTGCGTTTACCTCGTCCTTGAACAAACAGGATGAAGCCAGGCGTCTGGGCGCGCATAACGTGGTCGCCTCGACTGACAGCCACGCGCTGAAAGCGATTGCCGGCAGCCTGGACTTCCTGCTGATCAGCGCCAACGCCGACCTCGACTGGACCGCGATGCTCGCCACCCTGCGCGGCAATGGGCGGCTGCATTTCGTCGGGATCGTGCCCAACGCGATTCCGGTGCATGTGTTCGATCTGATCCCCCAGCAGAAATCCCTGTCCGCTTCCCCGGTCGGCTCGCCCGGCACCATGGCGACCATGCTTGAATTCTGCGCCCGGCATCAGATTCTGCCGCAGGTCGAGATGTTTCCCATGAGCAAGGTCAACGAGGCCGTCGATCATCTGCGCAGTGGCAAGGCGCGCTATCGCGTGGTGCTGGACGCCAGTCAGTGACGATCCTGTGCGGCGCCTGCGAGGGCAGCCGCCGCACCTCCTGCCAAAACAGCCCCGAACGCTTACAATCGCCCGTCTAACCGCCCCCTCAGACAGGCGCTTCAAGAAATGCTGCTCGATCCACCAACGATGCTGACCATCTCGATCGCTCTCGCTGCCGCTGCCGCGCTGTATCTGGCGGTCGAGTGGCGCAGCATTCGTGAGCCTTCGCTGCTGTTCTGGAGCGCCGGTTTCGCCACGATTACCGTCGGTTCCACCCTGGCACTGCTACGCAGCAACGGCTTTCTGCTGGTCGGCATCTGGTTTGCCAACGGCTTGCTGGTGACCGCGCATTTCCTGTTTCTGCTCGGTGTGGCGCGCTTCACCCAGATTCGCCTGTCCCGCGCCTGGTACCTGATCTTCGTCTGCTGGCTGGTGTTGCTGTTGCTGCCGGACGGGCCGCTGTGGTCGAAAGTCATGCTGGCGGCCAACTCGCTGCTGGTGGCCGCCTCGACGCTCAAGGCCAGTCTGCTGCTGCGCCCGCATGGCAAATCGCTGAGCGTCGGCGCGGTGCAATTGCGCTACGTGCTGCTGGGCCATGGGATGTTCTATGTGGCCAAGGCAATGACCGTGATGATCCCGGGGACGCTGATCGACCTCGCCGCGTTCCGTGGCGTCATCATCCAGATCTCGCTGGTCGAGGGCGCGATGGCGATCATGCTGATCGCGCTGTCGATGACCGGCACCGAACGTTACCGGCGCGAAGAGCAGATCGCCCGATTGGCCGCTCGCGACCCGCTGACTGCCCTGTACAACCGGCGCGCCCTCGACGTGCGCGCGCCGCGCCTGCTGCAGGACGTCTCCCCGGCGCATCCCGGCGCCCTGCTGCTGATCGACATCGACAACTTCAAACTGGTCAACGACCAGTACGGTCACAGCGCCGGCGACCGTTTGCTCGTCGCCTTGAGCGAAATGATTCGCACCGAGACCACCGATGAGACATTGGCCGCGCGCTTGGGCGGTGACGAGTTCGTGATTTTGCTGAGCAACGCGCCCAGTGATCACATCGTCAGACTGGGCGACGCCCTGCGCGATCAGTTCCAGCGCAACGCCGCCCAGACCTTCCCCACCGCCGAACCGGTGACGCTGAGCATCGGCGCCACCCTGTTCAACCAGCCGCCGGCCAGCCTCGCGGCACTGATCGAGCAAGGCGACGCCGCGCTCTACGAATCCAAGCGCGGCGGCCGCAACCGCCTGCGCCTGACCGGGCTTACCACTTCAGGATGACCAGACCGATGACCCGTTCCGAGACGCCCCTGCAAGACCTCGCCGCCCCCGAAGGCGTCTGCTACGGCTGCGGCGGCCGCAACCCCCATGGCCTGCACGTCAAAAGCTACTGGCACGAGGACGGCGTGCACGTCATGGCCGAACATCTGCCGGACGAAAAATACTGCGGCTGGCCGGACCTGGTGTACGGCGGCCTGCTGGCGATGCTGGTCGACTGCCATTCCAACTGGACCGCCATGGCCTACCACTACCGCCACGAACAACGCGAACCAGGCAGCCTGCCGCGCATCGACTGCGTGACCGGCAACCTCGGCATCAAATTCATCAAACCCACGCCGATGGGCGTGCCGCTGACATTGCGCGCCAAGGTCGAAGGCGAAGTCGGGCGCAAGACCCGGGTGATTTGCGAGGTATATGCCGGGGAGGTGCTGACGGCGGTGGGCGATTCGGTGTTCGTGCGGGTTGATACCGGGCAACTGGCGGACGCAGCGCACGGCCGCTGACTCCCCGCTCCTCCGCCTCCTGAGCAGCCTACGGAAGCTCCTATAGGGAACACCGCTGGATATGAATCTTCGATGCGCCGCGCAAGAAGCCAGCTCAGCAACTCCAATGGTTAGTTTTTTTGGTTTGAGAGGTAATTCTTAAACAATCTGAAAAACTGTAATTTCTAACAGGTGTCAGGTCTCCGGTAAGCGGTGAAGATTGACTTCACATATTGATTACAGGAGAACCTGAAATGACCAAAGATGAATTTATCGACTGGCTCCCCAGCCTTACTGTACTCGAAGCACAAGATATTATGATTATGTTGAAGAAAAGATTAGGAACGTCGGAAACGTCAGGTGAAGCGTCATCTTCTGGCGAATTCATAGTAATTCTGGACGCAGTTGATGAAAGTAAAAAAGTCCCAGTCATTAAAGCAGTTCGAGGACAAACCGGTTTAGGGTTAAAGGAAGCAAAAAACCTGGTGGATAGTGCTCCAAACACAGTGCAGCAGAACCTCTCAAAAGCTGAAAAGGACGCGGTCAAAATACGACTAGAGGAAGCGGGTGCGACAGTTAAGATCAGGTGCCCTTCGTGTATACAGTCTGTCAGATAAGCCGATCGTAATCCTTCACCAGGCATTTACGCCCAAGGCAGTGCGCCGCTCCATCCAGAGCGCGCCAACACCTTGGGCGTTATGCTGTCCGACGACTGCTCCTGACCGGCGCGATACGTGACGTGCATGGGCATGTTGCGCCAGGCAATTGCGCGATTACTGGATACGCTGAGCAAACCCGGCTAGGCGCGCCTACGCCAAAATCGACGAGGCTATAGCCGACCGCACTTCCAGGAGTCTCCACCCAGTGTCCGACCTGCCGACCCAGCGCGCCTACACCCGGCGCTTCAACGCCGTACTCGCCTATATCGACGCGCATCTCGAAGGCGACCTCTCGGTGAGTACGCTGAGTCAGTTGGCGAACTTTTCGGTGTTTCACTTCCATCGGCAATTCAGCGCCTTCGTTGGCGTGCCGGTGTCGCGCTATGTGCAGCTGATGCGTTTGCGCCGGGCTGCGCATCGACTGGCCGCGCAGCCGGAGCATTCGATACTGGATGTCGCGTCTGGCGCCGGTTTCGAAAGTCCGGAAGCTTTCAGCCGGGCGTTCCGGCGCGATTTCGGCCTGTCGCCGAGTGCCTTCAGGAAGCAACCGAACTGGCAGATCTGGAATGCGGTGTTTGCCATCCCTCATTTTTCCAGGAGCGTCATCATGCAAACCAGAATCGTCGACTTCCCGACCGTGCGCGTCGCTGCACTTGAGCACTGCGGCGCACCGGGGGAAGTTCAGCAAAGCGTGCAGAAATTCATCGCCTGGCGCATGCACAGCGGGCAGTCGCCCGTGGCGTCGAGTCGTACCTTCGGCATTCCCTACAACAACCCCGACACCACTGCGGCGCAGGATTTTCGCTTCGCCATCTGTGGCGAGATTGATGAGCCGGTAGCACCCAATACGTTCGGCGTGGGGGAACTCGTCATTCCCGGGGAACGTTGCGTGGTGGTGCGGCACGTCGGTTCGCCGGATCATATCGGCGAAACCATCTATCCGGTCTACCGTGACTGGTTGCCGGCCAGCGGTGAGGAATTGCGCGATCATCCGCTGTTTTTCCATTACCTGAGCGTGTATCCCGAGACCCCGCAGGAGCAATGGCAGACGGACATCTATGTGCCTTTGCAATCGTAAGATTCACTTACATGTTTTTCCGCTTGTGGTGCGTAATGACAACCCTTTATAAGAGCGGCTCACTCGCGAATTGAAGGATGTAAACATGAGCAATGCCTGGAACGAAGGGTATTTCACCGACGAGGGCTACACCTACTCGTATAGCCGGGAAATCAACCCGGTGTTCCAGCGTTATTGTTTGTTGTTGCGCGGTTTTGCCACCCTCGAAAACACCGGCGGTTACCACTGCGAACTGGGCTTCGGCCAGGGTGTTTCAATCAACATCCACGCCGCCGCCAACCCGGGCAACTATGTCGGCACCGACTTCACACCGTCCCAGGCCGCGCATGCCATTGCGCTGGCGAATGACTGGAACAGCCAGGCACGACTGTATGACGACAGCTTCGAGCAGTTGCTGGCCCGTGATGACCTGCCGGCCTTCGACAGCATCAGCCTGCATGGCATCTGGACCTGGGTCAGCCGTGACAACCAGAAACTGATCGTCGAATTCGCCCGGCGCCACCTCAAGCCAGGGGGCATGTTGTACGTCAGCTACAACTGCTTCCCGGGCTGGTCACCATCGGCACCCTTGCGCAATCTGTTCAGCCTGCACAACCGCTTTGCCAGTCAGGCCTCGACCAGCCCGGCCAAGCGCATCGATGCCGCGATGCAGTTTTCCGAAGCACTGTTGGCGGCCAATCCGAAGTACGCCAAAGCGGCGCCGGCCCTCGGTGCCCAGTTGCAGAGCATCAAGGGCCAGAATCGTCAGTACGTGGCCCATGAGTACTTCAACCGCAATTGGGACTGCATGTACTTCACTGACGTGGTCGACGCCATGACCGCAGCCAAACTCGACTACGCCACCACGGCCGTGCCGCTGGACACAGTGGCCCCGCTGAATTTGAGTGCAGAGGGCATGGACTTTCTGGAGGGTATCGAGCACCCGATCATGCGGGAACAGGCGCGCGACTATTTCATCAATCAGAACTTCCGCCGGGATCTGTACGTACGTGGCGCCAATCGGCTGTCTGCTGCCGAGCAGCGCGATGGCCTGCTGAGAACGCGTTTTGTCCTGCTGCAAGCGATTGAGAGCATTCCCGGCACGGTCACTGGTCCCGCCGGCGAGGCTGCGCTGCAAACTGAGATTTACAGCCCGGTGCTCGAAGCGCTCGCCGCCAGTGCTTACGCACCGAAAACCCTGCAGCAGTTGTCGATGGCCGTCGGCTCCGTGTCTTACGACGACCTGGTGCAGGCTGTCACCGTGCTGATCGGCATGGGCGTCGCCGCCCCGTGCCAGAGCGAAGCCGCCGAAAGGCAGGTGCAGGAACGTTGCGACACTCTCAACCTGCAACTGTGCAAACGCGCGCTGTTCAACAACAACATTCAGGTGCTGGCCAGCCCGGTCACCGGTGGTGGCGTACCGATCAGCCGCGTTCAGCAGTTGTTCCTGATTTCGATCAAGCAAGGCATGACACAACCGAGCGAGTGGGCGCAGTTGGCATGGGCCGTCATCGGTGATCAAGGCGAAGTGCTGCTCAAGGGTGACCAGCCGCTGCTCACGCCCGAAGAAAACCTGGCCGAGATGACCGAACAGGCGCGGGCATTTGCCCAGACTCCGCTGGATATTCTCATGGCGTTGAAAATTGCCTGATCCTTCCATGCGCGTCGGCTGACGAGCAGGTAAACCGTGCGACTGGCCGTGATCGAAAGCGGCCAGCCGCCTGCATTTACGGCGTTTAATGCCGCCTCCTGAAAAATCCACGCCGCTCCTGTCATCTCGCTCCCCGGCAAAAAAAGCAAAATTGCCATGTGTTTCCATCGTTCCTTCTTGCGTCGCACTGTTCATTGCCCGTCCCTGTCTGTCTGGAGTTTCTCGATGCCGTCGCCCAAATCCCTGCCCTCTGCCCTGTTGGGCCTGGCCCTCGCCTGCCCGGTCATGGCCGAGGAACCCAAAGGCATGGAGTTGGGGCAGGTGCTGATTTCGGCTGAGGAACAAAGCGGCGCCGATGCCTCCGTCGCCGAGGCCCAAGCGCGCCTGGCGCAAGTGCCCGGCGGCAGCAACGTGGTCGACATGCGCCAACCGTTGCAGGGTCGTGTGGCGAGCAATCAGGACGTGCTGGCGTATCAGCCGGGGGTTTACGCGCAGTCGGCGGGCAACGAAGGGGTGAAGATTTCGATCCGTGGTTCGGGGATCAACCGGGCGCCGGGCGCGCACGCTTCGGGGCTGTACACCCTGCTCGACGGCCTGCCGCTGACCGGCCCCGGCGGCACGCCCTACGAATTGCTCGAACCGCTGTGGCTCGACCATGTGGAGGTGCTGCGCGGCGCCAACGGCTTTGATCGCGGCGCCCTGGCGCTGGGCGGCGCCGTCGATTACGTCAGCCACACCGGTTACGACGCGCCGAAACTGCAGGTGCGCTATGCCACCGGCAGCCATGGTTATCAGCAGCGGCAAGTCAGCTCCGGACAAGTGCTGGGCGACTTCGATTACTACGTGTCGCTGACCGACTCGAACGCCGACGGCTATCAGGATCACACCGCCAGCGAGAGCAAAGGCGTGATCGCCAACTTCGGCTATCGCTTCAATCCGAACCTGGAAACCCGCTTCTATATCCGCTATCGCGAGACCGACAACGACCTCGCCGGCCGCGTGACCAAGCACTCGATCGAGCACGATCCACGGGCGGCCAACCCGGCTTATGTGTCGCGCGACGACAGCCGCAAACAACCGGGCAGCACCTTCATCGGCAACAAGACCACCTACTACATCGACGACGATTCGAGCATTCAGACCGGGCTGGTCTATCACGATTACCCGATGGACCTGCGCGAAGGCCCGAACCGTCTGAAAGTGGCCTACACCGACGTCAGCGGCACGTTCGACTACAAGCGTCGCGACACTTTGTTCGGCATGGAAAGCCGCAGCACCGTGGGCCTGCGCACCACCAAACACCTGCCCAACGACGGCGCCAGTGAATTCGTGCGCATCCCGTCCGGCAATACCGCCGCGTATGCGCCGGGCACACGCATGCGCAACTTCACCTATCAGGGTTCGGACACCGTGCTGCATGTGGGCAACGACCTGGAACTCGCCGACGACCTGTGGCTGACCACCGGCCTCGCCGCCATTTACACCCGCCGCGAAAGCGCCGTCACCTACCCGCAAAGCGGCGGCAAAACCAGCCTGAATGACTGGGATTACGCCCCGCGTCTGGGCCTGCGCTATCAGGTCACGCCGGATTTGCAACTGTTCGGCAACCTCAGCCGCTCAGTCGAGGCACCGCACCCGTGGTCGCTGATCTACAGCTCGAACATCCGCTTCCCCTCCGGCAACGGTGCGGCGACCGGCACCCAGAGCGACCCGATCAAACTGCAGAACCAGACCGCAACCACCCTCGAACTCGGCGGCCGCGGCGACAGCGCAATCGGCCAGTGGAGCCTGGCGTGGTACTACGCGCAGGTGCGCCACGAATTGCTTTCGGTACTGCCGGACGCCAACGCCGTCACCCCGTATGAACTCAACGCCAGCCCCACCGTGCACCAAGGCGTGGAAGCCAGCCTGCAAAACACGCTGTGGTCAGCCGCCGACGGACGTAAATTGAGCCTGCGCCAGGCCTACACCTTCAGCGATTTCCACTACCGCGACGACCAGCGTTTCGGCGACAACCGCCTGCCCGCCCTGCCGATGCACTATTACCAGGGCGAACTGCGCCACGACTGGCCGCAGGGTTTCTTCGCGGCGGTCAATACGCAACTGGTGTCCAAGGTCGCGGTGGATTACGCCAACAGCTACTACGCCGATCCCTACGCATTATTCGGCGCCACCGTCGGCTACAACGCGCCGAAAAACGACTGGCAGACCTAGCTGGACCTGCGCAACCTGACCAACCAGCACTACGCCGCGACAGTCACGCCGGGGTATGACGACAAGGGCCTGGATGCGGCGCGGTCTACGCCGGGTGAAGGGCTGGGGGTTTATGTCGGGGTGTCGTGGAGTTTGCTCTGACGGTTTGCATACTCGGCAACCCGCCGGGTTACTACTCCAACGTAGGCAAATGATTACGCAAAATATTCTCCAGCCCCGGCCGCGTATGTTTCTCCCGAGGGCAAACATCCTGCGCATCGCCTGTGTGCAGATACTCGCCGGAATCAAATGCCTGATAGATGTCAAAGGCTGGCTGGGGCATTTCTGCGTGCATCGACACATCAACGATGGGGTTGATAAGTGCATTCATCACTTCATCGCCAAACTCAAAATCACGCGTGTTTGACA
Source organism: Pseudomonas sp. MWU12-2020 (assembly GCF_023100605.1). Classification (NCBI taxonomy): domain Bacteria; kingdom Pseudomonadati; phylum Pseudomonadota; class Gammaproteobacteria; order Pseudomonadales; family Pseudomonadaceae; genus Pseudomonas; species Pseudomonas sp. MWU12-2020. The sequence continues at coordinate 408,009 of NZ_JALMEX010000001.1, forward strand.
GGAAATCTCTGGCTACGGCGATCGCGACTTGATTAAGCAGATCGCGACGCTCGACCTGCAGCCGCTCACAAAAGGGTTGCAGATCGATGTTCAAGCCTTCTTCAATCGCTTCCAGCATGACCAGATAAAGATCGGCTTCACTCAACGGCCTACTCATCACTCATTTTCCTGCTCTGTTCTTGATGCTCTCCCGGTTCACTCATAAAACTTGCCGGCCAGCAAAATGCTCGCACAGCGCTGCCATACGTTGGCCGAAGAGACATCTGCTGCCACCTGCCTGGAACTGCTGATCGCCCAGGCACCTGCTGCCTCAAAAAACGCATCCACAGATCCATGTTCCCAACCCAAGGCGCCCCGACCATAGGGTGACAGCGGTTCGTTCATTGTCCGCTCACGGGCGAAATCGGCACCCAGTGCCTGAATAAACGTAATGAACGATTGCTCGTCGTTCACGCGTTCCAGCAACTCATCAAGATCATCAGGCGCAGACATCGTGGCAAATTCCTGTTGGTGAATGGGTTTGCCCGGGATGCTGCTATGCATCGACCAGAGGGTCAACCCGTCCGTCAAAACGGCCCCTGCGTCATCACCCGCGTCTCGATAATGCTGCGCAGCGCAACGACCCGCTTCTGATACAGATCGGTCAAACAATCGAGCTTCGCGCCACAGGCATTGCGGCGTTTGAGGAAGTCCTGCTGCTCACCGATCAGAGCATCACGCCCGCCCATCGGCAGCAGGCGTTTATCGAGGCTGAACAGCTCGCTCATGGTGACGTCCAGGTCGTTCAAGGCGCGGTTGGCGCAGACGGCTTTTTCGTCCATGGATTTGGCCTTGTCGCAGTCGAAACTGGCGGCTTGAGTTGAATTTGCAGCGATCAGCAGCGCACAGCCGAGGGCGGCTGCGGTCGCCCGTGAAATTTCTCGAACTCCCGTCATGGCTTCGTATCCAACGTTGTAGGTCAATGGAGGTATGAAAAATGAAAAGCACCGACGATATCAAGCCTGCAACACCTCATAACGCGCCACCGCTCGACTCCTCGGGCAAACCGGTGGATGTGGTGAACCGCGATCTGCAGGACAGCGACGACGACACCCGCGTCGTGGACGAGGTGATTACCCCCACCTCCACCCGCGTCATGGAGCAGGACGCCGAGGAGCTCAAGCGCAAGACCGATGCGATCGAACGCAAGGTCGCCGACGGTAACTGACGCGACGCTCCCCCCTCCTTAAAGTGAATTTTCACCTTCCTGTCCCGAGTTTTCCTGCCCGGGACACCCCTCCCCCTGTCCTGCAAGCCGCGTTTTTACTGGCTTCGCCCCTTCTGCTTCAGCAATTTGTATTCACATCCCAGCTTAATAATATTTTACCGATACCCCCCTCCTGCCTAGTCTGACCGCAAGCAAAACGGACAAGCCTGAAGCGATCCGAATCCACTTGCCTTGCCAGGAAGGATGTAGAAATGACCACTGAAATAATAAAAACAGACACGCTTGTCGTGGGGGCCGGACAGGCCGGTGTGGCGATGAGCGAGCACCTGAGCAAACTCGGCGTGCCGCACCTGGTGCTTGAGCGCAGCCGCATCGCCGAACGCTGGCGCACCGGGCGCTGGGACTCGTTGGTGGCCAACGGTCCGGCGTGGCACGACCGCTTCCCGGGGCTGGAATTCGATGATGTCGATCCCGACGGTTTCGCCCATAAGGAGCGCGTGGCGGACTACTTCGAAGCCTATGCGAAGAAATTCAACGCGCCGATCCGCACCGGCGTTGAAGTCAAAAGCGTGGTGCGCAATGTCGGGCGTCCGGGCTTCACCATCGAGACTTCCGAAGGAGTGATCGAGGCCAGCCGCGTGGTCGCGGCGACCGGCCCGTTCCAGCGCCCGGTAATCCCGCCGATTGCGCCGCAAGACCCGCGTCTGTTGCAGATCCACTCCGCCGACTATCGCAATCCGCAGCAACTGCCCGCAGGCGCAGTGCTAGTGGTTGGCGCCGGTTCGTCAGGCGTGCAGATCGCCGATGAACTGCAGCGCTCCGGCAAGCAGGTGTACCTGTCGGTAGGTGCGCATGACCGTCCGCCGCGAGCCTATCGCAACCGTGATTTCTGCTGGTGGCTGGGGGTGCTCGGCGAGTGGGATCAGGCGGCGATGAAACCCGGCCGCGAGCACGTGACCATCGCGGTCAGCGGTGCGCATGGCGGTCGCACCATCGACTTCCGTGGTCTGGCCCATCGCGGCATGACGCTGGTCGGTGTGACCGAGTCGTTCAATAACGGCGTGGTGACCTTCAAGCAGGACCTGCGCGACAACCTCAAGCGCGGTGACGAGAACTATCTGGCGCTGCTGGATGCCGCCGATGCCTACATCGAGCGCAACGGTCTCGACCTGCCGGAAGAACCTGAAGCACGCAAAACCTATGCGGATCCCGAGTGCGTGAAAAATCCGCTGCTCGATCTGGATCTGGCCAAGGCCGGAATCACTTCGATCATCTGGGCCACCGGGTTCGCCGTGGATTATTCCTGGCTGCAGGTCGCCGCGTTTGACGACAAGGGCAAACCGCAGCATCAGCGTGGCGTGTCCAGCGAGCCGGGGGTGTATTTCCTTGGGCTGCCATGGCAGTCGCGGCGCGGCTCGTCGTTTATCTGGGGCGTGTGGCACGACGCCAAACACGTGGCCGATCACATCGCCACCCAGCGCAAATACCTCGACTACCAGGATGCCGAGCAGCGTGAAGCCGCCCTGCATGCGCAGATTCACAGCAAAGCCGTCGGCACCGTCGACGCTTGATTTCCCTTTTTCGCAGCGGTGCCCGGTGCGCCGCTGAACACCTAGTCTGGAGCTGTACATGAGCAAGCCAACCCACACCCGCATCCGTATGTTCAACACCAAGGACACCTACCCGAATCAGACTCTGGACAACGACCTGTGCCAGGCCGTGCGCGCCGGCAACACGGTTTACGTCCGAGGTCAGGTCGGCACCGATTTCGACGGTAATCTGGTGGGCCTCGGGGATCCGCGTGCGCAGGCCGAACAGGCGATGCGCAACGTCAAGCAACTGCTGGAAGAAGCCGGCAGCGACATGAGCCATATCGTCAAGACCACCACCTACCTGATCGACCCGCGCTACCGCGAGCCGGTGTATCAGGAAGTCGGCAAGTGGCTCAAAGGCGTGTTCCCGATCTCCACCGGGCTGGTGGTGTCGGCACTGGGGCAGCCGCAGTGGCTGATGGAGATTGATGTGGTGGCGGTGATTCCCGAGTAAGTCGGCAGACCGAATCGCGGCCTTCGCTGGCAAGCCAGCTCCCACAGGTTTTTGAGGTGCTTACAGATTTTGTGACCAACCCGATTACTGTGGGAGATTGATGTGGTGGCGGTGATTCCCGAGTAAGTCGGAAGACCGAGTCGCGGCCTTCGCTGGCAAGCCAGCTCCCACAGGTACTTGAGGTGCCTGCAAGTTTTGTGATCACACCAATTACTGTGGGAGCTGGCTTGCCAGCGATGAGGCCCGCAAGGACAACAAATTCCTCGAAAGGAGTTAGACCATGACCTTTTCAATCGCAGCCCGTTGCCCCGAAACCGGCCAGTTCGGTGTCGCCATCAGTTCCTCCAGCATCGCCGTCGGCGCGCGTTGCCCGTGGCTGTTGCCGGGTGTCGGCGCGGTGTCGAGCCAGAACATCACCCTGCCGTCCCTCGGCCCGGAAGTCCTTGCATTGATGGAGCAAGGCCACGCGCCCGACGCTGCGCTGGATCAGGTGCTGACCCGCAACGGCTACAGCCAATACCGGCAGATCACCGCGATCAACCACCTCGGCCAGACCGCGCATTTCAGCGGCGCGCAGACCCTCGGCGTGCACAACGCGGTCTCCGGCGAACAATGCGTGGCCGCCGGCAACATGCTCGCCGGGCGCTCAGTAATCGAAGCGATGGTCAGTACCTTTGAGGACGGCGAAGGCCAGTTGGCCGACCGCTTGCTCAAGGCCTTGCACGCCGCACAAGCCCTCGGTGGCGAAGCCGGGCCGGTGCATTCGGCAGCTGTGGTGGTGGTCGGCGAACAGACGTGGCCGATCGTCAATTTGCGAGTCGACTGGGCAGACGCAGACCCGATCAGCCAGTTGCAAAAACTCTGGGACGCCTATCAGCCGCAGCTGCAGGACTACATCGACCGTGCCCTCGACCCGGCCAAGGCGCCGGGCTATGGCGTTGCCGGAGATGATCGATGAGCAGCAGCGTCGCGTTGCTCAAGACGCTGGTGGGGTTCGACACCACCAGCCGCGAATCCAATCTGCAACTGATCGAGTTCGTGCGTGACTACCTCGCTGGCTTCGGCGTGCCGTGCGAGCTGATCTACAACGCCGAGCGCAGCAAGGCCAACCTGTTCGCGACCATTGGCCCTGCCGAGCAACCGGGCATCGTGCTTTCGGGACACACCGATGTGGTGCCGGTCGACGGTCAGCCGTGGACTGTTCCGCCGTTCGAACTCAGCGAGCACGATGGCAAGCTGTTCGGGCGTGGCACCGCCGACATGAAGGGCTACATCGCCTGCGTGTTGGCCTTGGTGCCGGCGCTGGTCCAGACAACACTGCGCATGCCGGTGCACATCGCCCTGTCCTATGACGAAGAAGTCGGTTGCCTCGGCGTGCGCTCGTTGCTCGCCGAGCTGCAGCAGCGCCCGGTCAAACCGCTGCTGTGCATCATCGGCGAGCCCACCGAGCTGAAACCGGTGCTCGGCCACAAAGGCAAACTGGCGATGCGCTGCGACGTGCACGGTCATCCGTGCCATTCGGCCTACGCACCGCTGGGAGTAAACGCCATCGAATACGCCGCCGAGCTGATCGGCGAGCTGGGGCGTATCGGCCAGCAATTGAAGGCACCCGAGCATCACGACGCGCGCTTCGACCCGCCCTACAGCACGGTGCAGACTGGGGTGATCAGCGGCGGCAAGGCCTTGAACATCGTGCCTGCCGATTGCCGCTTCGACTTCGAAATCCGCGCCCTGCCCTCGCAGGATCCAACCCAGGTCGCACAACAGTTGCAGGCCTACGCCGAGCAGCAAGTGCTGCCGCGCATGCGTGCGGTCAGCGACCACAGCGCGATTCGTTTCAGTGAATTGTCGGCCTATCCGGGCCTGGCCACCGATGCGCAGAGTCAGGCGGCCGAGCTGATTGCGGCATTCTGTGGTTCACGGGAATTCGGCACCGTAGCGTTCGGCACCGAGGGCGGGCTGTTCGATGCGGCGGGTATTCCCACGGTGGTCTGTGGCCCCGGCAGCATGGATCAGGGGCACAAACCGGACGAGTTTGTCAGTCGTGCGCAACTCGATGCCTGCGATGCAATGCTGCAGCGGATGCTGACATCTATCCGCGCTTGAAACACGGCTCGACGCACGCTCAGGCGTACAGTCGAGCCAACTCCTCACGGCAATGATCAACGAACAACTGCACCGGTTTGGTCAGTTGCACCCGGCGTAGCCAGGCTGCCGACAAACCCGAGCCGGTCACGGTTTCCGCCAGCGGCACGCACACCACTTTCTGCCCGTCGTAGGTGTACTCGCCGAACGGTCGGGTCACCAGAATCGAAAAGCCGAAACCGCGCCCGACCATGCCGCGCACCATCTCGATCGACGGTGAGCTGAAGACGATGTGCGGGGTCAGTCCGCGCTCCTCGAAAATGCTCACGAAGTAGGTGCGGCTGGGCACCACGTCGAGCAGGATCATCGGTTCCAGCACCAGATCGTGCAGCGAGACTTTCGCCTGTTGGGCAAAACGGTGGTCGGCCGGCAGCAACGCATAGGGCTGCTGCGGCGGCATCAGCGGCGTGGTTTCGATAGTGGTGTCGAGGTCATGTTCGAACAGCATCGCCATATCGATGCTGCCGGCGGTCAGCGCCTGCACCAATTCCTGTTGTTCGCCATCGCGAATACGGATTTCCACGCCCGGCCAGCGCTGCTTGAAACCGGCGATCAGGCGCGGCAGGTACAGCGGCGCCACCGTTTCGAAACAGCCGATATCGATCTGCCCGGCGACCACGTCGTTGTCGGCCAGCGCGTTCTGCTCGAACTCATGCGCCACCCGCAGCAACTCCAGCGCCTTGCGATAAAACCGCGAACCGCTGGGCGTCAACGACACGCCCTGGGCGTGATGGCGGATGAACAGCTGCACGCCGAAGCTTTCTTCCAGATGCTTGATCGCGGTGGAGACCGACGGCTGGGCGATATAGAGCTTGCGCGAGGCTTCGGCGACGCTGCCGCAATCGGCGGTGGTGACGAAGTATTTGAGCTGGCGCAGGTTGTAGGCGGCCATATAAAACCTCTGCAAGTAAGACGACGCTTTTGTGGTGAGGGAGCTTGCTCCCGCTTGAGTGCGCAGCACTCACAACATCAGCGGGCGTGGCGCAGTTTTGGGGGCCGCTGCGCAGCCCAGCGGGAGCAAGCTCCCTCGCCACAGGAAAGGGTTCGCCTCTGAAAGTTTTTGTTGTTGATCACGGTTGAACATACCGGACAGCCCCCAAACCCGGGGCATATATTTTTTAAGGTCTGAAGCAACAAACTTACTAATTTATCTATCCCGGGCCTTTGCACATGATCGCTTCAACAAGAAATGCGCCGTCCGTGTCGGCGCTTACCGAAGTACGTCCACGTACTCATCCTTGCCTTGGAGTTCGTCATGTCCACCTCTGCAACAACATCCGCCCCGCTCATTGAAAAACACACGATAGGATACGTGCCCCCCGAAGATCGCCACGGAAAGGTCAGGGATCTGTTCACGCTGTGGTTCGGCGGCAACATCGCGCCGTTGCCCATCGTCACCGGCGCGCTGGGCGTGCAGTTGTTCCACTTGAACCTGGTGTGGGGCATCGTCGCGATTCTGGTCGGTCATCTCGTCGGCGGCGTGCTGATGGCGCTGCACTCGGCGCAAGGCCCGCAGATGGGCATTCCGCAGATGATCCAGAGCCGCGCGCAGTTCGGCTCGCTGGGCGCATTGCTGGTGGTGCTGATTGCCGGGGTCATGTACATCGGCTTTTTCGCCTCCAACATCGTGCTGGCCGGCAAGTCGCTGCACGGCGTGGTCGACAGCGTGCCGGTGCCGGTCGGCATCGTCATCGGCGCGTTCGGTTCGGGGATCATCGGCATCATCGGCTACCGCTTCATCCACGTGCTCAACCGCATCGGCACCTGGGTGCTGGGGATCGGCATCGTCGTCGGTTTCGGCTACATCTTCACCCATATTCAAACCGATGACTTCCTCACCCGCGGCAGCTTCAACCTCTCCGGCTGGCTCGCCACCGTATCGCTCGCTGCGCTGTGGCAGATCGCGTTTGCGCCGTACGTGTCCGACTATTCGCGTTATCTGCCGGCGGACGTGAAAGTCTCGTCGACGTTCTGGACGACGTATCTGGGGTCGGCACTGGGCTCGAGTCTGGCGTTCATCTTCGGTGCCGTCGCCGTGCTGGCGACACCCGTGGGCATGGACACCATGGATGCGGTCAAGCTCGCCACCGGCTCGATTGGCCCGCTGATGCTGGTGCTGTTCCTGCTCAGCGTGATCAGTCACAACGCCCTCAACCTGTACGGCGCCGTGCTGTCGCTGATCACGTTGGTGCAGACCTTCGCCTACCGCTGGATCCCCACCGCGAAAAGCCGTGCGGTGATCTCGATCATCGTGCTGCTGGCCTGCTGCTTCGCCGCCGTCGGCGCGTCGAAGGACTTCATCGGTCACTTCGTCGACATGGTGCTGGTGTTGCTGGTGGTGTTGGTGCCGTGGACCGCGATCAACCTGATCGACTTCTACGCCATTCATAAAGGCAAGTACGACATCCAGTCGATCTTCCAGGTCGACGGCGGCATCTACGGACGCTACAACCCGCAGGCGCTGCTGGCCTACGCGATCGGCATCGCGGTGCAGATCCCGTTCATGAACACGCCGCTGTACGTCGGCCCGGTCTCGGCGCACATCAACGGCGCGGACCTGTCGTGGCTGGTCGGGCTGCTGGTGACTTCGCCGCTGTACTTCTGGCTGGCGAGTCGTGACAGCGCCTATCGGCGGCGGACGATGGGTGGGAAGCTGATGGGCAGTCTCTGAGATTGATTCGATGTAAAAAGAAGGCCCGCCGCTGTGCGGGCCTTCTGCGTTTTGGTGTGGTATTTGTTGAGTTTCTACAGGTACCCACGAGAAAGGGAAAACTCATGCTGCGAATTCTGGGCAAGGCCTCATCGATCAACGTGCGCAAAGTGCTGTGGACCTGCGCCGAACTGCAGATCCCGTTCACGCGTGAGGATTGGGGCTCGGGCTTCAAACCCACCGACACTCCAGAGTTCCTCGCCCTCAACCCATGCGCGATGGTGCCGGTGATTCAGGACGGCGATTTCACTCTGTGGGAATCCAATACGATCATTCGGTATCTGGCGGGCGCCCATGGCGGCGCAGACCTTTACCCCGCCGAGCCGCGAACCCGCGCGCGCGTCGATCAGTGGATCGACTGGCAGGCGTCGGAGCTGAACCGGTCGTGGTCGTATGCGTTCATGTCGCTGGTGCGCCAGTCAGCGGATTATCAGGACAGCGCCGCTCTGGCCAAGGGCATCGAGCAATGGTCGAAGACCATGGGCATCCTTGATCAGCAGTTGCAGAAGACCGGTGCCTACGTCAGTGGCGAACAGTTTTCCCTCGCCGATATCCCCATCGGGCTGTCGGTCAACCGCTGGTTCGAAACGCCGCTCGCGCATCCGGACTATCCCGCCGTCAGGGCGTATTACGAGCGTCTGAGTCAACGCGAAGGCTTTCGCCTGTACGGCAGAAACGGTACGCCATAACGAAAAACCTCTGGTTCCCGATCACGGAACCAGAGGTTTTTATTGGCCTGAAACGTAGATCAGGCCGGAACACCGAGAATGATGTGCGACGCCTTGATCACCGCCGTGGCGCTCACACCCTTGGCCAGACCCAGCTCGGCAACCGCATCACGGGTAACGATCGAATAAACCTTCGAACCGCCGGCCAGCTCGATCACCACTTCAGCATTGACCGCGCCGTCAGTGACGCTCAGCACTTTGCCTTCCAGGCAGTTACGCGCCGACAGGCGGATGTCGCTGGATTCGGTCATCAGCATCACCCACGGCGCCTTGACCAGCGCAACAGCTTCCTTGCCAACGGCGATGCCGAGGTTCTTGATGCTTTCCATGGTCACGACGGCAACCAGTTGCTCGCCCCCGGCCAGGGTCAGCACCACTTCGGCGTTGACCGCGCCGGCTTGAACCTGGCTGACTTTGCCTTTGAATACGTTGCGTGCGCTGACTTTCATGACGGGCTTCCTTTTTTGACTTTAGAGTTAGGAAAAACGGCCTGCATCATCAGAGTTAGCGTTATGTAGAAACAACTACAGCGCTGCGCTCTGTTGTCACACTTGCACTGTGCAAACACCTGTCGAGCAACAATAGATCAGATCAACAGATCTTCATAAAACGCGCCAAAGGGTCGCTGCGGGTGGGCGATCTGGATTTCCAGAATCCACACCCCGGGATTCGGTGCCTGCTCGAAATCACCGAGATTGCCGCCGCGATGGATCGCGTGCGGGAAATCGCTGACGCGGTGGCCCTTGATGTCGAGATTGAGTTTCCAGCCCATGGCTTCAGCCTGATCGCTGGCGTAACGGTACAACTCGACACCGCTCACGCCTTGGCGCCATAACGCCTCGACCCGCTTGAACAGCTCCTTGGACGCCGCCGCGCAGGCGATCATTTCCGGGTCGGAACCGGTGGTGAAGGTTTCGCCGGCATCGCCTTCGTGCCCCTGCCAGACCACGCCCATGTCGATGAAGAAAATGTCGTTTTCACCGAGTACCGGATCGCCTTCGGAACGTTCCTTGAACGCCTTCAGCGTGTTGGCGCCAAAGCGGATCAGCAGCGGGTGCCAGATGCGGTCCATGCCCAGTTCGGCGAGGATCTGTTTGCCCTGTTCCTGGGCTTCGGATTCACGCATGCCGGGCTTGATCACCTGTGCGATGGCATCAACCGCATTCCAGGTCAGGCCCTGCGCATGACGCATCGTCTCCAGCACAAACCGTTCACCGACTGCTTCTTTACCGCTCAGGGCTGCACTCATGTCCTTGTCCTCATGGCTACGCTGTATAGTTTTTTATATTGCGAAACGCCGATCAAGATACAGCCATGACACAACGTGTCAATTACTCTTCTGCGCGCACCACGCCGCGTTCTTCCAGCAAGCGCACAAACATGCTCAGGCTGCGCGACACCGTGCCCCGGCGCCACACCAGCCACGTAGTCAGATAACGAAAATCCGCCGCCAGCGGCCAGACGCTGACCGTCGCGCTGCCGGGCATGCTCTGCAGCATTTTGCGCGGCATTAATGCCAAACCGGCCCCGGCACTGACGCAGGCGAGCATGCCGTGATAGGACTCCATCTCGAAGATCTTGCCCGGCACGGCGGCGTCGGTGCTGAACCATTTTTCGAAGTGATGACGATAGGAGCAGTTGGAGCGAAACGCATAGATGTTCTCGCCGTTCACATCCGCCGCGCGCTGCACCGGCGCGTGATTGAGCGGCGCGATGATGACCATCTCTTCCTCGAACGCCGGCACGCCTTCGAGCGTTGGGTGCAACACTGGGCCGTCGACAAACGCAGCGGCCAGACGCCCAGAAAGTACGCCGTCGATCATCGTCCCGGATGGCCCGGTGGACAGGTCCAGATCGACTTTCGGGTGAAGCTGGTTGTACGCCGCCAGCAGCTCAGGAATGCGCACCGCTGCGGTACTTTCCAGCGAGCCGAGGGGAAACGCGCCCTGCGGCTCTTCACCGGCGACCGTGGCCCGCGCCTCCTGCACCAGATCGAGAATGCGCCGGGCGTACTCGAGAAAACTCCAGCCGGCGGGCGACAGGCGCAGACGGCTTTTCTCGCGGATGAACAGGTCAACGCCCAAGTCCTGCTCCAGCTGTTTGATCCGTGTAGTCAGGTTCGACGGCACGCGATGGATCTGCGCCGCCGCAGCGCTGATGCTGCCGTGCTCGGCAACGGCCTTGAAGATTTCCAGCTGCACCAGATCCACAGTCATTCTCCAATCGTGAAAGAAACGATCTTTATTATTCAGTTTCCAGAAAACAAACGCCACCCTACTCTAAGCCCATCCACTGAACTCGCAGGACGACGCCATGAGCCAGATTTCCAGCCAGACCCACGCCATCTCGATCAACCCTGCTACCGGCGAGCAGGTCGGTCACTACGCCTTTGAATCAGCCGAGGCTCTCGACGCTGCGCTGACCCGCGCCGCGTTCGGTTTCTCGAAATGGAAACGCAAGCCGCTGCAGGATCGCTCCCGCGCCCTGACCGCCCTCGCCGGCGCCCTACGTGACGGCGCCGAAGCCATGGCGACCATGATCACCCTGGAAATGGGCAAGCCGATCGCCCAAGCCCGTGGCGAAATCGAGAAATGCGCCAAGCTTTGTGAGTGGTACGCCGAAAACGGTCCGGCGATGCTCGACGCCGAACCGACCCAGGTTGAAGGCGGCAAGGCGCGTATCGAGTACCGGCCGCTCGGCCCGATCCTCGCGGTGATGCCGTGGAACTTCCCGATCTGGCAAGTGCTGCGCGGCGCCGTTCCGGCGCTGATCGCCGGCAACACCTACGTGCTCAAGCACGCGCCGAACGTGATGGGCAGCGCCTACCTGCTGCGCGACGCGTTCAAGCGCGCCGGTTTCGCTGACGGCGTGTTTGAAGTGATCAACGTCACCCCTGAAGGTGTTTCCAGCGCCATCGCCGACCCGCGCATCGCCGCCGTCACCCTGACTGGCAGCGTCCGCGCCGGCATGGCCATCGGTGCCCAGGCGGGTGCCGCGCTGAAGAAATGCGTGCTGGAGTTGGGCGGTTCCGACCCGTTCATCGTGCTCAATGACGCTGATCTGGACGAAGCCGTGCAGGCTGCCGTCGTCGGCCGCTACCAGAACTCCGGCCAGGTCTGCGCCGCGGCCAAGCGTCTGATCATCGAAGAAGGTGTGGTCGAGGAGTTCACCCGCAAATTCGTTGAGGCCACCCGTCAATTGAATGTCGGTGATCCGCTGTCCGCCGACACCTACATCGGCCCAATGGCGCGTTTCGATCTGCGTGACGAACTCGACCAGCAAGTGCGCGACACCCTCGAAGAAGGCGCGACCTTGCTGCTCGGCGGCGGCAAGGCCCAAGGCCCGGGCAACTACTACGAGCCAACCGTGCTGGCCGATGTCACCGACCGCATGACCTCGTTCAAACAGGAACTGTTCGGCCCGGTGGCATCGATCATCACTGCCCGCGATTGCGCCCACGCCGTGGCCCTGGCCAACGACAGCGACTTCGGCCTGACCGCGACGATCTACACCGCCAACGTGCAACTGGCCCAGCAACTGACCAGCGAACTGGAAACCGGCGGCGTGTTCATCAATGGCTACTCCGCCAGCGACCCGCGCGTGACCTTCGGCGGCGTGAAGAAAAGCGGTTTCGGCCGCGAACTGTCGCACTTCGGCGTGCGCGAGTTCTGCAACGCGCAGACCGTGTGGCTGGATCGCAAATAATCAGGACTCCAACACGCACTGGTGGGAGTGGGCTTGCTCACGAAGGGGTCGGCATGTTCAGCATTGATAGTGACTGATCTGACGCCTTCGCGAGCAAGCCCGCTCCCACACTCGAAAATTCCGCACACACCGCTATAGCAAGTCGGGCGTTGCTTTTTGCGGCTGCGCAACCGCCCGATCCTTGCTCAGCAGCCCCAGCACCACTGCCGCCGAAGCCAGCGTGATCACGGTCAGGATGTGCAGCAGGTACTGGAACGCCGAGGCATAACCTTGCACCAGACGCTCGCTGGCCAGCCCCGCAATGGCGTTGATCGCATGCGCCATGTCGCCCGTGGTAACCCGGTGCGCGGTCTCGGCAATCAACCCCGTGTCGACACTGCCAGCCACCGCGCTCGACAGATCGGTGTGCAGCAGCGAAGCGAGAATCGCCGCGACACTTGCCAGGGCAATGCCCTCACCCGCCACGCGCACCGTATTGAAAATCCCCGCGGCCATCCCTGCACGTTCTTTCGGCACCACGCTGACCGACAAGCCATCCATCAAGCCCCATGGCAGGCCGGCGCCAACACCGATCAACACCATTGGAATGACCAGAGCGAATTTCGGCTCGCCAACGTTGTACAGACTCAGCCAGTGCAGACCCAGCGCGGCGATCAGAAAACCGATCCCCGACAGGATGCCCGCCGAGACAAACCGGGTCATCGACGCCGCCAGCATCGGAACCACCAGCATCGGTGCGGACAGCGCGAGCAACAGCAGACCGGCGTCGATTTCACTCAAGCCTTCAACCCCGATAAAGCGCAGCGGCAGCATTACAACCAGCACGATGTAGCAGTAGCAGGTACCGATCGGCAGCATTTGCACGCCGATGAAACGCGGAAAACGGAACAGGGTCAGGTCAAGCATCGGCCGTTCGACGCGCATTTCGATGATCACGAACAACGCCAGCAACAATGCCGCCGCACCAAGCAGACCGACCACCAGCGGGCTGCCCCAACCGCTTTCCGGGGCCTGGATCACGCCGAACGTGAACAGCGCCAGCATCGCGCTGAAGGTGACAGTACCCGGCCAGTCCAGGCCCGTGGCGTCCGGGTCACGGGTTTCGCGCATGCGGGGCAGGCCGAAGACCATGGCGATCACACCGATCAACGCGGTGAACACGAAAATCGCCCGCCAATTGAACGCTTCGATCAAGGCCCCGGCCGCCAACGGACCGAAGGCCAGACCGATACCGAACGTAGTACCGAGCATGCTGTACGCACGAGTGCGGGCATGGCCTTCGAACTCCTGGGCCAAGGCCGCTGAACCACTGGCCAGCGCTGCAGCCCCCGCCACACCCTGAACGGCGCGCAGCACGTCGAGCCAGAACACCGACGGCGCTAGGCTTTGCGCCAGCGAGGCTGCGGTAAACAGCAACATGCCGAAGGTAAACAGGCGCTTGCGGCCGTAGACATCAGCCAGTGCACCTGCGGCCATCAGCAAGCTGCCGAAAGACAACATGAACGCGTTGGTGATCCACGTCAGGGCGACAGGGCTGCCGCCCAGATCACGGCCGATGGCGGGGGTTGCCACCGCGCCACCGGTAAAACTCAAAGGCAGTACCAGTGCCGACAGGCAGATGGCCGCGAGGATCAGCAGCTTGTCGCGCTCACCCCGCTGTTGAGCAACAGATGTCATGAGTCAATCCTGTGTCAGAAGGAAAAATCGCTGCTTTAAGGCAACGTGTAAACAGCCCGATCCCTGTAGGGGGACGCCGTTGGAAGGCCATTGTTGATGACGCCGACCTATTGATAAACTGCGCAAATCGAGACGCTTAGTCGCTCAAGGGGAGACAATCATGGAACGTGCCGATACTTCATTTCCCGACATCGCTGCGTTTGTCGGTGTCGCCCAGACCGGCAGCTTCACCCGCGCAGCGGAGAATCTGGCGACCAGCAAATCCAACGTCGGCAAGGCCGTTCAGCGCCTGGAATCACGCCTGGGCACCAAGCTGTTTCAACGCACCACCCGCGCGGTGCGTCTGACCGAAGACGGCGAGACTTATCTGCTGGCCGCGCAAGCCGCACTCGATGGCTTGCGCGACGCCGCCCAGGCGCTGGCAGCGCGCAAGGAAGAACCGATCGGCCGTGTGCGTCTCGACATTCCCTCGGGTTTTCGCCAGTTGTTTCTGCCAACCCTTTCCGAGCTGCGTCATCGTTACCCACAGGTCACGCTTGAGCTGTCGATGACCGATCGCATGTCAGATGCCGTGGGCGAAGGCTGGGACATCGTCGTGCGTGCCGGCGTCCTGCCCCAGGACAGCGAAATGACCGTGCGCAAACTGTGCAACACCACGTTGAGCCTGTACGCATCGCCGGACTATCTGGCCCGCCATGCGCCGATTGAAACGGCGGCGGACCTGGTGCACCACGATGCGGTGATTTTCCGTGGTTTCACCGGGAAGCTGCGGCCATGGTCGCTGACCGAAAACGGGCACTTTCGCGAACTGGCGCCACCGCCGGTGCTGGTGCTTTCCGACGGTCAGGCGATGATCGATGCGACGGTGGTGGGCCTCGGCATTTCACAGCTGTTCAACCAGGTCGCCCAGCCCTATGTCGATTGCGGACGTCTGGTCCCGGTATTGCCGGCACTGGATTCGCCCGGGCCTCCGGTGCACGCGCTGATCCCTCTCGGCAATCGCATGCCGGCGAAAACCCGCGCCGTGCTCAACTACCTCGCCGATCGCTTGCGCTAGCCTTGCAATACATCACTGCGGGAACGGGCTTGCTCGCGAAGAGTCCGGGTCAGTCACCATCACGTTCACCTGACACAGCGCATTGGCGAGCAAGCCCGCTCCCACAGGTAATCAGGCATTCGATCGTGTGCATCGCCGGGAGCAGCGTCGCTGCGAGTTCAACGGCCCGGGCCGTCGGGCGTACGCCCCGGCCCGTGCGTACAAACAAGGGATCGGCAAACCGCACCCGCAACCGCGCCAGTGCGCCACTCACGGCGGGCTGACCGACCTTGAGCAGCGCCGCCGTGCGCGAAACATTACGCTCGCGAAACAGCACCACAAATGTCACCAGCAGGTTCAGATCGACACCACGAAAACTCGCCTCGTTGATCGCCATCGCCCTGCCTCACACCTGACTCGCGGTGAAACTGCTGGCCGCGACGCGCTTGACCGCGCGACAATCGAGCAGCCGTTCCAGATCATTCAACGCCGGATGGGCGAAGTGCGCACGCATCGCCGCCGTCGACTCCCAGTAGCCGGTGATGATCCACAGATCGGCATCCGCCAGGCTGCGCACCGCCTGATAGGACAGACATCCCGGCACCTCGCCCAGGGTTTGCAGCAGCCGGTCGATCGGCGCACGCAAGTCTTGCGACTGGCCGCTGACCGCCAGCACTTCGATCACATTGACCGCACCGGTTTTCATATCGATTTCTCCCCAGCATTGCCCCAGCCGCCCCCCAGGGCACGGATCAGATTGACCGTTGCCACCGCCTGCGCGCCCTGCAGTTGCACGGCGGCCCGACGCGATTGCAGCGCCGTGCGTTCGGCGTCGATCACCGACAGATAAATCACATCGCCCTCGGTGTATTGCGCCTGCGCCAACCGGGCCGCACGCGCCGATGCATCCACGGCTTGCGCCTGAGTCTGTGTCTGCTCTTCCAGCACCCGCAGGTCGGACAGGTTGTCTTCCACTTCGCGGAACGCCACCAGCACCTGCTGCCGATAGTTGGCCACGTCCTCTTCATACTCGGCGTTGGCCTTGGCCAGATTGCCCTTGCGCAAGCCGCCGTCGAAGATCGGCAAGTTCAGCGCAGTGCCGGCCAGCGGCCCGAGCAGGAAGGTCCGGCTGCTCCAGTGGAACAGATTGCTCAGCGAGCCGGACTCGAACCCGGCCGAGCCCGTCAATGTCAGCGACGGAAAGAATGCCGCTTTCGCCACACCGATCCGCGCATTGGCCGCCGCCATTTCCCGCTCGGCCGCAGCGATGTCCGGCCGCCGCTCCAGCAGCGACGACGGCAGCCCCGCGGGAATGCGCAAGGTCACTGGATCGAGCGGACTGGCCGCCAGGGAAAACTGCGCCGGACTTTTGCCCAGCAACACCGCCAGGCTGTGCTCGGACACTGCGCGCAAGCGCTGCACGGTCATCGCATCTGAACGCGCCGTGGCCAGCTCGGTCTCGGCCCGGGCCACGTCCAGTTCGCTGATGTCGCCCAGCGAATAGCGCTGCTGCACCAGCTTCAGCGCTTGTTCGCGCAACCGTACCGTCGAGGCATAAACCTCGTTTTCGGCATCGAGTTGGCGCAAGGTGAAGTAGTTCTGCGCCAGGTCCGCCTGCAACGCCAGCAACACCGAACGGTAGAGTGCCTCGCTGCGTTGGGTTTGTGCATCGGCAGCCTCTACCGTCGAGGCCACCCGACCGAACAGGTCGACCTCGTAAGACACGCCCGCCTGCGCACGCCACAAGGTCTGGCTGGCACCCTTGCCGCTATCGGATTCATATTGCGAGGCTGGCGAGACCCGTTGCCGGGTCGGACCGACACCGGCGTCCACCGTCGGGAACAGTTGTGAGCGCTCCGCCTGATTCAACGCCCGCGCCTCCTTCAACCGCGCCGCTGCCGCCAGCAGACTCTGGTTGGCATCGCGCGCCTGTTGCTGCAAGTCGTTCAACTGCTGATCGCCGAACACCGTCCACCATTCACCACGAGCGATGCCCTCCGACGGCTGCGCGGTTTTCCAAGACCCGGCTTCAGCGGCAGACAACGCGGTACGCGGCTCCTGGGTCTTCTCTTCCTTGTAGGCCGGTGGCATCGACACATTGGGTTTGAGGTAAGTCGGCGCCAGCGAGCAACCGGCGGTGGCCAGTACCGCGGCGAGCCAGACACTGCCCACCAGCAAACGATTCAAGGCAAATACTTTCATGTCGTTCTCCTTACTTCTCGTAGGCCGCTTGCGGCGTGCGCGGCAAAGTCGGGTGGGTCGAAACGCCGTGAGTGACAATGCTGTGATCGTGGGCCGTTGCGTCGGCGCCCGGGTGCGGATGCCTGCCGTGCGTGTCGACCAGATGCTCGACACCGGACAGCTTGCGCAGCAGCACGTAGAACACCGGCGTCAGCATCAGCCCGAACAGGGTCACGCCGAGCATGCCGAAGAACACCGCGATGCCCATGGCCTGGCGCATCTCGGCACCGGCGCCGGTGGAGAACACCAGCGGCACCACGCCCATGATGAACGCGATGGAGGTCATCAGAATCGGTCGCAGCCGCAGCCGACTGGCCTCGATCGCGGCTTGCACCACGCTGCGGCCCTGCATCTCCAGTTCACGGGCGAATTCGACGATCAGGATTGCGTTCTTCGCCGACAGCCCCACCAGCACCATCAAGCCGATCTGGGTGAAGATGTTGTTGTCGCCATGGGTCAACCACACCCCGGCCAGCGCCGAGAGAATGCTCATCGGCACGATCAGGATGATCGCCAGCGGCAAGGTCAGGCTTTCGTACAGCGCCGCCAGCACCAGGAACACCAGCAATACGCTGATCGGGAACACCCACAGCGCCGAATCGCCGGCCAGCACTTGCTGGTAGGTCAGGTCCGTCCATTCGTACCTGATACCGCGCGGAAACACCTCTTTCGCAATCCGGTCGACCGCAGCCTGCGCCTGACCGGACGAATAACCCGGGGCCGGCCCGCCGTTGATATCGGCAGCGGTGAAGCCGTTGTAACGCACGACCATTTCCGGGCCGTAAGTGGTGGTGACCTTGATCAGCGACGACAGCGGCACCATCTCGCCCTTGTCGTTGCGGGTTTTCAGCACGCCGATATTTTCGGCGTTGGCACGGAACGGGGCATCGGCCTGAGCCCGTACCTGATATACACGGCCAAAGGCGTTGAAGTCGTTGACGTACATCGAGCCCAGATAGATCTGCAGGGTGTCGAATACATCCGTCACCGACACCCCCAACTGCTTGGCCTTGACCCGATCCAGCTCGACATTCAGTTGCGGCATGTTGATCTGGAAGGTCGAGAACGCCGGGCCGAGTTCCGGCGCTTTGGCGGCTGCGGCGAGGAAGTCCCGCGTCGCCTTGTTCAGCGCCTCGTAACCCAGCGCGCCGCGGTCTTCGATCATCAGCTTGAAGCCGCCAACAGTGCCCAGACCGGCCACTGGCGGGGGCGGGAACACGGCAATCGCGGCGTCCTTGATACCGGCGTATTCAGCGTTCAACCGGGCAACGATCGCCGAGGAGGATTGCTCCTTGCTGCGGTACTTCGAGGGCTCCAGCACCGGAAACACCAGGGCGCTGCTCGGCGAGTTGGCCAGGCTGACCGACAGACCGGGGAACTGCGGCAAGTTCTTCACCCCGGGAATCGCCAGGGCGATATCGCCCATGTCGCGCACGACTTTCTCGGTTCGGTCCAGGGTCGCGCCGCTCGGCAGTTGCGCGATCGCTACCACGTAATCCTTGTCCTGCCCCGGCACAAAACCGCCGGGCACAATTTTGCCCATCCACACCGCCGCGCCGAGCAACACGCCATAGATCACCAGCATCACCAGTTTGCGGTTGACCACATGGCGCACGCCTTTGCCGTAATTGTCCGAGCCACGATTGAACACTCGATTGAAGACGTTGAAGAAGCCACCAAGCAGCGTGTCCATGATCCGCGTCAGACGATCTTTCGGCGCGTCATGCCCCTTGAGCAGGATGGCCGCGAGTGCCGGCGACAAGGTCAGCGAATTGAACGCGGAAATCACCGTCGAAATCGCGATGGTCATCGCAAACTGCTGGTAGAACTGCCCGGTGAGTCCGGACATGAACGCCAGCGGCACAAACACCGCCACCAGCGTCAGTGCAATCGCGATGATTGGCCCGCTGACTTCCTGCATGGCTTTATAGGTCGCATCACGGGGCGACAGACCGGCTGCAATATTGCGCTCGACGTTCTCCACCACCACGATCGCGTCGTCGACCACGATGCCGATGGCCAGCACCATGCCGAACAGCGACAAGGCGTTGATGGTGTAACCGAACCCCAGCAGCAGCGCGAACGTACCAATGATCGACACCGGCACCGCCAGCAACGGGATCAGCGACGCACGCCAGGTTTGCAGGAACACGATGACCACCAGCACCACCAGCGCGATGGCCTCAAGCAGGGTCTGGATCACCGCGTGGATGCTGTCGCGGACAAACTGGGTCGGGTCGTACTTGATGCCGTAATCGACACCGTCCGGCATGTCCTGTTTGATTTCCTCCATGACCTTGCGCACGTCATCGGAAATCTGCAGCGAGTTGGCACCCGGCTGCTGGAAGATGATCATCTGCACTGCAGGCTTGTTGTCGAGCATGGCGCGCAAGGTGTATTCGGAGGCGGCCATTTCCACCCGTGCCACGTCCGACAGATGCGTCACCGCGCCGGCGCTGCTCTTGAGGATGATGTCGCGAAATTCCTGCTCGGTCTTCAGTCGGCCCTGGGCGTTGACGCTCAGTTGCATTGGCACGTCGGTGAGCATCGGTGCACCGCCGACAATGCCGGCAGCGACCTGTACGTTCTGCTCGCGAATGGCTTTCACCACGTCCAGCGCGGTCATGTTCAGACGTGCGACTTTCTGCGGATCGAGCCAGATGCGCATCGAATAATCGCCCGCACCCCACATCACCACTTCACCGACGCCGGGAATCCGCGCCAGGCGATCCTTGACGTTGATCAGCGCATAGTTGCGCAGATAGGTCAGGTCATAACGCTGATTGGGCGAAAGAATGCTCACGCCCATGGTCAGGGTCGGCGACGACTTGATGGTGGTCACACCAAGGCGCTGCACGTCCTCAGGCAAGCGCGGCAGGGCCTGGGCCACGCGGTTCTGCACGAACTGCTGAGCCTTGTCCGGATCGGTGCCGAGCTTGAACGTCACGGTAGTGGTCATCTTGCCGTCACTGTTGGCCAGAGACTGCATGTACAGCATGTCCTCGACACCGTTGATCTGTTCTTCGATTGGCGAGGCCACGGTTTCGGCGATGACTTTCGGGTTGGCGCCAGGGTATTCGGCACGCACCACCACCGAGGGTGGCACCACTTCGGGGTATTCGGCAGTCGGCAGCCGGGTCAGGGCGATCAGCCCGGCCAGCACGATTACCATCGACAACACACCGGCAAAGATCGGCCGGTCGATAAAGAATTTTGAGATGTTCATGGCGATTCCCGGATTAAGCCGCAGGCCTGGCGGCGCGATTGACGCTGACCATGTCGACGGTATTGACGTGAACGGCGTCGTTGGGGCGTACACGCTGTACGCCGCTGACGATCACCCGGTCTCCTGCCTTGAGGCCGGACGTGACGATGCGCAGCCCTTCATGCAGGTTGCCCAGCGTCACTTCGCGGTACTCGACGCGATCCTGGGCGCCGACCACCAGCACGAACTTGCGCGCCTGATCGGTGCCGATCGCCGAGTCGTCAACCAGCACGGTCTCGAACGGCTTGCCGCCACCGACCTTGATCCGCGCATACAGACCCGGCAGCAGCGCGCCGTTGGCGTTGTCGAAACGCGCCCGGACGCGGATGGTGCCGGACTGGGTGTCGAGCTGGTTGTCGATCGAATCCACTGCGCCCTGACGCGAATAGCCGTCTTCGTCGGCCAGCCCCAGGGACACGGGGGCGCCGCTGCCGGACGCCTGATTGAGGTAGCGCAGGTAGGTTTGTTCATCGACATCGAACGAGGCGTAGATCGGCGAGACCGATACCAGGCGGGTCAGCAGCGGCGCCGTTGCGCCGCTCGACACCACGTTGCCGACCGTCAGTTCGGCGCGGGAAACTCGACCGGCCACCGGTGCCTTGATCTCGGTGTACGACAGGTTGACCCGAGCGGCATCCAGCGCTGCTTTCGCCACCTTGACCTGAGCCACGGCTTCACGGGCGGCGTTTTGTTTCTCGTCAAAATCACGCTTGGCGATCGCGTTCTGTTCCACCAGCCGGGCGGCACGTCCGGCGTCGGTGGCGGTATAGCCGGCACGGGACTCGGCAGCAGCCAGTTGCCCGGCGGCGCGATCGACTTCCGCCAGATAGGGACGCTGGTCGAGGGTGAACAGCAGATCGCCCTTCTTCACCAGCGTGCCATCCTTGAAGTGCACGCCGACGATGGTGCCCGGCACCAACGGTCGGATATCCACTTTGTCGACCGCCTCCAGGCGCCCGGAATAGCTTTGCCATTCACTGATCGTCTTGAACACGACGGTGGCAACATCCACCTCGGCTTTGGCGGCTGGCGCGGTGTCGGCATGAGCGTTGGCTATCGGTCCGAAATGATCGCCATAGTTGACGACGATGCCGGCCGTGCCGGCCACTAAGAGCGCACTTAATGCGACGGAAAGCCGTTTACGACTGGCGACCATTTCACTTCTCCCGAAACTATTGATGATGTTCAAAACTTATTAAAAAACTGCAACTTCAAGACGCACGCATCCCTGCAATAAAACTTCACTGCATAACTTCCCGATACGCGATTAGTTCAATCCATGAGTTCTGCCGACAAGGCGCCGATGTATTCATCGACAATGCCGCTTTCACTCAGCGCGCAACACAGTCGGTGCACATAATCTGCGTTCGTCCCCATCGGTCCTTCGGCGAGTGCCACACTACCGGCGATGGTCTCAATCCGTGCATCCGCCTCGAACAGCGGGTGATCGGGATCCGCGACAAACACCAGCGCCAGTACGTCACGACCATCGGCCAGTTGCACGCCGGTCCAGATCGGCCGGTAGGCACCGGTGGGCATTTCGCGGATCCACAGTGAAATCAGTTCGTCGCGAGCCACCGCCTGGCTGATCTTGAACGCGACGCCGTGGGTTTCCCCGCCGCGCTGCAGGGCCAGCATCCGACCCGGCAGTGCCACTGTCGCGCGCCCGGCGATCATCCGCAGGCAGAAACTGCGATGCCAACCGTGCAGGGTCGCCAATTGGTGCTCGGCAAATTCGAACAGCGGGTTCCAGATCAGCGAGCCGTAACCGAAAACCCAGATGTCGCCCTCGCCGGGACGCGCGTTCAGGGTGTCTTCCATCGACTGACCGATCCGCTCCAGCGTCCACAACAGTTCCGGGGGAACGTCGCTGAACTTCTCCAGATAAGCGCCTGAGCTGATCAACTGTTTCGTCAACATCGCCGTGGTCTCTGCGGTGGGCATTTGCCGTTGAGCGAATGGTGGCCGAGACCTGACGCCGGATAAACAACACCGGACGCTACTCTTAGTAGCTCCAGCGGAGACAATCAGGCCTGAATGCCCGCCACGGCGGGTTTGGCGGAGGGATAGCTGTGCGGCCCAATTGTCTCCATAAAAGCTACAGAGCATCACCTTTCACGGTATTTATCGCCTTAACCGCGGCGTGCAGACTGGATTTGCCGGTCCACTCCAGGGCCCCGACTTTCTCCCAAAGGTGACTACCATGAAGCTCTACATTGCCAACCAGACTTGCTCCCAGGCCGTCCAGATCATCGCCAACGAATTGGGCCTGACCCCGGAATTGGTGCACTTCGACGTATTCGGCCGGACCACCTCCAGCGGCGAAGATTTCGCGGCGGTGAACCCACTGCTGTATGTACCCGCCCTGCTGCTCGACAACACCTTCAACGATATCCTGTCGGAAACCATCGTCATTACCTCCTACCTCGCCGACCAGCATCCAGAGTCCGGCCTGATCCCGGCGCGCGGCACGCTGGAACGGGTCAAGGTCGACCAGTTGCTGACCTTCGTCGCCACCGAGATCGCCCAGAAACACATTCCGTTGATGCGCAAATTGCTGACTGAAGACGGCACACAGTGGACACGCAACAAGATCGTCAGCGCCTATGCCCAACTCGACGCACGCCTGGCCGACGGCCGTACCTGGCTGACCGGTGACCAGTTCTCCGTGGCCGATGCGTACGTCTTCGCCACCTGGTGGCACGAACGCTCCGGCGCACAGATCGAACACCTGCCACACCTGATGGCGTGGAAGAATCGCATCGATGCCCGCCCTTCGGTGCACAAGGCGCTGACAGAAGAAGCGGCGCTGTACAGCAAACATATGGAACAACTAAAACAACTTGATTGAAGGGCTCGAAGAAACAGGTCGCTCAAGCGGCCTGTTTGCATTTGCGATATCCGTCAAGTTGATAACAACATTAAAAACCGGGAAAAAAAAAGGCCGCCTGATAACAGGTGGCCAAAACCAAAGGGGTAAACAGAATAGGAATTTCATGTTTACGGTCGCGAGTTTATTCAGATCCGCGACAACTTTCTTATTGTTACCGGCAATACCTGACATCAACAAAATCCGCTTTACTGCAGGAGCAGACAGTGAGGTCTATAGTGATCAGGTCTTGTGCCCTGGCGTCGAGCGTTGCCCATGACCTCAACCGAACACCTGATCATCTGCGAGCATTGCGACTGCGTGTACGAAAAAGTCGTGCTCGGCAAACACCAGAAAACCCTCTGCGTACGTTGCGGCGGCGTGCTGCAGCGCTATAACGGCTTGACCGTCGAGCAGCGGCTGGCCTTGAGTTTCACCGCGGCGATGCTGTGGCTGTTCGCCAATTTCTATCCGGTGATGAGCATCAGCATGAAGGGTTTGAAAAACAGCGCGACGCTGTGGGATTCGGTGCTGGCGCTGAGTCAGGGACCGATCACATTCATGGCGATGGTCGCGGCGATTTCGATCATCATCGCCCCAGCGTTTCAACTGGTGCTGTTGATCTGGGTGCTGAGTTTCGCCTTGTCATCGCGCCGGGCACCGGGCTTCAAGCTGTGCATGCGCTGGCTGGAAACCCTGCGTCCGTGGAGCATGCTCGAAGTGTGTCTGCTGGGGGCGATGGTCGCGGTGTTCAAACTGGCCGGGCTGCTCGATGTGCTGCCGGGTATCGGCCTGTTTGCCCTGGCCGTGTTGAGCCTGATGATGATCCGCATTGCCGGGCGCGACATTCGTGACCTTTGGGACATCCTATGAAGCGTCCAGCGACCGCCAGCGAACTGAATCTGTGCCTGTGCCACAGCTGCGGGCTGGCCTGCGACATGACCGATGAGCCGCACCAATGCCCGCGTTGCGACGCGCCGTTGCATCGGCGCAAGACCAATTCCCTGGCGCGTACCTGGGCCTTCCTGTTTGCCGCGCTGGCGTTTTACGTGCCGGCCAATCTGCTCCCGGTGATGAACACCATGATGCTCGGCAACGGCGCCGACAGCACGATCATGAGCGGCGTGCTGGAATTCTGGGAGGGCGGCGCGTGGGACATCGCGCTGATCATTTTCATCGCCAGCATCGCGGTGCCGGGCATCAAGTTCGTGGCCCTGTCGCTGCTGCTGATCACCGTGCAGCGCGACAGCAACTGGGCGCGCCGTGAGCGCTCGAAGTTGTACCGTTTCGTCGAGCTGATCGGCTACTGGTCGATGCTCGACGTGCTGGTGGTCGCGCTGGTCGCGGCGCTGGTGAAGTTCCAGGCGCTGGGCGATATCGAACCACGCCCGGGCATCCTGTTTTTCGGCATGGTGGTGGTGTTCACCATGCTCTCGGCGATGAGTTTCGATCCACGGCTGATCTGGGACAACGCTCCGGACGACGAACCGCTCAGCGACGTACCACCTCAAGCAGCACCTGCAACGGATGGCGCAGCGCCCGATCCGACTGGCGCTTGACCTGACTGCGGCACGAATAGCCGGTGGCCAGTGCTTCGCCCTGCTCCGCCGGTGCCTCGACCTGCCGCGCCCACGATTGCTCGTAGATCACCGCCGAAGTTTCGCGGTTGCGCGCTTCATGGCCGTAGGTGCCGGACATGCCGCAGCAACCGGTGGCCTGCGTCGCCAGTTTCAATCCGGCCCGCGCGAACACTTGCTCCCACTGACGGGTGGCGGCCGGCGCGTTGGTTTTCTCGGTGCAATGCGCCAGGAGCCGGAATGCTCTTGCCGATGTGTTATTCGCCTGCTCCGGCATCACTTGGAGCAGCCATTCCTGTACCAGCGCGACTTCCGGGCATTGGTTCATGCCGGGCACTTTCAAGTATTCCTGGCGATAGACCAGGGTCATCGCCGGATCCAGCCCCAGCAACGGTACGCCAACATCCGCCAGCTCTCGCAGTTGCCGCGCATTGCGCAGTGCCGCGCGGTTGAACGCCGACAGAAAGCCCTGCACATGCAGCGGCTTGCCGTTGGCACTGAACGGCGCCAGATACACCTGATAGCCAAGCCGCGAAATCAGCTCCACCAGATCCGCCAGCAGCGGCGCTTCGAAGTAACGGGTGAAGGCATCCTGCACCAGTACCACACTGCGCTCGCGCTGGGCCTGGGTCAGCGTCGACAGCGTGGAAACCGTCGCCGGCTGCACCTTCCAGCGGCGCATCGCCGCGTGGAAATCAAAGCGGCTGAGCAACGGCACATCGACCATTCCACCGAGACGCTCCAACTGTTGGCGCACGAATGAAGCGCCCATCAAACCGTTGTACAGCGCCGGAATCCGCACCATGTACGGAATGCTGTACTCCAGCGAAGCAATCAGATAATCCCGCGCCGGGCGCAGATAACGGCTGTGATACAACTCCAGAAACCGCGAGCGAAACTCCGGCACGTT
Organism: Pseudomonas sp. MWU12-2020; assembly: GCF_023100605.1. Classification (NCBI taxonomy): domain Bacteria; kingdom Pseudomonadati; phylum Pseudomonadota; class Gammaproteobacteria; order Pseudomonadales; family Pseudomonadaceae; genus Pseudomonas; species Pseudomonas sp. MWU12-2020. Next base: position 434,125 of record NZ_JALMEX010000001.1, read on the forward strand.
GACCTTGACCGGGCATTGCCCCGCGCAGGATTTACACGCCAGGCATCCGGCCATGGCGTCATACACCTCATGGGAAAAGTCTGCGGCCTGCCCACGGCTGTTGCGCCAGCGCGTCCACAGGTTGCGGAAAAACGCCGGGCGGCGGATCGCATCCGACAGCACATCCACCCCTGCCTCGCCCTGCAAACGCAGCCATTCACGGATCAGTGAGGCGCGGCCCTTGGGCGATTGCGCACGCTCACGGGTGGCTTTCCACGACGGGCACATGGCGTCGTCGGGATCAAAGTTGTAGCAGGCGCCGTTGCCGTTGCAATGCATGGCCGCGCCGTAGCTCTGCCAGACCTTTTCGTCGATCTGCCGATCGAGTTCGCCGCGCAAGGTCACTTCGTCGATCTTCAGCAATGCCGCAGCGGTGTTGGCCGGGGTGGCGATCTTGCCCGGGTTGAACTGGTTGAACGGGTCAAACGCGGCTTTCAGTGCCTGCAACGCCGGGTACAGCTCGCCGAAGAATGCCGGCGCGTATTCCGAGCGCAGGCCCTTGCCATGTTCGCCCCACAACAGGCCGCCGTAGCGTTGGGTCAGCGCGGCGACACCGTCGGACACCGGACGCACCAGCGCCGCTTGCTGCGGATCCTTCATGTCGAGAATCGGCCGCACGTGCAGCACGCCGGCATCGACGTGGCCGAACATGCCGTACTGCAAGCCGTGGCTGTCGAGCAGTTCGCGCAACTCGGCGATGTACTCGGCCAAGTGCTGCGGCGGCACCGCGGTGTCTTCGACAAACGGCTGCGGCCGCGCTTCGCCGGCAACGTTGCCGAGCAGGCCGACGGCGCGCTTGCGCATGCCATAGACCTTGTTCACCGCCGCTTGGCCGACCGCCAGCGTATGGCCAAGGCGCTCGACCGTGGTGTCACTGCTCAAGTGCTCAAGGAAGGCTTGAACCCGGTGCTGCAGATCTTCAGGATCGTCGCCACAGAACTCCACCAGGTTGATCCCCAGCGTCGGCCGCTCGGCACTTTCCGGGAAGTATTCGGCGACGCCGTGCCAGACGATATCCTGCATCGCCAGCAGCAACACCTTGGAATCCACGGTTTCAATCGACAGCGGCTTGAGCGCCATCAGCGCCCGGGCATCGCGCAATGCATCCATGAATCCGGCGTAGCGGATATTCACCAGCATCGTGTGCTTGGGGATCGGCAGTACGTTGAGCTTCGCCTCGACCACAAACCCCAGCGAGCCTTCAGCCCCGCACAGCACGCTGTTGAGGTTGAAGCGGTTGTCGGCCTCGCGCAGGTGCGCCAGGTCGTAGCCGGTCAGGCAGCGGTTGAGATCGGGGAAGCGCTGTTTGATCAGCTCGCCTTGCTCATCAATGATCTGCCGCGCACAGCGATAGACTTCACCCACCCGATCTTCACGGGCGCACAGCGCTGTCAGGTCGTCTTCCGCCAGCGCGGCGCCGTGCAGGCGTTCACCGCCGCGCAGAACCATGTCGAGTTCCAGCACATGGTCGCGGGTCTTGCCGTAGGTGCAACTGCCCTGGCCGCTGGCGTCGGTGTTGATCATGCCGCCAACGGTGGCGCGGTTGGAAGTCGACAGTTCCGGGGCGAAAAACAGCCCGGCGGATTTCAGCGCGGCATTCAGCTGATCCTTGACCACCCCGGCCTGCACTCGCACCCAGCGCTGCTCGACGTTGATTTCCAGAATGCGGTTCATGTGCCGCGACAGGTCGACGACGATGCCGTCGGTCAGCGACTGGCCGTTGGTGCCGGTACCACCGCCACGCGGGGTAATCACCACTTGCTGATACGCCGGCTCGGCGATCAGCCGTGCCACCCGCGCCACATCCTCCGCATCCATCGGAAACACCGCCGCTTGCGGCAGACGCTGGTAGATCGAGTTGTCGGTGGCGAGCACTACGCGGCTGGCGTAATCGGCACTGATCTCGCCACGAAAACCACTGGCTTTCAGGGCGCTGAGGAACAGTTGGTAATCAGTAGTCAATGCAGCGGCGGGTGACAGCTGGGCAATCATCGGTGAGGAAATCTCGGTCAAAATCGGGCCGTGTGGCGGTGAACAGTTGTGCGCAATGAATGATTGCGTCACGCTCCCGCCATCTCATGGTGCTTATGTTCATTGCTTGGCGCCGTCGGGACAAACGTAAAATCGACCCGCAATCCATGACTAAAACGAATGAATCCGCGAACCCTCACCCCTTCCATGTCTTTATTGCTGGCCTTCGAAGCTGCCGCACGCCATGAAAGCTACACCCGCGCCGCCCACGAACTGTCGCTGACGCAAAGCGCGGTCAGCCGTCAGGTGCAGATTCTGGAAAAGATGCTCGGCATGCGCCTGTTCAGCCGCGAAGGTCGGCAAGTGGTGCTGACCGATGTCGGGCGCATGTATCAGCGTGAACTGGCCGAAGCCCTCGGGCAGATCCGCAGCGCGACCCTGCAGGCCATGGCGTTCGGTTCAGGCATCCACAGTTTGCGTCTGGCGACGCTGCCGACCTTCGGCTCGAAATGGCTGCTGCCGCGACTCAAGGACTTCTACACCGCGCACCCCGGCATGACCGTGCACTTGCACTCACGGATCGAAGCGATTGACTTCGACACCAGCGAGATCGATGCGGCGATCTGTGTCGGTGCGGGAGACTGGCCGGGCTTGAGCGCCCTGCCCCTGCACACTGAAGAACTGGTGGTGATTGCCAGTGCGCAGTTGTCATTGGCCGAACGCGATGAAGCGGAACAACACATCGCCGGGCAGTTACTGCTCAATGTCAGCAGCAACGCCCAGGCCTGGGCGGAATGGTTCACCCATCATGGTTTGCCACACCGCAGCATGCGCATCGGCCCGAGCTTTGAAATGACTTCGCACCTGATCCAAGCGGTGCGGGCGAATATTGGCGTCGGGCTGGTGCCGCGGATTCTGGTGGAGGATGAATTGCTTAACGGCGAGCTGCTGCAACTGGGGGAGCCGATCACCAGCCGGCGCAGCTATTACCTGGTGTATCCGCCGCGGAATGAGGCGTTACCGTCACTGAAAGCGTTCAGGGATTGGTTGGTGGATACGCTCTGACCGGAGATCCCACAAATGCACAACATAACGAAACGCCGCTCGATGAGCGGCGTTCGGTCAATCCCGGTACTGGCGCTTTAGCGGTGGCGGCGCACTCGGCCCTTTGACGAGGGGTTTGGCCAGCAGCTTGCCGTCCGGGCCATAAAAGAGGCGCCTGATGCTTGGCGGCATGGGAGTAGGCTCTTTTGCGCTCATGATGAAACCTCTTCGACAGAACTGAATTCGACCCACTGGACTTTCGAGGAATCTATCACCAATAGTTCGGCGCCAAAAGGCAACGCCACGCCATCCTCCCCCAGCCAGCCTGGATTCAGCATGATGAACTGCCCCTCCAGGGGGCCGGAAGGCCACTCGACGGGCCAGCCAAATAATCGCCTTTCATCCGTCAAATGCAGCGTAACCAGCCGATTGTGGCGAGCAAAGGTGCTGTACCACTCGCTGGGGTAAGAGTTTTTATTCGTTACATTTTTTCTTCGTAACCATTTGTGCAATTTGTCATTCGAAGCCAGAGCACACGACAACAAGCCAAGCCCCATTGCAACCATAAACGCCAAAATAGCCTGGGTTTTGCCATCCCATTTCCCTACAGAAAAGCCCTTCGAGCCTATCCATAAGCCAATAGCCCCGATCCCCAACACCACCCCATGAATCACAAACGTAAAAATCAACGCCTGCACAATCTGCCCAAAGGTGTCAGGCCGCTTGAACGAAGTGAGCGTGTAAAAAATCCAGGTAGAAACAAATCCGGGAATCAGATACTGCAACAACGGAATAACTTCCTTGACCAGATCATCCATGATCCGTGGCTCCTTGAAAGACTTGCCGGCCCGATAAGTGACCGGCAATCAAAGCCTAGCGCACGCTGAAAAAATGCCGCCGCGCAACTGTCACAGCGCATTACGCCAGCCGCTAAAACCTACGCATCCTGCAAAATCAGATCAGCGCCCTTCTCCGCCACCATCAGCACCGCCGCATGCGTATTGCCCGAGGTCACGTTCGGGAAGATCGACGCATCGACAATCCGCAACCCGGCAAGGCCATGCACCTTCAGACGCTTGTCGACCACCGAAGTCTGCTCATCCGCACCCATCGCGCAGGAACCACAGAGGTGATAGATCGAGCCACAGTTGTCGCGGAAGTACTGCAACATCTGCTCGTCGGTTTCCACTGCCGGTCCCGGCAGGACCTCATCAACGGTGATGCTCTTGAGCGCCGGAGCGTTCATGATCTTGCGCATCAGGCGACTGCCCTGGATCACCTCGTCAATGTCCTTTTGCGTGCTCAAATAGTTCGGATCGATCAGTGCCGCATCACGCGGATTCTTCGACGCAATTTCGACGTGGCCGCGACTGGTCGGCCGGCACGGGTTGAAGCACAGCAGGAAGCCCGAATACGGCTCCGGCTTGAGGCTGGCCTTGTTGTTTTTCGGAATCTGGTACGACAGCGGGTTGAAGTACAGCTGCAAATTGGGATGCGCCTGCTGCGCGTTGCCACGGAAGAAACCGCCCGCCTGATTGACGCTCATGGCCAGCGCGCCCTTGCGGGTCAGCAGGTATTTGATGCCGAGTTTGAGCTGGCCGAACAGCGAGCTCAGTTCATCGTTCAGCGTCGGGATATTGGCTTTGTAGTAGTAGCTCACGCACAGGTGATCCTGCAGATTCTGCCCCACTGCCGGCAGGTGCCTGACCAGCGGGATCTGGTGCTTTTCCAGCAACGTGCGATCAGCCACGCCGGACAATTGCAGGATTTTCGGCGTGTCGACTGCGCCGGCACACAGGATCACTTCCTTGCGCGCGGTGAACGTCCGCGCCACACCATGCTGGGTGATCGAGATGCCTGTGGCGCGCTGCTGCGTCTCGTCAAACAGTACGCGATCGACCAAGGCGTAATGCTCGACTGTCAGGTTCGGCCGGCTCAGTGCCGGATGCAAATGCGCGAAGCTGCTGGAACAACGCTGGCCGTTTTTGGTGTTGACATCGTACAGGCCCGCGCCTTCGAATTTTGCCCCGTTGAAATCGTCGCTGCGCGGGTAGCCCAACTCTGAACAGCCTTCGAGGAACACATCGCAAATCGGGTGAGTCTGGCCCTTCATCGGAGTGATGCTGATCGGGCCGCTGCCGCCGTGGTATTCGCTGTCACCCAGCGGATGGTTTTCCAGTTTACGGAAGTACGGCAGCACGTCCTTGAAGCCCCAGCCGTCGTTACCGTTGGCCGCCCAGTCATCGAAGTCATGGGCCTGGCCGCGCACGTAAATCATCGCGTTGATCGAACCCGAACCACCCTGCACTTTGCCGCGCGGGGCGTAGATTTCGCGATTGCCCAACTGCTTCTGCGGCTGGCTGTAGTACATCCAGTTGAAGGTCGGGTTGTAATACATTTTGGCGAAGCCGACCGGGATCCTGAACCACAGCGAGCTGTCCTTGCCGCCCGCTTCCAGCAGCAGCACCGTGTATTGCCCGGAGGCCGAAAGCCGATTGGCCAGCACGCAACCTGCTGCGCCGGCGCCAGCGATGATGTAGTCGTATGTCATGCACGGTTACCGCGTAAGTCGTTGTACAAAAAATCGGATGAGCAACGCATGTCCCCTGTGGGAGCGGGCTTGCTCGCGAATGCGCTCGGTCAGCTGACATTTGTGAACCTGACACACCGCTTTCGCGAGCAAGCCCGCTCCCACAATGGGCCTCTGTCAGCCCTTGGCCGGCGAGGTGTCTTTGACGTCAACCGGAGTCGGTGCCATTTGCAGGTGCAGGCGCTCGCCGGTGTACGGCGAATGCTTGCGCACCACGTCCATGTTCAGCTCCACGCCCAGCCCCGGCTCGGTGGACGGGATGATGTAGCCGTCCTCCCACTGCAACGGTTTCTTCAGGATCTCGGCGTGGAAGCCGCCCCAGGTCTCGATGCTTTCCTGAATCAGGAAGTTCGGTGTGCAGGTCGCCAACTGGAAACTCGCCGCCGCGCCGATCGGGCCGTTGTAAAGATGCGGAGCAATTTGCGCGTAGTAGGCCTCGGCCATGCTGGCGATCTTCTTCGCCTCGAGCAGGCCGCCGCAGCGGGCGACGTTCATCTGCAGAATCGACGCGCCGCCGGCCTGCAGCAGCTTGAAGAATTCGTACTTGGTGGTCAGGCGTTCGCCAGTGGCAATCGGGATGCTGGTCTTGGCCGCGACTTGCGCCATGGCCTCTTCCTGCCCCGGCGGCACCGGCTCTTCGAACCACAGCGGGTCGTACTTTTCCAGGCGCTTGGCCAGACGGATTGCCGACGACGGCACCATCTGTCCGTGAGTCCCGAACAGCAGGTCGCACTGGTTGCCCACCGCTTCGCGGATCTTGCGACAGAAGGTTTCGCAGCGTTCCAGCACCTGCAGCGAGATCTGGTGCCCGGAGTACGCGGTATATGGACCGGCCGGGTCGAACTTCAGCGCGGTGAAGCCTTTGTTCATGTTCTCGACGGCGCATTCAGCCGCCAGATCCGGATCGTCGTAGTCGTATTCGCCACGGCTGTTGACCGGGTACAGGTAGGTGTAGGAACGCAGACGTTCGTTGACCTTGCCGCCGAGCAACTCGTAGACCGGTTTGTTCGCCGCTTTGCCGATGATGTCCCAGCAGGCCATTTCCAGACCGCTGACCACGCCCATCATGGTCAGGTCGGGACGCTGGGTGAAGCCGCTGGAATAGGCCTGACGGAAGAAGCGTTCGATGTGGTGCGGGTCATGATTGAGCAGGTAGCGCTCGAACACGTCTTCGATGATCGGCAGCATGGCTTTGGGACCGAACGTCGCCGCGTAGATCTCGCCCACGCCTTCGATGCCGCAATCGGTCTTGAGCTTGACGAACAGCCAGTACATGCCGCCGATGTGCGGTGGTGGTACGGCGACGATATGGGTTTCAAGGGCGATGATTTTCATGTCAGGCACCTGCTTTATCTGAAGTTTTGCGATTGATTCGGGCACGCAGGGTCACGGCCGCCAGGGTGCCGATCAGACCAACGGAGGCGATGTAACCGAAGTACAGCTTGTAGCCGAGGGCACCAGGGAAGTGCTCGGTGAGGTAGCCATTGATCAACGGGATGAAGGCATCCGGCATGTAGCCGACCACCGAGACGATGCCGATGGCCAGGCCGGTGATGCGCAGCGGAATGTTGCAGCTGTCGAGAATCGCCCAGTACAAACCGCGAATCGCGTAAGTCATCAGGCCAATGAAAATCACCGTGGCGATCAGCAAACCCATGCTGTTGAGCGCCGGGAATACGATCAGCCCGACAATCGCCAGACTCGCCAGCAACAGCGCGACGATCAGCACCGAGATGTTCGAGAACTTGTCCCCCAGCCAGCCGCCGCCGATGCCGCCGATGGGGCGCATCCACAATTTGATGGTGGTGATGGTGCCGGCCATGACCGCGGTCAGGCCGCTGCCTTGCAGGTAGTCCGAGAAACTGTAGGTCGCCCAGAAGATGTGATAGCCGCAGAACACGATGGCGGTGACCAGCCACAGCTCGGGAATCTTCACCAGCGTCGCCAGATCGGTGAGCAGGTTGAACTTGCCCTTCTCCACCGGCGGCGTGTCCGCCATCGACTTCGGATCCTTGATCAACACCAGCACACAGCCGATGGCGATACAGGTGAAGGCGTAGAGATAGACCACGTGCCTGAAGCCTTCGGCAGTGGACTCACCACGGGTTTCGGTGGCGAAGGCGAACAGCGCCAAGGCAACCGTCGCCAGCAACGCCTCGACCAGCCCGCGACCACCGTCGAGGATGCCGAAAAAGCGCCCTTGCTCGGTAGGGTGAGCAATCATCTTCACCCGCTTGAGCACCGACGCCCAGAAGGTCAAACCGGTGGTCAGGCCCCAGCAACCGAAGATGATCATCAGCCCGGTCATCGATGGCGCCGTCGAATACCACAGGCCTAAAGCGCCGGTCGCCACCAGCGAGAAGAAAATCAGAAAGCGTGGCGCAATGCGATCCGCCAACCAGCCGCTGGGCAAGTAGCTGAGGAGGAAAATCGTGCCGAGCATCGAGTACAGATAGCCCAGTTCACTGTGGTTGATCTGGAACACTTCGAGCATCGTGGTCTGGTAGACCTGACGCAGGTACAGAATCGGGTAGATCGCACCGGCGGCCAGCACCAGCAACATCAATTGGAAATAGCGACTTCCCTTGTCGCTCCGGCTTTTCACAGCCGAGTTGGAACCCTGAACAGCGGCAGCAGAGGATGCATGCTTGGACATTGAAGTGACCTCGGGCAACCCGTGCTCCGGGCGCCCCTGATAATTGTTTTTATAGGTGCAGCATGAGGCGTGTTGCGGTGTTTCAGTACTTCATGACCACGAGTCGGGTCTGGGTGAATTCGAGCATCCCGTGCTTGCCGTCATCACCGCCCAGGCCCGAGCGTTTCCAACCGGCGTGGTAGCCCTGATACGGGTCGGCCGGGGTGCGATTGACGTACAGCTCGCCGGCCTCGATGGCGTTGGCGACCTTCTGCGCGGTGCGGTAGTTCTCGGTGTAGAGCACCGACGACAGGCCAAACTGATGGTCGTTGGCCATGGCCAATGCTTCGTCGATGTCGCGGTACTTGAGCACCGGCAGCACCGGGCCGAAGATTTCTTCCTGGACGATTTCCATGTCCTGGCGGCAGTGGCTGAGCAGGGTCGGCGGATAGAAATGCCCCGGGCCTTGCGGCAACACACCACCGCTTTCGAGCACCGCGCCGTCGGCCATGGCACGCTCGACCATGGCGTGAATGTTCCGCTGCGAACTGGCGTTGACCAGTGGTCCCATCAGGCTCGCATCGGTGGCGCGGTCACCGAACTTCACCTCGGCGATTTTGGCCTTGAGCAGCGCGAGGAATCGGTCGTGGACGCTTTCCTGCACGTAGACCCTTTCCACCGCCGTGCACAACTGCCCGCAGTGGGTGGTCTTGGAAGCGATGATCGCGCTGGCGGCGGCTTCGAGGTCGGCATCGGCTTCGATGATGGCCGGCGTCTTGCCACCCAATTCCAGCGACGGCTTGGCGATGTTGGCCTTGCAGTAATCGAGCACGATGCGCCCGGCGTTGACGCTGCCTGTCAGCGTAATCAAGCCAACAGCCTTATGCGTGCACACCGTGGCAGCGGTGGCGTGATCCATGGTCAGAATATTGATCACCCCGGCCGGCATGCCCGACTGCTGCACCGCTTTGGCGATTTCGAATGCCGAGGTCGGGGTGTTGTTGCTCGGGCGCACCACCACGGTGTTGCCGGCAATCAGCGCCGGGGCAATTTTGCGCAGCAAGGTGTAGACCGGGTAGTTGAACGGAATCAGGCACGCGACGACGCCGATCGGCTCGCGGTGCAGAAACAGGTTTTCGTCGGGGCTGTCGCTGGGGATGATCTCGCCTTCGATGCGCCGCGCCCACTCGGCGTGGTAACGGGTGATCTGCGCGGCATAGCGTGCTTCGTTGCTCGCGTCGCTGAGACTCTTGCCGGACTCGGCGGCGAGCGCGGCGCCGATGGACTCGGCACGCTCCTCAAGCGCGGCGGCGAATGCGCGCAAGTGTTCGGCGCGCTCGATGCTGGTCAGTTTGCCCCAGACCTTTTGTGCGGCCGCCGCGGCATCCACGGCTGCGGTGGCTTCTTCGGCGGTGGCAGCCGAGACATGGCCGAGCAGCGCTTCAGTGGCGGGGTTGTACACCGCGATCATTGCCGCGCTGGCCGGCTCGATGAAGTGGCCGTTTACAAAGTTTCGCTCGATTCGCATGTGCATCGCCCATCGTTTGTTTTTATCAATGCCACCAGTCTTGTCATCGGTGGCGGGTTGAACAAACGATTTAAAGGGCGGGGAAACATTCGAAAAATGCAGGTTACCTTCGCATAAGCACACATCCCCTGCAGGCGTGAGCCTGATCGCGATGGCGGTCTGACTGTGACGTACAGGTGACTGACACACCGCTTTCGCGAGCAAGCTCGCTCCCACAGGGGATTGGGGGTGTGTCAGGTGGCTGCGGTCGAAGGCTCCAGCTGGCGCTGCGCCAGCCAGATTTCCTCCTGCAGCCATTGCGCAAACACCTGCAACTGCGGCATCTCGGTCTGCTCCGGGCGGGTCACCAGCCAGTACGACTGATGCCCCTCCACATGCACATTCAGCACTTGCGTCAATTGCCCGTTGGCCAGTTCCGCCGCAACCATGTGCCAGTCGGCAATGGTGATCCCCAGACCATCGGTCGCTGCCTGAATCGCCAGGTCCAGCAAATCGAATTCGTAACCGCCCTGGGTATCGACGCCACTGATGTGCGCCGCGTCCAGCCAGTGCTTCCAGGTCAGGTAACGCTGATCCTCCTTGGCCAGCACATGCAGCAGGGTCAGGCGATTGAGGTCGATGCCCTGTTCGCTTCCCTCCCGTGCATACAGCGATGGCGCGCACACCGCGATATGCCGCTCCTGGATCAACAGCGAACTGTCGAGACCGTCCCACTCGCCGTCGCCAAAGCGGATCGCGCAATCGAGGGTACTGGTTTCCGCCAGGCTGTCCTGCAAGCGCGTGGTGATGCTCAGTTCCAGCTCCGGGTGTTGCTCGCGCAAACGCCCGAGGCGCGGCATCAGCCAGCGACTGGTGAACGTCGGCGGTGCGTTGATGTGCAGACGGTTGGAATGGGTTTTCTGCTGGATGCTGCGCACCGTCAGCTCGATCTTGTCGAACGACTGATGCAGTGCCCGCAGCAGGATCTTGCCGGCGGCGGTCAGCTCCAGATGGTGATGACGGCGCTCCAGCAGACTTTCGCCGAGCTGCTCTTCCAGTTGCCGCACCTGACGGCTGACCGCACTCTGGGTGACATTGAGCAGCTCGGCGGCGCGGGTGAAGCTGCCGGTGCTGCCGGCCACTTCGAACGCCTTGAGCGCGTTCAGGCCGGGCATTTTGCGTTTCATATCAAGGCACTCGAAAACCACTGACAAGTTGCAGAGCATCCCATGAGCGTGCCGGACTGTCCTACAGGATTTTTTGAGTAACATGCATTCGATGCAGGTTTGCGCATCGTTTTTATCGTTTGTCCCACGCCCGGCGGATGGCAAGACTGCGCGGCATCTCTAATAAAAACAATCGAGAGCCGCTCCATGCCCTTCTCTGCTTCCTTGCGTTTGCGCACCACCTCAATCGTCCTGTTCTGCAGCGTTGCCGCTCCGGCGATGGCCGTGCAAGTTACCGATAACCTCGACCTGGGTGGCGCCATTCGTGCGCGCTGGGACCTGGACCCGGATCGCGACATTCAGAAGTTCGGTCTCGATACGGTTTTTCTCAGCGCCAAGTACAACTCCGATTCCTGGATCGGCGAGGCGCAATACCGCTTCTATGGTCGCTCCTACCCCTACCAGTACACGAAAAATTACGGCGACATTCAGTTCGCCAAATTCGCCTGGGTCGGCTACAAGTTCAACCCGGACCAGCAGGTGCAGGTCGGCCTGAACACCGTGCCGTTCGGCTTGCAGCCGTACTTCGGCAGCACCTTCTACGAGACCCTGGGCAACGTCATCGGCCTCGAAGACGTGCAACAGGTCGGCGCCAAATACGTTCAGCAAAGCGGCGACTGGAACATTCAGGCCGGTTACTACCTGCGCCCGGCGTGGCAAGGCAAAGGCACCAGCAAGGGCGTCACCTACTCCAGCGTCGTGTCCGAAGCCGACAGCTACGTGGCTGACGGCAGCGCCAACCAGGAACGCAACACCGTGGTGCTGCGCGTGGCGAAAGCCCTGGATCTGGGCCCATGGAAATCCGAAGTGGGGATCTCCGGGCTGACCTCGACCCTGGAAAACAAGGAAACCGATAACGACGGTCGGCGCAACGCCGTGGCCGTGCACTACCTGGGCAAGAACGGCCCGTGGGGCGTGCAGTTGCAGGCGGCACGTCAGCAGATGTCGCCGCGCAATGCCGGCACCGATGAGCTGGTGACCCTCGGCGGTTACGACGGCACTTACAACGTCGCCAGTCGCGGCAATCTGTACGTGGCAGACCTGAGCTACGACGTGGCCGGCAAATACCTGTTCGATCAGATCAGCGGGATCAAGCTTTACGCCAACTACAGCGCCTTCGACAAATTCGCCAGCGGCTTCAAGACCTCCCAGCGAATGATCCTCGGCAGCTCGTTTTCAGTGAGCAAATTGTGGGTGGCGACCGAGTGGCTGTTTGGCAAGAACGATCCATACATCGGTGGCAGCAGCTACACCCAGAGCCTGGGCGTGGGTGGGCTGGATCAGTGGGAGAATCAGGTGTATGTGAACGTCGGGTATTACTTCTGATCCGGATTTTACTGCGCCTGAAAGTCAGCCTTCGCGAGCAAGCCCGCTCCCACAATGGATTTATGTCAGGCACAAAACCTGTGGGAGCGGGCTTGCTCGCGAAGGCGTCCTGCCAAACAACACTTGCATCCGTTCCTCACCAATAGTCAGATAACCCCTACCAACAAAACCTACAAAAATAAAACCGAGCCACACGCTCGACCTGGGGTCCTACCTCCATGCGTCAACTGCCCTCGCTCAACACCCTGCGCGTGTTCGAAGAAGTCGCGCGGCATCGCAGTTTCAGTCAGGCCGCACTCGGCCTGAACGTCACCCAGGGCGCAGTCAGTCGCCAGATCAAACAACTCGAAGACTACCTCGGTGTCGCGCTGTTCGTGCGCACGCCGCAAGGCCTGTCGCTGACCGAGGCCGGCAGCAATCTAAAGCCGCATCTGGCCGAAGCCTTCGACCACATGGAACGCGCCCTGCAAGCCATTCGCGTGCCCAATCTGCGTCAGCGCCTGCGTGTCCTGGCGCCACCGACCTGGGCCACGCGCTGGCTGTCGCCGCACCTGCGCGCCTTCTGCCAGCGCTACCCGGACATCAGCCTCAGCGTGACCAATCAGGCCAGCCACGACAGCCTCGCCGAGATCGATTGCCACATCCGTTTCGGCCTCGCGGCGTCCCCCCAGTGCGCCAGCCAGTTACTGGTGATGGAACGGCACATCGCCGTCGCCAGCCCGGAGTTGTTCAACGGCGCTCAGCCGCCGGATCTGCGGCAATTTCCACTGCTGCACATCCTGCACGACGGCAAGCGTTTGCAGGTCTGGGAGAACTGGCTGGCGGCCATGGGCCGCGATGATGTCGATGCCGGACAAGGCCTGGAGTTCAGCACCCTGGATCAGGTGATCCACACCGCACTGGCCGGCGGTGGTCTGGCCGTGATCGACCGGCAGATGATCGAAAAGGAACTGGCCAACGGCAGCCTGCTGCCGATCACCCCGATTGAAGTGATCGGCCCTTATGGTTATTGGCTGGATGTGGCGAATGACAAGCAGGGTTTGTCGAAGGTGAAGCTGTTTACCGAGTGGCTGAGTCTGGTGAGCAATCCCTGACATGTAGGAGCTGCCGCAGGCTGCGATCTTTTGATCTTCAAAAGCAAAATCAAAGATCGCAGCCTGCGGCAGCTCCTACAGGGTTCGATGGCACGCCGTTAGATCGGGGCGACTTTACTCACCGCAATCGAACTCCCCTCCACCGGACTCTGCGCCTTGCACGCCTGACTCAACGTCAGCGACTTGGTCTCCGGCGCCCACGCCCACGACAGCCATGCGCCAATCGCCAGGATCGCCGCAAGAATGCCCATGGTCGGACTGAGGCCGATGCCCGCCACACTCACCGGCAACAGAAAGGTGCTGATCGCCGAGCCCAGACGACTGACCGCCGTCGCCAGACCAATGCCGCTGGCGCGCACTTCGGTGGGGAAGCTCTCGGCCGGGAACACCCCGACCAGATTGCTCACTGCCGACAGCACCAGGGTAAACACGCCGAACACCAGCACCATCAGCCACGCTGCACTGCCCGGCAACACCGCCAGCAGAAACAGCGCCACCGCGAGGATGATGAACGAGTTGATCAGGAAGCCGCGACGGCTGAACCTGATCGTGCACCAGATGCCGATCAACGCGCCGAGGATCAGCAGCATGTTCAACATCAGTTCGGTGCCGAAGCCTTCGGCCAGCCCCATCTTCTGCAGGATCGACGGCAAAAAGGTGTAGATCGCAAAGTACGGCATCACGATGCAGACGAAGAACAGGCAGTTGAACGCCGTGCGCTTGCGGTACTCGCGGCTGAACAGCACCGCATAGCCGGAACGGGTTTCCGTGGTGCGGGTTTCATCCAGTTCGACATTGTCACCCAGATGCTTTTTGACGATCGCCCGCGCCTCGGCGATGCGCCCCTGATTGACCAGCCAGCGCGGCGATTCCGGGGTGCCGATGCGGGCGATCAGAATCAGCGCCGCCGGGATTGCCGACGAAGCAAGCATCCAGCGCCAGGCATCGTCGCCAAGGCTGAGCATGGCCGTCCCCACGAATGTAGCGGCGACATAACCGAAGGTCCAGATCACGCTGAACGAACCGAGCAACACGCCGCGATGTTTCTTCGGCGAGAACTCCGCCAGCATCGCGTGACCGACGCTGAAATCGCCGCCCAGGCCAATGCCGATCAGCACCCGGCAAAGGAACAGGCTCATCGCGCTTTCGACGTAGAACTGCATCACCGAGGCAATGGTGATCAGCACGAAGCTGACCAGGAAAATCTTCTGCCGGCCGACCTTATCCGAGATCCAGCCGAAAAACAGACTGCCGAGAAACAGCCCGATCAACGCCGATGCGCCGATCAATCCCTGCCAGAACGCATCCAGGTGCATCTGCGGGCTGAGCAAGGTGAAGGCGATACCGATCAGGCCGAGGATGTAGCCGTCGGTGAAGTGTGCGCCGAAGGTCAGTCCGGCGATCTTGAGGTGAAACCGGCCGATGGGCAGGTCGTCGATTTTTACCGGTTGAGCGGACATGTTCGTCTCCAATTGTTGTTATTGACGGAGAAACGCAGAGCTCTTGCTTGGTTTATGTGGGAGCGGGCTTGCTCGCGAATGCGGTGTGTCAGTCACCATTTGCTCCAACTGATACAACGCTTTCGCGAGCAAGCCCGCTCCCACATGGAGATCTCGGTGGGGGTCAGAGACCACCCATCAACAGGTATTTGATCTCCAGATAGTCATCCAGACCGTACTTCGAACCCTCGCGACCCAGGCCCGATTCCTTGATGCCACCGAATGGCGCGACTTCCGTGGAAATGATCCCTTCGTTGATCCCGACCATGCCGGCTTCCAGCCCTTCGGCCATGCGCCAGACCCGGCCGATGTCGCGGCTGTAGAAGTACGCCGACAAACCGAACGGCGTGTCGTTGGCCCGCGCCAGCACTTCGGCTTCATCCTTGAAGCGGAAACACGCAGCCACCGGGCCGAAGGTTTCGTCCTGGGCGATCAGCATGTCGCCGTTGACTTCGGTGAGGATGGTCGGCTCATAAAAGGTGCCGCCAAGTGCGTGACGACGACCGCCACACAGTAGCGTGGCGCCCTTCTCAAGGGCATCGCTGACATGGCTTTCGACCTTGGCCAATGCGGCGGTGTTGATCAGCGGGCCTTGCTCGGTTTCACCGTCCAGCGCACTGCCGACGCGCATCGCCACAACCGCTTCGGCAAGCTTGCCGGTGAAGGCTTCGTAGACGCTGTCCTGAATGAAGAAGCGATTCACGCACACGCAGGTCTGCCCGGTGTTGCGGAATTTCGAGGCCATCGCGCCTTTGACTGCCGCGTCCAGATCGGCATCGTCGAAGACGATGAACGGCGCGTTGCCACCCAGTTCCAGCGAGACTTTTTTCAGGGTGTCGGCAGCCTGGCGCATCAGCAGTTTGCCGGTGCGGGTCGAGCCGGTGAACGACAGTTTGCGCACGATGCTCGACGCTTGCAGCGCACCGCCAATCGCCACGGCATCGCCGGAAACGATGTTGAACACGCCTGCCGGAATACCCGCCTGTTCCGCCAACACCGCCAGGGCGAACGCCGACAATGGCGTCTCCTCGGACGGTTTGAGAATCATCGTGCAACCGGCCGCCAACGCCGGGCCGACCTTGCGGGTGACCATCGCCAACGGGAAGTTCCACGGGGTGATCGCGGCGACCACGCCAATCGCTTCCTTGACCACGATGATCCGCGCATCGGCCTTGTGGCTGGGGATCACGTCGCCATAGGCACGCTTGGCTTCCTCGCCGAACCACTCGAGGAAACTCGCGGCATAGACCACTTCACCCATGGCCTCGGCCAGCGGTTTGCCCTGCTCGCGACTGAGCAGCGTCGCAAGTTCCTTCTGGTTGGCGAGCATCAGATCGCTCCAGCGTTTCAGGCGCTGGCTGCGTTCCTTGGCGGTGAGCTTGCGCCACGCCGGCAGCGCACGATTGGCCGCATCGATGGCCAGGTTGGTTACTTCGGCGCCATCCTTTTGCACCTCGGCAATCAGTTCGCCATTGGCCGGGTTGCGCACCGCATAGGTCGCGCCGCCCTGCCCCCACTGGCCGTCGATGAAGTGGCCGTGACGGATCAGATCGCTCATGCCACCGCTCCCTGCAAAGTGAAGCGCTCCAGCCCCGGACGCGCGGTGCGCAGGATGCGTTTGCCGGCGGTGTAATCGTTGATCACGTCGCACGGGGTGTAATTGCGCTCCAGTTCATGCAATTCATCAGCGTCGAGTCTGGTTTCCAGCGCTGCCAGGGCACTGTCGAACTGCGCCGTGGTGTCCGCGCCGACCAGCATGCAATCCACCCCCGGATGGTTGGCCACCCACGCCTGGGCGATCTGCGCGTTCGACACGCCACGGGCGCGGGCCACGCGTTGTACCGAATGCGCGATTTCGAACGAGGCTTCGTCGCTGTACATCTGCTGGGTGAAGAAGTCGGTCTGGTTGCGGGTCGACTGCACGTCGCCGGTCAGCAGGCCGCGCGCCAGCGGACTGAACACCGAGACGCCGATGCCCTGATCGCGACAGAACGGAATCATCTCGCGCTCTTCTTCGCGATAGGCACAGTTCAGTTGCAGCTGCATGTTGATCGGCTTGACCCAGCCATTGCGCTCGCAGGCCATGAGGATCTTCGCCAGTTGCCCGGTGAGCATGGTCGACACGCCGATGTAGCGGGCCTTGCCGGAGCGCACGATATCGTTCAATGCCGACATGGTTTCCTCGACCGGGGTGTTCACGTCGAAGTAATGCAGCATGAACACGTCGACGTAATCCATGTCCAGACGCTTCAGCGAGGCATCGATGCTGTCCATGATGTGTTTGCGCGAATGGCCGCTGGCATTGATCCCGCTGCGGGTGCCATAGCCGACCTTGGTGGTGATCACCAGGTCTTCGCGACGGGCCAGACGCTTGACGATGCGCCCCACCACTTCCTCGCCGACGCCGGCAGAATAGAAGTCCGCCAGGTCGATGAAATTCACGCCGTTGTCCAGCGCGTGAGCGACGATCGGCTCGCTCTGTTTTTCGTTGAAGATCCACGGTTTCCAGTCCGGGGTGCCCATGTTCATGGTGCCCAGGCACAGGCGGGAAACTTGCAGGCCGGAGTTGCCCAAACGGATGTATTGCATGGCGCGGACCTCAGGCTTTTGGCGTGTAGAAAGGGTTGCTGATGTGGTTGACCACATCGGCCAGTTGCGCGGTTTCCGGCTTGCCGGTGAGGGCGGCGCGGATTGCGGTGCGGCAGGCGTTGTAGTTGTTCAGGTACACCGTATCGAGGTCGTCGCAGGCCGGATTGACCCAGTTGGCGGTAACGATGGCCCACTCGTCTTCGGCTTCCGGCGGCAAGGTGCCGTCGAGCAGTGCTTCGAGCACGGCTTTGGCGATCCCGGCCTGCGATGCGCCCCAGGTGGCGTTGCCGTGCAGGTCACTGCTGATTGCGGCCTTGTTCACATACAGGGTCATCGGCTTGACCGGAATGTTCGGCTGGGCGATCACCATGAACGGGCAATGGCCCTGACTTGGCGACGCCAGGCTGTTGGCGAACGCCTGCCCGGCCGGGCCGTTGCGCGGTCCGATCAGGATATTGATGTGTGCGGCGTTCACGCCCGGGCCTTCGAAACCTTCACCGATGTACAGGTCGAGTTCTTTCATCAGTCATTACTCTTGTGCGATACGAGGGATGTTCGATAGCTCACACGGGCCGAATGGCCGGTGCGCTCAATAACGGGCGTGGGGAGGTGCGTCGGGGAAAATGGGACATGGCTGCAAACGCTCTCTGGTTGTTATTGATGAGCTGTGTTTGCGATTTTTTAACACCGGGGCTGGTGCGGGCTGTAACCATTAAAAATCATGGGGCCATGAGTTTTGCTCATAGCCTGGGGGCGCAGCATCGCGGCCTGCGTGAAAAGCAAAAAAAAGCAGAAACCGACGATACGGTTTCTGCTTTTTTTGCGGCTGGCTGCTAAAACTGAAGCGCTGCGTCAGAGGCAGTCACGCACCGATTTGCGCAATGACCCGGACTTGGCCCATGGCGGCCCCTGATACAACGAGACCCGGCTGCCGTCCTTGTATTTGATGATGTCGAGAATCTCGTCAGCGGTGACGAGGCTCGGCGCCTTGATCCGGTAGCCATTGGAAATGGAGGTCTGCGTGGTCTTCGGAATGTCCTGCTGCCACAACGGCAACAAGCACGCGGCATAGTCTTTAGGCGCCTTGGTGGTGGTCTTGCTGAGATTTGGCTCACCCGGTACCAGCGACGCTGGCAATGAGCACCCTGCCAGTAATGCCAACGCCAAAATCCCGATCCATATCCGCATGGTGTTTCCCTGATCTGAAAAAAAGCGAATGTAACGTGTAACCGGGTGTACATCCACAGCGGACCACGCCCATACGGGAAATTGGACAAATATTTACACACGTTCCGCCGGGTGACAGACGAGCTGTAAAACATCGCCCGCAAATGCGGCTACTCTGTTCTACCGAGAATGTTCCGGAGGTGATCATGCGGCTCAATGAATACGAACACGAACTTCAGCGCGACCTGCAAGCCGTTGCATCGGATCTGAGATGGTCGGCGGTCGACCTCAAACGCATTGCCGAACAGCTGCGCAAGAATGGCAATGAAGCGGATGCCCAGGCGGTCCTGAGGTCTTGCGAGGTGCTGCAGAGTGATGAAGAACGATTGCAGTCATATGCCAAGGAAGTGAAGACCCGCTCCATCAGCAGAACCAAAGTTCACTGATACCGACCTTGCCCTCAACAAGAGCCCCGGCAAGTACCGGGGCTCTTTCGTTACATTTGCATCAACTCGCGGTGTGACTTCGCGCCCGCGCCGAGCGTTGTCTGTAACCCGGCAACGCAGCGGCATAGGCCATTGCTTCTTCTCTGCTACCAAACGATGCAAGCCGCACGCCCTGGCTGCAAACCGCCACGGGCCGTTACTTCACAGCCAGCGATGTGCCAAATCGCTGGCACTTTCAACCACGCCAAACGCTCAAAAAACCCGAGGGAACCTATAAACCGGGGCCCGGCTCGAATATTGCAGTTTTGTTTCATTAATGTGACAAGCAGTGAACAGGTAACAGATGAAAGTACGCGCAACCGTCATTTGCGAGCAAGAACGACACGTTCTCCTGGTGCGCAAACCCCACTGCCGCTGGACATTGCCCGGCGGCAAGGTCGAGCCTGGGGAAACCAAGGCCGCAGCGGCGATGCGCGAGTTGCAGGAAGAAACGGCGCTGAAGGCCGAGCAAATGTTGTATCTGATGGAACTGCGCAGTGGCAGCACGCAGCATCATGTCTACGAGGCCTCAGTGCCCGACCTTGAGCAGTTGCGCCCGCAAAACGAGATCACCGAGTGCATCTGGCATCCGCTGGACGCGGTGCAGAATCTGCCCACCAGCGACGCGACGTTGCGCATCGTGCAGGCGTTTCAGCGGCGCTTGTGAGGTTTCAACCGGCGAATGCCCGGCGCCCGGCGCTCATTTCCGTGCGCAATTCACCAATGAAGTTGGAAATATCGCGGATCGTCACCAGATGTTCCGGCGACACGCCATTGAGCAACAACTCGACTCGACCGGAGTCAGGCTCGTAGACCTTGATCCGCAGCAGTCCCTGCTCCACTTGTGTGCATTCGCATTCAAGCGACGGAAAGCCGGATTCGACAATCCGGCAGATGTCGGCAATGGCTAGCATGAGCGCACGCCTCGCAGGCGATGAGTCGGTCGACCGATTCAGCATAGATGAGCGATCAATAATCTGCCGCCCCGGCAAGTGCCAACCCGATCACATTTTCAGCGCGGTCTCAGTGCGCGTCATGATCCCAGATCCAGTTCCACATCCCCGGCAATTGCACCGCATCCGAACTTTGCTGAACCGTGCGCGCCAACGCCGCTTTCTGCAGCGCCGCGCGATCATCGTAGAACGGTTTGTCCGCCAGTCTCACGCCCGTGGCGGCGGCACTGTCGAGCAGGATCTGCAGGTATTCGCGGGTATGCCGCGCGGTGTAGCGGTTGAGGTCATGAAAGGTCACCACCACCGGAATCACCCCGTCCACGGTAGGGAATTCGCCGAGGGCAATGCGCTCGCGGACTTCCGATAGCTGGCGCAGCATGTTCGCCCGACGTCGGGGGCTGGCATTGAAGCCCCAGATCTTGCCGTCGTTGGCGCTCAAATCGGTCAGCAATACATGCAGGCCGTGCTGTTGATAGGCGGCGAAGGTGCGCTTGTCGTAATTCCAGAATGGCGGGCGCAGCAGGATCGGCGCAGCTCCAGTAATCGCGGCGATATCCGCCGTGCCGTTGCTCAACGACTGCTCCAGCTCTTGCGGATCGAGCGAGCGATGATTGGTGTGCCAATGGGTGGCGGTGTGGAATCCGAGGATGTGCCCTTCGGCGTGCTCGCGCCGCATGATCCCGCGACCAATCTCACTGTTGCCGGCGCGGGGGGCGCGGGTCTGGACGAAGAACACCGCTTTGATGTCCGGTTGCACCGGGTTGACCTTCAGGCTATCGAGGACTGTCGCCGAAGGGTTCCAGAAACTCGAAGCGCTAGGGCCGTCATCGAAGGTCAGCAGAAAGCGCACCGGTGCCTGGGCCTTGAGCCGGGTTTCGGTTTGTGCGGTCATCTCGATGGGCGCGGCAATGCAGCCGGCCAACCCAAACGCGATGGCCGCTGCACAGATAAGTTTGAACGCGTATTTCATGTTTTGCCTTGCGCCTGACCCTTGCGGCCCTGTTGTCGACTGGCAAAACCCCCTCGCCCTGATCCATCCCTGCACCCGGCCTCGCGAGCCAAGTCTGGATAGGGTACACAGGCTTTGGTGACGGCGCTCGCTCAGTCGGCCAATGCCCGCTGAAACGAGGTATCGATGACCCCGGTGGTAGCCAGCGGCGCCGGCAGTGCCTTGACCTTGAACAGGAAGTCCGCGGTGCCCTGCAGGTCTGCTGCCGCCTGTTGATCCACCGGCCCGACGGTCATGTGCGCCTGGCGCAACCAGTGTCGCGAGACTTCCTGATCGAGGTTGGCCTTCTTCGCCCACAAGTCTGCGTATTCGTCGGTATGGCTGTCGACCCAGGCTCGAGCGCGCTTCAAACGTCCGAGAAAATCGGCGATCGCTGCGCGTTTGCTGTCGATCGAAGGCGCCGACGCGGCAATCGCGCTGAGGCCTGGCATCAGGTTTTTCGCGGTGAGAATCGGCCGCGCCCCGGAGAACACGATTTGCTGGGAGATGTACGGTTCCCACACCGGGAAGGCATCAATGCTGCCCTGCGGCAACGCAGCCGCCGCATCGATCGGCATCAGCTTGACGAAATCGACGTAATTTTCCGGCAGACCGCCCTGCTCCAGGGCACGCAAGGTCAACTGCTGACTCCAGGCGCCGGGCCAGTAGGCGACTTTCTTGCCCTTCAGATCAGCAATGGTTTTCACCGGCGAATCTTTCGGCACCAGTAACGCGATGGTGTCCGGGTTTTGTCGCGACACTCCGATCAGTTTTACCGGCGCCTGTTTGGCGGCGAGAAACAGGAAACCCGAATCGCCCAGAAAACCCAGATCCAGCGAGCCGGTCTGCAACGCCTCGGCCAATGGCGCAGCGGCCTGGAAGTGCTTCCAGTCAACGGTATAAGGCGCGTCCTTCAACACGCCCGAGGCTTCCACCGAGGCGCGGATGTTGTAGTAGTTCTGATCACCGACATGCAGTACCACCGGCTCGGCGGCGTAGGCAAGCGGTACGGCGAACAGGGCAATCATCAGTGTACTG
The DNA here is from genome assembly GCF_023100605.1 of Pseudomonas sp. MWU12-2020. NCBI lineage: Bacteria > Pseudomonadati > Pseudomonadota > Gammaproteobacteria > Pseudomonadales > Pseudomonadaceae > Pseudomonas > Pseudomonas sp. MWU12-2020. Next base: position 456,276 of record NZ_JALMEX010000001.1, read on the forward strand.
CGGAGCAAACGGGAGAGCTTCATGGGAGGTCCTGCGACGGGATTTTTCATAGACCATAACGCTCTTGATAAACCAATTTTAAATTCGATTAATGCATAAGCTCATTGCTGCGAATGCTCACTGTCCGCTGCGCAACAGTGCGATACCACAGTGTTGCCCAAGCAACAGTTGAAAGGCGCCAAAACGGGTGAAAACCCCGTAAACATTAGCCAAAACGCACATGGCACAGAGCCTGCAATATTCCATTCATGCAGGACGCAGCCGATAAAAATATATTTTTGGACATAAAAAACAGTGCCTTCGCCGGAGCGCCCCCCATGACATCGTTCTTACCGTTTGCCCGCCTCAAAACGCTGCTGGTCGCCAGCGCCATGGCATTGAGCCTGCAACCTCTGGCCCACGCCACCGAAGCCCCTCCCGCCGAGGTGCATCTGGATTACGCCTACTACTCCCCCGTGAGTCTGGTGCTCAAGCATTTCGGCTTTCTCGAAAAGGCTCTGCCACAGACCAAAGTCAGTTGGGTGCTGAGCCAGGGCAGTAACCGTTCGCTGGAATATCTGAACAGTGGTGGCGTCGATTTCGCCTCCAGCGCCAGCCTTGCCGCTGTGCTGAGCCGGGCCAACGGTAGCCCGATCAAATCGGTCTACGTCTACAGCCGCGCCGAATGGACCGCATTGGTGGTGCGCAAGGATTCGCCGTACCAGAGCGTCGCCGATCTCAAGGGCAAGAAAATCGCCGCCACCAAAGGCACCGATCCGTACCTGTTCACTTTGCGCAGCCTGCAACAGGCCGGGCTGAAGAAAGACGACGTCGAACTGGTGCACCTGCAACATCCGGACGGCCGCACCGCGCTAGAAAAAGGCGATGTCGACGCCTGGGCCGGGCTCGACCCGCACATGGCCGCCAGTCAAGTGCAGGCCGGTTCGCGTCTGCTGTATCGCAATCCGGCGTTCAACAGCTACGGCGTGGTCAGCGTCACCGAGCAGTACGCCAAGGAGCATCCGCAAACCATCGACACGGTGATCAAAGCCTACGAGCAGGCGCGCGAATGGGCGCTGAAAAATCCCGAAGAGTTCGCCGCCCTGCTCGCCAAAGAGTCCGGTTTGCCGCTGGACGTGGCCAAACTGCAACTGTCGCGCACTGACCTGAGCAGCCCGCAACTGACCGCCAACGACGTGCAGGCCTCGAAGGCGGCCGCACCGATTCTGGTCTCTGAGGAACTGGTGCGGCGCGGGGTGAATGTCGATCAAGTCATCGATCAGTTGCTCGACAGCGGTGTGCAACAAGCCGTCGCCCGCCAGTAATCGACCAGACTCACAGCCCATCCGCGCCAGTTGCGGATGGGCTGTGAGTGGAGCCAACGTATGACCACTCGCAGTAACGAACTGCCCGCGCCTCGCAGCTTGTCGAGGCCCCGCCCTCCTTTCCACCCGACATGGCGCCGGCGCCTGAAGGGTCTGGCCCTGCCGCTGCTGATCGTGTTCGCCCTGGAATTCATCGTGCGCATCGGCTGGCTACCGTCCTATCAGATGCCCGCCCCGAGCGAGATTGCCCTGACCCTCACCGACCTCGCCGAAGGCGCACTGTGGAAACACATCGGCGCCAGCCTGATACGCGTGTTGCTGGGATTTGCGATTGGCGCCAGTCTCGCGCTGGTATTTGCCGCCTGGGTCGGCCTGAGCCGTGAGGCCGAGGCGTATCTGGAACCGACGTTCGCCGCCCTGCGTTCGATTCCGAGCCTGGCCTGGGTGCCGCTGTTGCTGCTGTGGCTGGGCATCGACGAAACCTCGAAAATCGTGCTGATCGCCATCGGCGCGTTTTTTCCGGTGTACGTCAACGTGGTCGCGGCGATTCGCAACATCGATCGCAAACTGGTCGAGGTCGGGCATATCTATGGTTTCAGCCGCTGGCAACTGGTGCGGCGGATTCTGCTGCCCGCCGCCCTGCCCGGCCTGTTCACCGGGCTGCGCAGCGGCATGAGTCTGGCGTGGATGTTTCTGGTGGCCGCCGAGCTGATCGCCGCGACCAAGGGCCTGGGTTATCTGCTCAGCGACGGCCGCGAAACCTCGCGACCGGACATCGTGCTGGCGGCGATCATCGTGCTCGCCCTGCTCGGCAAACTCAGCGACGGCCTGCTCGCCATGCTTGAACGCCGCTGGCTCGCCTGGCGCGATACGTTCACCGGTCAGGAGGCGCAGGATTGATTGGCCGCAGCCAACTAAGCTGAAAGCGTCCAACCGGAGATTCAGCGCATGTGCGGAAGACTCTCGCAGTACCGTGGCATTCACGACTTTGTCGCGGTGCTGAGCATTCCCGATGCGCTGATCAATCATGTCGGCGATGCGCCGCTGGCGCGATACAACGCCGCGCCGACCACCGCCCTCGCCGTCCTCCATCAACATGATCGACGCCTGTATGCCGACAACCTGCGCTGGGGCTGGCGCCCGCATTGGGCGAAGGATCGCGCCGCGCCGATCAATGCGCGGGTGGAGAAAGTTGCCCACGGCCCGTTCTTCCGCGCGATCTGGCGCCATCGACTGATTGTGCCGATCGACAACTGGTTCGAATGGGTCGATACCGAAGAAAAACTCCGCCAGCCGTGGCTGATTCGACGAGCGGATAATGGGCCGATTTTCTGCGCTGCCATCGGTCAACTGCCGACACCCGATGCACCAGCGCGGGAGGACGATGGTTTTGTGATCATCACCGCCGACAGTGCCGGTGGCCTGCTCGATATTCACGATCGGCGTCCGATCGTACTCTGCGCCGAGCTCGCCCGAGAATGGCTGGACCCGGCCACGCCCGTCGAGCGCGCCGAACAGATGTTGCTGTTCGAAGGTGAAAACAGCGAAACGTTTCTGTGGCACAAAGTCAGCAAAGCGGTGGGCAACCCACGCAATCAGGGTGCCGAACTGATTGAAGCGCGGCCCTAAATAATGGTCGCCATGGCACGTGTATTCAATGTTGCAACGGTCGAAACCTTCGGCGGTGCCTACACATGACCTGCGTCACCATGCAAGTGAAACTGTTTCTTTACACTTAATGTTTCAATATCGATACATCAATTGAAGCAGTCGTTTGATTAAAACCAACCGCTTGTCTGACTCTTCAATCAGCTTAGATACATTTTGTAGCACTACGGATAGCATGCGCGCCGCATTTCCGTTTGGCATACCAGTTGACCAAAGAGTCAACAAAAAACCAGGAATCCCCTACAACTTTTACAAGCCTTGCAGAGAACTAAGTTGCGCGACGATTTTGCAATCAAACAGGCCAACGGCCTGGAGTGTATCTATCTGTCCATGACAGAACGCTTTCAACTCGACTGTTTTATCGGCCACTACATCAAGACCCGAAACCTGCGCTCAGTTCCCGACATTGAACGTATCTTGCGCACCACCCTCAAAAATTATCCCGGCCATCCGCCGGTGATGGTCAACGAGCTCAATGCCTGGATCGACAAAACCCTGGGATATCGGGCTGCACACCCCGATTTCACGCAGTTGGAAGATCTTTGAACCCAAGAAAAACCCCGCACTGGCGGGGCTTTTTCGTATCTGATCGATCAAGGCTTCAGATCAGGCCATGACAGCTCTTTGCCATCATCGTGCTTCCACGTTTGTTCTTTGCGTTTTTCACGCTCGATCTCTTCTTCGCTCGGCTCATCGACATCTTCGTCTTCATCCGGACGTTCTTGCTCGGTCGTCATGCGCACCCCCGCTTGTATAAAAAGACTGTATATCCTAAAGCGTAGAACAATTTTACCCGTCCAACTTACAGCCACCAGCGCAGCAAAAAGAAGAACGCCATGCTCAATAGCATGCTCAGCAAGGTATTACGGGTATAGATAACCAAACCTACTGCCACTAATGAACTAAGCAAATACGGGTTATCCCACTGCAAATTCAGCTGTTTGTCCGGCATGAACACGATCGGCCCGCAAATCGCCGTGAGCATGCCCGGTACGGCAAACCCGAGAAACTGCCGAGCATTACTGCTCAAACGTACCGGCAGGCGCGGTTCGAGAAACACGTATCGGTTGAGGAACACCAGAATCCCCATGCCGAAAATCACTGCCCAGACCATCATGTGCGCCCCAGATACAGCTTGTTGCAGACAAATCCTGCGGTCATCCCGGCCAGCCCTGACAACACCAGCGCCGAGCCCCACTGCCAATAGCTGAACAACACCGAGCAGAACAAAGACACGGCCACGCACACCACGGTCGGCACGTTACGCACCACCGGGGTGATCAACGCGATGAAGGTGGCGGCAATCGAGAAGTCCAGCCCCAGGTGCTCAAGCCCCGGAATGCTGCTGCCCAGGACGATGCCGGCCAGGGTGAAGAGGTTCCAGGCGATATAGAACGTCAGGCCGACGCCCAATGCGTACCAGCGATTGAACTGCTGACGGTCATGCTGGCTGGTCAGGGCGAACAGCTCATCGGTGAGCAAAAAGCCCAGGCCGATGCGCCAGCGTCCGGGCAGCGGCGAAATCACCGAGCGCATGCTCATCCCGTACAGCAAGTGTTGCGAGGTCAGCAGCAGCGTGGTCAACAGAATCGAGAAAATTCCGGCACCGCCCTTGAGCATGCCGATCGCCACCAGTTGCGCGGCCCCCGCGAACACGATGCTCGACAGGCCCTGCCCCTGTAACGGCGTGAGATTGGCTTCGATCGCCATGGAGCCGGCCAGCAGCCCCCACGGCGCCGTCGCCAGTGATAACGGCATGATCGCCGCAGCGCCGCGAAGAAACGCACTGCGCGGCATAAGTGAGTCAGACATAACGCTCTTCAATCGAGGAAACGGTCGCAGACTCTGCCAGCAAATGCCCTGTCGCGGCTTGAACAATCTTGCGCACTTGCGCTAAATCGCCGCGCCCCGGTGCGACTGTCGGCGTAGCATGGGAGCCTTCACAACCGCGTCAGGGAGACGACATGCTGTACCGAATCGCAGCCGACGGGCTGGTGCTGTTTCATCTGTGCTTCATTCTGTTCGTGCTGTTCGGCGGGCTGCTGGTACTCAAGTGGCCACGCTTGATGTGGCTGCACCTGCCGGCGGCCGCGTGGGGCGTGGCGGTCGAAGTGTTGCACCTGACCTGTCCGCTGACCTACTGGGAAAACCTGATGCGCCACGCCGCCGGGCAGACCGAATACGCCGGCGGCTTCATCGAGCACTACGTCTGGCCGATCATCTACCCCGCCGGGCTGACGCCGCAGATCCAGTTGGCGCTGGGCAGCGTGGTGCTGGTGATCAACCTGCTGGTCTACGGGCGCCTGGCCCGTGCGTGGAAACTGCGCCGCGCCAGCCGCATCCCGTTTTAACGCGTGGAGGGTTTCAAGGCTTGCAGCCAGGCCGGATCCAGGCGCTTCTGGTCGATCTCCAGACCCAGCGCCTGCATCCGCTCCTTGTGCGCTTCGACTTCCCGATGTAATTGCGCATGATCGCTGGAGTTACCGTCCAGTTCGTGCATCTGGGTCAGCCCCAGATGATAGAAGCGCAGCACCTTCATCGCGGTCGGATCGTTCTGTTCCACCGCCGCCGTCACCTGATGCATCACGTTGGTCACGCTCATCAGGCTGCGCTTGAGCCGCCAGCTATAGACCGCCGGGGCCATCCAGGTCTGATGCCAGAACTGCCCGCGCATCAGCGCCGCCGTCAGCAGGAACGCGACGAACACCCCGCCGACATTGAAGCGCAGATTGTCGCCGCCGGGTTCGCCGAACAGCGCCACCGCCGCCGTCGAAAGCACCATCGCCAACACCAGAAACAGCACGGCAATGATCAGCGTGCTGCGGCGGGTCTGCTGGCGAAACGTTGCTGGGTCCATCGGCTGGATCTCGAACATCGGGCATGACTTCCTTGAGCGATAAAAAGGGCAACGGAAAAAACTCGCCGGCGCATTATCGCCTCTATCGGGGATTTAGCTATGCTGGGGGCCCTTTTCATCTTTTCAGCGTCCAACGGGGGACATGGCGGTACAGCGCAGATCGTGCCATCTTCATTCATGGATACACACTATTCGGATGCCATTCGCCTGCCACTGGAATGACATCGTTTTAAGGATCATTGCATGACCCAACGACACGTAATCAATGCCTCGGTCAGCCCGAAAGGCAGCCTGGAAACCCTTTCTCAACGTGAAGTTCAGCAACTGAGCGAAGCCGGATCCGGCAGCACCTACACCCTCTTCCGCCAGTGCGCCCTGGCCATCCTCAATACCGGCGCGCATGTCGACAACGCCAAGACTATCCTCGAAGCCTACAAGGACTTCGAAATCCGCATTCACCAGCAGGATCGCGGCGTGCGCCTCGAACTGCTGAACGCCCCGGCCGACGCGTTCGTCGACGGCGAAATGATCGCCAGCACCCGCGAGATGCTGTTCAGCGCCCTGCGTGACATCGTCTACACCGAAAACGAACTCGACAGCCAACGCATCGACCTCAGCTCCTCACAAGGCATCAGCGACTACGTGTTCCACCTGCTGCGCAACGCGCGCACCCTGCGTCCGGGCGTCGAGCCGAAAATCGTCGTGTGCTGGGGCGGTCACTCGATCAACACCGAAGAATACAAATACACCAAGAAAGTCGGCCACGAACTGGGCCTGCGCAGCCTCGACATCTGCACCGGTTGCGGCCCCGGCGTGATGAAAGGCCCGATGAAGGGCGCGACCATCGCCCACGCCAAACAGCGCATCCACGGCGGTCGCTACCTCGGCCTGACCGAGCCGGGGATCATCGCCGCCGAAGCGCCGAACCCGATCGTCAATGAGCTGGTGATCCTGCCGGACATCGAAAAACGTCTGGAAGCATTCGTGCGTGTCGGCCACGGCATCATCATCTTCCCGGGCGGCGCCGGCACCGCCGAAGAGTTCCTGTACCTGCTGGGCATCCTGATGCACCCGGACAACGCCGGCCTGCCGTTCCCGGTGATCCTGACCGGGCCGAAACATGCCGCGCCGTATCTTGAACAACTCGACGCGTTCGTCACCGCCACCCTCGGCGATGCAGCGAAGCAGCACTATCAGATCATCATCGACGACCCGGCCGAGGTCGCCCGGCAGATGACGGCGGGTCTCAAAGCGGTGAAGCAGTTCCGCCGCGAGCGTAACGACGCGTTCCACTTCAACTGGCTGCTGAAGATTGACGAGAGTTTCCAGCGTCCGTTCGATCCGACCCACGAGAACATGGCCAATCTGAAACTGCACCGCGACCAGCCGCCCCACGAACTGGCGGCCAACCTGCGCCGCGCGTTCTCGGGGATCGTCGCCGGCAACGTCAAGGACAAGGGCATCCGCTTGATCGAAGAACACGGGCCGTACCAGATCCGTGGTGACGCGGCGATCATGCAACCGCTCGACGCGCTGCTCAAAGCCTTCGTCGCCCAGCATCGGATGAAACTGCCGGGCGGCGCGGCGTATGTGCCGTGCTATCGCGTGGTGGCGTAACTCTTCAGCCGCCGCATCAGCCAATGTGGGAGCGGGCTTGCTCGCGAAGAGGCCGTGTCAGTCAACAACAATGTTGCCTGACACACCCCTTTCGCGAGCAAGCCCGCTCCCACAATTGTTTTGAGGTCATTCCGATGCTGCCAATCAGCCTTTGTTTCTGACACAAAAGCCCCGTACATTCCTCACGACAGCCACCACCGGCCCGTACTAAGCTTCGCGATCAATTTTTCAGGGACGATTCATGAAACGGATTGCCGCGTGTCTGCTGTCACTCCTGGCCCTGGCGGCCGATGCGGCCGATCTGCAACTGCTCACCGACAACCACCCGCCCCTGCATTTCCAGCAAGGCGATCAACTGGTGGGCTACGGCGTGGATGTGGTGCGCGCGCTGGCCGAACAGACCGGCGACCGGATCGATCTGCAACAAGTGCCGTTGCTGCGCGCCCTGCGCACCGCCAGCGAAACACCCAACACCGGCGTCTTCACCGTCCTGCGTACCGACGAGCGCGATGACCGCTATCAATGGGTCGGGCCGCTGATTGAAGTCGAAACCGCGCTGTATGCCCATGCCAACAACCAGCCGCCGGTAAAAACCCTGCAGCAGGCGGATCAGGCCGGTCGTATCAGCGTGCCGCGCAAATGGCTGATCTACAGCTACCTGCAACAGCAGAACCTGAAGAACCTCGACGGCGTCGAAACCCCGGAACAGATGATGCGGCTGTTCAGCCTTGGCCGAACCGATTTCGTGGTCTCCGACACACTCTCCACCGCCGCGCTGGCCCGCACCCAAGGCATGGAACCGGGACGCTTGCAGTATCAGATTCCGCTGATGAAACAGGACACCTACATTGCCTTTTCGCTGCAGACCGATCCGGGTCAGGTGCAACGCTGGCAGCAGGCACTGGAAACCTTGCGCGCCGATGGGCGAATGGAACAGATTCGCCAGCGCTGGCTGATGAATGCACTGCCGAGATGACTGAGCTGCCCCGTTCAACTGTAGGAGTGAGCCTGCTCGCGATAGCGTCAGCCCCTTCAGCAATGAGGTGACAGACCCACCGCTATCGCGATCAGGCTCACTCCTACAGGGATCTGTGCAGCCGGTCTGCTTTCATTCCACCAGCCGCGCCGCCAACGCCTTCGCCTGCAATGCCACATCCGTCACCGCCGTGCTCTCCCACCACATCCCGCGCAACGGTGGCCCCATCGCGAACAATCGGCTGCCGGCCTGCCCTTCAGCGTCCAGCACCGCACCGTCCACCGCCGCCGCAATCCCCAACGCCAACGGCCCTGGGCGCACCAGCCCGCGCGCCAGCAACTGCTGCGGCAGCGGTCGCGCGACGCGGCGCCAATCGTACTCGATGCCGCTGGAATTGATCAGCGCTGCCCCCTGTACCACACAGGTTTCCGCTTCGCACCGACGCCGAATCCGAATACTCACACCCTCGCCCGCCACCGGCTCAAGCCCCTTGAACGACGCCGCCTGAATCCGCAACCGCCCCTCGTTGTGCAAGCGCTCCACCAATGCCGCACTCAACGGCGGCGAACGGTGATGATGGCTCTCCCACCACGGCCGTACATGGCGTACGAATTGTCGACGCTGCACGTCAGTCGCCTGACTCCACAGCCGTCCGATGTGCGCCCGCACCGTGTCCAGCGGCGCCTGCCAGTCGATGCCCTGAGCGATCGCCTCGCGGCAATGCCGACGTAGCTCGCGCAACAACTGTCGCGGCGTGCGAATGCTCTGATCCTCGGCGAGGAAGTCCACCCACGCCGGCGGTTGACGCCGCGCATGGGGCAACAGTCCGTGACGGGAAAACACTTCGATCGGCCCGCGATGCCCGGCCTGCTCCAGCGAAACCACCGCATCAACCATGGTCAGGCCGGAGCCGATGATCAGCACGGTCGATTGCGGATCGAGCTGGCGCATGGCCGCAACATCCCACGGATCAAGCGCTGCGGCATTCAGGCCGCTGGATTGTTTCTGCGGCGTGCGAGCGGCGGGGAACATGCCCGTGGCGAGCACGGCGCGAGCACCGCGCAGCGTCTGCCCATTGCTCAAGCTCAGTTGCACAGAGTCGGCATCGGTTTGCACATCGACGACTTCGGCGCAGATGTGCTCGACCGTCGAACCGTGCTGCGCACCAACGACCCGCGCTTCGGCCAGGCGCTGCTGCACATAGACGCCAAACAAGCCACGTGGCGGGAACAGCTCACTGATCGGCACGTTCTGCTCGGCAGATTGCGGCCAGCCGCCAGCGGCAATGTGCGCGGTCAGCCATTGAGTCAGATCATCGGGGTTGTCCGGGTCGACACTCATGCGCGCCGCATTGCCGTTGAGCGTATGCCCCAGTTCGACCGCGCTGTAAGCTTCACCGCGCCCAAGTTCAGCGCGTGGCTCGATGATCAGGATCTGGCGTTGGCCGGGCAGACGCAGCAATTGCACGGCCAGCATCGTGCCGCTGAGGCCTCCGCCGATAATCAGGATGTCTGCGTTCTGATTCATTTCAAATCACCACATTGCGCACAAACCGCACCGCGACCGCTCCGTCATTGCGATAGCCGTGCGGCTGGTTGCTGGCAAACATGAAAAACTCACCGGCGGAAATGGTGTTGGCCACGTCGCCAACCGTTAACGTCAAGCAACCTTCGAACACGTAAATCTGTTCGCTCCAGCCATCGGCGTCTGGTTGCGAGGGATAGACCTCGCCCGGTTGCAGGCACCATTCCCACTGCTCGACTTCACGGGTAGCGGTCGCCTTGGACAACAACACCGCTTTGCTGCCGGGAATCACTCCAGCCCACGCCACCTCGTTGATGCGGCTGGTATCGCGCGCGTCGGGGGCCTGGATCAGGTCGCTGAAGGCCACGTCGAGCGCTTCGGCGACCCGGTCGAGGGTGGTCAGGCTGACATTCTTTTCCCCGGCCTCGATCGCCACCAGCATGCGCCGACTGACGCCGGACTTTTCCGCCAGCGCGGTCTGGCTCATGTCGGCAGCGTGGCGCAGGCGCCGGACGTTATGACTGACGTGTTGCAGGACGGACGCCCGTTGGCTGGAATCTTTGTGCACTATATTGCTCACTCGGTGGGGTTGGGCAGTATACTGCGCAACGTTGGGCGCATTGTGCGTCCTGCCTTTTATAGTGCGCAAGGTCATGACGTCAGTGAACGGTTCCTCCACCCCTATACGCTTCTCCCGCTTCAGCAAGGCCGAGTGCGTGCTGGTGCTGATCACCATGGTCTGGGGCGGCACGTTCCTGCTGGTGCAACACGCCATGACCGTCAGCGGCCCGATGTTCTTCGTCGGCCTGCGCTTTGCCGCTGCGGCCGCCATTGTCGCGCTGTTCTCCTGGCGTCACTTGCGTGAACTGACCCTGTTCGAGCTCAAGGCCGGCGCCTTCATCGGCGTGGCGATCATGCTCGGTTACGGCTTGCAGACGGTTGGCCTGCAAACGATCCCGAGCAGCCAGTCGGCATTCATCACCGCGCTGTACGTGCCCTTCGTGCCGTTGCTGCAATGGCTGGTGCTGGGCCGTCGTCCGGGGTTGATGCCAAGCATCGGCATCATGCTGGCGTTTACCGGGTTGATGCTGTTGTCCGGTCCGTCCGGGGCTTCGCTGAATTTCAGCCCCGGCGAAATCGCCACGCTGATCAGCGCCATCGCGATTGCCGCCGAGATCATTCTGATCAGTACCTACGCCGGTCAGGTCGACGTGCGCCGGGTGACCGTGGTGCAGCTGGCGGTGACCTCTGTGCTGTCGTTCCTGCTGGTGGTGCCGACCGGCGAAGCGCTTCCGGATTTTTCCTGGACCTTGCTGGTGACCGCACTGGGCCTCGGCGCAGCGAGTGCGGCGATTCAGGTTGCGATGAACTGGGCGCAGAAGAGTGTTTCGCCGACCCGGGCGACGTTGATCTATGCCGGTGAGCCGGTGTGGGCCGGGATCGTCGGGCGAATCGCCGGGGAGCGCTTGCCGGCGATTGCCTTGGTTGGCGCGGGGTTGATTGTCGCGGCGGTGATTGTCAGTGAGCTGAAGACCAAGGGTAAGGTTGTCGAAGTAGACGCTGAGCTGGAGCGGGAAACCCAGGGCTGATCCTCGATATTTTTAGCGTCTGCCCTATCGCTTTCGCGAGCAAGCCCGCTCCCACCTTGGAATGTATTTCAAATGTGGGAGCGGGCTTGCTCGCGAAAGGGCCATCAGCGCCAACATCCACGTCCCTGAAACAATGCCAAACAGAAAATTCCAGACTACTTTGTAGGATTCTGAGACATCCTCGGGTTTGGTAATCAGGGAGCTGGCACGTATGATGCTTCACAAACTTCCGCAGATTAGAAGCCTATGTCCCTGATAGTTCTACTGCTTCTGCCATTCATTGGCAGCTGTCTGGCAGCGGTGCTGCCACACAACGCGCGTAATACCGAATCCCTGTTGGCAGGTCTGGTCGCTTTGATCGGCACCGTGCAGGTCGCGCTGTTGTACCCGCAAATCGCCCACGGCGGGGTGATTCGCGAAGAGTTCATTTGGCTGCCCAGCCTCGGTTTGAACTTCGTCCTGCGCATGGACGGCTTCGCCTGGCTGTTCTCGCTGCTGGTGCTGGGCATCGGCGCACTCGTCTCTTTATATGCGCGTTATTACATGTCACCGGACGACCCGGTGCCGCGCTTCTTCGCCTTCTTCCTGGCGTTCATGGGCGCCATGCTCGGGCTGGTGATCTCCGGCAACCTGATCCAGATCGTGTTCTTCTGGGAGCTGACCAGCCTCTTCTCATTCCTGTTGATCGGCTACTGGCACCACCGCTCTGACGCCCGGCGTGGCGCCTATATGGCACTGATGGTCACCGGTGCGGGAGGATTGTGCCTGCTGGCGGGGGTCATGATCCTCGGCCATGTCGTCGGCAGCTATGACCTGGACAAGGTCCTGGCCGCCGGCGATCTGATTCGCGCACATGCCCTCTACCCTGTTCTGCTTCCCCTCATCCTCATTGGCGCCCTCAGCAAAAGCGCCCAGTTCCCCTTCCATTTCTGGCTGCCGCACGCGATGGCGGCGCCCACCCCGGTTTCGGCTTATCTGCACTCGGCGACCATGGTCAAGGCCGGAGTGTTCCTGCTCGCGCGCCTGTGGCCGTCGCTGTCCGGCAGTGAAGAGTGGTTCTACATTGTCAGCGGCGCCGGTGCGTGTACGTTGTTGCTCGGCGCCTACTGCGCAATGTTCCAGAACGACCTCAAGGGCCTGCTGGCCTACTCGACCATCAGCCATCTGGGCCTGATCACCTTGCTGTTGGGTCTGAACAGCCCACTGGCAGCGGTCGCGGCGGTGTTCCACATCCTCAATCACGCGACCTTCAAGGCTTCGCTGTTCATGGCCGCCGGGATCATCGACCACGAGAGCGGCACCCGTGACATCCGCAAACTCAGCGGCCTGATCAAACTGATTCCGTTCACCGCCACGTTGGCGATGGTTGCCAGTGCATCGATGGCCGGCGTGCCGTTGCTCAACGGTTTCCTCTCGAAAGAAATGTTCTTCGCCGAAACCGTGTTCATCAACGCAACCGCGTGGGTCGAAGCAGCACTGCCGATTGTCGCGACCATCGCTGGCACATTCAGCGTCGTCTACTCGCTGCGCTTCACCGTCGATGTGTTCTTCGGCCCGACGGCTACCGACCTGCCGCACACTCCGCACGAACCGCCGCGCTGGATGCGTGCGCCGGTGGAGTTGCTGGTGTTCACCTGTCTGGTCGTCGGGATCTTCCCGGCGCAAGTGGTCGGGCCGCTGCTCGCGGCCGCCGCACTGCCGGTGGTGGGCGGCACGCTGCCGGAGTACAGCCTGGCGATCTGGCACGGTCTGAATGCACCGATGATCATGAGCCTGATCGCCATGTCCGGCGGCATCGTGGTCTATCTGCTGTTGCGCAACCAGCTCAAGCGTGGCCGCTTCAAATACCCGCCGCTGGTGGGCCGTTTCAACGGCAAGCGCCTGTTCGAGCGCAGTCTGGTGATCATGATGCGCATGGCCCGTCGGGTAGAACGCCGACTCGGCACCCGGCGCCTGCAGATGCAATTGTTCCTGATGGTCCTGGCGGCGGTGCTCGCCGGGCTGATCCCGATGTTGCACAGCAGCCTGAGCTGGGGCGACCGGCCGAAGATTCCGGGCTCCATCGTGTTCGTCACCCTGTGGCTGCTGGCGATTGCCTGCGCCCTCGGCGCGGCATGGCAGGCCAAGTATCACCGTCTCGCCGCCCTGACCATGGTCAGCGTCTGCGGGCTGATGACCTGCGTGACCTTCGTCTGGTTCTCGGCGCCGGATCTGGCCCTGACGCAACTGGCGGTCGAAGTGGTGACCACGGTGCTGATCCTGCTCGGCCTGCGCTGGCTGCCACGACGCATCGAGGAAGTCTCGCCACTGCCATCGAGCCTGCGCAAGGCCCGGGTGCGCCGCTTGCGCGACTTGCTGCTGTCGATCGCCGTCGGCGCCGGCATGGCACTGCTGTCCTACGCCATGCTGACGCGGCAGACGCCCAACGACATTTCCTCGTTTTACCTCAGCCGTGCCATGCCCGAGGGCGGTGGCAGCAACGTGGTCAACGTGATGCTGGTGGACTTCCGTGGCTTCGACACCCTCGGTGAAATCACCGTGCTGGTGGCCGTGGCGCTGACCGTGTTCGCCCTGCTACGCCGCTTCCGACCGCCGAAAGAAAGCCTGCAATTGCCGGCCCAGCAACGCTTGCTCGCGCCGGACGTGGTCACCGATCTGGTCAACCCGCGTACAGCCAGCGACACCGCACTCGGGTTCATGATGGTGCCGGCGGTGCTGGTGCGCCTGCTGCTGCCGATTGCGCTGGTGGTGTCGTTCTACCTGTTCATGCGCGGCCACAACCAGCCGGGCGGCGGTTTCGTCGCCGGATTGGTGATGTCAGTGGCGTTCATCCTGCAATACATGGTCGCTGGCACCCAGTGGGTCGAGGCGCAAATGAGCCTGCGACCGCTGCGCTGGATGGGCACCGGCCTGCTGTTTGCCACCGCCACCGGTCTCGGGGCGATGGCGGTCGGCTATCCGTTCCTGACCACCCACACCTGGCATTTCGCATTGCCACTGCTGGGCGAGATCCATATCGCCAGTGCGCTGTTCTTCGATATCGGCGTGTACGCCGTGGTGGTCGGCTCGACGCTGCTGATTCTGACCGCTCTCGCCCACCAATCGGTGCGTGGTCACAAGACCGCGTCGCTGCCCAAGTCCGTCGCCAGCAAAGGAGCCGTCTGATGGAAGAAGTCATCGCAATCGCCATCGGCGTACTCGCCGCGTCCGGTGTCTGGCTGGTGTTGCGGCCACGGACATTCCAGGTGGTCATGGGCCTGTGCCTGTTGTCCTACGCGGTCAACCTGTTCATCTTCAGCATGGGCAGCCTGTTCATCGGTAAAGAGCCGGTGATCAAGGACGGCGTGACCCAGGACCTGCTGCACTACACCGATCCGCTGCCGCAGGCCTTGGTGCTGACGGCAATCGTCATCAGCTTCGCCATGACCGCGCTGTTCCTGGTGGTGTTGCTGGCGTCGCGGGGCCTGACCGGCACCGACCATGTCGACGGCCGGGAGCCCAAGGAATGATGGCGATGACTCACCTGATCGCCGCACCGATCCTGCTGCCGCTGCTGACCGCCGCCATCATGTTGATGCTCGGCGAAAAGCACCGCCCGCTGAAGGCGAAAATCAATCTGTTCTCCAGCCTCGTCGGCCTGTTCATTTCGGTGATGCTGCTGCAGTGGACGCAAACCACCGGTGTGCCCGGTTCCATCGGCGTGTACCTGCCGGGCAACTGGCAAGCGCCGTTCGGCATCGTGCTGGTGGTCGATCGCCTCTCGGCGTTGATGCTGGTGCTGACCGGCATCATCGGCGTCAGCGCCCTGCTGTTTGCCATGGCGCGCTGGGACGGCGCGGGGTCGAGCTTCCACGCGCTGTTCCAGATTCAACTGATGGGCCTGTACGGCGCGTTCCTCACCGCCGACCTGTTCAACCTGTTCGTGTTCTTCGAAGTGCTGCTCGCCGCCTCCTATGGCCTGTTGCTGCACGGCTCGGGTCGGGCGCGGGTGTCGTCGGGGCTGCATTACATCTCGATCAACCTGCTGGCCTCGTCGCTGTTCCTGATTGGCGCGGCGCTGATCTATGGCGTCACCGGCACCCTGAACATGGCCGATCTGGCGCTGAAGATTCCACTGGTGCCGGAAGCCGACCGTGGCTTGCTGCACGCCGGCGCGGGGATTCTCGCCGTGGCGTTCCTGGCCAAGGCTGGTATGTGGCCGCTGAACTTCTGGCTGGTGCCGGCCTACTCCTCGGCGAGCGCACCGGTGGCGGCGATGTTCGCGATCATGACCAAGGTCGGCGTCTACACCCTGCTGCGCCTGTGGACGCTGCTGTTCTCCGGGCAAGCCGGGGCCTCGGCATTCTTCGGTGGTGACTGGCTGATCTACGGCGGCATGGCGACCATGGCCTGCGCGGCGCTGGCGATTCTGGCCGCGCAACGTCTGGAGCGCATGGCCAGCCTGAGCATTCTGGTGTCGGCGGGGATTCTCCTGTCGGCGGTAGGTTTCGCCCAGCCGAACCTGATCGGCGCAGCGCTGTTCTATCTGGTCAGCTCGACCCTGGCCCTGAGCGCACTGTTCCTGTTGGCCGAACTGATTGAGCGTTCACGTTCGGCCAATGAAATCCCGCTGGAGGACGAAAACGAGTTGTTGCCACGTCCGCAGGAATCCTTGCAACCGCCCAAGGGCATCAACCTCGACGACGAACAGAAAGCGGTGGTCGGTCAGGTCATTCCGTGGACCATGGCGTTTCTCGGTTTGAGCTTCATTGCCTGCGCGCTGTTGATCATCGGCATGCCGCCGCTGTCCGGGTTCATCGGCAAGCTCAACCTGATCGGTGCTCTGCTCAATCCGTTGGGGCTGGGAACTGATGCTCCAATCTCGAATGCCGCATGGGCGTTGCTGGCGCTGCTGATCCTCTCCGGACTGGCCTCACTGATGGCATTCGCCCGTATGGGTATCCAGCGTTTCTGGACACCCGAAGAGCGCCCTTCGCCGCTGCTGCGCAAGCTTGAATGTGCGCCGATCTTCCTGTTGCTGGGGCTGAGCATTGCACTGACCTTCAAGGCCGAGCCATTGCTGCGCTACACCCAGGCCACCGCCGACGCCTTGAACAATCCGCAGCAATACGTGATGGCGGTGCTCGGCACTCGCGCCGTGCCAAGCCCTGAAGCCAAGGCGGCGATGCTGGAGGTGCAACCATGAAGCGAGTATGTCCCGCGCCGTGGCTTTCACTGGCACTGTGGGCCTTGTGGCTCACGCTGAACCTGTCTGTCAGCCCGGGCAATCTGCTGCTCGGTGCAATACTGGGGTTCGCGGCACCGCTGATGATGCGCAAGCTGCGTCCGAAACAGGTACGCATTCGCCGCCCGCTGACGATCCTGCGCCTGTTCCTGCTGGTCGGTCGTGACGTGATCCTATCCAACCTGATCGTCGCCTGGGGCGTGCTCAACGCCGGTCGCCGACCGCCGCGTTCGCGCTTCGTCAAAGTGCCGCTGGACCTGCGCGACGCCCACGGTCTGGCCGCTCTGGCGATGATCTGCACCGTGGTGCCCGGCACCGTGTGGTCGGAGCTGGCGCTGGATCGCAGCATCCTGCTGCTGCACGTTTGGGATCTGGATGACGAGGCGCACTTCATCCACCACTTCAAGACTGCCTACGAGCAGCCGTTGATGGAGATTTTCGAATGAGCCCGCTGCTGTCGAACGCGATTCTGCTGACGCTGTTTCTATTCTCGCTGGCGATGGTCCTGACCTTGATTCGCCTGTTCAAGGGGCCTTCGGCACAGGATCGGGTACTCGCTCTGGATTACCTGTACATCGTCGCCATGCTGATGGTGCTGACGTTGGGCATTCGATATTCCAGTGACACTTACTTCGAGGCGGCGCTGCTGATCGCGCTGTTCGGCTTCGTCGGCTCGTTTGCCCTGGCGAAATTCCTGCTGCGTGGCGAGGTGATCGAATGAATGCTGAATTGTCACTGTGGGTCGAGATTCCGGTGGCGATCCTGCTGGTGCTCAGCGGGGTGTTTGCGCTGATTGGTGCGACCGGATTGCTGCGCATGAAGGATTACTTCCAGCGCATGCACCCACCGGCGCTGGCATCGACGCTGGGCGCCTGGTGTGTGGCGCTGGCATCGATCATCTGCTTCTCGGTGCTCAAGTCCGGGCCAGTGCTGCACGCGTGGCTGATTCCGATTCTGCTGGCGATCACTGTGCCGGTGACCACGCTGCTGCTGGCGCGGGCGGCATTGTTCCGCAAGCGCATGGCCGGGGATGATGTGCCGGCTGAGGTGAGTAGCCGCAGGACCGATAGTGGTAGTTAGTTTCTACACCTATGGTGTCTGAGCGGGCCTCTTCGCGAGCAAGCCCGCTCCCACATTTGGAATGCATTTCCCCTGTGGGAGCGGGCTTGCTCGCGAAGAGGCCGGTACTGCCAACCCATGAACCGGGTCAGATCCAGGCCACCGCCAACAACCCCGCCCCCAACACCAGACACAACGGCGAATACACCCAGGTATCCAGCCGCGCAAACCGCGAACCCTTCACCTCTTTGAAAAACCCCACCAGATTCGAATCGCCGATCGCCCGGGCAAACATCAACAATGCAATCGCACTGATCACCCATTGCAACGCCTTGTGGTGCACCGCCGGCATACCCCAGCCGACCCGCATGCACACCAGCGCGGCAATCGCCAATAATGCTGCCGCCACCACCAAGGTAATCCAGCCTGACGGTTTGAACGCCGGTCGCACCGTTGCCACCAGACCTTGCACCGGCACTTGCGGTACCGCCGCCACCGCCGCCCATTGTCCACCCAGCGCCCAATACACATGTACCAGGGCGATCACTGCAAATATCGTCACCAGCCATTGAGCCAACACAAAGGTCATGGTCGAGAATCCTTTCAAGGGATTTGAACAAAACATCCTAGTTGGCATTTTTTGAAGTGCACGACCGATCGGCGGTACGGTAAAGTGCCGCCCCATGAAATTCACCCGTTCCGATCGCTCACTGCTGGCCTGGATGCTCTATTGCTGCGTCCTGTTCAACGTGTTCGCCTGCAGCATCGGTCACGGGCAAATGGTCGGGATGCAGCTCAACGGTATCGGCGGCCAGTTCTGTACGGTCGAACCGGCCACTCAAGCGCCGCTGGCCAGCAATCCCACCGAAGAGCAACTGCCGACCCTGTCCAAGGCGTTCGGCTGTCCGCTGTGCTCGGTCGGCGGCGGCATGGGCCCGGCATTCAACTCCAGCCTGACCCTCGCGGTTCTGCCCGAGCAACACAGCCCGCCGCTGGCACCCATCGTCAGCGCCGACCTCCCTGCCCGCTTCACCTGGCCTTCGGCCAACCCTCGCGCCCCACCGCTCGCCTGAGTGTCTTCGCCCTTTTGATTGTTCAGCCCACTGCGCCAACGCGCGGCGTTCGCCTGTGCGCTGACTCCTAGACAAGCATTCAGGATTCAACGATGAAACATATTCCTCTGCTGGCGAGCCTGTGCGGCTGCCTGTCCCTTAACGCCTGGGCGCAATCCACCGTGGATCTGGCGCCGATCACCATCGACGGCGAATCCCCCAGCGAACCGGGCCTGAGCCTCGATCAATCCAGCGGCATGGCCTCGCGCCTCGGCTTGAGCGTGCGCGACACGCCGGCCTCGGTGGCCGTCGCCAACCGCAACGACATCGAACGCCACGGCGCACAAAACTTCCAGGACGCCGCCAATACCCTGCCCGGGGTCAATGCCAGCGCACCGCCAGGCTTTGGCGGATTCGTCTCCTACCGCGGCTTTACCAGCAGCCAGATCACCCAGATGTTCAACGGCGTCACCGTCTCTGGTGGTCTCGCCCGGCCGGTGGATGCGTGGATCTATGATCGGGTCGAGCTGGTGGGCGGGCCTTCGTCACTGATCAACGGCGCAGGCTCGGTGGGTGGTTCGCTGAACTACGTGACCAAACTGGCAACTCGCGACGAACAAGCCGCTGAAGGTCGCGTCAGCTACGGCAGTTACGACACCACCGAAACCGCGTTCGGCCTCAATCACGCGCTGACCGACCCAAGCGCCGACGTGCAGCACTACGCGCGGCTCGATGTCAGCCACAACACCAGCAACGGCTACATCGACCGGCAGGAGCGCGATGCCTGGAGCGTAGCGTTCTCGTTGCTCAGCGATCTGACGCCGGATCTGTCGCACACCCTGGCCCTGGAATATCAGGACGAACACGAAGACAGCCCCTACTGGGGCACGCCGGTGCTCAACCCCAAGGCCGGCGAGTTGAAGATCGACAAACACAACCGCTTCAACAACTACAACGTCGAGGACGGGCGCTACGAACAGCGCACGATCTGGGTGCGCTCGATCATCGACTACCGGATCAACGACAGCACCACCCTGCGCAACACGCTGTATCACCTCGACAGCCAGCGCGATTACCGCAACCTCGAGACCTACCAGTACAACGCCGACAACAGCGCGGTGAACCGCTCCACCGCCTATCAAGTACGGCATCAGGGCGAGCAGAACGGCAACCAGTTCGAACTGCGCCACGACAACACCCTGTTCGGCCTCGACACCACCTGGTCCGGCGGTTTCGAGTACAAGGTCAACCAGACCACCAACTCTCCGCTGAATATCAAAGGCGCGAGCACGGTCGATCCGAACAACTACCGTCCGGGGCATTTCTACGACATTCCCGGCACCAACCCGGCACTGATCAGCGACAAGACCAACGAGGTCACCACCAAAGCGCTGTTCGTGGAAAACCGTCTGGCACTGACCGATAAACTGGCGCTGCTCAGCGGCCTGCGTTACGACGACATCGACCTCGACGTGACCAACCATCGCACCGTGACGGCCGCCAATCCGAAGCACCTCAAACGCAGTTGGGAGCCGGTCACCGGGCGCGTCGGCCTGACCTACCAATTCATCCCGTCGGCCAACGTCTACGTGCAATACAGCACCGCCGCCGAGCAACCGAACGGCACGCAGGACTTCGATGTTTCAACAGGCAAACAGTGGGAAATCGGCAGCAAGTTCGACTACCTGAATGGCCGTGGTTCGGCGACGGTGGCCGCGTACACCATCGAGCGCAAAGACTTCGCCGTGACCGATCCGCTGGACCCGACCAGCAGCATCCCGGTGGGTCAGCAAACCTCGAAAGGCATCGAGATCGCCAGTTCCCTGCGGATCACCGACAAGCTGTTGGCCGAAGGCAACTTCGCCTGGGTCGATGCGCAGTACGACGACTTCACCGAAAAGAATGCCGCCGGCGTAGTGGTGTCGCGCAAGGGCAACACGCCGACCAACGTTCCGGATCGGGTAGGCAATCTGTGGCTGACTTATGATTTTTCGCCGCAATGGCAAGGTGGGGTCGATGCACGGTATGTGGCGTCGGTGTATGCGGATACGGCGAACACCATGACCGTGCCGTCGTACACGCTGTTCGGCAGTTTCCTCAGCTACAAGGTCGACTCGCACACCACCGTCACCGGTCGGGTGCGTAACCTGACCAATGAGGTGTATGCCGAGTTTGCGCATGTTTCGCCGGCGTACTATCTGGGTACGCCGCGTACCTTTGAATTGGCGGTACAGACGAAGTTTTAAAAGCGTAAAAGCTTCGCGAGCAAGCCCGCTCCCACAGGAGAACGCGTTTCAATTGTGGGAGTGAGACTGCTCCCACAGGAGGACGCGCTCCAATTGTGGGAGCGGGCTTGCTCGCGAAGAGGCCAGCGGACTCACCACCTACTTCAGATCAGCCGCCACCTTCTCCGCCACATCCTTCGGCACCCACGCCTGCCACACCTCCGGATGCGCCTTCATGAACGCTTCTGCCGCCTGGCGTGGCGCGGTGTGCTTCTCGCTCATCTCGGCCAGCGCCTTGTTCAGCGGTTCGATAGGTAAATCCACCTTGCTGAAGAAAGCCGCGATCTGCGGATACTCTTTCTGGAACGGTGCAGAGACCCCGATCGACAGCTTCGACGCCAGCGAACGGGTCGGTTTCGGATTGGGGTTGTCGGCATCGGTCAACGTCTTCCACGCCTCGGCATCGAACGGCGGCTCCTCCAACTGCACCAGTTTGAATTTGCCCAGCAGCGGCGTTGGCGACCAGTAATAGAACAGCACCGGTTTGCCCCGACGAATCGATGAGGTGATTTCGGCGTCCAGCGCCGCACCCGATCCGCTGCGGAAATTGGTGTAGTCATCCTGCAGGCCGTAAGCGGTCAGCTTCTGTTTGTTCACCACTTCCGAGGTCCAGCCAATCGGGCTGTTGAGGAAACGCCCCTTGCTCGGGTTCTCGGGATCAGCGAACACGTCCTTGTATTTCTTCAGGTCATTGACACTGCGCAAGTCCGGGGCCATGGGCTTGATGCCCTTGGCCGGATCGCCCTTGATCACGTATTCCGGCACCCACCAGCCTTCAGTGGCACCCTTGACCGTATCCCCCAGGCTGGCGACCTTGCCCTCGGCTTCGGCCTTGACCCACACCGGACTGCGCCCGGCCCACTCTTCGCCAATGACCTGAATGTCATTGTTGGCCAGGGCGGTTTCCAGGGTGATGGTGGTGCCCGGCAGCGTATCGGTCGGCAGGCCATAGCCCTTCTCGACGATGATCCGCAGAACATCGGTGATCAGGCTGCCGCTTTCCCAGTTCAGGTCGGCAAAATGGATGGGCGTCTGCGCCGCCGTCACCGGTTGCGCCAATGCCAGCACACCGAACGAGACCACGCTGGCGGCCAGTAACCGTCGAAATCCTTTCATGCTTTTGCACCTCGTGCTGTTCTCAGCAATAGCAGGATGGCCTGGCAGAAGACCGCAAGCCTCTGAATACTCAGTCAACTGACTGTAGCCGAGGTTCCTGCTTTTTCCGGGACCGGTTCCCGACGAGGTTACGTTTCAGACTTTTCCTGCAAGCTTTGCAGCTCGCGTCTGACCATGCTGGCGTATTCCGCTGGCCGCAAGGTGTAGATCTGCGCTGCCACCCAGTTCAGCCACGCGCCCTGCAACTCGGCTTTGGCGTGAAACAGCCGCAAGGCCTCTTCACGCGCGCGATCAAGGTTCTGCGAATGGAAGTCGGCGCGACTCACACCAACGCTCACTCGCTGGCCTTGAACGTGATCAGTTCGCCCTTGCGCCACTTCGCCGCTTTACCGGTCACGGCTTTCAGGGTCTTGGTCAGGCCTTCCTGCAATTGCTGATGCGCGGCAAACACCGTCACCACGCTATGGCCCTCCTTGAACAGGATCGCGTGACCGTCCGCGGTATCGACAAAGGCATAGTCGCCCAGGCCATACACCGTCAGTTTGATTTCGCGAAAGCGAATATCCATCTTGCCGCCTTCACGGCTGGGCAAAACGGCCGCGCTGAAATGATCGCCGACCTTGAGCTTGAGCCCCGGTTTGTCATCGACTACCAACGCACTTTCGGTGTCGATCTCGGCCACATAAATGCCTTCGGCGTTCTGTTCGGTGATGTAAACAAAACGCGATTGAAACTGCTTGACCAGCTTTGCACGCAAATCACCCAACACGAACAAAGCATGCATATCGAGATTACTGACTGCCAAAGAAACATCCCCACATCTGAAAAGTACCCTGCGCCAAAACGCGCACGGCAAAAAAAACGGCCAGGCCGATGCTGTTACCGAATGACTTCAGTAAACCTGAAACAAGCAGAACGCCCATTCATCGCGAGTTCGCAAGACTACTGGAAAGTCACGCGAGAAACTTGGCTCGACGTTCGCCAGGCCTTGAAGGAAAAGTCCTCACTTAAGCGTAGTGAAGACGGACTACAAACTTTAGGGAAAAAGCTGACGAAAAAAAGCCTTTTTCCGACATATCACCGGTAAAAAATTGCTTTAGATAGACACCTGTCGCCAACAGGCACTGGCGATTCTAGAGCAGCGATGCTCCTTCCGACTACCCAAACCGACCTGTAACCGTCGGCTACCCCATGAAAAGGACTTCATATGTGCACTCTGACTCACTTTGCCGAGCCTTCCAACCCCGGCATCGATCAACCTTTCGTGCTGCAAGGCGCTGACTTACCGGACCTTGCACCCTACGCACAAAGCGCTTACGCGCCGCGATTTCAGGTAGTACCGGCGGGTAACGCGTTCTTTCATATCAGGGAATCGTCTACCGGACGTGTAAGAGGTTTCCGCGAAGACCATAACGAAGCGTGCGCCCTCGCCCGCTCGCTTGAATCACGAATCGAACTCTTGTCCAACGGCTGCCTCAGATAAAGAGCAAGCGACAGCGCCATTCCGGCACACGCAAAAGGAGTACACGATGGAACTGCCAGCATATGATCTGAAAACCCTGTTCGACCAACTGGGCCTGCCATCGGAAGACGGAGCAATCGACGATTTCATCGAAGCGCATCCGCTGGACGCCAACACCAAGTTGATCGATGCCGACTTCTGGACGCCGCAACAGGCGCAGCTTCTGAAGGAATGGCTGCGCGCCGACGGCGAAGAAGCGGTGATGGTCGATGAATTGAACGTACGCCTGCACGACGGCCGTTAATACATGTCAGTGCAGGCTGTCGCCAGGCTCGGCCATCAGTTGCGCGAGCCAGGCAGCCTTGCACTCCTCCGCCTCGTCGCGACTGGCGAACGCGGTGCCACGCCGCTCACCGTTGAGCAACACCACCCAGCAGACGCTGCGGCCCATCGCACGCAATCCGGCGGGCACACCACTGCCAATCATCACTGCGACATCGACTCTGCACATACTGACCTCTCGACTTCATTAGCTACCTAACTAATAGCAATGTTAGTGACTTCGTCGCAGAGGAAACAGCAACGCCCGTGCACAGATTCATTGCACGAGCGGTAACAATCGATCAGCGCGGACTCTCCGGCTTATACCCCAGGCGCAGACCGCCCCAATGCCGCCCCTTGACCATGATCGGCACCGACAGGTCATGCATCAGCTCCCCGGTATCGCGGGTGTAAGTCTGCAGCAACACCGCTTGTTGATGGCTGCCGCAGCGAATCCCGGTGCGATCGGCGAACTTGCGTTTGGTGCGGTTGCCCACCGCGTCCACCTGCGGGTCACCGGTCAACGGCTGACTGAACGCCAGGTTGTGCGTCGGCACATAACCCTGCTGCGTGCAGGCGATGGCGAACACCAAGCCCTCGTGGCGTGGCAGCAACGGCTCCTGAATCGCCGGCAGCACTTGATCGGTATAGCGATCGAAACGGGTCTGAAACTTCGCCGGTTGCGTCCCGGGAATCGGTTGATACTGGCGGTCGAACAGATCATCGAGGCTGATCCGCCCCTGATCGACATCCGCCTCGAACCGCGCCGCAATCTGACTCGCGCCCTCACGCGCCAGGTCATAGACGCGCTGGTGATAGTCATCCAGACCGACTTCGGCCAGACGCTCGCTGATGGTTTCCGCCTGGCCTTCCATCTGTACGGCGGCCTCGGCCAGGCGCCGGGTCTGTTGATCGCTGATCGCCAGATCACTGCGCATCTGCTCAATGGCCTTGAACAGGCTGTCGAGCTGCTCACGGTTAGTTTCCGCGCCCCGGGCGATTTCACCGACCTGGGTTTCCACGCCGGCCGCCAGCCGCGCGATGTTTTCCAAATGCTGGCCGGTAATTTCAACTTGTTCGACACCGGTCTGCAAATCGCTGGACAGCTCGCGGATCTGCTCCACCACTTGCGCCGTGCGCTGCTGAATATCGGCGACCATCTCCCCGACTTCGCCGGTCGCCGAGGCCGTCCGGGCCGCCAGACCACGCACCTCATCCGCCACCACTGCGAAACCACGACCATGCTCGCCAGCCCGCGCCGCTTCAATCGCCGCGTTCAACGCCAGCAGATTGGTCTGGCTGGCGATGGATTGAATCACCAGGGTTACGCGCTGAATGTCATCGCTGCGTAGACTCAGGGCTTCGATCAACTCACGGCTGGCATTGGCGCGCTGACTGAGTTGATGCATACGCGCAATCGAATCCACCAGTTCGGTGCGCCCGGCTGCGCTGCTGTGATGCGCTTCGCTGGCAGCCTCCAGTGCTTCACGGCTGAGCTGTAAGGTGGCGTGTTCGGTGGCGATCATCACTTCGGCGTTGCTGACAATCTGCGCCGCCGCGTCGAGTTGCGATTCCAGTTTGCTCGCCAGTTGCTTGACGGAAAACGCCACGCCGGCGGCTGACAGCGCGTTATGACTGGTGGTGTGGGAAAGATCGCGGGTGAGTTCGGAAATCGCGCTACCGGTCTCGGCAGGCACAACATCGGGAATGGCACGCGAGCGCAGGCGCGGCAGCCAAACAATCAGCATCGCCAGCGGCATGCCGATGTACAGCGACCATCCACCCAGCGTCATGCCGGCGAGCAACAGCATCAGGGCGATGCTTTGCAGGGTCGGAGCGATCCAGCGGTTTTTCGGCAACAGCACTGGTGCGGGCATAGCCCCAACCAGAGATCCATCTCTCGTCATATCAACACCCCACGCTTGTTCTCATTGTTGTGACTGCATTAAACGCCACTAGAACGCCATTATCCATGGTCCGTTAGTCGTGGGGTCTGCAGCAGGTCAAAGGAACGGCGCGCGAAATATCGCAGACGAAAAAATGCAAAGATCGCAGCCCCGTCAGCTCGTGGAGGAGCTGCCGAAGGCTGCGATCTTTTGCAGGCGCCCCCGATTCAGGGGGCAGCCATGGAATCAGGCCTGACGCTGGTGCTTGTCGATCTGCTCGTGACGCTCTTGAGCTTCGATGCAGTACTTGGTGGTCGGGCTGATCAGCAGGCGCTTCAGGCCGATGGCCTCGCCGCTGTCGTCGCACCAGCCAAAACTGTCTTCCTTGATGCGCTCAAGGGCTTGTTCCAGTTGCGGCAGCATGCGCTGGTCGCGATCGATCGCGTTCACCAGCCAGGTGCGCTCTTCTTCAACCGAAGCCGCGTCCGCCGGGTCGGCCGGAGTGTCCAGGCTTTCGATGGCGATACGGTTTTGCTCAATGCGCTCGTGGGTTTCGACTTTCATGTTCTGCAACAGCTCAGTGAAGAAAGCGTGTTGCTCGGCATTCATGTAGTCATCTGCCGGCATCGCCAGCAACTTGTCCTTTGTCATTGATATCTCTATAAAAAAACGTGCATTAAGGCGAAATAGGGAGCGTTCCGGCGAACCGTGTCCGGTCGACGAAAAGGCATCGTTTATTGCAAACGCCACCCGGCACTCAATTTACGAAGGGGCGGCAGTCTAAGGCCCGTTTGAGGCCTCAGCAACTGTAAATACCGGGAATTTGTCCGACAACAGCCGTAAACAGCTCTGACACAGGCGTCATGGCGGTCATCGGAGTGCGTTTATAGCAAGAAATTCAGTCGAGCGGCTGTATATAGAAGACAAACGGCTAACCGAGCGGCAGTTGGTCGCATTTTTTTCAGCCATGCCGCCC
This sequence comes from Pseudomonas sp. MWU12-2020, assembly GCF_023100605.1. NCBI lineage: Bacteria > Pseudomonadati > Pseudomonadota > Gammaproteobacteria > Pseudomonadales > Pseudomonadaceae > Pseudomonas > Pseudomonas sp. MWU12-2020. Next base: position 483,192 of record NZ_JALMEX010000001.1, read on the forward strand.
GCGCAGTGCATCGTTTCAGCTGCGCAGACGCCGAAAATCTCCCCTGCCAACTGCCCGCACCCCGCCTATCATCAGGCACACCGCAAATAACTGTGGCGAGGGAGCTCGTCGAATCGTCGCACCGTCCCGCTGGGGCGCGAAGCGGCCCTTGCTCTTCAACTTTAAAAAGCAGTGGGCCTGCTTCGCAGTCCAGCGGGACGGTGCGACGATTCGACAAGCTCCCTCGCCACAGGTTGAACGATCAGCCCGAAGGATAACTTATGCCCCGCCCCGATCTGCCGGCCAACGACGAGCGCCCTCTCGCCAGCCCCCCGATCAATGCCGAGCGTCTGCTGCAACTGATCACCGACGAATACGACACCCTGCCGCGCCAACTCAAGCGCATCGCCACCTACATGAGCCAGCAAAGCGACCGGATCATGGTCGATCGCATCAGCGACATTGCGCGGGAATGCGAGGTGCATCCGTCCGCCATCGTGCGCTTCTCGCAGCGCTTCGGCTTCAGCGGCTTCAGCCAAATGCAGGCGCTGTTCCGCAGCGCCTACACCCATAAAGCCTCGCCAGTGCAGAACTACCAGCAACGCATCCACAGCATGATCGCCAACCAGTCGCAGCCAGCCAGCGACGGCGACCTCGCCCGCGAATGCATCGACGCCACCCGCTCCGGCATCGAACGCCTGGGCCGCGAACTCGACGACGTCGCGTTCGAGAAAGCCGTCGACCTGATCGTCAACGCCGACAACATCTATGTCGTCGGCGTACGCCGCTCCTTCGCCGTCGCCGACTACCTCGTTTACAACTTGCAACACACTCACAAGCGCATTCACCTGGTTTCTGGTCTTGGCGGCAGTTATCGCGAGCAGATGCGCAGCGTACGTAGCGGTGATTTGGTGATCGCCATCAGCTTCACCCCCTATGCCAAGGAAACCCAACACTGCCTGCGCTACGCCCGCCAGCAACAGGCCAACACCTTGATCCTCACCGACAGCCAGCTCTCGCCTTTGGCTAAAAACGCCAACAGTCTGTTGCTGGTCAATGAGGGCAGCGCACTGGCGTTTCGTTCGCTGAGTGCGACCTTATGTTTGTGTCAGGCGTTGTTCGTGGCGGTGGCGTATCGGCTGGAATTGAATGTGGATGAGATTCACGAACAAGCCGGTTTTGACGACTGACATTTGCCTCAGGCTCGGCTAGGTTATGCCTTCCCAACGGTTCGACTTGAAGGAGCGCGTCATGAAACTGATCGGCATGCTGGACTCCCCTTACGTGCGCCGCGTGGCGATCTCCGCCAAACGCTTAGGCATCGACCTCGAACATGAATCGGTCTCGGTGTTCCGCCACTTCGAGCAATTCCAGCAGATCAACCCGGTGGTCAAGGCGCCCACGCTGATCCTCGATGACGGCGTGGTCCTGATGGACTCCACCCTCATCCTCGACTACCTCGAAGCCGCCAGCGGCAAAAGCCTGCTGCCGAGCGACCTCAAACAACGCGCCCACGCCCTGCGCCTGATCGGCCTCAGCCTCGCCGCCTGCGAAAAAGCCGTGCAACTCTATTACGAACGCAACCTGCGCCCGGCCGACATTCAGTACCAACCGTGGGTCGAACGCGTCGAAGGCCAACTCGCCGCCGCGTTCACCGCCCTCGAACAGGAACTGGAAAAAACCGGCCTGCCCACCGACGGCACCCTCACCCAGGCCGGCATCAGCCTCGCCGTCGCCTGGAGCTTCACCGACCTCGTCGTCCCCGACCAGATCGACACCCGCCGCTACCCGCACATCGCCCAATACACCACCTACGCCGAAACCCTCGAAGCGTTCGTCAGCACCCCGATGACCTGACCATGAGCACCACCGACACCGCCGCCCCGGCGTTAAAGGAAATCTTCAACGCCGAACGCCTGCAACACATCGCCAGCGAAATGAGCGCCGTGTACCCGGCGTTCAAGGCCAAGGCGTTTCTCAAGCACGCCAACCAAGGGCTGGCGGAATTGTCGGTGATGCAACGCATGGCCCGCGTCAGCGAAAGCCTGCACGCCGTGCTGCCGCTGGACTACGAAGATTCCCTCGAAGTCCTGCGCGAACTCGCCCCCCGCCTCAACAGCGGATTCGTCAGCATGTGCCTGCCGCACTACGTCGCCAGCTACGGCAGCCACGCGTTCGATACCTCCATGCAAGCACTGAAATACTTCACCAGCTTCGGCTCTTCCGAATTCGCCATCCGCCACTTCCTGCGCAGCGACCTCGAACGCTCGCTGGAACTCATGCACGACTGGACCCAAGACAAAAACCACCACGTCCGCCGCCTCGCCAGCGAAGGCACCCGCCCTCGCCTGCCCTGGTCATTTCGCCTCGAAGCCGTGCAAGCCAACCCGCAACTGACCGCCGGAATCCTCGATCGGTTGAAAGCCGACGAGAGTCTGTACGTACGTAAGTCCGTGGCGAACCATCTGAATGACGTGACCAAAGAGCATCCGGAATGGGTGCTGGACACGATTGAAGGCTGGTCGCTGGAGAACAAACACACGGCATGGATTGCCAAGCATGCGTTGCGCAGCTTGATCAAACAGGGCGATCTGCGTGCACTAACGGTGATTGGTGCGGGGGCCAAGGCTGAGGTTGAGTTGCTGGACGTGCGGGTTGAGCCGGCGGTGGTGAGGTTGGGTGAGGCGATTACGTTGTCGTTTACGGTGAAGTCGACGGTGGCGCATGAGCAGCGGTTGGTGATTGATTATGCGATTGACTATGTGAAGGCGAATGGCGGGGTTTCGGGGAAGGTTTTCAAGTTGAAGACGGTGGAGTTGGCGGGGTTTGGGGAAGTGGTTGTGGGGAGGCGGCAGGTGATTCGGGATTTTACGACGCGGAAGCATTTTGTGGGGCGACATGGGGTTAGGGTTTTGGTTAATGGGGAGGTTTTGGGGGGTGCTGCGTTTGAGATTGTTGCTGATTGATACCGGTAATAGATTCGGTTGATTTGGCGGTACTCGGACTGATAGGGAATTACGGATGGGGCTGCTTTCGGCCAGAAGCAGTCGCTCACTCAACCGAAAACGTAGCATCTGGTTTGTTCAAGAGATCGCGTGCAAAATCATTGACCCCGTGAGATTTGCTGTCAAAACATCAAGCTCCCCACCACGATCATTATCCAACTGGAGCGTGGCTTCGCGATATTCAGCCTTTGTATAGGGGCCATGCGTTCAGACCTACCTCATGTAGGTTGGGCCTATCAAACGTTTAAATAAATGCTCAAGGAACAGAAGATTTGAATTATTTTTTAGACAGCGAAGCAGATCAAAAAACAACTGATTTCAAGGACGGAAAAGCCTACGGAAGAGTTGATGACGTGGAAGTGCTGGATGAGCAAAGCGGAAGCATCCTGGTCTCTTACAATGCTATTTTAAAATACGATCTGCATGAGTGTGGCATTCAAAGACGCAATAACTATAGGCTCAACGCTAGACTTAATAGCTTTCAAAATAATCCTTATGAGAAAGCAGTTATTTTTAGAGTGGAAATTGAAACCACTTTAAAAAAAGAAGGCTTCAAAGATCTCGACGCACTCGAGCGCTCATATGCGGATAGTTGGTTCAATATCGAAATACTCAAGCACGGTAGGGGGGCGGGTGACGCCAAGCTTTATACAAACATATTTCGCCCCCCTATTGATGCGCATTTATCATTCACAAAAATATACCCGCGCCACCAAAAAAAACTTAACGATGAATTCTCTCTAGCAACTGCTGACACAATTTCACATCTAGAACTTGAACAAGAAATATCTCGACGAACTCCAAGTGCTGAATATTTAGCTGTCTACGATGTAGGGCAAGGCAACGCCAACGCACTAATTTCAAGCGATTATGAAGAATGCCCAGTCATTTATTTTGACATGGGCTGTGGTGTGGGATCGCATGCTTCAATAACACCAGCGAATCTTACATTCTGCACTTGCAACAATCCTTTGGTGATTTTATCTCACTGGGACAAAGATCATTGGGCGGGTGCATTGCTCAGCAAATCCAAAACATTGCCTTTGACTTGGGTCGTACCTCGACAGCAGCTAGATGCTGCTCACAAGAGCTTTGCACATGAAATAATAGCCGCTGGCGGTCGCCTATTAGTTCTGGACATGCCTCAAAAAAATATGGGTGCGTCGACTTTATCTAATGGTCAGCATTTAAAATTTGCACTCGGTGAAGGCACGACCCGAAATGATTCAGGAATAGTATTGGCAATTGAAAACCCCGATGTACAGTTTCCTTCAAGCTGGCTTCTGACAGGTGACTGTTCATATCGATTTTTCCAGAAATCTTTCCAGTACTCGGCGCCGATTGCAGTGGTAGCCCCCCATCACGGGGGCATAACAAAATCAAACAATATCGCACCGTCACCCGCACCTTTTAATGGATATAATCGCTTAATCTACTCCTACGGACCGGATAATAAATTTAGAACCACCCAGCACCCGACTCCAAGCTCGATTAACATCCATAAACTAGCTGGCTGGGATATGGGAAGCTGGAATAGTGCTCCAGGACACTCGACCAGCACCGGAAACATACGAGCGACTTCCAAGCATAGCCCTTCTCCATTCGAGCGAGGTGGTGTAATGGTCGGCTGGGAGCCGATACCGGTTCTTCCTAAAGTATGCGTTCTAGGAGCACCTATATCTAAACACTAAAAACAGACTAAAAAATAATCCACATCCATAGCAACGAAGGATCTCAACACAACATGCTTCGGCTGCAAAGCCCACAGATAGACTGCTGGGCTTTGGGTACAGACAATTTCGAGAGCGGGTTCCGGCCAGAAGCAGTTGACCGACGATCATATTGATGCTCGTATTTCCAGAGACCGACCATTAACTTTGCAAAAGCACAAGCGGAGGGCTTCTCAAAGTCGCGTTCGAGTGACTCCACAATGCCCTACGAGTTGACATCGAGACTTCCAAAGCAGAAATGCCAACCATATCTGTAAATGGAGAAAAAATAAGAGAACGATGCTTCTGGCAACATACATCCAGAGGCATATCCTTATTTTCAGTAGTTTAAAAAGCCCCAAAAAATTTATAACTATTTCTGATTCTCCTCAAAGAAACGATGGGAACAACGATAGCTGCAACAGACAGCTATCGACTAAAAACAGACCTTCGGTTGATAAAGATGATTCAGTTTGCCACGTCATCTACTCAATCAGTGCTTTTGGATTGAGTTCAGCCCTATATCGCATCGCTTCGGCTTCTATGCCTTCGACCGTCCATCCGAATTTTAACCATAGGGGTTCAAGGATGGCTGTTAGTGCGGCATCAGCTTCGTGGAATAGGCTTATGTCTCCGTTCAAGCTGCTTACGACTTCATCAAAACCACCGGAGTAAAGCACGTCCATATTCTTCCGAAAAAAGGTATGGGCGAGGTAGTTTCGACGAGAGTTCGATCTGCGTATAAGGTCATCAAATGCGTCAGGAACGGTGGTCACTTTTTAATGAATGCACCAATGCACCGAAGGTCTTTAAGAAATTTCCATCGAAGAATGCTTCATACTCTTCATCAGTCCATTCGGTTTTTTTTCGAGGTAGAAAATCGAGGAAAAAGAGGGCATTCACTATTCCATGTTCAAGCACCTGTGCCATGTGCATAGCTGCTCCGTAGTACGCACAGACGTCCTTGAATTGGAGGGGGCGAGAGTCAATTTCATCCATTTAGGCGCTCCTAATTTAACCGTTTCAAAAAATCGTGAGTGAACAACCCTTCATTTGTAGATACTACGAAGTATCTTTTTTCCAATAGTGGAGTTCGAACGAGTTTAGCCATCGGTTATTAATTTTCAGGTAGTCTCGGAGGGAATTCACCAGTTAACGCTATTGTTTCGAAGCATGCAATGTATGAGAGAGTCCCCACAATCGCTGAATGCAGAGCAATATTTGACTGTTGCTTAGAAGGGGTTGTCTTGTTGGGTATAGGTGCACATGAAAGAAATCTTTGAATTTTCGCTTCTAATTTTTTTGGTTCCAGGGCGTGTGCTAGCTCATTCCTTAACGAGTTTAAAGCTTCGAGCATTCCCCACACGGTGTCGGTAAGAAGTAGGCCGTTTGGATGAGAATTTCCGATTAGGGCGCGCGCAAGTTTCGCTTTCAAGAAGAATCCAATTTCAATGCCGTCAAGAGCTTCAGGAAAGCGGCATTTGGATTTTATTAAATTTTCTAGGATCTCCTCCGCCAAAAGATGCCCCTTAAGAACCACTAGGGTTGGATCATCTGACGAAGGAAGGTGAGCATCAAAACGCTTGAAACGCTCTTGGACTTCCGGTGGGAGATTTTCAGTCATCTAAATGCCTATTTTTTGTTAACGGCAAATCTTAGCTCTCTAGAAAGTTAAGAACCGAGCAGCTTAAACGTTGCCGTTTTTTACCATGGTGATGCTCAGTGTAAGCCCTCTGGGCATTTGACGTCTTTCAATTGACCGAAGCGGGCACGGTGCAACCTCTGCTGAGCGACCGCTTCTGGCCGGAAGGTGCCGCTCTAAAATGTCCGCTTCTGGCCGATCTCTAGCAGTTGCTCCCTCGTAGCGAAGGGCTGGAACCGACCATGACTATCATTGAGATAATTGACTGTTGAACTAGATGTACCAACATTTATCCAGCGTTCGGCGAGCTGTTAAGCTTTACAGCCATTGATAGGAAGCGCCGTTGACAAGCTGCTGTCGTGCTTTGTTCGATAGCCATGGGAATCCCGACGCGAGCCGAGCATCTGCAAGCGAGCAGCCATCGGCAAAGTCCTTGCTCGCAAGCCAACCTTCTCTCTCTATTGCAATACCCCAGGCACGCCGCAGTTGTTCGAGGTCATTTTTGTCGAGTGATGGTGCAGATGATATCGACTCATAAAACTCCCATGGCTGCTCCCAGCGATCAAACGCCTCTATTGCTGAAATCAACTTGCGATACGACTTCATTGTGGTACCTAAAGGTTAGAGAAGTGGGCATACGTGGAATCCTCATTGAATGACCCGCTGACGGCCATTTTCCGTCGGCCTTATCGCAAAAATTACTGTTTTGCCACTAGGCTGTGCAAGTACAGCTTTTGGCCGAAAACGGTAGGTCAGGTACGGCGGTTTCCGGCCACATAGCGGTCAGTCAGAAGTAGGAAGAATGCAGTTCAGAATCTGAAAATTCAGCTCGATAATCGCCTGCGTCAGTGCCGCTCCCTAAAACAGTGCATGCATTGACGCGCACGCCAAGTCCTCAACTGCCCTCCGCAGAATGAGCATCGGGCAATTTTTTGCTCGCAAAGAGGCCTCATCCGATGGCGGAAATATTCCCAGACAACATTAGGATCAATATTTTCTCGGAGGACTATCTCATCTACTACCGCCTGATCACCCTTCTCGTGGAAAGCCCCGATGATCGCTAGCGTTTCAATTGATGGACAGTAACCAGTAATTGAATCGCCGCATCGATTACAAACACGTTGACCATAGTCAGTAGTCATAAATTCGTTTCAGTGCCTGGAACTGGAGATGACCTTTTTACTAGACGCTGCGGGCAGTGACAACGTTCGCCCTGGGTCGATTTCGGTCGATTACGACAGACAGCTATTGGCCGAAAGCGAACCTTCGTTGAGCTCAGCATTGACGCGAAAGCTGTCAAAAAGGTGACTCACTCAAGACAACGTCATTAAAAGACAGGCAAGAGAAGTGTCGCCTACCAACTCCCATACGGAATGCCGTACTTTTCGACGTATCGTTTAGCCTTCTCACTTACCGGATAGGCATAACGACCACCGTGCTTCCCTTGTTCCGGCCCCAGAGGCTCTATCTCCCCTTGACCGCGAGAAATCTCAACAGGATTTCGACATGAATCTCTAACCCATGTTTTGAGCACGCCGCCCGGAGCGAGCCCCACGTAAAGTGACGCCATAAAGCGAGCAGTTTTCTCCGGTGTTTCCGGGCAGCGCTGGTGTGTTGACTTCACCATCAGTTGCCTGCCCTCTTCCGGAATTTCGATGAAGCCTTTGTAGGTTTTTTGCTCTGTTATGGATTGCCAGCGGACAAAGATCAGTTTTGGAAGATCGGCGCCTGTCACAGGCATCCCGCTCCCCGACACCGTCCCCCAACCACGGGCCGACTCTGTGCTGATATCGGGCTCTCCGCTGGCTGCAGTGCTCTTGCCAGCTCTAAAGAAGACTCTGTTATTGATGTCTTGGACGGAGCTGTCTTCTACCCAGACCTTCATGTAATTCGGCTGAACGAACACTAATTCCCACCATGGATATTTAGGGTCATTTTCGCCTGTTTCTGGGCCACTGCTTTGGCAGCCGGACAACAATAAAGCGCCCAGCAGTGCAATCGTTGCTTTCATTACAAATGATCCATTCAAGTATTTGTCACGACTACCAACTTCCATATGGAATGCCGTACTTGTCGATATACCGCTTAGCCTTTTCACTCACAGGATAGGCGTACCGCCCTTCGTTCTTACCTTGGCTCGGCCCCAGTGGCTCAATTTCCGCCTGTGCTCGCGCGACCTTGACTGGGTGATGACATGAGTCTCTTACCCAAACCTGCACGACACCGCCGGGAGCCAGGCCGAGATAAACCGATGCCATGAATCTTGCCTGCCGATCGGGAGTTCGCGGGCAGCGCTGATTGACGGACGTCACCATCAACTGCCTGGCCTCTTCCGGAATATCTACCCATGCTTGCCAGGTTTTCTGTTCAACGATTGATTGCCAACGGACCCAGATTCGAACGGGCAGGTCTGCTCCTATCACCCTCCTCCCGCTGCCGCCAACTCCACCTGCCCACCCCCGGGCTGATTCTGTGCCATCTTCAGGCTCTCCCCCAGCTGCGGTACCGCCACCGGTTTTGTAGAAAATCCGGTTGTTAACGTCTTGAACAGAACTGTTTTCAACCCAGACCTTCATATAGTCCGGCTCAGTAAACGCCAGCTCCCACCATTCGGACTTCGGGTCATTTTTGGCTGAGAGTGGATCAGTTTCTTGGCACCCTGAGATCAGCAAAACGCAAAGTATAGTTATGAGTTGTTTCATTGGCTTAAGAATTACCAACTCCCGTACGGTATGCCGAATTTATCGATATACCGCTTGGACTTTTCGCTGACTGGATAGGCATAGCGCCCGCCGTGCTTCCCCTGCTCCGGGCCTAGCGGTTCAAGTTCGCCCTGGGCATGAGCGACTTGGATCGGTCGATGGCATGAATCTCTGACCCATGCTTGAAGTACCCCACCCGGTGCCAGCCCCACGTAAAGCGAAGCCATGTATCGAGCGGTCCTTTCAGGAGTTTCCGGGCAACGCTGGTGCGTTGAATCCACCATCAACTGCCTCGCTGACTCTGGAATTTCAATGAAACCCTTGTAGGTTTTCTGCTCTGATATGGACTGCCAACGAACAAAGATGAGTTTGGGAAGATCGGCACCGGTTACCGGAATACCGGAACCACTGACCGTGCCCCAACCACGGGCTGACTCTGTGCCATCTTCTGGTTCACCTCCGGCGGCGGTGCTTCCGCCCACCTTGAAAAACGTTCTGTTTTTGATGTCCAGGACTGAGCTGTCTTCTACCCAAACCTTCATGTAGTCCGGCTCTACAAATCCTAACTGCCACCAAGGAGATTTGGGGTCACTTTCGCCACTTTCGGCTGCGCCCGTCTGGCAACCCGCCAACAGAAAAATGCCCAATAGAACAATCAGTGCTCTCATTACCAAAGCTTCCAATCAGGTACGTGTGGGTGTTGTACGCGAATTGCGTCTGCCGTCGGAGCGTTGATGTAAACGGCCTCGATGCCACTGCCGTCATTTCTTCCGAGGGGATGATTCCAGTTTGCAGAGGTGTGGATGTATTTCAGCTTAAGCAGTGTTTCTTCCACATCAGTGGTTTTGTAATCACCGGCAACAAAACGATCACACAAGGCTTGTAGTTCTTCCGGAACCGCGTACTCATCGCTGTCTGGCATGTCGATGAACTGGACACCCTTTTCCTTTGCCAGTTGATACATGACTCTCAAGTAAACCAGTGAAAGCTTACCGCTGACTGGCCTTTTGAGCTGCAGCGCGGCGTACACGCGTTTTTCTCTAGGAGCCAGTCGATCTTGGTTGTCCCTCGGGAGCACGAGCGCGGTGGGTGTCACAACTTCCAGAAAATGCTCAGGCCACCCTTTGGCAACCCACTGACTTTTCAGGCGTGCAGCATCCCGGTAGATCGACGTAGTCGCGACGTCAGTTTGGACAGAGACATCAAGGGCTTGCATGGGGCTGACCAGCACGCATTCCTCGACTTCATCGAGGTAGCTTCCACCGATATCCGAATGAACGCCGGGAAGGGTGTACTCCGGATGGTCGGGCTTAACACGGCTGAGCGCGAAGTTCACTCGGCACTCATCGCGAGCAACGAGATGGACAACATCTTTGAAGAACCTGCGGTCCAGGTAAAGCTTCACACCGGGAGCAATAGGACTTGTCACTTGACCAAGATTGGTGAAGCCGGCAATGGATGGCACTGTGTCGAACAGGCCTATAAATCCCATCTTGATACCGTTTCCGTACTGGCTATCAAAATTTCGGCTGAAATCTCGGGCGTAGATGTTCAGCAAATTCCCTAGTGAACCCTGCTTGCCTCGCACGATTTCATTAGAGAAGTGCCGGGCAGCTGCGGCGCCACGGCTGAAGCCAAACGTATCAAAAGTCAGAGACACTATTTCACTGCCCGAACTATCTTGCAGGGCCTCATCAATGGTTTGTTTGATTTGCGCGAAAGACGCCTGCACACGCGCTGCAACACCGGTATCACCTCGCCCCGTGCCGGCGCCCACTGTGCTGTCTTTTTTATTGCTGACGGTGCCTATTCCGTCAACATAGACAGGACGTGAAATGCATTTGAAGGCCCCTGAGCCCTCCGCTTTTTCAGTCTTTTTATACAGATCATGCAGTTTTTTAACATTCGTGAGGCCGGCGCCATAACTGCTATCCGGATCACTCATGTAAGGCATGCAACTCGCAGGAATATCCTGCGGCGCAATCGGATGCTGCGCACCACACAGCAACCCTGCTGCCGTGTTGTTCGCATTGTTACCAGTACCATCAAAGAAAACCCCAATCCTCAACGCAATGCCGATTTTCTCAGGCTCGCGTGCGGGTTCTTTCCCGTGCTTCTCATATTCCGCCCAACGCTGGGCGTGAATATCGACGGGTTTGGCTTCTTCATAGCGGTAGTTTTTCGGGGGGTTGGGAACGTAGCCACTCAATCCTTGATTCCTTGTTCTGATCCTTGAAGAACGGGCCGAAGGGTGACAGCCGAGGCGAGGGGGCGCAAGGCGTGGCTCTGTGCCAGCTCGGTTGGAATTGCTGGGTGCGACGAGGGTTTGGGCTCGTCGCACGGGTTGGTCAGTGGGCGATTTCTACGTTGTCGAGGGCCTGGTTTACGGCGAGTTCGCCGAGCATGACGACTTGGGCGATGCCCAGTGCGGTTTTGCGGTGGGAGGTGTCGAGCATGGCGGCGAAGTTGTTGAGCATTTCGCTGGCGGACCCGAGGGTTTCGCTGGCGTTGGCGAGCAGGGATTCGGTATCGCACTTCGGGTTGGCGAGGTACATGGGTTCGGGTTTGTGGGGGCTGGCCATGATTTGGCTGGCCGGGGACAGGTAATGGTCGAGGGCGCGTTCGGCGGCTTCGTGGAGTTTTTTGGAATCGAGGGATTCGTAGGGGGATGCGAGGTCGGTTTCTGGCGGGTTGGGTGTTGGTTTGATCATGGTGAAACTCCTGATTGTTCATTAGGAGCTACCGGCATCACTTGCAGATGATGGGTGGCAGCTGTGCGCGGGTCTGCAAGACCGGGAAACCAGGAACCCGGCAGACCCGAAGGTCTCCCGCACAAAGCTGCCATTTTGTAGACGCGAACGAGCGTCCATGTGGCGTGGCTATGCGACTGGTTTTCCGGCGGGCTTGCAGACCCGATCACTGATGAGCAGTGATAGGAATCAAGGTACGGAGGGCGCGCCAGACGCACAAGCCGGCGGATTCTGGCGTACTCGTAGGTAATGACGCAAGGCGTTGTAGGGCTTGGGTGGTTACGGGAGGCTTCGTTTAAACGGAGGTGATTTTTCTGTTTATTTCGGTCAGTGATTGATGGGGTGATTGGGCAGACGTCTTCGCGGGCAAGCCCGCTCCCACAGGGATTTTTGGCTGGATTGAGATTGGTGGGGGCTGGAGTGGCGTCATCGCGAGCAGGCTCACTCCTACAGAGGGAGGTGGTTCGAATCAGCGGGCATCTCGGTGAATTCGGAATACCAGGCTGGGGGCTTTGCCGGGGACATCGTCCAGTTCGCCGAAGCGGCACATGCCTATCTTTTCCAGGACGCGGATTGAGGCGGTGTGGTCAGGCCTGACCAGGCCGAATACCTCGGGCAACCCGAGATGGTCGAAGGCGTGGGTTAGCGCGGTTTGTGCGGCCTCTGTCGCATAGCCGTGACCCCACGCTTCGACGGCGAAGCGATAGCCGAGGTTGATGACCTTTTTGCCCAGGTAGTCGTGGGCGGCGATGCCGGCGAATCCGAAAATGTGCTCAGGGGCTTGTGCGCTGCTGATTGCCCACCATCCGTAGCCGTGGACTTCCCAATGTTGCAGCCAGCGATCCAGCAGTGCTTCGGCTTGTGTGATGTCGGTCATGGGGCCGGCGGGGTTGAACAGGTTGGTTTGTGGGTCGCCGAAAATCGCGAAAACGGTGGGCAGGTCTGCTTGTTGTGGGCGTCGGTAGGTCAGGCGTGTTGTGGTGTTTGGCATGCTCGAGACCTTGGTGATTCAGCAGGTTATGTAGCGGTTGGGCGGGCGCCATCGCTAGCAGGCTAGCTCCCACAGGTTCCGCGCAAGGCTCGGGAGCATGTCTGGCCGGGCTCGCGCCATCGCGGGCAAGCCCGGCTCCCACAGGGATTGGGGGATGGCTATTGTCGGTGGCGCGTCATGTTGATCAGGGCCACGCGTCTGCCACCCGGCGCCGCGCGCTCTTCGATGGAGAACGGGGTAAAGCCGAGTTTCGGGTAGAGCAGCAACCCTGCGGTGTTTTCGTTGAAGCAGGACAGCTGCACTTCCCTGGCCTGATACTTTTCAAAGCCGACCGCAGTCATGGTTTCGACAATGTAGCGAGCGACACCCTGGCCCCGGGCGTATGGCGCGACGATGACGTTGCCGATGCAGCAGACGCCGTCGTACTCGGCACGGTAGAAGTTGGCGAAGCCGACGAACTCGCCGTTGGCCAGAAAAGCCGTGGAGTCGAAGCGCTGGCTGATCGCGGTGTGCATTTGCTCTTCCGTCAGCGGGTACTGCGCTTTCGGGAACATGAAGTACAACTCTTGAACGCCCTGCGGAAAGCTGCAGATGGTTTTGACGTCGTCGGCCGTCACTGGCCGGTGGGAGAAATTCATCGCTGCCCTGCCCTCACTGTTTGCCTGCGGCCAAATGGTGCGCGACCAGCGCGTTGGCATGGCCGTGGCCCATGCCGTGTTCCTCCTTGAGCCACGCCACCAGCTCCATGTGCTTCTTGTCGGTGATGCCGGCGAGCAGGTTCAGCCAGTGATCGATGGGCTGGCCGTATTTCTTTTCGATGGAGGGGAAGTACGACGCCGGGCCTTTTACCTTGTTGTCTTCGCTCATGCTGCAAGCTCCCATGGGGCTCGACGGAGGGTCGGCGACGCTCCTTGTCGGCATGCCATAGAGTGGACGCGAGACGCTGTTCCGGCAAGTGGCGCGGCCAGCCCGTTGAGTTCACGCCGACCTGTCGGTGGGGGGATTCACTCGGGGGAAGGCTCAGTCTTTCTGCTCTCGTTAAATCGCTGCATCGGACTCTTGCCGTCCGTCCTGACGATCGGGATCGCCTGATAGCTCTTCTGGCCCGGTGGCATGATCGGGTCACCGGGAAAGCGATAATCGCTGAAGCCTTGCATCACTCTTTGATCAAGCGCGGTGTCGCCCGAGCTTTGCCGTATCGAAACCACCGGGGCCGATGCGCCCGGGGTGTACTCCAGCTGTACCTGCACTGGCTTGCTGGCAGACGTCGGATTGACGTTGTTCTCCAGAGACTTCTCTATGGCGGTGATGCGTTTCTTGAGGCCGCTTTGCACGCTGCTGACAAAGAGATTGTTGTAGCGCTGTTGCTGCTCGATCGTCAGAGGCAAGCCTTTGGCGCGTAGACGTTCGATGCCTTGCCACGCGTCATCGCCGAGATACTGCGTGGCGTTGAAGTAATGCGTCAGCGCGCCTTGCAGGTCCTGCGGGCCACCGCGCCCATCCTCCATGTATTTGGCCAGTTTGGCTTCACTGCGCTGCTGCTCGGGCTTGCTCACGGCAAGCTGGTAAAACTGCCGCGCATCGGTGTCATTGACCGGCCCGCCGATGCCTTCTTCGGCCATGCGCCCAAGTTGGCCATAGGCGCTGGCGTCTTTATCGGCCACGGCTTGATAGAGGGCCTTGGCTTTGGAAATGTCCTGGGGCACACCGCGCCCCTTCTCGTACAGGTCGCCCAGCATGATCGTACACGGCAGGTTACCGCTCTGACTGAGGTCGCGGATGTAGCTGACTTCCAGCGAGGTGATGGCTTTATCGTCCCAGTAGGCGAAGCAACGCAGAGCGGGGAAATCTGCGACCTGGGTATAAGCGCTGTTGGTTTTGCAGCCTGCGATGAGGGCGGTGAGCGCCAGTAGAGCAACAACCTTGTTCATGAACGGCATCCGTTGAAATCGTGCAGATTTCATCGGCAGGCCGGTGCAAAACCTGAAGTCCAAGCACTCGAACACGCCACAAAAAACTGTGGGAGCGAGCCTGCTCGCGAAGGCGTCGTGTCAGCCGCCATCATCACTGACTGACACACTGCCTTCGCGAGCAGGCTCGCTCCCACAGGGATTGGGGGTTGAAGGAGATCAAGGTTATTCCGTGCGCCCCGGCAACATCCGCACCAGCGTGTTATCCCGCACCCAGTAGTGGTGAAACAGCCCCGCCGCCGCGTGCAGGCCGATCAGCCAGTAGCCCGTGCTGCCCAGCGTTTCATGCCAGTATTTGAGCTGTTTGGCGAAGTCCGGGTCGATCGCCACCGGTGCCGGGACGTGAAAGCCGAAGTACGGGAACGGTTTGTCGGCGGCGGCGAGCATCAGCCAGGCGAGGATCGGCGTGGCGATCATCAGCACGTACAGCGCCAGGTGCATCAGGTGCGAGATGCCGGTCTGCCAGGCAGGCGGTTTGGGGGTGATCGGCGGGCGTGGGCTCAGGCGGCCGAGCAGGCGCACCCAGACCAGGACGAAGATGCTCGTGCCGAACAGACCGTGGAAGCCCATCAGCAGGCCGCGCGCTTCGCTGCCCTTGGGCATGAAGCCCTTGATTTCGACGCAGGCGTAGACGCCGACAAACAACGCCAGCATCAGCCAGTGCAGGGTGATTGAGAGTTTTCCATAACGGGTTACGGCGGTGTCGCGGGTCATAAGAAGCGCCTCGTGATTGTCGTGAGCGACCGCCGATTCGTTCGACAGTCTCGATCCGGTTGCAGGGCGAACCGACGGTGCCACCCTGCCCTTGCAGTCTTAAGACAATCTGAAGATTGCCCGTTTGATTAACCTTTTTTCACCTTCAGACTTCGTTAAGAAATGCCTCCGATACTCCGCTCAAACCATTGAGGGAGGCGCGCCGCCCATGCCCGATTACCACTGGAACATTCCCCTCCCTCTGCGTTTCGGTCAGGCCGACATGCCGCCGATGACCTTGACCGGCGCTTTGCCCGACGACGCGCTGCGAGAGACTTTCGAAGCCTTCATCCAGCAGCGTTTTCGCAAGGCCCATGGCGCCGACATCCGGCACTTTATGCCCGAGCTGTTCGGCATGCACAACGTCGACGGCGAACTGTGCGCGGTAGCCGGCGTGCGTCGTGCGCATCGCGAGCCACTGTTTCTCGAGCGTTACCTGGACGAGCCGATCGAACCGTTGATCAGCGCTGCGGCTGATCGCCCGGTGGATCGCGTCGCCATTGTCGAAGTCGGCAATCTTGCCGCCAGCGACACCGGCAGCGCACGCATGAGCATCATCGCCATCACCTATCTGCTGGCCATGGGCGGCCTGGAATGGGTGACGTTCACCGGCAACATCGGGCTGGTCAACAGCTTCCATCGGCTCGGTCTGAAGCCAGTGACATTATGCGCCGCCGACCCGGAACGCCTGGGTGACGAGCGTCAACACTGGGGCAGTTATTACGAAAGCAAGCCTTGGGTGCACGTCGGCAACATCCGCGCCGGCTTCATCCATTTGCGCAATATCGGCCTGTTCACTCGATTGGGACTGCCGACCTCGATTGAAGGAGCCTGCCATGTCGCTTGAATTGCAACGCTTCCAGGAAACCCTGCGCGACCATGCCCGGCGCAATGACAACAGCACTGCCCTGTGGGGCGATACGCTGAAACTCGATTACGCCACTGTGTATGCCGAGGTGCTGTATCGCCAGGAGCGCCTGCGCGATGAACGGGCGCAGGTAATCGCCCTGGCGCTGGATAACGGCGTCGATGCGATGCTGTGGGATCTGGCCGTGTTGTTCGAGGGCCTGACCTGCGTGACGCTGCCGCCATTCTTCAGCCCGGCGCAACGCGCTCATTGTCTGGAGCAAAGCCAGGCCGAACGGGTGATTGTCGAACCGGAGCTGGACGCCGAACTGCTCGCCGCCGGTTATGAAAAGCGCGGTGAGTTCTGGTGCCGCACGTTCAGCGGCCCGAGTCGCCTGCCGGCCGGCACCGCCAAACTGACCTTCACCTCCGGCACCACCGGCACACCGAAAGGCGTGTGCCTGAGTGCCGACAGTCTGCTGCGTGTGGCGCGGGAGCTGGATCAAGCGAGCAAATCCACCGATCCGCAGCATCATCTGGCGTTGTTGCCGCTGGCGATTCTGCTGGAAAACCTCGGCTGTTACGCCGCGCTGTATGCCGGTGCGATGCTGAGTTTGCCGAGCCAGAAAACCCTGGGTATCCAAGGCGCCAGCGGCGTCGATGTACCGCACCTGTTGGGCTATCTGGCCAGGCGTGCGCCGGAGAGTCTGATTCTGGTGCCGCAGCTGTTGCTGATGCTGGTCAGCGCTGCCGAACAGAAAGCCTTCGATCCACAAAAACTGCGTTTCGCCGCCGTCGGTGGTGCACGGGTCTCGGAGGATTTGCTGCACCGCGCGCATCGTGTCGGCCTGCCGGTTTTCGAAGGTTATGGCTTGTCCGAGTGCGCCTCGGTGGTGTGCCTCAATCGCCCCGGCGCGCGGCGTCCGGGCAGCGTCGGTCAGCCGCTGCCGCACGTTGAAGTGCGCTTGGCTGAAGACGGCGAGGTGCTGATCAAGGGCTCGGCACTGCTCGGTTATCTGGGGGACGCGCCATACGCCGATGAGTGGTGGCCGAGCGGCGATCTGGGCGAATTCGACCCCGAAGGTTTCCTCTACCTCAAGGGCCGCAAGAAACACCAGTTCGTCACCAGTTTCGGACGCAACGTCAACCCGGAATGGGTCGAGTCCGAACTGACCCAGCGCCGCCATATCGCCCAGGCCTTCGTCTACGGCGAGGCCCTGCCGCACAACCATGCCTTGCTCTGGCCGCACCGTACCGATTGCAGCGACGCGGAGCTGGCCGCAGCGGTCGCTGAGGCTAACGAAGCCTTGCCCGATTACGCCCAGGTGCATCGCTGGACGCGCCTGCCGCACCCCTTCACTGCCGCCAATGGCCTGCTGACCGCCAATGGCCGCCCGCGCCGCGAAGCGATCGTCGCGCAGTACCACGCCCAATTGACTGAATCCGCTGTTTCCGAGGAGTCCGCATCATGAGTTTTTTCGACACCCTGCAAGAAGCCACGCATCAAGAACGCCACGAGCTGTTCAACCTGCCGATTATCCTCGACGCCTTGCAAGGCAAGGTCAGCCTGGAAAGCTATCGGGCATTTCTGGCGCAGGCGTATTACCACGTGCGCCACACCGTGCCGTTGATGATGGCCTGCGGCGCGCGCCTGCCGACGCGGCTGGAATGGCTGCGCAAAGCCGTGTGCGAGTACATCGAGGACGAATACGGCCACGAACAGTGGGTGCTCAACGATATCGCCGCGTGTGGCGGTGATCGCGATGCGGTGCGCGACGGTCAGCCGTCGTTGCCGATCGAACTGATGGTCAGCTTCCTTTACGACCTGATCGCCCGGGGTAATCCGGTGGGCCTGTTCGGCATGGTCAATGTGCTTGAAGGCACCAGCATCGCCCTGGCTACCCACGCAGCGGGCAGCATTCGCGAGCGTCTGGCACTGTCGGACACCGCGTTCAGCTACCTGAATTCGCACGGCTCGCTGGACATCGAGCACATGCAGACCTACCGCCGCCTGATGAATCAGTTGGAAGATCCAGACGATCAAGCCGCGGTGATCCACGCCTCGAAAGTCGTCTATCGCTTGTACACCGATATGTTCCGTGGCCTGCCGCGTGACGCGGAGGCTCAACATGCAGCTGCATGATGCGCGGGTGGTGTTGACCGGTGCCAGTGGCGGCATCGGCATGGCCATCGCCGAGGCGTTGTGTGCCGCCGGCGCCCAGGTGCTGGCGGTGGCTCGACATGAGCAGGCGCTGGCGCCGTTGCTTGAGCGCTACCCGAACTCGCTGTGTTGGGTCGCCGCCGACCTGACCTTCCTCAGCGACCGACGCAAAGTGCTGGCCGCCGCCGAAGCCATCGGCGGCATCAACCTGCTGATCAACGCTGCCGGGGTCAACCACTTCGCCATGCTTGAACAGCTCGACGACAGCGACATCAACGCGATGCTCGCGGTGAACATCAGCGCACCGATCTGCCTGACCAAACTGCTGCTGCCCCTGCTCAAAGAGGCTGACAGCGCGATGGTGGTCAACGTCGGTTCCACCTATGGCTCGATCGGCTACGCCGGTTACGCCAGTTATTGCGCGACCAAGTTTGCCCTGCGCGGATTTTCCGAAGCGCTGCGCCGCGAGCTGGCCGACACTCGGGTCAACGTGCTGTATGTCGCGCCCCGGGCCACCCGCACTTCGATGAACAGCGCGGCGGCGCAAGCGTTGAACGATGCGCTCAAGTCCAACGTCGATGACCCGCAGACCGTTGCCTCGGCGGTGATCCACGCGATTGCCGGCGACCGCCGTGACCTGTATCTGGGCTGGCCTGAGCGCTTTTTCGTACGCCTCAATAACCTGCTGCCGCAGTTGGTGGATCGAGGCCTGCGCAAGCAGTTGCCGCTGATTCGCCGCCTCAGTGAAAAACCTGACAACGAGGCACCAAAACCATGAAAAGAATTTCCGTATGCCTGTTGCTCGCCGCCCTCAGTCAAAGCGTCTGGGCGCTGGAGCCTGCCGATCAGCAACGCCTCAACGGCATCCAGCAGAGCTGGGCGCACATCCAATATGAAGTGGCGGAAAAGCAACGCGCCGCTGCGTTCGAGCAATTGTCGTCAGAAGCCACTGCTTTTACCACCCAGCGTCCGGCAGTGGCCGAAGCGTGGATCTGGAAAGGCATCGTCACCAGCAGTTGGGCCGGCGCTCAGGGCGGACTCGGTGCCTTGGGCAAGGCCAAGGACGCCAAGGCCGATCTGGAAAAAGCCCTGACACTCGACCCCAAAGCCCTGCAAGGTTCGGCCTACACCAGCCTCGCCGCGCTATATGATCGCGTCCCGGGCTGGCCGATCGGTTTCGGCGACAGCGACAAGGCCGAGCAACTGCTCAAGCAAGCGCTGCAACTGAATCCGGAGGGCATCGACAGTCTGTACTTCTGGGGCGATCACCTCTACCGTCAGAAGCGCTACGCTGAAGCCAGGGCCGCGCTGCTCAAGGCCCAGCAGGCCGCCCCGCGCCCGGGCCGGGAAACCGCCGATGCCGGCCGGCGCAAAGAGATCGCCGCCCTGCTGGTGGACGTGAACCAGAAACTCGACTGACAGGAGTCCGTGTGCGTTTATTACTGATTGAGGATGACGTAGCCCTCGGTGAAGGCATTCATCAGGCATTGGGGCGCGAGGGCTACACCGTCGATTGGTTGAAGGACGGCAGCAGCGCGTTGCATGCGCTGCTCAGTGAAACCTTTGACGTTGCCGTACTCGATCTGGGCCTGCCGCGCATGGACGGCCTCGAAGTGCTGCGCCGTCTGCGCGACAGCGGTTCGAACCTGCCGGTGCTGATTCTTACCGCGCGCGATGCCACCGAAGACCGCATCGCCGGGCTGGACGCCGGCGCCGACGATTATCTGGTCAAACCCTTCGACCTCGCCGAACTCAAGGCACGCCTGCGTGCCTTGTTGCGGCGCAGTGCCGGGCGCGCCCAGGCGCTGATCGAACACGCCGGGATCAGCCTCAACCCCGGCACCCAGCAGGTCAGCTATCAGGGTCAGCCCGTCGCGCTGACGCCCAAGGAATATCAGTTGCTGCACGAACTGCTTTCGCCACCGGGGCGGGTGATGACACGCGACCAACTGCTCCAGTTACTGTATGGCTGGAACGAAGAAGCCGAGAGCAACACCCTGGAAGTGCACATCCATCACCTGCGCAAGAAATTCTCCACCGACCTGATCCGCACCATTCGCGGTGTGGGGTATCTGGTGGAGGAGCGTCGATGACCTCGATTCGTCGCCGCACACTGACGCTGATCATCGGTCTGTTGCTCGCTGGTCTTGCGGTGCTCAGCGTGTTCAACCTGCACGACAGCAACCACGAAATCGCCGAAGTCTACGACGCGCAACTGGCGCAAAACGCGCGCCTGTTGCAGGGTGTGATGCGCATGCCGCTGGCGAGCAAGGATCACTCGCAGCTGTATCAGGCGTTCAATCAGGCACTCAGCGAAGCCAAACCGCATGTCGACGGCCACCCTTACGAAAGCAAGATCGCCTTCCAGGTGTGGAACCCGAACAACGAAGTGCTGGTGCACACCGCCAGTGCCCCGTCGTTCACCGCACCGCCGACGCAACCGGGCTTCAGTGATGTGGTGGATTTGAATGGTCGCCACTGGCGCGCCTTCATGCTCGACGATCCGCAGAACGATCTGCGCATCTGGGTCGGCGAGCGCGATGATGTGCGCACCGATCTGGTCGACCGCATCGTGCGCCACACGCTGTGGCCGAACGTGCTGGGCAGTCTGATTCTCGCGGCGATGGTCTGGCTGGCCATCGGCTGGGGCCTCAAGCCGCTGGCGAACATGGCCGCGACCCTGCGTGCCCGACACAGTGGCTCGCTGGAGCCGTTGCAACTGACGCCGCTGCCCAGCGAACTGGAACCGATGCAGGCGGCGCTCAACCGCATGCTGGCGCAGATTCAGGAAGTGCTTGGCCGCGAACGACGGTTTATCGCCGACGCTGCCCACGAGATGCGCACGCCACTGGCGGTGCTGCGGGTGCATGCACAAAACCTGCTGGAGGCCGGTACCGAACAGGAGCGTCGCGACTCGTTGCAGTTCCTGATTTCCGGCGTCGACCGCACCAGCCGCCTGGTCAACCAGTTACTGACCATGGCCCGCCTCGAACCGAAATCCAACCCGCCGCCGCTGCAACGCATCGACCTCAGCGAAACCGTGCGCAACAGCCTCGTGCAACTGACGCCGTGGCTGTTGAGCAAACACCTGGAACTGGCCTTCGAGGACGGCGACCAACCGTTCCACGTCATGGCCAGTACCGCCGCCATCGACATCGCCCTCGGCAACCTGATCACCAACGCTGCCAACTTCTCGCCGGAGCACGGCGTAATCACGGTCAAGCTGAGACAAGCCGAGGGCTGGTGCCTGCTGAGCGTCGAAGACCAAGGGCCGGGGATTGACGAGGCAGATCGGGCGCGCCTGTTCGAACGTTTTTACAGCCGTGGCAACACGCAAGGTGCAGGCCTGGGGCTGACCATCGTCAACACCATCGCATTGCGCCTGGGCGGACGGATCACCTTGGTCAACCGGCCAGAGGGAGGCTTGCGCGCCACCTTGTCGATGCCTCTTAGCTCAGGGGTGCAGCAACGCAGCGGCGGATGAAACCACCAGCAACACCGCCAGAATCCGGTTCAGCCAGCGCAACTGCGCCGGATTGCTCAGCCAGCGCGCCGCCCCACGCCCCAACAACGCCCAGACGCCGAGGCACGGCAACGACACCAGAAAGAACGCCAGACACAGCGCATTCAACCCCTGCCCCTGCGCGGTAAACACGCTGATCACGGCAATCGCCATCATCCACGACTTGGGGTTCACCCACTGCAAGAAGGCTGCGCCGATCAAACCCAGTTCAGTCTTGGTTTCCCCCGCTTCCGGGTCGATGGCGGTAACGGGGGCAGTGAAGATCTGCCACGCCAGCCACAGCATCCAGCCCATCCCCAGCGCACTGATCACCGGGCGCACGCCGGGCAGCATCAGCGTACTGGCGCCAGCGCCGGCCACCCAAACCAAAGACGCAGCGCCCGCCCCCGCGCCGAGAATGATCGGCAGACACGGCCGCCAGCCGCGTCGGGCGCTGGTGCTGAGGACGATGAGGTTGGTCGGCCCCGGGGTGATCGAGGCAACGAAGGCAAAGAGGATGAACGCAAGCATGGCACGGCCCTGTAGAAAGTCAGGGCCCACTGTGATGGTTGAGCAAGGTGACGGTCTTGAACGTTTGTTCAGCGTCGAAAGGTACCAATGGCGCGTTGCTGATAGGCGCCCGGTGTGATGCCGTAGGCACGCACGAACCAGCGGCCGAGATGGCTTTGATCGGCGAATCCGAGGCGGCCGGCAACTTCCACTGGCTGCATGCCGGCGGCAAGCATCTGCCGGCCACGGCTCAGACGCAGCTGGATCAGCCACGCGTGTGGCGCGAGTCCATAGGCTGCCTTGAACGCGCGGGTCAGGCGAAAGCGGTCGGTGCCACAGACGTCGGCCAGGGTTTGCAGGCTGATGTCCTGTTCGTGATAGGCCATCAGGTAGTCACGGGCCTGACGGGCGATCAACGGTGCGCGGTTGGCAGCGCTCGGTTGCGGTCGCCGGTACAGATGAATCGCCAGTCGTTCGAGCAAGGCATCCAGCGCCACGTCGCGCACCATGCGTACGTCCTGCTGATGCAGCGCATTGAACGCAAACAAGGTGGCCCGGGCCAGTTCGGGATCATCGTTGAGCACACTGTCGATCCCCGGCAAGCCACTGCCATAACTGCCCAGATGCACACCATCCAGCGCCTGCTCCAACCATGCCGGTTGCAGATAGAGCATGCGATAGGTGAAGCCGTCCGGGCTCGGCGCATCGCCGTCATGGATGTCGCCGGGCTCCAACATGAAAACCTTGCCCGGCGTGCTGTCATGCCGCGCCCGACGGCTGTTGAAGCGCTGCACGCCCTGCTCGGTGAAGCCGATCAAATACGTTTCATGCCAGTGCGGATCGTAGGCGTGCGCGTGCCCGGCGAAATGCGCGTGCAGGGTTTCGATGCCGGTTTCCCGGTCGCGGGCAAGGTCGATCCAGTTGCTCATGGCGTGCGTACAGTGGTGGGCTGGGGCCAGTAATCCACAATTGGCGGGTTGAGGCTAGAAGGTTTGTGCATTTCAGATCGAGCGCTGATTGACCCGCGCCATCAGTTGCTCGGCGCTTTCCTTGCGTTCGGAATAGCGATCCACAAGAAATTCCTGGCGGTCGCGCAGCAGCACGGTGAACTTCACCAGCTCTTCCATTACATCGACCACGCGATCATAGAACGGCGAAGGTTTCATGCGCCCCGCCTCGTCGAATTCCGCGAAAGCCTTGGGCACCGAAGACTGATTGGGGATGGTGAACATGCGCATCCAGCGCCCCAGCACGCGCAGTTGATTGACCACGTTGAACGACTGCGAACCGCCGCAGACCTGCATCACCGCGAGGGTTTTGCCCTGGGTCGGACGCACCGCACCGAGCTCCAGCGGAATCCAGTCGATCTGCGCCTTGAACACCGCAGACATCGCGCCGTGGCGTTCCGGCGAACACCAGACCTGACCTTCCGACCACAGCACCAGCTCGCGCAGTTCCTGGACTTTGGGATGGTCGACCGGGGCGTCATCCGGCAATGGCAAACCGGACGGATTGAAGATGCGCGTTTCGGCGCCGAAGTGCTCCAGCAAGCGTGCGGCCTCCTCCACCAGCAGACGGCTGAAGGAGCGTTCGCGGGTCGAGCCGTAGAGCAGCAGGATGCGCGGTTGATGTTCGTGCGAAGGTGATGTGATCCGGCCTTCGAACAGGCTGTGATCAAGATTGGGCAGATGCTCTGACATATGTCCTCCGGCTCAGAGGGAGCCAATGCGATCAAGTTCGCGCTGAAGCTCAACGCGGCTGAGTGTTTTGAAAGGAAGACCGAGGAACGTTGCGCAGCGGCGCTCGATGATCGCCACGGTGGCACGGAACGCTTCATCCACTGTCGCCTCATCACCGATCACATCGGATGGATCTTCCAGCCCCCAATGGCATTTGATCGCCGGCCCGAAGTACACCGGGCAGGTTTCGCCCGCCGCCTTGTCGCAGACGGTGATGACGATGTCCGGCGGGTTGCCTTCGAAGGCGTCGTTGCCCTTGCTGTACAAACCGTCGATTGAGATACCAGCCTGTTGCAAAGTCGCCAGGCTGCGTGGCAACACCTGGCCCTTGGGAAAACTGCCGGCGCTTACCGCCTCGAAGCCCTCCCGCGCCAGATGATTGAACACGGCCTCGGAAAGGATGCTGCGGCAACTGTTGGCCGTGCACATGAACAGGACACGCATGGATAGCTCCGGGAATATTTGAAGTTCAGCAGCACGCGGTTTCGCGGGCAGGACGACCATCCATGTTGTGCAGGCGACAGGCATTGTCCTTGAGCCAATCGGTGTTGGCCGTGGCCGTGACCTTGAGGATCTGCCGAACCCAATCCGGCAGATCCGGGTTGAGCCGGTAATAGACCCACTGGCCCTGACGGCGATCAAGCAACAACCCATTGCTGCGCAGTTGCGCGAGGTGGCGGCTGATTTTCGGCTGGCTGTCGTCGAGGGCGCACATCAGCTCGCAGACACACAGCTCACCCTGCTCGGCAATCAGCAAGGTGGCGCGGACACGGGTTTCATCGGCCAGGCTTTTGAACAGTTCGGTGGGGGTGAGCATGGGGGTGGGCTCGAACATATGGAAAACCGAATATACGGATATCCATATATTATTCAACCCCGGATTCAAGCCACATCGCAGAACCCCTGTGGGAGCGGGCTTGCTCGCGAAGGCGTAGTGTCAGTCGATACCTATGCCACAGACATACCGCTTTCGCGAGCAAGCCCGCTCCCACAGGGGGGATTTGTGTGGGCTGGACTATCCGCGCAACAGCCCCTGCTCCGCTTCGCACAACCCCACCACATAATCCCAGACCACCCGCAGCCGCACCGACTTGTGCAGCTCGCGCCGGGTACTGATCCAGTAACTTCGCTCGATGCTGCCATCCGGCAACAACCGCAGCCCCCTGTGGGAGCGGGCTTGCTCGCGAAGACGTAGTGTCAGTCGATTCCTATGTCACAGACATACCGCTTTCGCGAGCAAGCCCGCTCCCACTGGGGGATTTTTGTGGGGTGGGACTATCCGCGCAGCAGGCCCTGCTCCGCTTCGCAAAGGCCGACGACATAATCCCAGACCACCCGCAGCCTCACCGATTTGTGCAGCTCGCGCCGGGTACTGATCCAGTAACTGCGCTCGATGCTGTCATCCGGCAGCAACGCCACCAGATCCGGATCCGACGCGGCCATGTAGCAAGGCAGCACGGCAATGCCCAACCCCGAGCGCGCCGCTTCCTGCTGGGCGATCACGCTGGTGCTATGGAACACCACGCGCGGGCTGCGGCAGAAGCTGTTGAGGAACATCAGTTCCTGACTGAACAGCAGATCGTCGACATAGCCGATCCACGCATGTCGCGCGAGGTCTTCGCGGCTGCGCAACGGTGGCGCGTTGTCGAGGTAGCGTTGGCTGGCGTAGAGCGCCAACCGATAGTCGGTGAGCTTGCGCGTGACCAGCATGTCCGCCGCCGGGCGCTCCAGATGAATGCTGATTTCCGCCTCGCGGTTGAGGATGCTGACGAAGCGCGGCACGGCGACCAGTTCCACCTCCAGCCCCGGATAGCGTTCGAACAGGCCGATCATGCGGCTGGCGAGAAACTTGATGCCCAGCCCCTCAGTGACACCGACGCGGATCTTGCCCAGCGGCGCGGTGGACTGGGTGATTTCTTCCTGAGCCAGCAGCGCAACGTTTTCCATGGCTTCGGCGTGCTTGAGCAGCGCCTCCCCCGCCGGGGTCATTTCGTAGCCTTGGGCGTGCTGGACGAACAGCGCGGTGCCGAGGCTCTTTTCGATGGCCTCGATATGACGGGCCACGGTGGCGTGAGTGGTGTTCAGACGCCGGGCAGCGGTGAGCAGGCGGCCGCTGCGTTGCAACTCCAGAAAGAACCGCAGGTCGTTCCAGTCGAACATGGGGTGTCCTTGTCAGCTATGGTCAATCCAGGCTGTTTGAAAACGCACAGCGGCTGCGCAAAAACTAACATTCTTTTAACGAAAGCTAACAACTAGAGTGTCCGACAATAAAAACAAAAAGCGAGGTCAGGGAATGCAGACTTCCCTTGAAGAATACGACTACATCGTGGTCGGCGCCGGCCCTGCCGGGTGCTTGCTGGCCAATCGACTGTCGGCAGACAAGCAGCAGCGGGTGTTGCTGCTCGAAGCCGGCGGACGCGACAACTATGCGTGGATTCACATCCCCGTGGGTTACCTGTTCTGCATCGGCAACCCGCGCACCGACTGGTGCTTCAAGACCGAAGCGCAACCCGGCCTGCAAGGTCGCAGCCTGAGCTACCCACGCGGCAAAGTGCTCGGTGGCTGCTCTTCCATCAACGGCATGATCTACATGCGTGGCCAGGCCGGCGACTATGACGGCTGGGCGGCCGAGGGCAATCCGGGCTGGGCCTGGAAAGACGTGCTGCCGCTGTTCAAACACAGCGAAAACCACTTCGCCGGCGCCGCTGAATTTCACGGCGCCAAGGGCGAATGGCGGGTCGAGCAACAGCGCCTGTCGTGGCCGATTCTCGACGCGTTTCGCAGCGCCGCCGAGCAGAGCGGCATCGCCAGCATCGATGACTTCAATCAGGGCGACAACGAGGGTTGCGGCTACTTTCAGGTCAACCAGAAGGCCGGGGTGCGCTGGAACGCGGCCAAGGCTTTTCTCAAACCGATTCGCGAGCGGACCAATCTGACCGTGCTGACCGGGGTTGAGGTTGATCGCGTGCTATTGGAAAACGGGCGGGCATCGAAGGTCAGCGCACGTCACGAAGGGCACACGAAAAGCTTCAAGGCACGCAAGGAGATCATCCTCTGCGCTGGCTCCGTCGGGTCACCGAGCATTCTGCAGCGCTCCGGAATCGGCCCGCGTCCGCTGCTCGAGCGCCTCGGCATTGGCGTGACTCATGAGCTGCCGGGGGTCGGCGGCAATCTGCAGGATCACCTGCAACTGCGCCTGATCTACAAACTGCAAAACGCCCGCACCCTGAATCAGATCGCCGGCAGCGTGTGGGGCAAGATGGGCATGGGCCTGCGTTATCTGTATGACCGCAGCGGGCCGCTGTCGATGGCGCCGAGTCAGTTGGGCGCGTTTGCCCGCTCAGGGCCAGAGCAGACTTCCGCCAACCTTGAATACCACGTGCAGCCGCTGTCGCTGGAGCGTTTTGGCGAGCCGCTGCACAGCTTCCCTGCATTCACCGCGTCGGTGTGTGATTTGCGTCCGCAGAGCCGGGGTCGCATTGAAATCCGCTCGGCGGATCCGCAGGAAGCACCGCTGATTCAACCCAATTACCTGAGCCATCCCGAAGATTTGCGCGTGGCCGCGGATGCGATCCGCCTGACCCGCCGCATCGTCAGCGCCCCGGCCCTGCAAGCGTTCAAACCGGTGGAATATCTGCCCGGCGACAGCCTGCAAAGCGAGGAGCAACTGCACGAAGCGGCGGCGCGCATCGGTACGACGATTTTCCATCCGGTCGGCACCTGTCGCATGGGCAGTGACGCCGACGCGGTGGTCGATGCGCAACTGCGCGTGCATGGCGTGCCCGGCCTGCGCATCGCCGACGCCTCGATCATGCCGCGCATCACCTCGGGCAACACCTGTTCGCCTACGCTGATGATTGCCGAGAAGGCGGCGCAGCTGATCCTTTCAGGACCTGTTCACAGCCCCAGTGTGGGAGCGGGCTTGCTCGCGAAGGCAGAGTGTCATTCACCCATGATTTGATTGACACGGCCCCTTCGGGAGCAAGCCCCCTCCCACAGGAATCAACAGCAGATTCAAGACATCGCGCTTCACCCGGACACGCAACACCAGTGGAACAACAAAAACAATCACTGTGAGGGATTTCGATATGTCAGAACACGCTCAGCCGCTGGACGCCGCGAGCGGCGCCAGCACCAGCAATGCCACGCAGAAAGTCATCTTCGCCTCGTCTCTGGGGACGGTCTTCGAGTGGTATGACTTTTTCCTCTACGGCGCCCTCGCGGCGGTGATCAGCAAGCAGTTTTTCGCCGGAGTCAACGACACCACGGCGTTCATTTTCGCGCTGATGGCCTTCGCCGCCGGGTTTATCGTGCGGCCGTTCGGGGCGCTGGTGTTCGGTCGGTTGGGGGACATGATCGGGCGCAAATACACCTTCCTCGCCACCATCATCCTGATGGGTATCGCCACGTTCTGCGTCGGCCTGTTGCCGACCTACGCCAGCATCGGCATTGCCGCACCGATCATTCTGGTGGTGCTGCGCATGCTTCAGGGTCTGGCCCTGGGCGGTGAATACGGCGGTGCGGCGACCTATGTGGCGGAACACGCGCCAATCGGCAAACGCGGCTTCCACACCAGCTGGATTCAGTCCACTGCGACCCTCGGCCTGCTGCTGTCGCTGCTGGTGGTGCTCGGGTGCCGTTACTTTACCGGCGATCAGTTCGAAGTCTGGGGCTGGCGTATTCCGTTCCTGCTGTCGATCGTGCTGCTGGGCATTTCCACCTGGATCCGCCTGAGCCTGCACGAGTCGCCGGCGTATCTGAAAATGAAGGAGGAAGGCAAGGCATCGAAAGCACCGATCCGCGAATCCTTCGGCAAATGGGAGAACCTCAAGGTCGTGCTGATCGCCCTGTTCAGCATCAACGCCGGGCAAGCGGTGACCTTCTACGCCGCGCAGTTCTACGTGCTGTTCTTCCTCACCCAGTTTCTGAAAATGGACCCGGCGGTGGCCAACACTCTGCTGATCATCAGCGTGGTGATCGGTGCGCCGTTCTTCATCATTTTCGGCTGGCTGTCCGACAAGGTCGGGCGCAAACCGGTGCTGATGCTCGGCCTGCTTCTGGCGACGGCGCTGTACTTCCCGATTTTCAAATCCCTGGCGCACTACGCCAACCCGGCAATCGATCAGGCCAGCCGTCAGGCACCGATCACCGTGCTGGCCGATCCGGCCACCTGCACCTTCCAGTTCGACCCGGTGGGCAAGGCCAAATTCGACAGCCCGTGCGACAAGGTCAAGACCTTCCTGGTCAAGCAAGGCCTGCCCTACTCCAGCGCCGCCGCCCCGGCCGGCAGTGGCGTGCAGGTCAGCGTCGGTGACGTGAAGATCGACGGCTACGACGAATCCGCCCTGCGCGGCGCAGTGACCCTCGCTGGCTACCCGCAACAGGCTGACCTGCAACAGATCAACAAACCGATGATCGTGGCGCTGATCGTCGCGCTGATCATCATCTCGGCCATGTGCTACGGCCCGCTGGCGGCGCTGATGGTGGAACTGTTCCCGACGCGCATCCGCTATACGTCGATGTCCCTGCCGTATCACATCGGCAATGGCTGGTTTGGTGGATTCCTGCCCACCGTGTCATTCGCGCTGGTGGTGTACACCGGGGATATTTTCTATGGGCTGTGGTACCCGGTGCTGATCACCGGGGTGAGCCTGGTGGTGGGGATGATCTGTTTGCGTGAGACCAAGAATATCGATCTGGACAAGAACTGATTCTGAACCTGCACACATGATCCTTTGGTGAAAAAAACCTGTGGCGAGGGGATTTATCCCCGATGGGGTGCGTAGCGCCCCCCGTGAAAAATGGGACTACTACGTAGTCCATCGGGGATAAATCCCCTCGCCACAATTAAATCTCTTCATCAAGGAACTAAGCGTCAGCCTTGATCACTTCAAACTTCACCTGATCCGGATAAAACGCCACATAGTTCTTGATCTGCTCCACCGAGATTTTCGGTTTCTCGTACGTCCACACCGCATTCGCCCCCTCATGCCCCGGCACTTGCAGGCTGAAGTAATTGGCATCGCCCTTGTATGGGCAATAACTGGTGTGGTCGGTGCGGGCGAAGTATTTCTCGTCGATGTCCTCGCGGGGAACGTAGTACACCGGCGGGTAGTTGGCCTCATGGAGAACCATCACATGCGAGGACGCCGCGACCTGGATGCCGTGGAATTTCACCAGCAGGCAACCGGAGAGTTCTTCGAGGGTGATGACGGGGTTGAGGCCGGTGGTGCTCATTGGGGGTTTCTCCTGGTCATGGAAATGACTGTGGCGAGGGAGCTTGTCGAATCGTCGCACCGTCCCGCTGGTCTGCACAGCAGACCCAAATCCGGAAATCGCGCTGCATCAGGTATAACGCGATTTCAGGTTTTGCGACGGCTTCGCCGCCGAGCGGGACGGTGCGACGACTCGACAAGCTCCCTCGCCACAAGCGTCAGGTCGGCCCTGTCATTTCACATCAAGCCACGATATCAGTCGCCAGCGCCTGCCCTACCACACCTACGGCAAAGTCGATCTGCCCCTGCCCGGTCAGATCGATCAGCAGCCCGGTCTGACCACTCTGCGCGTAATAAGTCAGGATTGCATCGCCCGCATGGCCGGTGAAACTGCTGACGAAGTTCAGCGTGGCCGCACCCGTGGCGAAACCGGCGATGCCCGAGAGATCGATCTTGTCCACGCCGCTTTTGAAATCCATGATCCAGTCCGGCTGGTTGTTGGTCGAGTCACTGGCCGCACCGAACACGAAGGTGTCCGCACCCTCGCCGCCCCACAACACATCGGCGCCGCCACCGCCGTAAAGGATGTCGTTGCCGGCTCCGCCGAACAGATGGTTGACGGCCGAGTTGCCGATCAGCAGGTCATTGCCCGAACCGCCAACCGCATTTTCCACGGTTACGCCATAGGCAATCGACACGTTGCCGACCAGACCGCCAACGTCGGAGAACGAACCTTCATTGAGGTTGATCTTCTGGTTCTGGGTGAAGCCGGAGAAATCCAGCCAGTCGTCACCGCCACCGTCCCATACCGAAAACACCACTTTCGAAGAGGCCGAAGTCGCGGTGTAGTAATCGCGTCCGGTATTGGAGTTGAAGCCATACCAGGTGTTATCGGCACGAGTTTCATAGTTGGCACCGTAGAGTTTCTGCACCGCCACGATATCGTCCAGCAACGGCGCGGAGGCGTAGGCTCCGCTGCCATCCTTGCTGAAGTTCTGGTCGGTATTGGCTTCGCTCCAGTAGCTCATCAGGCTGTAGCCACGGGTGTCTTCGGCGTACTTGGCGTCGTTGTAGGTCGTGTTGCCATTGCCGGCGTTGTAGGCGCCCGGGTGCGACAGGCCGAGGGTGTGGCCGATTTCGTGAGTCAGGGTCTGACGCCCGTAGTTGTTGGTGTCCGGGGTCTTGTTGACCTGATACTGGTTGTTGATCAGGTACCACGACTGGCCATCGTAGCTACCGCCGCTCGGCAGGTAGGCGAACGCCGCGCCGCCGGTGCTGACATCGTAGTTGCCGAAGGTCATGTGACCGTCGCCGCCCGTGCCTTCAGCGAAGGTCACCTTGGCCACATCGGCCCACGATTGCATCGCCAGTATGGCCTGGGCCTTTTGCTGCGCGCTGAACTGGCTGAAGTTGCCGAGGTTCGGGTTGTAGTTCGCCGGTTTCTCGGTGAGGAAGGTGTAGGTCAGGGAGATTTTGCCGTCGCCGTTCTTGTCGTGCCACAACAGGTTTTTGCGCAGGATTTCGTCGGCTGCCTGGTCGGCGGTAAACGACGGTTTGCCGTTCACCAGGCCGACGCCACGGTCGTACAGGTGGCTGAAGGCATTCACTTCGTCATAGGCGCTGCTGGTTTTCGCTTTGGCTTGAGCCATGGTGGGACTTCCTTGTTTCAGAGTGGTCAGTGCGTTCGGACCGTGGCGATCTTCTGGCGAGATCGTCCTGTCACTCGCGTTTCTTAAAGGCCCGACGAACCTGCCATGCCCGGCAAGCGCGGTGCCATTCGATTTCTCGATAGTCGCCCGCGCCGTCCCGGTAATACCGGTCATTCCCGGCAATGTTTTTATCTGTATATCCATACAGATAAAAGTTGCCCCGGGCGCGAACTCCGGCCATTCTGTGCACCTCCAGTGAACTGATTGACGACGGTGGTTATGCGGCTGTACCTCTGTGAAAAACCTTCCCAGGCCAAAGACATTGCGGCTGTGCTCGGTGCAAAGCGCCGGGGCGACGGCTGTTGGCTGGGAACGGACGTCACGGTGACCTGGTGTATCGGCCACCTGCTGGAAACTGCCCCGCCGGATGCCTACGACGCGCGCTACAAGCGCTGGGTGCTGGCGGATCTGCCGATCATTCCGGACAAGTGGAAAATGACCGTCAAGCCGCGTACCGCCAGCCAGTACAAGGCGGTCAAGCGCCTGTTGGGCGAGGCCAGCGAACTGATCATCGCCACCGACGCCGACCGTGAAGGCGAGATGATTGCCCGGGAACTGGTCGAGCACTGCCGCTATCGCGGGCCGATCCGTCGCCTGTGGCTGTCGGCGCTGGATGAAGCGTCGATCCGCAAGGCCCTGGCCGCACTGAAGCCGGGGGCGGAAACCTTCAGCCTGTATCACTCGGCCCTGGGGCGCTCCCGCGCGGACTGGCTGATTGGTATGAACATGAGTCGCCTGTTCACGTTATTGGGCCGTCAGTCCGGCTATCAGGGCGTGCTGCCCGTCGGCCGGGTGCAGACGCCGACACTACGGCTGGTGGTGGATCGCGACCGCAGCATCGCCGATTTCGTGCCGGTGCCGTATTGGGCGATCGATGTGCAACTGCTGCACGACGGCACGCCGTTCACTGCGCAATGGCGTGCGCCCTCCGACGTTTGCGACGATCAGGATCGCTGCCTGAATCAGGCGTTGGCGCAGCAAGCGGCGGCTGCAATCAGCAATGCGGCCAGCGCACGGGTGGTGAAATTGCGCACCGAGCGCATGCGTGAAGTGGCACCGCTGCCCTTCGATCTGGGCACCCTGCAGGAAGTCTGCTCGAAGAAACTCGGTCTCGGCGCCCAGGAAACCCTCGACATCGCCCAGGCGCTGTACGAAACCTACAAGGTCATCACCTACCCGCGCAGTGATTGCGGCTTCCTGCCGCTGAGCCAGCACAGCGAGGCGCCGGGGATACTCGCTGCACTGCGTCAGGCCGACTCAAGCCTCGATGCGCTGAACGGTCACCTCGACCCGCAACGCCGCTCACGGGCGTGGAACGACGCCAAGGTCAGCGCCCACCACGGCATCATCCCCACCGCGGCGGCGAAAAATCTCGAGCGTTTGAGCGGTAAGCACCGGGCGGTCTACACCCTGATTCGCGCGCGCTATCTTGCGCAATTTCTGCCCAACCACGAATACGATCGCACCCAGGCCGATTTCGATTGCGCCGGTGAAGCATTGCGCGCCGTCGGCAAGCAGATCATCGAACCGGGCTGGAAACGCGCCTTGCCCGAAGCCCTCGCCCCGGCCAAGGGCCGTGAAGCTCCAGCCCCGCAAACCCTGCCGGCGCTGAGCCAGGGTATCGATTGCGCCGTGGCCGGCGTGAACCTCAAGGATCTCTGGACTCAGCCGCCCAAACCCTACACCGAGGGCGATCTGATCAAGGCGATGAAGAACGTCGCCAAACTGGTGGAAGATCCGCTGCTCAAACAGAAACTCAAGGACACTACCGGCATCGGCACCGAAGCCACTCGCGCCTCGATCATTCAGGGCCTGCTGGACCGCGGTTATCTGCTGAAAAACGGCAAGGCGCTGGCCGCGACGCCTGCAGCCTTCAGCCTGATCGACGCCGTACCCCGGGCAATTGCCGACCCCGGCACTACCGCCATCTGGGAACAGGCGCTGGACATGGTGCAGAGCGGCGAGATGAGTCTGGAAGAGTTCGTCACCAAACAGGCGGCGTGGATGAGCAAGCAGGTCAGTCGCTGTTCTGCACTGAGCCTGACCATCAGCGGCCCGCCACCGGCCGGCAAGGCTGCGGCGCCGTGGAAGAAGAAACGCAAATCGGCGCGCAGTAAAACCGCCAGTGCAACCAAGCGTACCGCCAAATAACTCAAACCTGCTGAGCTCCTGTGGCGAGGGAGCTTGCTCCCGCTCGGCTGCGCAGCAGTCGCAAAACCTGCAACTATGGTCTATCTGAAACATCGCGATTGCAGGCTTTAGGGCCGCTTCGCGCCCCAGCGGGAGCAAGCTCCCTCGCCACAGGGTTCTTAAGTCTCCCTTTTGGAGTTCATTGAACATGCCCACCATCGAACTACACCCCGCCCACCGCGACGAACTGCAAACCATCGAAAACCTAATGCAGTTCTACATGTACGACTTCAGCCAATGGCTACCACTGAAGCTCGGCGAACATGGCTTCTTCAGCATTCAGCAGAAGGACGATTACTGGCGCAATCCAGCCACCCGACCGTTCCTGATCCGCGTCGACGGTGAGCTGGCCGGTTTCGTGACCGTGGATGATGAAACCCACATCGATGGCGCCGAACACAACATCGGCTACTTTTTCCTCACCCGACGCTTTCGTGGCCAAGGCGTCGCGCAGTTTGTCGTCTCTGCCCTCTTGAGCCGCCTGCCAGGTCGATGGCAGATTTTCCATATCGACGCCAACCTGCCTGCACAGCGCTTCTGGGCCGGGCTGATCCCGCAATTGAGCGGTGGCGAGTTCACCCGTCAGCAGCGCTCGGTAGACGGTTACCCCTGCACCTTCTACGTCCTGAACGTCCCCGCTTCCGTTCTCTGAACGAAACTTTTCTCATTCCAAAACAGCTTTGTCCGACAATATGTAGTGAGCAAAAATAATCACTACAAAACCGTTGACGGCACCGTTTTGCTTTTGCATGATGAAGACGTTCCCCGATCGGGAACATCAGTAACACGCTTGAGCAAACTCGTCTGACCGCCGAGTTGTTTTTTCCGGATACACGCTGCCCACAAGGCAGATTGAAGAAGCTGACCTGGCCTGAACGTCCAGTACAAGGACGAGAAGCGCTGGCGAAAATTCTCAAGACGCTTGTGGCCGACCCTGAAAACGTCGTCAAGGAGCCTCCCGGTTTTCGCTGCTTCTCCTCGTTGTGACGCTATTGCGTAGCAGTTATTCAACACGACTACATGCAACAGACGCATGACCCCGTACTTCTTACGGGCGACCGCTGACGTCCTGGTTTCGGTGCCAGGGATCAACTAACCGATGGGCTACCTGTATTAGCGAATCAACTTTGAAAGATCACCAGACTGGTCAAGGGGCAAACATCATGAATCTGAATAATCAACCTACTATCGAAGAACTGGCTCGTATGTTCGCTGCGCAAAAAGACAGCCACGACAGCCACATTCTCTGGATCAGCAAGTCGGGTCAGGTGCATATCGACTGCCTGTCGCCCCACGCTGGTGAAGAAGAATTCGACCGCAGCCACCAGAACCTGCTGGCCCGCCTGAAGATGTACCGCCGCGGCCACGGTTATGTCGGCAAAAAAGCTGCGGCCGACAAGGACTTCATCGGCAATGTGCTGCAGACGCTGAAACAGGCGTGGGATTCGATGCAGAACAAGAATGAAGTTCGGGTGATTGATCGGTTCTACTGAGTTACAACTTCAATAAATAAAAGGGCCTGCTTCCAAAAGAAGCAGGCCCTTTTTACATCTGCGAGTCACCATATAACCCTGTGGGAGCGGGCTTGCTCGCGAATGGGCCGTGTCAGTCACCATCATCTCAACTGAGACACCGCTTTCGCGAGCAAGCCCGCTCCCACAGGGGGGACTGTATCGTTGGTTAGATTTTCGTTTCCAATACCAGATTCATAAACGCCACCGCCGCCGCACTGTGGTAATTATTGCGCCGCCGCAACAACGCCGCCCCGCGCTGCGGCGCTTCGTTCTCGACCCGCAGCCGACGCAACGACCGGTCTTCGGTGGCAATCGCCTCCGGCAACATCGTCGCCATTGGCGAATGGCGCACTACCTCGAGCAATGTACTCACCGAGTTCACCTCGATCCGCACCTTCGGCGTAATCCCCTCCTGACGAAAATACTCATCAATCGATAACCGGGTAATGAAGTCTGACGCCAGCAAGGCGAAATCCAGCTGCGCAAGGTCACTCGCCGTCAGCACCGATGTGCTCTCGTACAACGGATGCTCGCGGCCGATCATGATCCCCAGGGTTTCGGTAAACGCCGGAATGCACTCGATGTCCGGGTGGCGCACCGGGGTAAAGGCAATCGCGATGTCCAGCGAGTCATCCGCCAGCCCGACCTCGATATCGTCCATCGACAGTTCGAAAATCTGCAAATGAATACCCGGATAGCGCGCCGCGAAATCGCGCACCAACGGCCCGACCAGATAGGCCATGAAGGTCGGGGTCATGGCCAGACGCAAGCTGCCACGGGACAGATCCTTCACGTCATGCAACGCCCGCTTGCCCGCCTCCAGTTCCACCAGCACCCGCCGCGCACATTCGATGTAGGCCTCACCGGCATCGGTGGGCTTGACCGTGCGCGAGGTTCGATCGAACAGGTTCACCCCGAGGGTTTCTTCCAGTTGGCGGATCTGTTGCGACAAGGTCGGCTGCGACACATGCAACGCCTCCGCCGCCCGGGTGAACCCGCCGTGGTCGGCCACGGCCAGCAGATAACGCAAATGTCGCAACAACATGGGATCACCATCTATAGGCAGGACTTATGCGAAGCATTGTATATCGGTCTTGGACGCTATGGATCAATCGGCAGAAGATTGCTCCCACACAGCAAGCCAACCCTGAAAGGAGTGACACCATGCAACAGTCCCACGCCTACAACGATGCCAGCCTGGCCCTGACCACCCGCATTCTCGACATCAAGGCACGCAAAGGCCTGTCGTGGCAGGATCTGGCCGACGACACCGGCCTGAGCCTGGCCTACGTCACCGCTGCCCTGCTCGGCCAGCACCCGCTGCCACAAACCGCCGCGCAAGTGGTTGGCGACAAACTTGAACTGGACGCCGACGCCGTTGCCGCCCTGCAGATCATCCCGCTGCGCGGCAGCCTCAGCGGCGTGCCGACCGACCCGACCATCTACCGCTTCCACGAGATGATCCAGATCTACGGCACCACCCTCAAAGCCCTGGTCCACGAGCAGTTTGGCGACGGCATCATCAGCGCCATCAACTTCAAGCTCGACATCAAGAAAGTCGAAGACCCGGAAGGCGGCTCCCGCGCCGTGGTCACCCTCGACGGCAAGTTCCTGCCCCTGCGTCCGTTCTGATCCGCCTGGCCCGCCCCGAGGGGCGGGCCACCCCAACACTTTCATTGCAACCGTTCCCCAATACGTCTGGAGGCTGCCCCATGCAAAAAATTCTGCTGGCCCTTGCCCTGCTTGCCGGCCTGTCCACTCAGGTTCATGCCGATGAAGATGCCGTGGCCTACCACTACGGCATGCACCTGGACATCGCCGAAGTCGTGAGCATTAGCCCGGTTGCCGACGTCTGTGGCGTGGTGCCGGTGGAGATGACGTATCTGGACAGCAATGGCGACAAACACATTCTTCAATACAGCGAATTCGGCAACGGTTGCTCGAACTAAGAGGACTACACCATGAAAAGCCTGATCGACGGTTTCCTGAAGTTCCAGAACGAAGCCTTCCCGCAACGCACCGAACTGTTCAAACACCTGGCGACCACCCAGCAACCCGGAACCTTGTTCATCACCTGTTCCGACAGCCGCGTGGTGCCGGAACTGCTGACCCAGCAAGAACCCGGCGAGCTGTTCGTGATCCGTAACGCAGGCAATATCGTGCCGTCCTACAGCCCGCATCCGGGCGGGGTTTCGGCAACGGTGGAATACGCGGTGGCGGTGCTTGGGGTGACTGACATCGTGATCTGTGGGCACTCCGATTGCGGCGCGATGACCGCGATTGCCCAGTGCAAATGCATGGATCATCTGCCCGCCGTCAGCGGCTGGCTGCAACATGCCGAGTCGGCGAAAGTGGTGAACGAGGCGCGGCCGCACGCCAATGACGCGGCGAAATTGAGTTCGATGGTGCGGGAAAATGTGATCGCGCAACTGGCGAATATTCAGACCCACCCGAGCGTGCGCCTGGCCCAGGAGAAAGGCCTGCTGAATCTGCATGGCTGGGTG
This sequence comes from Pseudomonas sp. MWU12-2020, assembly GCF_023100605.1. Taxonomy (NCBI): domain Bacteria; kingdom Pseudomonadati; phylum Pseudomonadota; class Gammaproteobacteria; order Pseudomonadales; family Pseudomonadaceae; genus Pseudomonas; species Pseudomonas sp. MWU12-2020. Next base: position 521,583 of record NZ_JALMEX010000001.1, read on the forward strand.
TATGACATCGAGACCGGCTCGATCGATGCGCTGGCGGCAGACCGCCGCACGTTTGTGCCGCTGGCCGAGCAGCCAGCGACTTGTGCGGTGCAGGCAAACACCAGCGCAGCTGCCTGAAGGAGAACAGTGCAACCCTGTGGCGAGGGAGCTTGCTCCCGCTGGGGCGCGCAGCGGCCCTTGCTTTTTTGGGTCTGCTGCGCAGACCAGCGGGAGCAAGCTCCCTCGCCACAGGTTTGGTGTTCAGATCAGCGTTTTACGGTGAGGTCGATCTGGGTCATACGACTACGCACCGTAAACACCCCATCCCCCGAAAGAATCGCACTGCGCGCAAACAAGCGCCCGCTCTCCCAGTTCGAAAGCCCCAGCTCCGGCTTGTTCAACGCGTACTGCCCATCGACCCAGCGAGTAATCCCGTTACCCACAAACGGCGCGTTCACCGCGTTGTAAAAGCGTTCCTGAGCGCCAGCATCCTCGCTGATCAGCGACACCGTGAACTGCGGGCTGTAGCGGTTGAACAACGTGATCGCCTGATGCAGATCTTCGACGATCATCAGGCTGACTTCCGGGGTTTCTTCCCATTCCCACTCGCGGCCCAGCTCTGATTCCGCCAACGCTTCGGCCAGGGCTTCGGTCTGATAACCCTCGGCGCGATAGACCTCGACCGTCGCGTTCTGCCACTCAGCCGGCAGGTAACTTTCGCTGCCTGCGACGATGTGCAATTTGCAGCCCTGCCCGCGTGCGCTGCCGGCCTGCTTCAGCGCATCGAGGAACAGCGGCACCAGTTCGGCGGCGCGCTCGCGGTGAATCAGGCAGACGTTCAGGGTGTTGCAGACTTTGCGATCCAGCGAATTGCGCACCACGGCGGCGAAACGTGTGGCATCAGCATCACGGTCAGCAATCAACCAGGCGCCGCCGGTGCCATGCAGGCTGACCGCCGTGCCCGCCTGCTGGGCGATGCTGCCCAACTGGCTGACCGCACGCCCCGAACCCCGGGCCACCGCCAGCGACAGACGCCGGTCGGCGAACATCGCCCACCCGGCCGCGTGATTGACACTTTCCACCAGCGACACCGCACCTGCCGGCAAACCAGCATCGGCCAGCGCCGGGTTCAGCGCGTGAGTGACGATCGCTTGCGCGGTGCCCAACGCGTCGCTGCCAATGCGCAGCACTGCGGTGTTACCAGTGCGCAGTACGCCGGCGGCATCGGCGAACACATTCGGTCGTCCTTCGAACACGAAGGCGACGATGCCCAGCGGCGACACCACTTGCTCGACCTTCCAGCCGTCGTGTTCGACGCAGCTGATGACCTTGCCGCGCGTGGCCGGCGCATCACGCCAGGCGCGCAGACCGGCGATCATGTCGCGGCGCATGCGCTCGTCGGCGAGCAGTCGGGTGGTCGAGCGGCCACGGGCCTTGGCGCGTTCGATGTCGGCCAGGTTCGCGGCTTCGATCAAGGTCCAGCATTCCGGGGTTTCCAGGCGTTGCGCGAACAGGTCGAAGAAGCGACTGATGGCTTCGTCGGACACTGCCGACAATGCAGTGAATGCCGCTTCAGCACGTTCGATTGCCACCGCAGCCGCTTGTTGATCGACCACCGGAATCAGCAACAGCTCGCCACTCACCTGCTCGACCAGCAGGTGGTCACCGGGCTGAAACCGCGCCGCCAGTTCGGGGCTGACCACGGTCACGCGGTTACCAGCGAAAGGGATCGGCGTGCCAGCGACTAGACGTTCGAGCGCAAGAGACATGAAGCGGATTCACCATATGAGGGGCGGCCGGAAAATGTAGCGGATTCTGCGCTGAAACACACCTTCTACAAACACTACCGAACCTGTGGGAGCGGGCTTGCTCGCGAAGGCGTCGGCACCATCAACATGGATATTGAATGTGCTGGCCTCTTCGCGAGCAAGCCCGCTCCCACAGGTTTCGTGGTGTTTGGAAGATCAGGTCAGAACACCGACCAGCCAATCCGCGAACTGAGCATCTCCAGCGCCGCCATCCCCGCCAGCGAGTTGCCGGCGGCGTTGAGTTCCGGCGACCACACGCACACGCTGAACTGCCCCGGCACCACCGCGACGATCCCGCCGCCGACCCCGCTCTTGCCCGGCAGACCGACGCGGTAGGCGAAGTTGCCGGCCTCGTCATACAGGCCGCTGGTGGCCATGATCGAGTTGACCTGCTGGGTCTGGCGCCGGGTCAGGATCTGTTCGCCGCTGTGCTTGCAGAAACCGTCGTTGGCGAGGAAGCAGAACGCCCGGGCCAGATCGATGCAGTTCATGCGCAACGCGCAGTGGCTGAAGTAGCTGCGCAGCACCGCTTCGACATCGTTGTGGAAGTTGCCGAACGATTGCATCAGGTACGCCATGGCCGCATTGCGGGCGCGATGCTGGTATTCGGATTCGGCGACCTTGCCGTCGACGATCACCTGCGGATTGCCCGACAGGCGCCGCACGAAGTCACGCATCGACAAGGCCGGCGCGGCGAATCGCGACTGATTGATGTCGCAGATCACCAGCGCCCCGGCATTGATGAACGGATTGCGCGGACGCCCGCGTTCGAACTCCAGTTGCACCAGCGAGTTGAACGGCTGGCCGGACGGCTCGTGCCCCAGGCGCTCCCAGATCGCCTCGCCGGAATGCTCGATGGCCTGCACCAGGCTGAACACCTTGGAAATACTCTGTACCGAGAACGGCGTCTCGGCATCGCCGGCGCAATACATTTCGCCGTCGTTGCCATACACCGCAATGCCCAGTTGATTGGCCGGCACGGTGCCGAGGGCGGGAATGTAGTCAGCCACCTTGCCCTGCCCGATCAGGGGCCGGACAGCGTCAAGAATCTCGTTCAACAGCGCTTGCATGCCGGGTTCCGAAGTCTCGCCCCATGGGATTGCGGGGACACTGGGGCTAGACGCTGCGGACCGGTGCCGAATCACACTGACCGACACACTGAAAATCCAAATGTGGGCGTGGGCTTGCTCACGAAGGAGCCCGTTCATTCAGCATTGATGGCGGTTGACCTGACGCCTTCGCGAGCAAGCCCGCTCCCACCGGGGATCGTCGGTGAATGAAGGATTTACGGCTGGCCGCGATCAAGGGCGGGAGTGGGCTTGCTCACGAAGGGGTCGGTACATTCAGCATTGATGGCGGCTGACTTGACGCCTGCGCGAGCAAGCCCGCTCCCACCGGGGATCGTCGGTGAATGAAGGATTTACGGCTGGCCGCGATCAAGGGTGGGAGTGGGCTTGCTCACGAAGGGGTCGGTACATTCAGCATTGATGTCGGCTGACTTGACGCTATCGCGAGCAGGCTCACTCCTACAGGGTTGTGTGGATGACAGGGGATCAGTGTGCCCGATCCAACCCGGCCAACAGGGCCTCGTCGCGGCTGTAGATATCCGGCGCATAACGTATCTGCCCATCCTTGCCGACCTGTGCCGTCCAGTAAGTCATCAGGATCGGTACCGGTGCCGACAGGCGGAATTCGTGGGTGCTGCCGGTGGCGAGCAAGGTGTCGGTGCGCGTGCGTTCCGCCGGGGTCAGCAGCAGGTCACGCAGTTGCATCGGGTGCTCGACCCGCACACAGCCGGAGCTGAATGCGCGCGGCCCCTTGTCAAAGAGCGCCTTGCTCGGTGTGTCGTGCAGGTACACCGCGAACGGGTTGGGGAAGCGGATCACCAGTTGCCCCAGCGGATTTCGCGGCCCGGCGTCCTGGCGCAGCATGATGTTGCCGGGATTGTCCCAGTCGATATCCGCTGCGGCCAACGGCTGACCATGGGCGTCGAGCACTTGCAGGTTCTGGCGGCTGAGAAAGGTCTGATCCTTGCGGATCGCCGGCAGTTTGTCTTCCTTCCAGATGGTCGGCGGCACGGTCCAGGTCGGGTTCAGGGTCAGGCGCGTGACCCGGGATTTGAGCAGCGGGGTCTGCCGTTCGGCACGCCCGACCTGGGTGCGGGTCTGCCAGACTGGCACTCCCCCCTCATACAGCGTCAGCTCGGCGGCAGCGACGTTGACCAGCAAGCCGTTGGGCTCCATGTCCTGGGCCAGCCAGCGAAAGCGTTCGAGGTTGACCCGCAATTGTTCACGGCGCGTCAGCGGAGTGATGTTGAGTTCGGCAATCGTCCCCGGCCCGACTACGCCGTCAGCCTGCAGCGAATGGTTGGCCTGGAAGCTCTTCACCGCCTCTACCAGTACACCGTCATAGGCATTGCCGGGCGTACCGATGGCGTGGGTCAGATAGCCTTCGCTGTACAACCGTCGGGCCAGTTCCGGAACGCGCTTGTCTTCCATCGCCGGACGCAACAACGGGCCGTTGCCCACCGACTGCCAGTGCGGCAAGGCTTGCAGCCGTTGACTGGCGTAGAGATGGCGCAGGCTTTGGTATTGCGCCAGATGCGGACGGGCCAGATCGAAAGCGGCCTTGATGTCATGCAGGCCGGGTACGGCGATGGCGAGTAATTCGGCCTGCCGATCACGCGGGGCCTCATCGGCATGCCACAGCGGCTCGAAATGTGACTGCAGCAGACGACCGTAATGCAGGTCCTGCAGTGCTTGCAGGTAAGAACGACTGATGTCGATATCGGCACACAATTCGCCATCCTGCGGCGGGTTGGCCGCTACCGGATAGCGCTTTGGATCGAGCCCATCATCGGCCAACAGCTGCAACTGTGCGCGCAAGACCGGCAAACGCCCTGTCTCGCTGGCCCACACCGGCAGCCAGTCCTGCTGCTGGTAGAACGCTTGCAGTTGCGACAGCGCCGGGCCGTTCAGATGCGCGGCAATCGCCGGGCACGCCTGCGGCAAACCGATCAGCACCGCTTGCAGCGGACTCTGCGGCTCAACCGGCATTGGCGCCGGTGGCGTCGGCAGGGTCTGCAACGGCGGCAGCGGCTCCTCGGCACAAGCGACAAACGGCGCAGCGAGCAAACAAATGCTCAAGTAGCATGCGTACTTTTTGAACAACTGCTTTACTCCAATCCGTGGCCGCCTCAATGACGGTCAACCTTACATCAGGTGCGCTGAACAGTCAGGCCCGAATCAGGGGTCTGTGGGTATGACTGGGAGTCAGGAGCCAAAGTGCCAAATAAGTAGCAAGTGAGGACACTTTATAAATGTTGACGTTTTTGCGCCGACTTCTGCTGACCACTGCGACTCTCGTCGTCGTGAGCAGCCCAGCTTTCGCCGCCGGCAAGCCATCGCCGGTTCTCTTGACCAGCCTCGCGCACGCCGCGCCGGAACTCAATCCCCAGGCGCTGAAAGGTGCCTTGAACGCCATGCAATGTGCGATCAACAACGGCGCGAAACCTTCCCGCCACCTGGCGATCATCGACTATTCGCAGCCCTCCACCGCCCGCCGGCTGTGGATCTTCGATTTGAGCAGACAGAAGCTGGTGCTGCGTGACCTGGTCGCCCACGGGTCCAATTCCGGGGAAAACTTCGCTACCCAGTTCTCCAACCGCGAAGGCAGTTACCAGTCCAGCCTCGGCCTGTTCCGCACACAGGAAAGCTACAAGGGCACCCACGGTTATTCGCTGCGTATGGACGGTCTGGAGCCGGGTTTCAATGACATGGCTCGCGACCGCGCCATCGTGATCCACGCCGCCGACTACGTGAACCCGTTATGGAGTAAACGTCAGGGCCGCATCGGTCGCAGTCAGGGTTGCCCGGCGGTACGCCCGCAAGTGGCAAGACAGGTGATCGACAAACTCAAGGACGGCCAGTTCATGTTCTCCTGGTACCCGGACCAGCACTGGCTGAAGTCTTCGCCGTACCTCAACTGCCAGCCACAGCAGGTGGCGAGTATTTTGAGTACCCACGCCAGTTGACGATAAGGGCCATGATCATCAGCGCCGCTGCAACACCAAACGTGCTGTGCAAGCCGCTGCCGATCACCTCGGCCGGGGCTTGCGTCGGGTCTCCCGTGGCCAGCGCAAACACCGCCCCCATGACTGCCGCGCCGGTGATCAAGCCCAGATTGCGCGACAGCCCGAGCAAGGCTGAGACCACGCCGCGCTGATCCTGACTGACCGTCGCCATCAACCCGGTATTGTTCGCAGCCTGGAACAACGCGTAACTGCTGGCGATCAGCGCCATCGGCAGCAGATACGCCGGCAGACCGAAACTCATCGGCAACAGCGCCAACAAACTGCAACCACCAACCATCCCGAGCAACGCCCCCGGCACCACCCGCCGCGCGCCGAAGCGATCCACCAGACGCCCGGCCGGCACCCCGCCGCACGCCGCCAGCAGCGGCCCGACGGACAACGCCAGACCGACCACGGTGCTGCCCAGTCCCAGTCCACGGCTCAGGTAAAACGGCCCGACCACCAGCGTGGTCATCATCACCGTCGTCACCAGCAACGTCAGCGCGAGGCTGCTGCCCAGTCGCGAGTCGGCGAACAACGACAGACGAATCAGCGGCGCCTTGGCTTTCATTTCGACCGCGATAAACAGGCCTGCGCCGCACAGGCTGAGCAGCAGCAATATCAGGGTGAAACCTTCCAGTGTCATCGCCAGCGCGTAGACCGCCAGCGTCAAAACCAACACCGCAGTGCCGAGATAATCAAACGCCACCCTCGACCGCGTCGGCCGATCCGCCGGCAGATAGCGATAAACCAGCCACGCATTGAGCAAGCCCAATGGCACGTTGAGGACAAAGATCGACGGCCAGCCGACATGCGCGATCAGCAGGCCACCCAACGACGGCCCGAGGCTGGTGCCGGTGGCCGACATGGTTGCCAGCAAACCCATCGCACTGCCCGCCCGCGCCTTGGGCACCGCATCCGCCACCAACGCCACGGTCAAGGCAAACATGATCGCTGCGCCAAGGCCCTGCACCGCCCGTGCGCCGATCAACCAGCCCAGCCCCGGCGCCAACGCGCAGCACAACGAAGCGCTGGTGAAAATGCCGATGCCGATCAGCAGCAGTCGTCGCCGCCCGAACACATCGCCCAGGCGCCCGACACTGACGATCAATGTGGTGACCGCCAGCAGGTACGCCAGCACGATCCACTGCACCTGTTGAAACGTCGCATCGAACGCTGCCGCCAGAGTCGGTAATCCGGCGTTGGCGATGCTGGTGTCCAGCGACGGCATCAACATCGACAGCGCCAGACTGGTCAGCGCCCAGCGGGTTTGAGTGTTCAAGGGAGTTCGGGGCATCGGGCGCTCCAACTGGTGATCGGACGGCATAGCCTGAGTCTCGACAAGGCAAGGCGCAAGACGCATGCTTTGCACTTGATACCTGCATGGAACGTCATGTCATGAGCGCCCCGGATCTGAACCTGTTGATCACCCTCGACGTGTTGTTGCGCGAAGGCAGCGTCGCGCGTGCCGCGCACATTCTGCGGTTGAGCCCGTCAGCGATGAGCCGCGCCCTGGCCCGATTGCGCGAGACCACCGGCGATCCGCTGCTGGTGCGCGCCGGCCGAGGCCTCGTGCCGACCCCACGGGCGCTGGAGTTGCGTGAGCGGGTCAGCCGCCTGGTGCAGGAAGCCGAGGCGGTGTTGCGCCCCGCCGAAGTGCTCGACCCCGGCCAGTTGCAACGCACCTTCACCTTGCGCAACACCGACGGTTTTGTCGAAACCTTTGCCGCCGCGCTGCTCGCGCGCATTGCTGAAGAGGCCCCCGGCGTGCGCCTGCGCTTTGTGCAAAAAGCCGACAAGGACAGCACACCGCTGCGCGAAGGCCGGGTCGATCTGGAGACCGGTGTGGTCGACGACAGCACTGACCCGGCGCTGCACAGCCGCATCCTGTTTGAGGATCAGTGGATCGGTGTGGTGCGCGAAGGCCATCCATTGAGTTCGGGCAAGATCAGCAGCAAACGCTTTGCCGGCGGCCAGCACATTCTCATCTCACGACGCGGGCGCAGCAGCGGCCCGGTCGACGAAGCGCTGCTCGCCGCAGGACTGACGCGGGACATCGTCACTTCATTCGGCGGCTTTTCGGCGGCGCTGACGCTGGTCCGCGAATCGGACCTGATCGCCACCGTCCCGGAGCGTCACACCAGCAAGCTGCGCATGGGCCTGCACAGTTTTGCCCTGCCCTTCAGGATGCCGCCGATCAGCGTGTCGATGCTCTGGCACCCGCGCATGGACGCCGACCCGGCGCACCGCTGGCTGCGCAATTGTGTACGGGAAGTCTGCGTCTAGCGCGCATCGCCACCGGCCGGTTTATAGAAGAGGAATTTGCCGACTTCGGCGGTCTTTTTGTATTCCTTGGCCCAGCCGGGATGCACGTTGCGATCATGAAAGTACAGCGCACCATGGGTGCGATCCGGCAGTTGGCGGTTGAGCGCCTTGCCGGCGATATCCTTGGCCAGGGTGTATTCAGCGTCTTCCTTGACCTGATCCGCCTTGCCATCGCACCACCAGGAAAACTGGCAACTCTTGGTTTCCGAACCTTGTTTGACCACTTCGCACACAGTGCCTGGAAAGCCATCGTGCCCCAGGCGGTTCATCACCACATTGGCCACCGCCTCCATTTCCGGGGTGTCGCGACCCTTGGCTTCCCAGTAGATACTGCGTGCCAGGCAGGTGATCGGATCGTCCAGCGGCGCGGTACCGGCGGGGTCCACGGCTTGTACTTCAGTGGGGGTGATCGCTTCGGATTTGGGTGCCGGTGCGGCGCTGACTTTATCAGCGGCTTTTTCTTCCAGCACCTGGGCTTTCTCTTCGGCCTTGGCCTTGATCGGGGTCTGATCGGTGGCGTTCACAACGCCGGCCATAAGGGTTAATGCGAAACAGCCAGCCAACCATTTCAATCCCATGTCAGTTCTTCCGGCAGCGCCCGTTCCGGGCAAGGTGTTTCGTGGGGGAGACGCCCGGTTCCCGGGGCCTTCGGAGAGTGTAGACGGCAAATACCGCAGTAACGTTCCGCAGAAAAATCCGCTCGGTAAAGAAAAAGACATTGCATTCCCCCGGGCCATTTCGCGCATCATGAGCGCACTCAGCTCAAGGGAGATTTCCATGCGCTTCATGCCATCCGTCTTGCGTTTTGCCACGCTGTCCGTGGGCCTGGTCGTGGCCGCCTCGGCCATGGCTGCCGACGAGTCGCAACTGATCGAGTCGATCAACAACTATCGCAGTCAGCCGCAGCGCTGCGGCAGCCAGGCGTCCAACGAGTTGCCACCGCTGTCGGCCGACCCACGGCTGAGACTGCCGGCCAGCGGTGCGGTCGATCTGCAACAGGCCATGGCCAGCGCCAGTTACCCGATGGTCAATGTGCAGGCGATTACGCTCAACGGCCCACGGGATGCGGCATCGGCGATGAAGGCGATTGAGGAAAGTTTCTGTCAGGTGGTGCTGGACCCGCAGTTCGTCGATGTCGGGGTCAGCCGCGCCGATCGCGACTGGCGAATCGTGCTGGCGCGACCGTTGCTCTCGGCGAAGCTCGGTGATGCGCAGGCTGAAGGCCAGAAGTTACTCGAGCAGGTCAACGTGGCCCGCGCCCAGCCACGCCAATGCGGCGGGCAAGCCTTTGCTGCCGCCGGGCCATTGGCCTGGAACGCGAGCCTGGGCACAATCTCCCAGGATCACAGCCGCGACATGGCCAACAACAACTACTTCGACCACAAGGACCGCGACGGCCGCACCCCGGGCGACCGCGCCGAACTGGCCGGCTACAGCGGGCAACTGGTCGGCGAAAACATCGCTGCCGGCCAAGACACCGTGCGCAAGGTCGTCGACGGCTGGCTCGCCAGCCCCGGCCACTGCGCCAACCTGATGAACCCGCAATACAAAGAACTCGGCGCCGCCTACGCGACCGATCCAAAGAGCAGCGCCGGGATTTACTGGACGGCGATGTTTGGTGCGCAATAGCCCCCTTCAGAAAACACCGAAGATCCAATGTGGGAGTGGGCTTGCTCACGAAGAGGCCGGCACATTCAGCATCAATGTCGACTGACCTGACGCCTTCGCGAGCAAGCCCGCTCCCACAGGGATCGCATTTATTCTGAAGTAATGCGGTGTATGCACATCCTAAGTTCAAACCCAGATCGCATCCCATAACGGATAGTCACCGAGTTTTTTTACCAGTCCGGCCCGCAGTGGATTAGCCACTACATAGCGGGCCAGTTTCACCAGGTCCTCCTCTCGACGTAATGCATGATCATGAAAACCGTGTTGCCAAAGGCTCCCGGTTCTACCGGCTGCTGTGTTCACTGAACGAGTACTCAGGGATTTGACCTGGCACATCAATTGTCCAAGTGTTCCCTTTTGCAACTGGATCAGCCAATGAAAATGATCCGGCATGACCACCCATGCCAATGTCTCGGCAAACCCCTCCTCCTGCGCCTGCCTGAACTGATGCACAACCAACCGGCCGAGGCTGTAATCCGTGAACACCGGCTCACGCCCCAAGGTATTGGCGGTTAGTAGGTAGATCTGATTTTCTTCGCAATGACGGCCGGTTCGCAGGCGATGTGATGAGTAACGTTCGGGCATTCCTTTGCCTTGTCCATGGTTGAATTCAGAAAAAGGCTAGATCAGCCATCACAGTGCGCCGAACATGTTTGTTGGCAGGATGTGTCTGCGCACCGCATCAACTGTGGGAGTGGGCTTGCTCACGAAGAGGCCGGCACATTCAGCATCAATGTCGACTGACCTGACGCCTTCGCGAGCAAGCCCGCTCCCACGGGAGATCGTCGGTGATGAAGGATTTGCGGCTGGCCGCGATCAAGGGTGGGAGTGGGCTTGCTCACGAAGGGGTCGGCACATTCAGCATCAATGTCGACTGACCTGACGCCTTCGCGAGCAAGCCCGCTCCCACTGGGGATCGTCGGTGAATGAAGGATTTGCGGCTGGCCGCGATCAAGGGTGGGAGTGGGCTTGCTCACGAAGGGGCCGGCGCATTCAGCATCAATGTCGGCTGACCTGACGCCTTCGCGAGCAAGCCCGCTCCCACAGGGCATCGTCGGTGAATGAAGGATTTGCGGCTGGCCGCTATCAATTGTGGGAGTGGGCTTGCTCACGAAGGGGCCGGCGCATTCAGCATCAATGTTGGCTGACCCGGCGCCTTCGCGAGCAAGCCCGCTCCCACGGGGGATCGTCGGTGAATGAAAGGTTTGCGGCTGGACGCGATCAAGGGTGGGAGTGGGCTTGCTCACGAAGGGGTCAGCACATTCAGCATCAATATCGACTGACCTGACGCCTTCGCGAGCAAGCCCGCTCCCACTGGGGATCGTCGGTGAATGAAGGATTTGCGGCTGGCCGCTATCAAGTGTGGGAGTGGGCTTGCTCACGAAGGGGACGGCAAATTCAGCATCAATGTCGACTGACCTGACGCTTTCGCGAGCAAGCCCGCTCCCACAGGGGATCATCGGTGAATGAAGGATTTGCGGCTGGCCGCGATCAAGGGTGGGAGTGGGTGTGCTCACAAAGGGGCCGGCACATTCAGCATCAATATCGACTGACCTGACGCCTTCGCGAGCAAGCCCGCTCCCACAGGGAATCGTCGGTGAATGAAGGATTTGCGGCTGGCCGCGATCAAGGGTGGGAGTGGGCTTGCTCACGAAGAGGCCGGCACATTCAGCATCAATGTCGACTGACCTGACGCCTTCGCGAGCAAGCCCGCTCCCACTGGGGGCATCAGTGATGTTCAGAATTGCGGGCACAAAAAACCGGAGCCATGGCTCCGGTTTTTCAGGGTCAGTGGGTTCTCATTCCCGCTGCATACATTGCCAGTTTCAGCAGACTCGCCACCACGGCGAGTGACGCTACACTGCCCAGCCAAATCAGCAACAACCAGCCCAGGCGCTTGTACCAGCGGCTGGATCTGACCTCACGCGAATCAATGGTAGCCATCGCCAATCCTCACTTTGCCGCGGAATACGTAGTAGCTCCAGAAGGTGTACATCAGGATCACCGGCAGGATGAACAGTGCGCCGATCAGGGCGAACAACTGGCTCGATGGCGGTGACGCCGCGGCCCACAGGCTCACCGACGGCGGGATGATGTTCGGCCAGATGCTCAGCGCCAGGCCGATGTAGCCGAGCAGCATCAGCACCAGAGTGAATACGAACGGCCAGTGGGTGTGACGCTGACGCAAGGTGCGCAGCAGTCCGAACAATGCCAGCAGTGCCAACCCCACCAACCCGGCGAACACCATCAAGTGCCCATGACTGGACCAGCGCGTGGCCAGTTCCGGGTGCAACTGCAGGGTCCAGACGCCAATCACCACCACCATCGCCAGCAGCAACCACGCCAATGGCCGAGTGAACAGACGCATCCGCGACTCGAGCATGCCTTCGGTCTTGACCAGCAACCAGGTACTGCCCAGCAGCGCATAAGCCACCACCAGACCGACACCGCACACCAGCGGGAACGGCGTCAGCCAGTCCAGGCCGCCACCGGCAAACTGCCGATCCACCACGGGAATGCCCGACACGTACGCGCCGATCACCACCCCCTGGGAGAACGTCGCCAATAGCGAACCACCGATGAACGCCTTGTCCCACCAGTGACGCTTTTGCGGCGACGACTTGAAGCGAAACTCGAACGCCACACCACGGAAAATCAGCCCGCAGAGCATCAGGATCAGCGGCAGGTACAACGCCTCCAGAATCACTCCGTAGGCCAGTGGAAACGCGCCGTACAACGCCGCACCACCGAGCACCAGCCAGGTTTCGTTGCCGTCCCACACCGGGGCGACGGTGTTCATCATCACGTCGCGCTCCTGCTCATCCGGGATCAGCGGAAACAGGATCCCCAAGCCCAGATCGAAGCCGTCCATGATCACGTACATCATCACCCCGAAGGCGATGATCACACCCCAGATCAACGAGAGATCGATACCTTGAATACCCATGACTCAATGCTCCTTCATCGGGGCGGTAGCCGCCGAAATGGGTCGGCGCGGAGTCTGCAAATGATCGCCCTCCGGTGGATGTTCGTGATGTGGCTGCGGGCCTTTGCGCACCAGTTTCATCATGTAGCCGATGCCCACGCTGAACACCGAGCAGTAGATCACCACGAACAGCAGCAGCGAGGTGCTCATCTGCGCCACCGAGTGGTGCGACGCGGCATCATGGGTGCGCATCAAGCCGTAAACCACCCACGGCTGACGCCCGACTTCGGTGGTGATCCAGCCAGCCAGCAACGCGATCAACCCGCTAGGTCCCATCAGCAACACCAGACGCTGAAAACCACGATGCTGATAGAGCTTGCCGCCACGGCGCAGCGCCAGCCCCAGCAGACCGACGAGGATCATCAACATGCCCAGCCCGGCCATGACACGGAAGCTCCAGAAGATGACGGTCGAGTTCGGCCGGTCCTCTTTCGGGAAGCTCTTGAGCGCCGGGATCTGTTTGTCGAGGCTGTGGGTCAGGATCAGGCTGCCTAGGTACGGGATTTCCAGCGCATATTTGGTCTTCTCCGCCTGCATGTCGGGGATGCCGAACAGCACCAGCGGCGTCGGGCCGCTGTCGGCGTTTTCCCAGTGGCCTTCGATGGCGGCGATTTTCGCCGGTTGATGTTCCAGGGTGTTCAAGCCATGGGCGTCACCGACCACGGCCTGAATTGGCACCACGATCAGTGCCATCCACAACGCCATGGAAAACATCTTGCGCACCGGCGCGGTGTTGTTGCCGCGCAGCAAATGCCAGGCCGCCGACGCACCGACGAAGAACGACGTCGCGACAAACGCGGCAATCGCCATGTGCGCCAGACGGAACGGGAACGACGGGTTGAACACGATCGCCAGCCAGTCCAGCGGCATCACCCGCCCGTCGACGATTTCGAAACCCTGCGGGGTCTGCATCCAGCTGTTGGAAGCGAGAATCCAGAACGTTGAAATCAGCGTGCCGATGGCGACCATCACCGTGGCAAAGAAGTGCAAGCCACGGCCGACGCGGTTCCAGCCGAACAGCATGACCCCGAGGAAACCGGCCTCAAGGAAAAATGCGGTCAGCACCTCATAGGTCAGCAACGGCCCGGTGATGCTCCCGGCAAAGTCCGAAAACCCGCTCCAGTTGGTGCCGAACTGGTACGCCATGACCAGCCCCGAGACCACGCCCATGCCGAAGTTGACGGCAAAGATCTTCGACCAGAAATGGTAGAGATCACGGTAGTTGTCGTTACGGGTTTTCAGCCACAGGCCTTCGAGTACCGCAAGGAAACTCGCCAGGCCGATGGTGATCGCCGGGAAGATAATGTGGAACGAAACCGTGAACGCGAATTGAATTCGCGCCAGGTCCAGTGCCTCCATGTTGAGCATGATGATGTCCTCATCCAGGCTGAAAAGCGGCAGCACGAACCCGGGCCACCGCCAGGCGCGAACGCCTGCAGCCAGTCAAATTGCCAGTGTTTTTATCGGTAGCGGGTTACGCCACCGATGACGGGATCAGGTTGCTGACCTTGGCCGCTTCGAGGCGAATCGCGACGAATTTCGAGGTCGGCGTGTAGGTCCGGTCGCCGTAGCTTTCCAGCGGCACCAGCGGATTGGTTTCCGGGTAGTACGCCGCGGCCTGACCGGGCGGAATGTCGTAGGCGATCAGGGTGAACCCGCTGACCCGACGCTCGCGCTCGTCATCCCACAGCGCCACCAGATCGACCTTCTGCCCCGGTTCGAAACCGAGTCGCTGGATGTCCTGTTCGTTGGCGAAGATCACGTCGCGCATGCCGTAAACCCCGCGATAACGATCGTCGAGGCCGTACAGCGTGGTGTTGTACTGATCGTGGGAACGCATGGTCTGCAGGATCAGATCCGGTTTGACCGCCAGGTTGCGCACGCCTTTGCTGATCAGGTGTTCCGGCAGCACGCACGGGGTGAACTGGGCTTTGCCGGACTCGGTGTTCCAGACGCGGTCCGAGGCATCGTTGCCGAGGTGGAAACCACCCGGGATCAACAGTTTCTCGTTGAAGTTCTCGAAGCCCGGAATCACGTCGGCGATCAGGTTGCGGATGCGCCCGTAGTCGCCCACCGCCCACTCCCAGTCGATCGGGTGTTTGCCCAATGTCGCGGCGGCGATTCCGGCAATGATCGCCGGCTCGGATTTCAAATGCGCCGACTTCGGTTTCAACTGACCGAACGACAAATGCACCATGCTGAAGGTGTCCTCCACCGTCACGCCTTGCGGGCCTTCGGCCTGGATGTCGATGTCGGTACGGCCGAGGCACGGCAGGATCAACGCGTCGCGACCGGTGACCAGATGGCTGCGGTTGAGCTTGGTCGAGATGTGCACGGTCAGGTCGAGTTTGCGCATCGCTTCGTGGGTGCGCGGGGTGTCCGGCGTGGCTTGGGCGAAGTTGCCGCCCAGACCGATAAACACCTTGGCTTCGCCACGTTCCATGGCACCGATCGCCATCACGGTGTTGTGCCCGTGCATGCGCGGCACTTTGAAGTTGAAGCGTTTTTCCAGCGCATCCATCAGTTCCTTCGGCGCCAGTTCATTGATGCCCATGGTGCGGTCGCCCTGCACGTTACTGTGACCGCGCACCGGCGACAGACCGGCGCCCGGACGGCCAACGTTGCCGCGCAACAGTTGCAGGTTGATGACCTCCTGCAGGGTCGGCACCGAGTGCACATGTTGGGTCAGGCCCATGGCCCAGCACATGATCACGCTCTTTGCGCGGCCATACATGCGCGCGGCCAGTTCGATGTCGTGCAACGGCACGCCGGACTGCTCGAGGATGTGCTCCCAAGTCGTGGCGTCGACTTCTGCCAGGTAGCTGTCCAGACCCGAAGTGTGTTCGGCAATAAAGGCGTGATCGAACACCGGCTCGCCGCCCGAGGCCTGGGCTTCACGCTCCCACTGCAGGAGGAATTTGACCATGCCGCGGATCATCGCCATGTCGCCACCCAGCGCCGGGCGGAAGTACGCGGTGTTGGTCGCTTCCCAGCCGTTGCTGAGCATCTCGAGCGGGTTCTGCGGGTTCTGGAAACGTTCCAGCCCACGCTCTTTCAGCGGGTTGATGCAGACCACTTGCGCGCCACGTTTCACCGCTTCGCGCAGCGGTTCGAGCATGCGCGGGTGGTTGGTGCCGGGGTTCTGGCCGATGACGAAAATCGCGTCGGCGTGATGCAAATCCTCGTAGACCACGGTGCCCTTACCGACGCCCAGCGTCTCGCCCATGCTCACCGCACTGGCTTCGTGGCACATGTTCGAGCAGTCCGGGAAGTTGTTGGTGCCGTAGGCACGGACGAACAACTGATAGAGAAACGCCGCTTCGTTGCTGGCCCGGCCCGAGGTGTAGAACTCGGCCTCGTGCGGCGATTTCAGGCCCTTGAGGTGTTCGGCGATCAGCGCGAACGCGTCTTCCCAACTGATTTCCACGTAGCGGTCGACCCGCGCGTCGTAGCGCATCGGGTGGGTCAGACGCCCCTGATATTCCAGCCAGTAGTCGCTCTGTTCGGCCAGGCTCGACACCGTGTACTTGTTGAAGAACGCCGGGTCGACCAAACGCCCGGTCGCCTCCCAGTTCACCGCTTTGGCGCCGTTCTCGCAGAACTTGAGCATGCTCGCACCGGGCGCTTCACCCCAGGCGCAGCCCGGGCAGTCGAAGCCGCCGTTCTGGTTGGTTTTGAGCATGGCGCGGATGTTTTTCAGGGCGTTTTCACTGCCCAGCCAGCTCTTGGTCAGGCTGATCACAGCGCCCCAACCGGCAGCGGCACCCTTGTAAGGTTTGTAACGGTCGACTTGTGACATGGGACATCTCCATGACGATGCACACAGGCGTGAACCTGATCTCGGTTAAATATCCGACCGTCTTTCAACAGTAAAAAGCGGTCGTTTCATTTGCCGGGGCAAGGATATGAACCGATACAAAATATTGTCTAATCGCTATTTATGACCACATTATCGAAACCCTCTATCACGCTTAAAAACCCTTTATTTACCGGGCCTTGCGAAACTAAAGCGGCAACTTTCAAGAAAAAACAATTGATCATCGACGCGCTCAATCAAGCGTTCATAAACAGTGATTGGACGTCCTGTGAAGTTGCCCATAACCTGCGTCAACCTGGTCCGTTAATGCGGACTTCTCACTCCTGCGAGGCTGTCATGTCAGAGCGTGTCTTGATCGATGGTTACAACCGCCGCGTCGACTATCTGCGCATGTCGGTCACCGACCGCTGCGACTTCCGCTGCGTGTATTGCATGGCCGAGGACATGCAGTTTCTACCACGCCAGCAAGTGCTGACGCTGGAGGAGATCTATCAACTGGCGCAGAGCTTCGTGGCGTTGGGCACGCGCAAGATTCGCCTGACCGGCGGCGAGCCGCTGATCCGTCCGGGTGTGGTCAAACTGTGCGAGCAGATCGCCGCCCTGCCCGGCCTGCGCGAGCTGTGCCTGACCACCAATGGCTCGCAGCTGGGCAAACTCGCCGCGCCGCTGTTCGACGCCGGGGTCAAGCGCCTGAACATCAGCCTCGACAGCCTCGATCCCGAGCGCTTCAGACAGATGACCCGCACCGGTGATCTGGCGCAGGTGATCAGCGGCATCGATGCGGCGCGCAAGGCCGGATTCACCCGCACTAAACTCAACGTGGTGGTGATGCAGGGGCGCAACGATCAGGAGATCAACGATCTGGTGAGCTTCGCCATCGACCGCCAGCTCGACGTCTCCTTCATCGAGGAAATGCCGCTGGGGGTCATCAGCGAACACAGCCGCGCGGAGTCGTTTTTCTCCAGCGCCCAGGTGCGCGCGAAGATCGCCGAGCGCTACACCCTGATCGACTCCGCCGAGTCGACCCAGGGCCCGTCGCGCTACTGGCGGCTGGCCGAAGCGCCGGACATTCGTCTGGGTTTCATCTCGCCGCACAGCCACAATTTTTGCGGCACCTGCAACCGGGTGCGGCTGACCGTCGAAGGGCGCCTGCTACTGTGTCTGGGTAACGAGCATGCGGTGGATCTGAAAGCCGTGCTGCGCGCTCATCCGGGGCAACCGCAGCGGCTGGAGAAAGCCATTATCGAGGCAATGAAACTCAAGCCGTACCGACACAATTTCGAAGTGAACGACGACGTGCAGGTCGTGCGCTTCATGAACATGACCGGCGGTTGAAACCGCCCTCACCCTGCGTAATCGGGATCGCCCAGCATGATCATCAGACCCAAGGTCAACCAATTCGCCATCCTCTTCACCCTCAAGGGTTCGATTGCCAAACGTATCGCCCTGCGCACCTTGATGGTCACCCTGCTGGCCTCGGCCATCGTCCTGATTGAAATCCTCCACCCGAGCAACTTCACCAAGGTCAACGCCACGCCGTTCACCTTGCTCGGGCTGTCGCTGTCGATCTTCATGAATTTTCGCAACAACGCCTGCTATGACCGCTGGTATGAAGCGCGCAAGGCCTGGGGCGATGTGCTGGTGCACATTCGTTCGGTGATTCGCGAAACCCATGTCATCCGTGAGTCGGTACAACGCAAGCCGTTGCTGCTCAACCTCTGCGGTTTTGCCCACTCGCTGAATGCACGATTGCGCCGGGAAAGCGAAGCGGCGGCCAGCCGTGCGTGGATCACCCCGCAACACGATCCGCAGGTGCCGGACTACAGCGGGCGGATTCTGCAGCAGGTCGGCCAGCAGTGTTCCGACCTGCATCAAAGCGGTGAACTGAGCGAGTGGCGCTACATGCTGCTGGCCAATCACCTGACCAGCCTGACCCAGGCGCAAGCGGTGTGCGAGCGGATCAAGAACACCCCGCTGCCCTTCCCCTACACCTTGTTGCTGCACCGCACGATCTACCTGTTCTGTATCCTGCTGCCCTTCGCCATGGCCGAACCGCTGGGCTGGCTGACCCCATTGTTCACGGCGATCGTGAGCTACACGTTCTTTGGTCTGGATGCGATTGCCGATGAACTGGAAGACCCGTTCGGCCGCGATGAAAACGACCTGGCGACCGACTCGCTGGTACGCACCATCGAGCGCGACATCCTCTCCGAGCTGGGGGAGACAGACCTGCCACCGATGCTGCTGCCGGTGGACTATGTCCTGAGCTGAGCTCGTTCCCTCTGTAGGAGTGAGCCTGCTCGCGATAGCGGTCGACCAGTCAGTGAAGATGTTGACTGTGCCGCCGTCATCGCGAGCAGGCTCACTCCTACAGGTTTGAGGTACACCCGCAGAATGGATGAACATCACACATCCAAATGTGGGAGCGAGCCTGCTCGCGAAGAGTGCCTGTCAGTCAACATTGATGTTGTATGACACGCCGCCTTCGCGAGCAGGCTCGCTCCCACAGTTCTGATTTGTGTCGGGGTCAGAACAGTTCACTGAAGGGAATGAAGCGCAGCTCATCCCCGATGTTGTGAGTACTGTTTTCCGGCACTTCCACCAACCCGTCAGCCCAGGTCGCACCGAGCAAAACGCCGGAACTCTGGTTCGGATACAACACCGCACGCCCCGTTTCCAGCCGCACCCGCAGATACTCTCGACGGCTGCCAGCTTTACTCCATTCAAATCCGGCATTCACCGTAAAGCTCAACGGCATGACCTCTTCCACGCCCTGAATGCGCAGCAGATACGGCCGCGCCAGCAGGCCGAAGGTCACCAGCGCCGAGGTCGGATTGCCCGGCAGGCCTATCACCGGGACCGTACCGAAATGCCCCACGGTCAGCGGTTTGCCAGGCTTGATCGCGAGTTTCCACAGCAGCGGTTTGCCGTTGTCGCGCAGCACCTGACCAAGGCAATCGGCGTCGCCGGCAGATACGCCACCCGTGGTCAGGATCAGGTCGGCCGCCACTTGCAGTTGCTCAAGTTTGAGCCGCGTCTGTGCCGGACGATCCGGCAGAATCCCGGCGTCGATCACCTCGCAGCCCAGTTCCTTCAGCCAGTGGCCGAGCAACACGCGGTTGCTGTTGTAGATGCTGCCGGGACGCAGCGGCAGGCCCGGCTCGACCAGTTCGTCACCGGTCGACAGCAGCGCCACACGCGGGCGACGCACCACGTGCAACTGCGCCAGCCCCTGCCCGGCGGCGACCGCCAGTTCGAACGGCCCGAGGCGTTTGCCGGCGCGCAGCAGGATGTCGCCGACGCGATTTTCCTGACCTTGCGCGCGAATGTTCTGCCCCGCTTTCAGCGCCTGCAGG
Source organism: Pseudomonas sp. MWU12-2020 (assembly GCF_023100605.1). Classification (NCBI taxonomy): domain Bacteria; kingdom Pseudomonadati; phylum Pseudomonadota; class Gammaproteobacteria; order Pseudomonadales; family Pseudomonadaceae; genus Pseudomonas; species Pseudomonas sp. MWU12-2020. The sequence goes on from NZ_JALMEX010000001.1 coordinate 541,594, forward strand.
AAGCGCACGCGACCGTCTTCGAGCACTTCGACGTTTTCCTGCATTTCGACGCAAGTGGCGCCGGGTGGCAGCGGTGCGCCGGTAAAGATCCGCGCGCAGGTACCGGGCAATAGCGCGTCCGGCGCCTGGCCGGCGTAGACCTTTTGCGAGACCTTCAACGGCTGGCGATGCAGATCGGCCAGGTTCAACGCATAACCGTCCATGGCACTGTTCGGCCACGGCGGCAGGTCGAGTGTCGCCACCAGGTCACTGGCCAACACTCGGCCACGCGCCTCGTCGAGCGGCAGTATTTCGCTGTCGGCCAGACGCTGCTCATTGGCCATGCCGAGCAACTGATCGAGGGCGTCCTCGACCGGCATCAACGCTGCCTTGCTCATCCGCGCGGCCCACAGGCGGCTACTGATTTGAGGTGCGGCACGAAGTTGCACGGGCGATGGCGGTTATCCAGTTGTTCGGCGAGGATGCCTTCCCACGCGGTGCGGCAGGCACCGGTCGAACCCGGCAAGCAGCACACCAGCGTGCCGTTGGACAAGCCGGCCAGCGCACGGCTTTGCACGGTGGAGGTGCCGATGTCGAGAATCGAAATGGCGCGGAACAACTCGCCAAACCCATCGATCTGCTTGTCGAGCAGACAGGCCACCGCTTCCGGCGTGCTGTCGCGCCCGGTGAAGCCAGTGCCGCCGGTGATCAGCACCACCTGAATGCTGTCGTCGGCAATCCAGTGGGCGACCTGGGCGCGGATCTTGTACAGGTCATCCTTGAGCAGGTTGCGCTCGCTCAAGGTATGACCGGCCTCCAGCAATCGGCTGACCAGCAATTGGCCGGACGTGTCGCTCGCATAATCGCGAGTATCGCTGACGGTCAGTACGGCAATGTTCAGGGGGACAAACAGGGCATCCGCTTTCGCGCTCATGGGACTCTCCGGCAGTAGTCAATCAGATTGCCGAGCAGCCTAAGTGCCACTTATGAGTACTGTCTAATCACTCTGGCCAACCACATTATCGACCTGCTCTATCGGTTCCGTTGACCTCGGCCAAAGCCTTTGAAACCATGGGCGATAGAGCTGATCGATAGTCTTTTCAATGCTTCCGATTGGACGCAAACACAGGCAAATGAGATCGTCGCACCTCGCGTTTTCCGTGCGCTGCGCGCATCTGCGTCAATACTCCATTCAATTTCTCAACGAGCAGGTGCCTTCGTGGACATCAAACAACTCAAGTTCCTGATCGCACTGGACGAAACCCGACACTTCGGCCAGGCCGCCGCCCGCTGCCACATCACCCAGCCGACCCTGTCGATGCGTCTGCGCAATCTGGAAGACGAGCTGGATCTGGTGCTGGTCAATCGCGGTCAGCGCTTCGAGGGTTTCACTCAGGCCGGCGAGCGGGTGCTGGCCTGGGCGCGCACACTGCTGGCCGCGCATGACGGTCTGTTCGCCGAAGCGGCGGCGTGCCGCGGGCAACTGGTTGGTAGCTTGCGTTTGGGGCTGGTGCCGCTGAGCAACTTCAATCCGGTCAATTATATTCAGGGCTTGTCCGGGACCTATCCGGAGCTGAAATTCAGTCTGTCCTCGGGCAGTTCCGACGAGATCATCGCCGGCCTTGGCAACAATCAACTGGACCTGGGCGTGTGCTACCTCGACCACGTCAACCCGAACTATTTCGATTTTTTCGAGATCGGTGAAACCCGCGTCGGGCTGCTTTACGACAACCGTCACTTCCATTTCGAAGGCTCGGAAATGAGCTGGGAAGACGCCGCCGAACTGCCGTTGGGGATGATCACCACCGGCATGCATTACCGTAAATCCATCGACCTGAGTTTCCGCAGTCGCGGGCTGAATCCGCAGCCGATCATGGAAAGTGATTCGACCTATCAACTGCTGCAGGCGATCCACCAAGGATTCTGCTGCTCGATCATGCCGCTGGACAGCGGGCTGGAAGAGCCGATCGAACACCTGTCGTTCATGCAACTGCCGGATGCCAGCGTGCTGGCGCCGCTGGGGCTGGTGATGCGCAAGACCGAGCCGCGTTCGGCGATTGCCGAGAAGTGCTTTGCCGAGGCGCGAAAGATGTTTGGGGGTGAGGTGCCGGTTGTTTGAGTGACTATCCAGACATTGCTGCTGGACGCCTGGCCGCCTTCGCGAGCAAGCCCGCTCCCACAGGTTGAATGCATTTCAAATGTGGGAGCGGGCTTGCTCGCGAAGAGGCCCGCCCAGCCAACACACATTTCGGACATGACAGCGGTGATCGACCCACCCAATCACCAGATCAGAACAAGCGATTGGACGCACTTTTGACTCCCCCGTAGCCTGAACTCACTTCAGCGCTTCGGGACTTTTCAAGATGCAGTGCCAAGTTGCAACAACCGCCGAACCGGGGGATGCCAATGCCCCCGCACCGCAACCGTCACCGGTGGCCTTTCGCGAATACCTGCAAGACGCCCCGCTCTCGCACGCCGCCCTGGCCGCGGAGATTGCTCTGGCGATCACCTTCAATGGCCTGAGTCAGGCGGTGATGATGGTCTCGCCCGGCAACCTCGAAGACTTCATCCGTGGCTTCGCCCTGAGCAACGCGATCATCGACAGCGTCGACGAGATCTACGATATCCATCTGACGCATTTCGATCAGGCCTGCCAAGCCGACGTGCAGATTTCCAGTCGTGCCTTCTGGGCGCTGAAAGATCATCGTCGGCAGATGACCGGCACCAGCGGTTGCGGCATCTGTGGCGTCGAAGCGCTGGAGCAGGCGCTGCCGCAACTACAGATCCTGCAACCCTGCGCATTGCCGCCGGCCGCGCATTTCGATGGCATCCGCCAGCGTATCGAACAGGCTCAGCCACTGGCCCGCAGCAGCGGCGCCCTGCACGCGGCGCTGTACTTCGATGCCCGCGGTGAGGCGCTGCTGTGCCGCGAAGACATCGGTCGGCACAACGCCCTCGACAAGCTGATCGGCGCGATGCACAGCGCCGAGGTCGATGCGCGTCAGGGCTTTGTGGTGGTCACCAGCCGTTGCAGCCTCGAACTGATCCACAAGGCCGTGCGCGCCCGCCTCGGCACCCTCGTCAGCCTGTCCGCCCCCACCGCATTGACCGTGCGCTGGGCGCTCAAGCATCAGCTGAATCTGATCCACGTTCCGCACCGTAACGCCCCCCGAATCTACAGCCCGATCCAGGAGCTTTCGCCATGAGCAACCCCCTCACCCACCTCGACGATCAGGGTCGCGCCAACATGGTCGATGTCAGCGACAAAGCCGCGACTCGCCGCGAAGCGACGGCGCAAGCCTGGGTGCAGATGCGCCCGGAAACGCTGCAGATGATCCAGGCCAACGGGCACCCCAAAGGCGACGTTTTCGCCGTGGCACGCATCGCCGGAATTCAGGCAGCCAAGCGCACCCACGAACTGATCCCGCTGTGCCACGCGCTGCTGCTCAGCTCGATTCATGTCGAACTCAAGGCCTGCGAGCCGGACCGCGTACAGATCACCAGCACCTGCCGCCTCACCGGCCAGACCGGCGTCGAACTCGAAGCGCTGACCGCCGCCAGCGTCGCCGCATTGACGATCTATGACATGTGCAAAGCGGTGGACCGGGCGATGGTCATCGGCGACATCCGCCTGCTGAGCAAACAGGGCGGACGCTCCGGGCATTTTCAATGGGAGGACGCGCAATGATCCTGATCAACTACTTCGCCAGCTACCGTGATCGCCTCAATCTGGGCGGTGAAAAAATCCCCTTGAGCGACAACCTGACCTGCATCGAAGACGTGCGGCAATTGCTCATGGCCCGCGGCGAGGAATGGCGCGAAGTGCTCGGCGCCGGCAACCTGATGTGCGCGTTGAATCAGGAACTGTGCCAGCCGAGTGCGGCCATTGAGGACTTCGACGAGATCGCGTTTTTCCCACCGGTCACCGGGGGCTGAGCATGACGGTTCGAGTTCAGTACAAAAGTTTCGACGTCGGCCAGTTGACCGCCGACCTGCATGCGCGCAATCCACGGGTCGGCGCGGTGGTGAATTTCATTGGCTATGTGCGCGATCTGAACATTGGCCAGAGCGTGAACGAACTGTTCCTCGAGCACTATCCGGGCATGACCGAAAAAGCCCTCGAAAAGATCGCCGACGAGGCGCGCGAGCGCTGGCCGCTGCTGGGAGTGGAGATTGTGCATCGGGTCGGCGCGCTGGCGGTCAGCGAGCCGATCGTGTTCGTTGGCGTCAGCAGCAAGCACCGGCACATGGCGTTCGAAGCCTGCGCGTTCATCATGGACGTGCTCAAGACCCGCGCGCCGTTCTGGAAGCGTGAGAGCACAGCGCAGGGTTCGCATTGGGTCGAGGCGCGGGAGAGTGACCAGAATGCGGCGCTGCGCTGGAGTCTGGCGCATGCCTGAAGATCAAGAGCCCCTCACCCTAGCCCTCTCCCCGAGGGAGAGGGGACTGATTGGGGGATATTGAAGAAATTCACCGAATTGAAAGATTGGTTCTGAATCCATAATCGACTCGATCTTTCAGGTCGATGGATAACGCCAGACACCTCGGTCGGCCCCCTCTCCCTCTGGGAGAGGGCTGGGGTGAGGGTTGAAAGTCTGATTAGATAGCCACTCCGCCAGGATTAAACTCCGGAGTTTCGTTTGAGCACAGCGCCCAACAACCTGCCCCGCCCCGCTCCCGTCACCCTGCGCCAGGCCTGGCGCTTCTGGCTCAAGCTCGGCTGCATCGGTTTCGGCGGCCCGGCCGGGCAGATCGCGATCATGCATCAGGAACTGGTCGAGCGCCGGCGCTGGATCTCCGAGCGACGGTTCCTGCATGCGCTCAACTACTGCATGTTGCTGCCTGGCCCCGAGGCCCAGCAACTGGCGACCTATATTGGCTGGCTGTTGCATCGCACCTGGGGCGGAGTGATTGCCGGGGCGCTGTTCGTGCTGCCGTCGCTGTTCATCCTGATTGCGCTGTCGTGGCTGTACATCGCGTTCGGTGACGTGCCGGTGGTGGCCGGGATCTTTTACGGAATCAAACCGGCGGTGACTGCGATTGTGCTGCACGCGGCGCATCGCATCGGTTCGCGGGCGCTGAAAAACAGTTGGCTGTGGACAATCGCCGGGGCGTCGTTCGTGGCGATCTTTGCCTTCAACCTGCCGTTCCCGCTGATCGTCCTCAGTGCGGCGTTGCTCGGCTATTTCGGCGGGCGACTGGCGCCGCAACGGTTCGACAATGGCAGCCAGCGCGGCAGTGCCCAATCCTTCGGCCCGGCGTTGATCGATGACGACACGCCAACGCCCGAACATGCCCGATTCAGCCTGCCGAAGTTGTGGCGTCTGCTGTTGGTCGGCGCGGCGCTGTGGTGTTTGCCGATGGCGCTGCTGACCGCGCTGTTCGGCTGGGACGGCACCTTCACGCAAATGGGCTGGTTCTTTACCAAAGCCGCGCTGCTGACCTTTGGCGGCGCTTACGCGGTGTTGCCCTATGTCTATCAGGGCGCAGTCGGGCACTACGGCTGGCTGACGCCAACGCAGATGATCGACGGCCTCGCCCTTGGCGAAAGTACGCCCGGGCCGCTGATCATGGTGGTGGCGTTTGTCGGCTTCATCGGCGGTTACGTGCAACCGGCGTTCGGCGCGGAACATGCGTTCGCCGCTGGCGCACTGGCGGCGACACTGGTGACCTGGTTCACCTTCCTGCCCTCGTTCCTGTTCATCCTCGCCGGCGGGCCGCTGGTGGAATCGACCCACAATGAATTGAAATTCACTGCACCGTTGACCGCTATCACCGCGGCGGTGGTCGGGGTGATTCTGAACCTGGCGTGTTTCTTCGCTTATCACGTGTTCTGGCCCAACGGTTTTGCCGGGCACACGGATCTGTTTTCCATCGGGCTGGCGTTGCTGGCCGCACTGGCGCTGTTCATTTTCAAGCGCGGTGTGATTGCAGTGTTGATCGTTTGCGCCCTCGCCGGGCTGGGCCTTCATCTGCTGCGCTGAGCAGCGGCCAAAGAGGCAGGGGCACAATCATCGGTTTACAGGCCCGCAGATTGCCCCTTACTATCCGGGCACACCGGTCGGCGGGGCCATCCCGCCACCGACGTTTTCCGCCAACGGAAACACGCGTTATGAGTACGTCACCACAACAACCAGAAACGTTGAACGTCTCTCGCTTGCGCGCCCTCTCCCACAGGGGCGGCGTATGAATCGTATCGTCAATCTCCCCATGGCCCTGCGCCGTTCCAAGCTGCGTCACTCCGCACGCCCGCCGGATATCGCCTGCTGATTTCTGTCAGTCAGTAAAGACCCATTGTGGCGAGGGAGCTTGCTCCCGCTGGACTGCGTAGCAGTCCCCTGCCTTTGAATCAAAAAGCGAGAGCCGCTTCGCGCCTCAGCGGGAGCAAGCTCCCTCGCCACAGGTTCTACGTCAAGTCTGACTGATCTCCATTTGATATCCCTGCCGGGACGCCATAGCTGCGTCCGGCCCGATCCTGCGCGCCTGCCCGGCGCCATCGTGAGTGATTGACCATGAAATTCGCAGCTATCGAAGACGCACGCCTGTTCCTTGAACAGAACCCCGATATCGACATGATCGAGCTGTTCATCCTCGACGCCAACGGCGTGCCGCGCGGCAAGCTGTTGCACCGCGAGGAACTGCTGGCGGTCTACGAAAGCGGTCGCCCGCTGCCCAGCACCATCCTCGGTTTGACCGTACAGGGCGAGGACGTGGAAAACTCAGGTCTGGTGTGGGACGTCGGCGACATCGACTGCCGCGCCTACCCGCTCGAAGGCAGTCTGGTGCGCCTGCCATGGCGGCAGATTCCAACTGCGGCGGTGCAGGTCAGCATGCACCCGACCGAGGGCCTGCCAGCGAGCATCGCCGACCCGCGTCATCTACTGATCAAGGTAATCGACGGCCTCAAGGCCGAGGGTTTTCACCCGGTGATGGCGTGCGAGCTGGAGTTCTATCTGCTCGACGCCAAACGCGATCACAACGGTCGTCCACAACCGGCGCTGGACGCCGACGGTGGCCGACCGCGACACACCCAGGTCTACGGTTTGCGTGAACTGGAGCAGATCGAACCGTTCCTCGCCGACCTCTACAGCGCCTGCAAACTGCACGGCATTCCGGCGCGTACAGCGATCTCCGAATACGCCCCGGGCCAAGTGGAAATCACCCTCGAACATGGCGACGCCTTGCTCGCGATGGATCAGGCGGTGCGCTACAAACGCTTGGTCAAAGCGGTGGCGCACAAGCACGGCATGCGGGCGACTTTCATGGCCAAGCCGTTCGATGATCTGGCCGGCACCGGCATGCACATGCACGTCAGCCTCGCCGATGCCGAAGGGCGCAATCTGTTTGCTTCCGAGGACCCGGCCGGTACGCCGCTGCTGCGCACCGCGATTGGCGGCATGCTCGCCTCGCTGCTCGATTCGCTGCTGCTGTTCTGCCCCAACGCCAACTCCTACCGGCGCTTCCAGGCCAACAGCTATGCGCCATTGGCGCCGACCTGGGGCGTCGACAACCGCACCGTCAGCCTGCGCGTACCGGGCGGCCCGGCCAACACCCGGCACATCGAACACCGCATCTGCGGCGCCGACGCCAACCCGTATCTGGCGGCGGCAGCGATCCTCGCCGGGATCCATCGTGGCATTCGCGAAAGTCTTGATCCGGGTGCGCCAGTCGAGGGCAACGGCTATGCGCAAGCCAAGGAATTGCTGCCGACCGACTGGCTGACTTCGCTACAAGCGCTGGAGAATTCCGCGTGGGCACGGGATGCCCTGGGCCAGGAATTTCTCGGGGTGTACCTGGCGGTGAAACGCGCCGAGTACCGGCAGTTCATGGCCGAGGTGGGTGAACAGGATTGGCGCTGGTACCTGACCGAAGCCTGAAGCACAGCATCAATCCCCCTGTGGGAGCGGGCTTGCTCGCGAAGGCGTCGTCACATTCAATATTTCAGTGACTGACCCACCGCATTCGCGAGCAAGCCCGCTCCCACAGGGGATTGCACTCCGAACTCCGAATTTTGTGTGGACACTGACATGACCCAACGCTGCAATTCCTACTACACCGCCACCCTCAACCAGGACACCGACTACCCGACCCTGCAGGGCCGGCACCAGGTGGATGTGGTGATCATCGGCGGCGGTTTCACCGGCGTTGCCACCGCCGTCGAACTCGCCGAAAAAGGCCTGAAAGTCGCCATCGTCGAGAGCAATAAAATCGGCTGGGGCGCCACCGGACGCAATGGCGGGCAAGTCACCGGCAGCCTCTCCGGCGACGGTGCGATGCGTAAACAGATGCGCCCGAAACTCGGTGATGAAGTCGACGATTTCATCTGGCACCTGCGCTGGCGCGGGCATGAAATCATCCAGCAGCGCGTGGCGAAATATGGCATTCAGTGCGACCTCAAACACGGTCATTTGCACGCTGCCTACAAGCCCAGTCACATGACTGATTTGCGCAACGACTACGAAGAAGCCGTGCGTCGCGGCCTGGGTGATCAAGTCAGCCTGCTCGACCGCAGCCAGGTGCGCGACCTGCTGCAAAGCGACCTCTACCACGGCGCGATCAAGAACACCCGCAACATGCACCTGCACCCGCTCAACCTGTGCATCGGCGAAGCGCGGGCGGCGGAGAGTCTTGGTGCATTGATCTTCGAGAACAGTGAAGTGTTGGAGATCATTCACGGCAAAACCCCAGGGGTGCGCACCGCCCATGGCCAGATCGACGCCAATCAGGTGATGCTCGCCGGTGACGTCTATCACAAGCTCGAACCGGGTCAGCTCAAGGGCAAGATTTTCCCGGCCATGGGCGGCATCGTCACCACCGCGCCGCTGGGTGATCTGGCGCGGCAGATCAACCCTGAGGACCTGGCGGTGTACGACTGCCGTTTCGTCCTCGACTACTACCGCCTCACGGCTGACGGGCGTCTGCTGTTCGGTGGTGGCGCCAATTACAGTGGCAAGGATTCACGGGACATCGCCGCCGAGCTGCGTCCGTGCATCGAGCAGACGTTCCCGGCGCTCAAAGGGGTGCAGATCGACTACCAGTGGAGCTGCGCGATGGGCATCGTGATCAACCGCATCCCACAACTGGGCAAGCTCTCGGACAACGTCTGGTATTGCCAGGGTTATTCCGGACACGGCATCGCGACGACGCACATCATGGGTGAAATCATGAGCCGCGCGATCACCGGGCAGATGGAACAGTTCGACACCTTTGCGCAGTGCCAGCACATTCGGGTGCCGATGGGGGATTTGCTGGGCAATCCGTTGCTGGCGGCGGGGATGTGGTATTACCAGATGCTTGAAAAACTGCGTTGATCGCACTGGCCCTTTCGCCAGCAAGCCCGCTCCCACAGGTTGATTGCATTCCAAATGTGGGAGCGAGCCTGCTCGCGAAGAGGCCAGCAGCCTCACTACAAACCTCAGTCCGGCAACTGCTCCCACATTGAAATGCATTCCAAATGTGGGAGCGGGCTTGCTCGCGAAGAGGCCATCAGCCTCAGCACAAAATCTCAATCAGGCAACTGCTCCACCACAATCCCCAACCGCCGATAATCCTCGATACTCCCCGACGCCACATGCCGCTCGGTAATCAGCGTATGCAGGCGCGTACACGAAGCCACCACAAACGGCTCCACCGCGCCCAATTTATCCGCGGTGGTCACCGCAATCACCCGCGCCGCGCTGTCGAGCAGCGCCTGCTTCACCGGCACTTCATCAAAATGCAGCGAGGTGATACCCACCTCCGGATGAATAGCGCAGACGCCGGTAAACGCCAGATCGGCCTTGATCCCGGCCAACAACCGCACCGCCTCATGCCCACCGGCCGACATCGTGCGCGGGTTCAGTTGCCCACCGGCCAGAATCACTTTCACGCCCTTGTATTCGGACAGCGCAATCGCCGTCATCGGTGCGGCGGTCACCGCGGTGATCTGGATATCCGCCCGCAGCGAGCGCGCCACCTGCAACGTGGTCGAGCCAGAATCGAACAGCACGATCTGCCCGTCCTCGACTTTCTGCGCCGCCCATTGCGCCAACCGCACTTTCACCTCGTCAGTCTCATCCAGTCGGGTGAAGAAATCCTTACCGGAGTCCTTGGGCCTTGGCAGCGCCCCGCCGTGCACGCGCTGCACCAGTCCGGCGTTGTCCAGTTCGGCAAGGTCGCGGCGGATGGTGTCTTCGGACACGGCGAAGTGCTGGCTCAACTCGGAGGCCATGACCTTGCCGTCGCGTTCGAGGATCAGGAGGATTTTCTGCCGTCGCAGGGAGGGCAGTTCGGTGACCGAATGATCGTGCATGGTTATGCCTGTTTATGCTTGTAGTTGCAGGTTTTGCCGAGACTAGCGAAAGCCTGGGGCAAACACAAACCGGCGGGTATCAATTGTTTCGATCATTGGAATCAACATGCCGAATTTTTTCTTTGCTGTGCGTCTGTTCAGAATGGCCCCACTCGAAAAAGGCTCAGGATGAACAGCTGATGAATCTCAATTTTGCGTTTGCGTGCATGATCGTGGTGTCTTTTGCGATTGCCCTGGGCCACGCCTGACCCACTACACCGACGCCGCCAGGTGCTCTCGCAACCATTTGTGTGCCGGATCGCGGTGCGCGCGCTCGCCCCAGAACATCGCCATTTCGTAGCCCGGCACCGGCAGCGGCGCGTCGACCACCTGCAACGCCGGGTTGCCGCGCACCAGCCGTGACGGCAGCATCGCCACCAGATCGGTACTCGCCAGCACCGACATCACCATCAGAAAGTGCGGCACCGACAGCACCACTTTGCGCGCCAGACCGACCTCGGCGAGCGCCTTGTCGGTCACCCCGAAAAAGCCCCCGCCCTCACGCGACACCATTACGTGTTCCAGCGCGCAGAACTGTTCGCGGTTCGGTTTACGCGTCAACCCCGGATGCCCGACGCGACCGGCCAACACGTAATGCTCGGTGAACAGCACCCGCTGATGCAGATCCAGCGGCGCCTCTTCGGTGATGTGCAGCGCCAGGTCAAACACGCCCTGCTCCGCCTGCTTGACCAACTGCGCCGGCATCAGGTCGAGCACCGCCAGCCGCGTGCCCGGCGCCTGAGTGCGCAAACCGCTGAGGGCCGGCAGCACCACCGTCGATTCGCCGTAATCCGTCGCCGCAACTTTCCAGATGTGGCGGGCCTGCGCCGGATCGAAGGCACTGGCCGGCGCCACCGCTCGCTCCAGTGCCTCCAGCGCTTCACGCAACGGCTCACGCAACTCATCGGCCCGCACCGTCGGTCGCATCCCGCGTGGCCCGGGCAGCAACAGCGGGTCGCCGAAGATCTCGCGCAACTTGGCCAAGTGCACGCTCACTGACGGTTGCGACAGGCTCAACCGCTCTGCGGCGCGGGTTACGTTGTGTTCTGCCAATAACACGTCTAGGGTCAACAGCAAATTGATATCCAGACGTCGTAAATTATTCATGGCTATACCTGACATATCAGACATTCATTTCCAATATACCGATCAAGGATTGATCCTGCCTTCATTCAACCAAGGAGCTGCAACATGAATGTGCTACTGGTCTACGCCCACCCTGAACCTACCTCGCTCAATGGCTCGCTCAAGGACTTCACCGTCCAGCGCCTGCAAGCCGCCGGCCACACCGTGCAGGTCTCCGACCTCTACGCGATGAACTGGAAGACCACCCTCGACGCCGACGACGCCCCTGAACGCGACCGCAGCCGCCCGTTTGACGCCTCAGGCGATTCGAAACTGGCCTACGCCCAGGGCACCCAGGCCGCCGATATCGCCGCCGAGCAAGCAAAACTGCTCTGGGCCGACGCACTGATCCTGCAATTCCCACTGTGGTGGTTTTCCATGCCGGCGATTCTCAAGGGCTGGGTCGAGCGCGTGTACGCCTGCGGTTTTGCCTACGGCGTTGGCGAACACTCCGATTCGCGTTGGGGCGAGCGCTATGGCGAAGGGAAAATGAAAGGCAAGCGGGCGATGTTGATGGTCACCACCGGTGGCTGGGACTCGCACTACAGTCCGCGCGGGATCAACGGGCCGATTGATGACGTGCTGTTCCCGATCAACCACGGAATCCTCTACTACCCCGGTTTTGAGGTGGTGCCGCCGTTCGTGGCCTATCGCGTCGGTCGCATGGACGAGGCGACATTTGCCGCGACTTGCGAGGAACTGGGCACGCGGCTGGATGAATTGTGGAGCACGCGGCCGATTGCGTATCGACAGCAGAACGGCGGCGATTACGAGATTCCGGCGTTGACGTTGAAGGAAGGTATTGCACCAGGGCTTGAAGGCTTTGCCGCCCACACTCGGTAAAGATAACTGAACCTTTGTGGCGAGGGAGCTTGCTCCCTCCCCACAGGGAGGTGTGCTTCAGACTTCCTCCCGCGCCCGCCGCACCTGCACCAGCAACGCCGGCGCAAAGTGCAGCAGCACCATCCGCGCCAAGTGGTGCGTGAGGATAAACACCACATTCAGGCCTCCGGCAAACGCGACAATCGCAATCGTCTCGATCGCCCCGGGCATGTACGCCAGCCACAGCGACAGCGGATCACTGCCCAGCCACCGCGCCGCCACTTCGGCGAAAACCGCCGCCACCACGATCATCAGGCCGACCGACACCAACGCCGTCCGCCCATGCCGCCCCAATTCCGCAAGGCCGAGCCCCTGAAAGCGCGAACCGATCCGCACGCCAAGAATCAGCGCCGCCAGATTCAGGCTCCAGTCCGGCATGTGGAAGCCGTGCAGCCATCCCGATTTCACGAACACCGCGGTGAGCAGAATTGCCGTCAACATGAACGGCGCCGGCACGCCGATCACCAACAGCAAGCGCCCGATGACGATGCTCAAGCCGATCAGCGCCAGCACCGTCAACGCCATGCCCGTGCTCAATGGAGCGCTTTCCATCACGGCCACCGAGGCCTGCCCGGGAATCAAAAAACTCACTAACACGGTGATCAACAGCAAGCGCATCAGGTGGACGATGATGACTTTGCTCGAAGCCTTTTCCGATTCGAGCAAATCAAACACCGCCGCCAATGCGCCGGGGTACACCGCCAACAGCGCATCGGTGCGATTCCATCCTGCGCCACGGGTCAGCCACCATCCGGCGAGGGCAATCTGCACGGTCAGGCATATCAGCAGAACGCCGAGACTCGGCAACATCGCCGAAGCCGTCGCACTGTCCCACGCCTCGAATATCAGCCCGGTGGCGATACCCAGCGTGACCTGGATGTAGCCCAAGCCATAAGGCGTCGCGGGGGCAAACCCGAACCTGGTGGCGACCAATGCGGTGACAAGAATCGCCCCCAGCAACAAGCCATGAGGGACACCGCTGACCTGCAACGCAGCGCCAACGGCGGCCGCGATCAACAAACACAGAATCGATTTCATATTTTCGCCTTCCTGGCTATTTCCCTGAGGTATTCCACTCCCCTGTAGGAGCTGCCGCAGGCTGCGATCTTTTGACTTTGATTTTTAGAAGCAAGATCAAAAGATCGCAGCCTTCGGCAGCTCCTACAGGGGGGTATTCCTTCTTACGCGCGCAACCGACCAATCGCCCGCCGATACTTCTCGACCCGCTCCAGATCCTCCCAACTCGGCGAGGCGATCCGCGACAGGTCGCTGTTCTCTTCCAGATCCGCCAGTTTCACCACCCGGCCAATCGGGTTCTGCGCAGCACGCTCGACGAAATCCTCGTAGGACTCGCCGGGCACTTTGGTCACTGATTCAATCGCCGTCAGCACCTCTTCGCTGAAACCTTCCTTGCGCAAGTCATCGAGGCTGACGCCGCAATCCTCGACCACATCGTGCAACACGGCGACGATGCGTTCTTCCAGCGAGTTCATGCGCAACATGACTTTCAGCGGATGCAGAATGTACGGCGCACCGCCCTTGTCCACCTGCCCGGTGTGGGCGGTGGCGGCGATGGCGATAGCGCGTTCGAGGGTTTGAGTCATGCGAGTCTCCGTGGTTTAAACGCCGTAACGGCCGCCGACATGAATGTTGCGTTTGAGCCAGTTGCCGATTGTTTTCAAGCGCCCCACTGGCTGGGAATGTTGTTCAAGAATCACGGAAACCAATATCGCCTGATCCACCCCCGGATGCGCATCGATCACCTGCGCCACCCACGCACAATCGGCTTTCTGCAGATGTTCACGCCACTCGCCGGGCCACGCGTCCAGCTCATCCAGCGCCAACCACCGCGCCCCGCCCTGATTGGCATGCCCGCCGCCAATCGATTGCTCGAAACAGAACGGCGTCGCCGGTCGGGACAAGTCAATGCTGAAGATGTAGATGTCTTGAGTGGGGTGCTGCGGCGTGGGGGCGTTGTTGCGGCTGCCGATTTCGATCATGCGCGGTTCCGTCCGTGGGTGAGGCGTTACAACTTGTTTCGCAGTCTACGACGTGGTGCCGATGGGGGGAACCTTTGGCGATGAACCGGGGGGTGGCAAGTGAAAAGTTTGACTGGGCAGTCCGGGAATTGCGTTTCAGCCGCCCAGAAAAAAGGGGCACCGTTGGGTGTCCCTTTTTGCGTATGGAGGCAAGCGGATCAATCAGCGCTTCATCGCTTCACACTGATTGCGCAGGTCAGAATCATGGATGCTCGAACACGTACTGCCCTTCTTCGCCTCACAAAATGCACGCTGATCGCTGTCATGGATGCTGGAGCAGGTACTGCCTTTCTCAGCCTCACACATTGCGCGCAAATCCGAATCATGAATGCTCGAACACGTGCTGCCCTTTTTCGCCTCGCAGTAAGCACGCTGGTCGCTGTCGTGAATGCTCGAACAGGTACTGCCCTTCTCGGCTTCACATGTTGCGCGCAAATCCGAATCATGAATGCTCGAACACGTGCTGCCCTTTTTCGCCTCGCAGTAAGCGCGCTGGTCGCTGTCGTGGATGCTGGAACAACCGGCAAATGCGTAACCGCTGAACATCAACAACATCGCAAGAATCAGTTTCATCTCACACTTCCTTGGGTTTGCCTGGAAACAGTCAGGCACTGGTTGATCCGTTCGAAATGAGCGTCGCGACACGCCATCAAATTGACATCGGATTTGAGGAAAGTTCCGGGGTGGGGATGCGGGCTGGATTTTGGGATCTGATAACTGCGTAGGAAATGACTGCGCGTGGTGAGGGAGGTTGTTTCTTCTGGACTGAGAAGCTGCACCAAACCCGGCAGGTCACTTTTCCCAGGTACACCGCAGGCCTTGATTTACGTCGGTTGCGCCGCCGAACTGAAGCCAGCTCTTAGGCCAAACGTGGTGATTTTGCGTCCTACAGGCTGATTACGGCAGTAGGGATCGGTGCCTAGAGTGAGTCTGTCGCCGAACGAATTTAGCGATAGGGTTTCGCAGCCCTCAGAAGTGACACACGCCGTTCAATGGCAACTGTGGCAAAATCCGCCACCGTTCAATTTACGGCGGCTGTGTGTGGGAGACCTTCGGGTCTGCCGGTTTAGCTCTTCTCCGGTCTGCGAACCCGCATACAGCTGCCACCCATTTGTTTCGCAGCCTGAAGGTGGCACTTTTTAACCAACTGAAGAGTGCTTAATATGACCAGCAAAACACCGCTCCGCCATTGCGTAAACATGTCCCACCCTGCCACCGACCACCCGGTGCTGTTAATCGACGCCGATGTCCCACTCCGCGATCTTCACTCCTGCCTCGCCGAACGCCTCCACGCCGTCCTGAAATACCTCGACCTCATGGCATGCACCCGCCTCCCCTACCATTCCGAACACGACATCAACACCATAACCACCATCGCTCGGATCATGGTGCAAGACGTAAGTGATGTGTTTCGGATGATTGAGCAACGGCAGGGCGATACTCCAATCAAGCGATGACCTTAACTACCCAGAAAACCGCAACAGTGCGGTTTTCTGCCCCTAGGCGATCGCACTACCAAAAGTGCACGATTCGACCCGCGGCAACTCATATCTTCTCTTCGACTTTGGTATTACCCCCTTTCAGTGCCATAAACTTAATGGCACTCTGACACCTATTCCTGGAGGTTGCTAAGCCATGAATTTTAGATTTGCTCAAAGGATTGTTTCTCTGCCGCCAACTGAGAAAAAGGAATTCACATGTTCATTTGGAATGCTGCACTCGACTCTTCAAAGCTTTTACCACCTCAACAGCAACTTTTCCTGTTTCAGGAATCGCGAACCCAAAATTCTGAAATATTTCAGTGGTTGTACGACATTTCATGGGGGTAGCGAAACCCGACACACAACTTAACCAAAAACGTTTTTTAATAAACCCAACCCAGAAATCAATAAAGCCAACACACCACATCACTAACACATTTAGTAGAAGCCTGCCAACTCAAAACCAAATTTAAATAAAATTGGGATCCCACAAAAATATACCGAACTGTATTACCAAGCAAAAACCACACTTAATAGAACAAGGTAACTCATGGAAAATTCCGGGGCTTTAACATTCTGGTCAGCAGACGCATTAATATCTCTCACAAGAGGTCAATCGTACAATTGGCTCACGCCGGAGCTGATATCAAGACTATCGGCATTTGTAGAAGGCTTCATACTTTTTGATAAGATAAGACTACCTGAAAGGTATAGCAAATACGATGAATTAAAAGAGCTTGGAGGAGAAAATTCATTTCTATTTACTCCTGCAAAAGACGTTCTACACTCGGATGATTTAACGAAAGGCATCACGATCGATGTGAACCTCGCACTTGCTGCATTCTCTGATATTGCAAACGAAGACGCATACTGGACGATCCAACACGACCCAGACTTGTACGAAGAAATGCGATCACAAACCTCCGAAATCGCAAATAGCAGAACAATGAGCTTAATGAGAATCTGGCTTTCAAGTGCAACAAATGAAATATCAGAAAAATATGGATCAACCCTACTACTACCTAACTCCCTAGCAAGTATCGAAAAATATACAAAAATCAACAGCCAAAACACAGACTATATTCACGAAAAATATAGCGAATTCTCTAAGTATTACCAAGGGCAGCTAATCTCCGCTTCAAGATCAGTTGAAGACCCTTACATTGACACGATAAAAAATTTCCCCCCGCTACTCGCATGCCTCCTTGATCGCGCAAAGAATAGCGAGCACATCTTAGACACATTAAATAGCATGCGTAAAGAGTACTCAGAGCTAAGGGACTTAAGGAAAAATTTCACTTCAAGTATTTCAAATACAAATACGGTTGGCCAAAAACGTGAAATTATTGAAGCGTGGAATACATCATGGGAGCATTTGCTTAAATCAGATTTCAAGAGAACAGGATTTTTATCGAGAAAAATATCATCTGGCGACATTGTAAAAATGGTTTTCAATCCAAACAACTATATAGAAATACTAAAATTCTTAGCTCAACAAAGCGTGGATCATTTTGATGAAGGCAAAAGGACAAAACAATTCAAAATATTCTGCAGGATAGCCGCTGATTCCAGCGCCGTGCTCTTTAATAATCAGACTCTTTTAAAAAAATTTGGCATCCAGGGCGTCGCCCATTCAACTTAAAATGAGCAAAACCCTTCCAACCATTCAAAAAAAGGAATCAACCTTGACAAAAATATATTTCGACGAATCAGGCAATACTGGACGTCAATTAGGTGATCTAAACCAGCCAGTTTTTATTCTAGGCTCATGCGATTTTACAGAAGCAGAATGCAATGAACTGCTCGCCCCATTAAGGTCTCGCCAGTCAGCAGAAGTTCATTTTAAAAGACTAAGAAGGACAGCTAGCGGTCAAGATAAAATTATCGCACTGCTATCATCAGAGCTCATCTCAGACACTCGCTATAAGTCTTGCCTATTTCACAAACGTTTTATGTTGCTCTGCAAGCTATTAGACGACCTAGTAGAAAATCTATTACACGAAAATGATGTAGATTTTTACGCAGGAGGCCTAAATCGCTCTCTAAGCAATCTTCTATTTTTTGCACTTCCAACATATTGCGGCGAGGAGGCATTCGAAAAACTTCTCACTAACTATTACGACATGGTGATATCAAAAAAAGGAGAGGATATACGAAAATTCTACAGACACGTCGTTGAAATGCGTAAAACATGTGAAAAACAAGAGGAAAAACTTGGATTTTTCTTCGATCTAATAATGTTAACCGAGCGGAATATAAATAACACGCTAAAGAGAATTAAACACAACACCTTCAACCCTGCAATACCCGCTTTTTTCAACCTGTGTGTAGCTTGGGGGGAGAGCCATGAAACATTTGAAGCTATCTGCGATGACTCGGCACCAGTTGAACAACAAGAATCTTTTTTCAATGCCATAAGCGAACTAAATAACTCAAAAGCCACCCTTGGATACGGCCCTAACAAATTTGAATTGCCCCTTAGGTTGAGCAGTCTAAGTTTCACATCCTCGCATGAATCAGACGGTGTTCAGGTCACAGATATAATAACCGGCGCGATTGCCTATTACATAAATAAACTAACATCCGGAGACACTAACGACGAGCTTTATATAAAACTAATGAAACTAAACAAGCTGGACAAATTAATCGGTCGAGTAAACTGGCCATCTATGGAGATCACCCCTGAGGAGCTAGGCCACGCTGAAAATGAGTCTGGAAATAGCCCTATCGACGCCATGGCTAATTACATGATCCAGAACCGTATAAATACTAAATAATGAATATGTCAAACACGCATTTAAAGTATTAAATTGAGATTAACAAACATGAACCTTGATGCTAAAAAGATAGGCCACAATCATCCTGAAAACTATGGGCACGACAAACCATTCACCCTCTTTTATGATGAATCCAACAATCCGAGAAAGCTCTTATTAAACGGATCAGGCTTAAATATAAAAAAACATGACAACTATGTATTAGGAGGGATTGTACTCGAACCAGAACAAAACATCCCGGACATCTCGACACTTCGGAAGTTACTCAAGGTACAACAGAACGCCGAAGAAATAAAATTCTCACATGTGGCAAAGGGTGACTTTGAGGCCGCTATAAATTCAAAAAAACTAGAAATAGTATTGAGTTGGCTTCTCAAAAACAAAATCGGAATCCACTACACCAACTTAAACATCCTCAACTGGGCGACACTAGACATAATAGAGTCAATAGTTGCAGAAGATAGTTTTATCCAATACCAACCATTCCACCGCGAACTAAAAAATGAACTATTTTCAATTATAACGTCAGACTTGAGCGGCTTCCTTGAAATACTAAAGTCCTACGACTATCCAAACATTGAGGACAACAACGTCAAGCCTTTCCTACGGTCAATCATTAACTTTGTAAAGGTACACTACCCTCTTAAGAGAAACCAATTCACAGAAGAACTAAAATTCCTTCTAATCAAAGCCCTAGAAATACCTAGACTAATTTTTCTCACCAATGAAAAACCTCATACATTGATAGAAAGCTTTCATCATTTCTTTCTCAACAGAATAGCCACTTTCAAAAATGCAACTCACATTTTCGACGAAGAGAAAAAAATCCAAGCTGACCTTCAGGATGTCCGAGTAATAGATAATCAAAAAGAAATTTCGTATTCATTCAGAAACTCTAAATCAACACCCGGCATCCAGTTATCTGACATCACAATGGGACTAGTAGGGCGATATTTTTCATTTATTGAAAAAACACCTTTCAGCACTTTGATTCACAAAAGAAAAAACCTTAATAAATTGCAAATCAAGAATCTTGAGCTCTTAAGAAGCCTGATATATCTATCCGACCACTCTAGTAACGCGCTACTTTTCCAAATCACTACACTTGAAAGCGAAGCAAAACACTATTTCCTTATGACAGGAAAACTCGCTAACGGAGACATACCTTAATTCACAAAACCGCCTAAAACTTCACGCGTGGCCGACTACAGACAGCATCTGTTCGCCACGCACAACAAAAACAGACTAAAAGTTTTTATTTGTTAAAGAGAGTTATAATAGGCAATCAACTCTTTGCTTTCGTCCACACCTCGAAGCGTAGCACCAAACTCACCAATTTCTTTTCTAAACCTTTTCGCACGAGCATTGACATCGTAGATATCTTTAAGAAGAGGGAGCTTTTGATGATATAGACCAAGAACCTGAAATTCACCAACATGATGAATCAGCAGATGTTTATCTATGGCCTTGGCCACATCCCAAATCAATTTTTTATACTTCACAGCTCGCTCCGGAGTTACAACCTCCATTGGACTTGTGGTTTTTACACCATGATCTCTCGATTTGTCCAAATCACGTCCAAACGCATGACCAATATTATTTCTAATTTTCCTTATAGCATCCAGCTCCGTGCATTTATCAGTGAGAATCTTAGGCGCTCCTCCAAAAATATTTTTGTATGCACGAATACGACTTGACCAATCACCCTTAGTGCAGGACATTATTTCGCTGTTAAAAGAAAGCTTTCGCTGCTCGCCATGTTTCAAGAGCATTATTCCATCAATTTTCTTTGAAGCATCAAACAATATTCCTGGATCTGATTCCAAAGCTAATCTTACAACTGATGCCATATAGGTTTCCAAATTCGCGGAAACAGCCATCAATCCGTTCAAATTTGTCCAATTACTTAATTGATTAAAGGCGTTCGACCAATCTTTTAAATCACTGTACAATTCGGGCCTGTCTGCGGTTGAAATATCGAAGTGCTTGGATACATCATCCTCAAACAAAGCTTCCTTATGCTTAAGTTGCGCGTAAACGAATTTTTTTGATACAACGTGCGACCAAAACATCCTGTCGTATTCATTCGTATATTTCTTGAACACTTGAAAAGGCCAAGTAGATTGTTCACGCGAGGTCCATCGATCAAACTTATGAATACTTCGCGCCATCTCCATCCCTTAAAATGAGAACTAAATATAAAATAATGATTCAGTCGAAAATTGCTCTAACTACCAACTTCAAAAATTCGCCGGCGTATTCGCACTAATAATCTCCGCCTCATCCGCCCCGATATTCCGGAACTTATGCGGCAGTGTCGTCGGAAAATAATACCCATCCCCGGCATTCAACACGCTCACCTGCCCATCCACGGTCAACTCCACAGTGCCACGCGTCACCAGCCCACACTCCTCACCTTCCGCATGCACGATCGGCTCTTCCCCGGAGCTCGCGCCCGGAGCGTATTGCTCGCGCAGCAGGCGCATCTGGCGGCTTGGGACGGAGGCGCCGATCAGCAGCAGGCGCAGGCCGTGGCGGCCGAGGTCGGGTTGTTCGTTGGCGCGGAAGACGTATTGGTGTTCGCGCGGGGGCTGGTCGAAGGTGAAGAAGTCGGCCAGGGACATGGGGATGCCTTCGAGCAGCTTTTTCAGGGAGCTGACGGAGGGGCTGACGCGATTCTGTTCGATCAGGGAGATGGTGGCATTGGTCACGCCGCTACGCCGGGCCAGCTCGCGCTGGGAGAGTTTGTAGCTTTCGCGTACTAGTTTGAGTCGAGAACCCGTATCCATGACAGCCTTATGTGAGTAGTACTTAAGGGCAATGGGGGTGGGTGGCGGGTGCCGCGCAAGGCGCGCGGATCACGTTGCTCCCGTGTCCCGGAACCGTGAAAGGCGGCTATTAAATCACGTTTGCCGGTGTTGCTCAGCAGGTTCGATGGACGGTGGGATAAAAGTCCTTCTGGCCTTGGTAATACAGTCACTGTGGGAGCGAGCCTGCTCGCGAAAGCGCTGTGTCAGACGACATGTGCGTTGGCTGAACTGGCCCCTTCGCGAGCAAGCCCGCTCCCACAGTTGGATCTGTTTTGTGTCATTTGGCTTGGTAGCGGTCGTCAGGCCGCCATCGGCGGTGTTGCTACAGCATTAAAAAACCGGCGGGGTCTTGGGGGCCGCCGCCGGGGAGGTAACTAGATGCCGAAGCGGTCGCGCAGCGAGTAGTAGACGGCGCCGAGGGCGGTCAATGGGGCGGAGAAGGTGCGGCCGCCGATCATTGGCATGTGCGGCAGCGAGGCGAACGCGTCGAAGCGTTCGGCGTCGCCACGGATCATTTCCGAAATCAGTTTGCCGGCCAGGTGCGAGCAAGTGACGCCGTGACCGCTGTAGCCTTGCATGTAGTAGGCGTTTTTCTCGATGCGGCCGAATTGCGGCATGCGTGACATGGTCAGCAGGAAGTTGCCGGTCCAGCGGTAGTCGATTTTCACATCCTTGAGCTGCGGGAAGGTCTTGAGGATCTTCGGGCGGATCAGTTGTTCGATGTCGTCCGGTTCGCGCGCGCCGTAGACCACACCGCCGCCGTACAGCAGACGGTTGTCGGCGGTGAGGCGGTAGTAATCCAGCAGGTAGTTGCAGTCTTCGACGCAGTAGTTATTGGTGATCAGGCTGCGCGCCTGCTTCTCGGTCAGTGGCTCGGTGACGACGATCTGCGAGCCGCAGGGCATGCTTTTCGCGGTCACGCGGTTGTCCAGACCTTGCGGCAGGTAGGCGTTGCCGGCGATCAGCAGGTACTTGGCGCGCACCTGGCCTTTGGCGGTACGCACGACGTTCGGCTCGCCGTATTTGATTTCCACGGCAGCCGATTGCTCGTAAATCTTGCCGCCCAGACGCACGATGGCCGCGGCTTCACCGAGGGCCAGGTTCAGCGGATGCACGTGACCGCCCTGCATGTCCAGCAGGCCGCCAACGTAGGCGTCGGAGCCGACTTCGCGACGGATGTCAGCGGCGTCGAGCATCTTCAGGTTTTTGTTGCCGTAACGTTCCCAGCTGCGCTTCTGCTCGGCCAGACCGTTGAGTTGTTTCTTGTTCATCGCTGCGAAGATGCCGCCCGGGCGGTAGTCGCATTTGATGTCGTATTCCTTGATGCGCGAACGGATGATGTCGGCGCCTTCGAAGATCATGCTGCCGAGGATTTCTGCCGTCTTGTCGCCGTAGCGTTCTTCGATCACATCAACGTCGCGGCTGTAAGAGTTGACCAGTTGCCCGCCGTTGCGACCGCTGGCGCCATAGCCGACTTTCGCCGCTTCCAGCACCGTCACTTTGTAGCCGGCCTCGGTGAGGAACAGCGCCGAGGACAGGCCGGTGTAGCCGGCGCCGATGATGCAGACATCGCACTCGACCGACTCTTCAAGGGTCGGGAAGTCGATGACTTCGTTGCGGGTGGCGGCGTAGTAGCTGTTGACGTGTTGTTGCTTCATTTTATTGTTCTCCGAGGGTCGCCCGTAGGAGCGACCACCGTTGTAAAAGAGTTAGAGCTTGATCCAGGTCGCTTTCAGCTCGGTGTACTTGTCGAACGCGTGCAGCGATTTGTCACGACCGTTGCCCGACTGTTTGAAGCCACCGAACGGCGCGGTCATGTCGCCGCCGTCGTACTGATTGACCCAGACGCTGCCGGCGCGCAGGCCACGGGCGAAGGTGTGCGCCTTGCTCAGGTTGCTGGTCCAGACGCCGGCGGCGAGACCGAAGATGCTGTCGTTGGCGATCTGCAGCGCTTCTTCAACGGTGTCGAAGGTGATCAGCGACAGCACCGGGCCGAAGATTTCTTCGCGGGCGATGGTCATCGCATTGGTCACGCCATCGAAGATCGCCGGTTGCACGTAGAGGCCACCGGTTTCTTCGAGGGTGCGCTGGCCGCCGGCGATCAACTCGGCACCCTGCTCGCGACCGATGCTGATGTAGCGCAGCACGTTGTCCAGTTGACGCTGATCAACCACCGCGCCGACGGTGGTCGCAGGATCCAGTGCGTGCCCCGGTTTCCACGCTTGCAGCGCTTCCACCAGCAGCGGGATGAATTGCTCGCGGATCGAACGTTCGACCAGCAGACGCGAACCGGCGGTGCACACTTCGCCCTGGTTGAAAGCGATGGCGCCAGCCGCAGCCTGGGCTGCCGCGCGCAAGTCCGGGGCGTCGGCGAACACCACGTTCGGGCTCTTGCCACCGGCTTCGAGCCAGACGCGTTTCATGTTGCTTTGGCCGGCATAAATCATCAGCTGCTTGGCAATCGCCGTGGAGCCAGTGAAGGCCAGCACGTCGACGTCCATGTGCAGCGCCAGCGCCTTGCCGACGGTGTGGCCGAAGCCCGGCAGGACGTTGAACACGCCTTTCGGGATGCCCGCGTTCAGTGCCAACTGCGCGATGCGAATCGCGGTAAGTGGCGACTTTTCCGAAGGCTTGAGGATGAACGAGTTGCCGGCGGCCAGGGCCGGGGCGAATTTCCAGCTGGCCATGATCAGCGGGAAGTTCCACGGCACGATGGCGGCGACGACGCCGGATGGCTCGCGGGTCACCAGACCGAGTTGATCGTGCGGCGTGGCGGCAACTTCATCGTAGATCTTGTCGATCGCTTCGGCGCTCCAGCGGATCGCGTTGGCGGTCGCCGGGATGTCGATGCTCATTGAGTCGCTGATCGGTTTGCCCATGTCGAGGGTTTCCAGCAGCGCCAGTTCTTCCTGGTGTTGCAGGATCAGATCGGCGAAGCGGATCAAGATGCGCTTGCGCTCGGCCGGAGCTTTGTTGGCCCACACGCCGGAGTTGAACGATTGGCGCGCGACTTCGACGGCGAGGTTGGCGTCGGCTTCATCGGTGCTGGCCACGGAGGCGAGGAAACGGCCGTCGACGGGGCTCAGGCATTCGAAGGTGGCGCCGCTGATTGCCGGGCGGTATTCACCGTTGATGAACGCGCGGGATTCGATGGTCAGGGACTGGAAGCGTTGTTCCCAGTCGTTGCGGGTCATGGTCATGGGGGTGACTCACAGGAGAATTGGTGACCGATATCCCTGTGGGAGCGAGCTTGCTCGCGAATACGGTGGGTCAGTCACCTTCAATGTTGAAGGTGATGGCCTCTTCGCGGGCAAGCCCGCTCCCACAGGGTTTTGCGGTGTTAACGGGATCGCGCTTGAGCGTCAGACGGTATGCAGATACCAGTTGTACTCAAGGTCAGAGATCGAGTTTTCGAACTCGGCCAGCTCGCTTTCCTTGCACGCGACGAACACGTCGATGTACATCGGGTCGATGTAGCGGGCCATGACTTCGCTGTCGTCCAGCTCGCGCAATGCGTCGCGCAGGTTGTTCGGCAGGCTCTGTTCGTTCTGCTCGTAGCTGTTGCCTTCAACGGGCGCGCCTGGCTCGATCTGATTGGTCAGGCCGTGGTGGATACCGGCCAGCACCGAGGCCATCAGCAGGTACGGATTGGCGTCGGCGCCGGCAACACGATGCTCGATGCGCACGGCGTCGGCCGAACCGGTTGGCACACGGACTGCAACGGTGCGGTTGTCGATACCCCAGCTCGGCGAGTTCGGCACGTAGAACTGCGCACCAAAACGGCGGTACGAGTTGACGTTCGGGCAAAGGAAAGCCATTTGCGCAGGCAGGGTCTCCAGCACACCGCCGATCGCATGTCGCAGCGCGGCGTTCTGCTCGGGATCCTCGCTGGCGAAGATGTTGTTGCCTTCTTTGTCCAGGATCGAAATGTGCACGTGCAGACCATTGCCCGCCTGGCCCGGATACGGCTTGGCCATGAAGGTGGTGTCCATCTCGTGGTCGTAGGCGATGTTCTTCACCAGACGCTTGAGCAGAACAGCGTAGTCGCAGGCCTTGATCGGGTCGGAGACGTGATGCAGGTTGACTTCGAATTGCGCCGGGGCACTTTCCTTGACGATGGCGTCAGCCGGAATGCCCTGCTCTTTCGCGCCTTCGAGGATGTCTTGCAGGCAGTCGACGTATTCGTCGAGATCGTCGATCAGATACACCTGAGTCGACACCGGGCGCTTGCCGGAGACCGGCGAACGTGGCGACTGCGGACGGCCGTTCACGTTGTCCTGGTCGATCAGGTAGAACTCCAGTTCGAATGCGGCGCAGATGGTCAGGCCCAGTTCATCGAACTTGCGCACGACGTTGGCCAGCACTTCACGCGGATCGGCGAAGAACGGCTCGCCTTCGATCTCGTGCATGGTCATCAGCAGTTGTGCGGTTGGACGCTTCTGCCACGGCTCGATGCTCAGGGTGCCCGGGATCGGGTAGCAGATGCGGTCGGCGTCGCCGATGTCCAGACCCAGGCCGGTGCTTTCCACCGTGGAGCCATTGATATCCAGAGCAAAAAGAGAGGCCGGCAGGTTGATGCCTTTCTCGTAAACCTTGTGGAGGCTGGTGCGTTCGATGCGCTTGCCGCGCACCACACCGTTCATATCCGCAATCAGAAGGTCGACGTACAAAACCTCAGGATATTTCTTAAGGAATGCGTTTGCTTCGTTGAGTTGAACGGTACGCAGAGGGACCGACATGATGCACCTATTTAGCTGTTAATTATTATGTTCACTGCTGTTTCGCCGAGCCAGTCAATCCGAAAGGCAAAGTGAAGTCAATAGCGAACACCTGGCCGCTCAGCGTTTATTTTTCAGGCTTTTTTTAACACTCACGTGCCAATGCAGGCGCCACAAGGCCGGGAATCATGAAGATTTGATGAACGGCGTTTAGAATTTTTTACATGGCAGTTGTTAATTAAAATCAACGAGGCTAAGCTCCGGAAAAGCTCGTTCAAGTGTCAAACTTCGAGGTGAATAAAAATGGCATTCAAGCCATTGATCGGCGTTACTGCGTGCGTCAAACAGATTGGCCTGCACCCCTATCACATCAGCGGCGACAAATACGTTCGCGCTGTCAGCGTTGCGGCGCTGGGGCTGCCGGTGGTCATTCCTTCCCTTGGCAAACTGACTGAAATCGAAGACCTGCTCGGTCAACTCGACGGTCTGTTGCTGACCGGCTCGCCCTCGAACGTGGAACCCTTCCACTATCAAGGCCCGGCCAGCGAACCCGGCACGGATCACGATCCGGCGCGGGACGCCACCACCCTTCCTCTATTGCGTGCAGCCATTGCGGCGGGCGTTCCGGTACTCGGCATTTGCCGTGGCTTCCAGGAAATGAACGTGGCCTTCGGCGGCAGCCTGCACCAGAAAGTGCATGAGCTGCCGGGCATGCTCGATCACCGCGAAGCCGACAGCCCGGACGTGGCCGTGCAGTACGCACCGGCGCATGCCGTGAGCGTGCTCGCTGGCGGTGTGTTCGAAGCGCTGGAGTTGCCCCGCGAGTTCCAGGTCAACTCGATTCACAGTCAGGGCATCGACCGCCTCGCGCCCGGCCTGCGTGCCGAAGCGGTGGCGCCGGATGGCCTGATCGAGGCGATCTCGGTCGAGCACAGCCCGACCTTCGCCCTCGGCGTGCAGTGGCACCCGGAATGGCAGGT
This sequence comes from Pseudomonas sp. MWU12-2020, assembly GCF_023100605.1. Lineage (NCBI taxonomy): Bacteria > Pseudomonadati > Pseudomonadota > Gammaproteobacteria > Pseudomonadales > Pseudomonadaceae > Pseudomonas > Pseudomonas sp. MWU12-2020. The sequence goes on from NZ_JALMEX010000001.1 coordinate 568,715, forward strand.
GCTGGACAACCCGAACTACCTGCGGATTTTCCAGGCGTTCGGCGAGGCTTGCCGGCAACGGGCGGCGCGACGCAACCAGCGCTGACTCAACCCAGGATTTCAAAACTGTTTACTGCCCCCACGGGGTCGGCGGTTGCGCGTGTGCGCATCCGTCATCCGTGAAAACAACAAACCGTAATAACAACAAGTACGACCCAGGCAGCCAGGACGGCGGCGCCGACCAAGCCGGATCGTAGGAGCAGTGCCCGTCAGGACAACGCAAAACCCTGTGGGAGCGGGCTTGCTCGCGAAAGCGCTGTGTCAGGCAACAACGATGTCGACTGACACGACGCCTTCGCGAGCAAGCCCGCTCCCACAGGGGAAAGTGATCCGACAGGAAATGCGCTTACAGGCTTGCAATCCACTTAAGCCCGGCCACGTTGGCCGAGCGAACGAAACCTGTTGGGAGTTTCACATGGCAAACGCCTCCAGCACTTACCGGAAGGCACTTGAAGGCCACCAGCAACCGAAAAAGGTTCTGGTGAAAGTCGATCGTGTCACCAAGAAGTTCGACGAAACCACGGCAGTGGACGATGTGTCCCTGGAGATCCACCAGGGCGAAATCTTTGCCCTGCTCGGTGGCTCCGGTTCGGGCAAATCGACCCTGCTGCGCATGCTCGCCGGTTTCGAGCGGCCGACCGAAGGGCGGATTCTGCTCGACGGTGTGGACATCACCGACATGCCGCCGTACGAGCGGCCGATCAATATGATGTTCCAGTCCTACGCGCTGTTCCCGCACATGACCGTGGCGCAGAACATTGCCTTCGGCCTCAAGCAGGACCGTTTGCCCGCCAGCGAAATCGACGCCCGCGTCGAAGAGATGCTGCGCCTGGTGCACATGACCCAATACGCCAAACGCAAACCCCATCAGCTGTCCGGCGGCCAGCGCCAGCGCGTTGCCCTCGCCCGCTCGTTGGCCAAGCGTCCGAAGCTGTTACTGCTCGACGAGCCGATGGGGGCGCTGGATAAAAAACTGCGCTCACAGATGCAACTGGAGCTGGTGCAAATCATCGAGCGCGTCGGTGTGACCTGCGTGATGGTGACCCACGACCAGGAAGAGGCCATGACCATGGCCGAGCGCATCGCGATCATGCACCTCGGCTGGATCGCCCAGATCGGCAGCCCGGTGGACATCTATGAAGCGCCGGTGAGCCGCATGGTCTGCGAATTCATCGGTAACGTGAACGCCTTCGACGGCACCGTGGTGGAAGACCTTGAAGGTCACGCGATCATCCACAGCCCGGACCTGCAGCAGAAGATCTACGTCGGCCACGGCGTCAGCACGTCGGTGCAGGACAAGTCGATCACCTACGCGATCCGTCCGGAAAAAATGCTCGTCAGCACCATCAAACCCGAAGTCCGCTACAACTGGTCCGAAGGCAAGGTGCATGACATCGCCTACCTCGGCGGCCACTCGGTGTTTTACGTCGAGCTGCCGGGCGGCAAGATCGTTCAGTCGTTCATGGCCAACGCCGAACGCCGTGGCGCGCGTCCGACCTGGGACGACGAGGTCTACGTGTGGTGGGAAGACGACAGCGGCGTGGTACTGCGCTCATGAGAACCTTCAATCAGCAATTCCTGCGCCTGGTGCCCAGCGGGCGAAAGTTCGTCATCGGCATCCCGTTCATCTGGCTGTTCCTGTTCTTCATGTTGCCGTTTTTCCTGGTGATGAAGATCAGCTTCTCGGAAGCCGCGCTGTCGATCCCGCCGTACTCGGAGATCTACACCTACGCCGAACAGAAATTCCAGCTGATGCTGAACATCGGCAACTACACCATGCTCGGCGAAGACGAGCTGTACCTGTCGGCCTACCTCGGTTCGCTGAAAGTCGCGGCGCTGAGCACGATGATGTGCCTGGTGATCGGTTTCCCGATGGCCTACGCAATCACCAAGGCGAGCAAGGAAGCGCAAAACGTCCTGCTGCTGTTGATCATGATGCCGACCTGGACCGCGATCCTGATCCGCGTTTACGCGTGGATGGGCATCCTCAGCAACAACGGTCTGCTCAACGCGTTTCTGATGTGGACCGGGCTCACCGATCACCCGATCGAGATCCTCAACACCAACACCGCGGTGTATATCGGCGTGGTCTACGCCTATCTGCCATTCATGGTGCTGCCGCTGTACGCCAACCTGGTGAAGCACGACGGCAGCCTGCTGGAAGCGGCGTCCGATCTGGGTTCGAGCAACTTCAACAACTTCTGGAAAATCACCGTGCCGCTGGCCAAGAACGGGATTATTGCCGGCTGCATGCTGGTGTTCATTCCGGTGGTTGGCGAGTTCGTGATCCCGGAACTGCTGGGTGGCCCGGAGACGCTGATGATCGGTCGCGTGCTGTGGCAAGAGTTCTTCAATAATCGCGACTGGCCGGTGGCGTCTGCGCTGGCGGTGGTGATGCTGTTGATCCTGATTGTGCCGATTCTGCTGTTCAACCGCAGCCAGGCCAAAGAGATGGAGGCACGGGGATGAAACGCTTCGGTTTTTCCAAGTTCATGTTGATCTTCGGCCTGATGTTCATTTATCTGCCGATGCTGATTCTGGTGATCTACTCGTTCAACGCCTCGAAACTGGTGACGGTGTGGGGCGGCTGGTCGGTGAAGTGGTACGTCGGCCTGCTCGACAACACGCAACTGATGGGCTCGGTGGTGCGTTCGCTGGAAATCGCCTGCTACACCGCGATCGCCGCCGTGGCGCTGGGCACGCTGGCAGCCTTCGTGCTGACGCGGGTGACGCGCTTCAAGGGGCGCACGCTGTTTGGCGGTCTGGTCACCGCGCCACTGGTGATGCCTGAGGTGATCACCGGTCTGTCGCTGTTGCTGCTGTTCGTGGCGATGGCGCAGTTGATCGGCTGGCCGCAGGAGCGTGGCATCGTCACGATCTGGATCGCTCACACCACGTTTTGTGCCGCCTATGTGGCGGTGGTAGTCTCCGCCCGCCTGCGTGAACTGGATCTGTCGATCGAAGAAGCCGCGATGGATCTGGGGGCCAAGCCGTTCAAGGTGTTTTTCCTGATCACCATTCCGATGATCGCGCCGTCGCTGGCAGCGGGCGGGATGATGTCGTTCGCCCTGTCGCTGGACGATCTGGTGCTGGCAAGCTTCGTCTCCGGTCCGGGCTCGACCACGCTGCCGATGGAAGTGTTCTCGGCGGTGCGTCTGGGCGTGAAACCTGAGATCAACGCGGTGGCGAGCCTGATTCTGCTGGCGGTGTCGCTGGTGACCTTCCTGGTCTGGTACTTCGGCCGCAAGGCAGAAGCCAACCGCAAGAAGGCGATTCAGGAAGCGATGGATCAGACAGCGAATGAGTCGTGGCAGCAGCCGCAACGCGCCGCCACTGCCTAAGCAACACCGATGAACAACTGTGGCGAGGGAGCTTGCTCCCGCTTGAGTGCGTAGCGCTCACAAGATTTTTGGGGCTGCTTCGCAGCCCAGCGGGAGCAAGCTCCCTCGCCACAGGCTTTATGTACACCCGATGTGTGTTTTTGAATAAAAAGAATGGAGTTGTACCGATGAAAATGTTTGGCAGGACTCTGCTGACACTGTCCTTAATGGGCGCAATCGCCACGGGCGTCCAGGCCAACGACAAGGTGCTGCGTGTTTACAACTGGTCCGATTACATCGCGCCGGACACCGTCAAGAAGTTCGAAGACGAGACCGGTATCCAGGTGACCTACGACGTGTTCGACAGCAACGAAACCCTTGAGGCGCGTTTGCTGGCGGGCAAGTCCGGCTACGACATCGTCGTGCCGTCCAACAGCTTCCTGGCCAAGCAGATCAAGGCCGGGGTCTATCAGCCGCTCGACAAATCGAAACTGTCGAACTGGAAAAATCTCAACCCGGTGCTGCTGAAAAACGCTGCCGCCAGTGATCCGGACAACGCCCACGCGTTCCCGTACATGTGGGGCTCGATCGGCATCGGTTTCAACCCGGCCAAGGTCAAGGAAGTGCTCGGCGCCAATGCCCCGACCAACTCCTGGGACTTGCTGTTCAAACCGGAAAATGCAGAGAAACTGAAGGCGTGCGGCATCAGCTTCCTCGACTCGCCGACCGAGATGATCCCGGCCGCCCTGCACTACCTGGGCTACCCGGTGAACGACAAGGACAAGGCGCACATCCTCGAAGCCGAAGCACTGTTCATGAAGATCCGCCCGTACGTGGCGTACTTCCATTCCTCGAAGTACATCTCGGACCTGGCCAACGGCAATATCTGCGTGGCGGTCGGTTACTCCGGTGACGTGCTGCAGGCCAAGGCCCGCGCGGTGGAAGCCGGCAACAAGGTGCAGATCGACTACAGCATTCCGAAGGAAGGCGCCGGCAGTTTCTACGACATGGTCGCGATCCCGCGCGATGCGGCGAACGTCGACAATGCGTACCTGTTCATGAACTTCCTGATGCGCCCGGACATCATCGCCGAGATCACCAACAGCAACGGCTACAGCAACGCCAACTCGGCCGCCACGCCGCTGGTGGACGAAGCGATCCGCAACGACCCGGGTTCGTATCCGTCGCAGGCGGTGATGGCGACGTTGTATGCGGTGCCGGATCAACCGATTGCCACCCAGCGAATCATGACTCGCGGCTGGACCCGGGTGAAGCTCGGTAAATAATCGAATAACCCTGTAGGAGTGAGCCTGCTCGCGATGGCGGTATGTCAGGCAGCAATGATGCTGAATGTGCCGACGTCATCGCGAGCAGGCTCACTCCTACAGTGGGTCTGTGTTGTGACACAAAGAACTGATGGTTTTCCGTTCCCGCAGCGCCTTACCACCGCTGCACTCGCATGAACGGCCTCACCTGGCTCCCTCGGCTCAGGTGAATTTCAGGCGCCCTCGGGCGCCTTTTTTTGTGGCTCAGATCAGCGGCCAATCCTGCAGAATCCGGTAGCGGCCCTTGTGCGACTCGAACAGGGCAAATCGCTCGGCACGCAGGAAAAACTCGGGCGGCGCTGGGGATTCCGGCGCCGGCGCGCGAAAATCCCGAGCCAATGTCAGGTGGGGCCTATACTCGCGATTCGCCTCTTCAAAGCCGAACGGCAACATGGCCTGCTCCAGCGCATAGACCAACCGCAACAACGCTTGCGGAGCCTGTTCAGGCGCCAGCGACAACACCCCTGCCTTGTGCCAGACCTGCAGCCGATCCAGCGCAATCCGTAGCGCTTCGCCTGGAGTGCGCACTTTGTCTGCGGCCTCACACACCTCGCCTATCTGCGCCAACGGCACCGCCCCGAGAAACAGCAGCGTCAGGTGGAAGTTGTCCGCAGGCACCGCTTTGCCGGTGCGCAAACCCAGATCGGCGCGCCACTGAGCGATGGCCTTGCGTTGTGGCGGCGGGCAGTCGAGGGCGAAAAACAGTCGCTTGAACGGTTCATCCCTGCGCGCATCATCGGTCATGGCCCTGCTCCTTCGCTCGTCGATCGGCCGATTCTACACAGCCTTCTCTGACGACTGGCGACACCCGGCTATAGTTCAAGGATTGCCATCGAACCGGAGGTCGCCATGCGCGAGATCCTCAGCAAAGAACCGTGGTGGGCCAGGCCACCCTCCCCCGGGCAGGATGAAACCGAGCTGGAATGGGGCTGGCTGGTGCATTACAGCGAGGGTGAACCGCGTTTCGAATTCGTCCACGAGCGGCCAACGGAAGAGCAAATCCGCAACCGCAAAAGCTGCCGGACAACCCCCTCCCCAGAGTGATCACCCTCCCACAGTATTTATGGCGTACGGATAATCATGGCATCTCAGCAGAACCTGTGGGAGCGTGGCTTGCTCGCGAAAGCGTCCGCACATTCAGCCTCACATTGCCTGACACACCGATTTCGCGAGCAAGCCCGCTCCCACACTGGATTTGTGGCGTGCCCATGATCGTCGCCATCCGCAAAACCCTGTGGGAGCGTGGCTTGCCCGCTAAAGCGTCCGCACATTCAGCCTCACATTGCCTGACACACCGATTTCGCGAGCAGGCTCGCTCCCACACTGGATTTGTGGCGTGCCCATGATCGTCGCCATCCGCAAAACCCTGTGGGAGCGTGGCTTGCCCGCGAAGAGGCCGGCACATTTTGCAAACCCGCTGACTGACACACCGCCATCGCGAGCAGGCTCACTCCTACACGGATTCTGGTGAGTTTCAGGCTTCAAGAATGTTCTTGAAGCCACCAAAGATCATGCGCTGGCCATCAAACCCCATCGGGTTGACGTCCGGTTGCATGCGCGGATCTTCCATCATTTTTGCCATGCCGGCATCGCGGGTGGCCTTGTTGGGCCAGATCAGCCAGCCGGACGACACCGTCTCGCCCTCCTTGAGTTTTACCGCCATCGGGAATGACGTGACCTTGCCCTCCGGCACGTCATCGCCCCAGCACTGAACCACCTCTTTCGCTCCGTATTCCTTGAACAGTTTCGCGGCGATCTCACAGTGTTTTTTGTACTGTTCGCGATTGGCATTCGGCACAGGCGCTACAAAAATATCGATGTAAGCCATGATCACTCTCCTTGCACGTTGGGTTCGATCTGCTGGGTAGTCGATTCCGGCGGCCGCCATTCGACACGGTTGACGCCCAGTCCGACCGACGGTTGCTCTGCCCCGCCGAGGCTGCCTTCGACCTGCCCGGCGATATGCAGCGTACCGGCCATGACCCCGGTGGTCGGGTTCTGCAGCAGTTTCAGCCAGGCCTTGTCGAACGTGCTGCCCAGGCTGCTGCGAATCAGCGCTTCGCTGTCGGGCCGGTCACTGGCCTGGATGATCGCGCGGATGCCCGCCACTCCGATCGAGATCACCCCGCCGACCAGCTTGCCCGCCGCAGCCGCCACGGCACTGGCCGCCCCGCGCGGGGCCATCTCCGCTTCCATCCGCTGGCTGGCGCGCTTGGCGACCGGCGCCATGCCGGCGTCGGTTCCAGCGATGCCCTTGCTGCCGCCCTCGGTGTGAATCTTGTCGATCAGTGCGGCATACGCCGGCAGCGTGTTCAGCGGTTCGGTGCTGACGATCTGATACAGCGAAGCATCCCGTGCGGGCGGCGGCCCGAGGGCGATGGCCGGGACTTTCTGCAGGTGCCCGTAGAGCTGGGCCACCGGCACACCGTAACGCTGAGCGATGAGTGGCATTTGCTTGGCCATCAACTGCGCATAAAGCGCCGTGGCCTGACCAAGGATCGCGTCCGGATCGATCTCTACCGCCACCGGCGCCAGCACTCTTTTCTGATATTGCTCAAGCAGATAGGTCGCCAGGCGCTTGGTCGACGCATCCTGCTCGCCGCTGGCGCTGATGGTGTACCAACTGACTTTCATCGACAGCCATTCCTGGGTCCAGTAGCTGCTGAACCACGGAATGAAATTTTCTTCAGTTTGCTCATAGACGCGAATACGCCAATGTTCCATCGAACCTTGGGCAAACACCCTGACCTGCTCGGTGGACTGCTGCGAGGCGCTGACAATGTCGCGGTCGATTTGCTGCCAGGTGGCGGGTGAAACCACCACGGCCGGCGGCGTCACCGGAGCCCGCGCCGAGGAGGCGCAACCCGCCAGCAGCAACAGTGCGGCGACGCTCAGCGCACGCAGGTTCACGGTGGTGGAGTCCTTGAATGGAGGGAGACAGCATTGAGTATAGGTGTGTCAGTTTCCGGGGATGTTGGCTGTACCGCCGCCATCGCTGGCAAGCCAGCTCCCACAGAGTCCTTCAGTGAACATGAAGCCAATGAACACCCGAAAACCTGTGGGAGCTGGCTTGCCAGCGAAGAGGCCAGTCAATCCACTCCCTCTCTCAACCATCAACGCCGTCGATATTCACCATCGCCACGATTGCCTTCCACCCGCCAGCCGGCAGAGGCACGATTCACCCATCCGAGACGCAACGAGGAGTACCCATCATGATTCGCACCATCACCCTCTCCGTGAGCTTCCCGGTGTTCGGCAGCAACTACTACGACCAGCAGGTCGTCTCGCGCAAGACCCAAGCGCTGCTGTTCAACGAAGACTTCGACGATGTGCTGATGCCCGCCGCGAGCAATCACTTCAGCAATGAAGTGGTCGGCATCAACGATCAGTTCCGCTTTCTGAGCGACATACTCGCCACCCATTTGCTGGACCTCGAGGCCACCGCGCCTGCGCATTCCAGCGTCCGGGCGAGCGCTCACTTTTAATTGCCCTTCCCCTGCAGAAAATGCCGAAGGCTGCTTCTGCAGGGGCTTTTAATTCATGAGCCCTTCGCATAACTCTATAGCGAAAATCCGCAAAAACCTTTTCCTCTGATCATGGGTCAGTCTTGAAATGAGACTGGCAAACATGCCGGCGCGCCCGTTTGGGTCATTCAATACCCTGCCGCCTGATAGAGAGGAATTGAAGCATGACGCTTTCCAGACGCAAATTTCTGATCCTGGGCGCCGTAACGGCCGTGGCGTTTGCCATGCCGCCCTTCATCAGCCTCAAGGCCTATGCGGCCAATCTGGAGCAATCGGCCATGAGTAAAGTGACGATTCAAGTCAACGGTAAACCGCAATCCCTGGAAGTCGACAACCGCACCACCCTGCTCGACGCCCTGCGCGAACACCTGCACCTGACCGGCAGCAAGAAAGGCTGCGATCACGGCCAGTGCGGTGCCTGCACGGTGATCGCCGATGGGCGCCGAATCAATGCCTGCCTGACCCTGGCGGTGATGCAGGACGGCAGCGAAATCACCACCATCGAAGGCCTCGGCATGCCCGACGCACTGCATCCGATGCAGGCCGCGTTCATCAAGCACGACGGTTACCAGTGCGGCTATTGCACGCCGGGGCAGATCTGTTCGGCGGTGGCAGTGCTCAAGGAAATTCGCGATGGCATTCCCAGCCACGTCAGCCCGAGCCTGACCGAAGCCCCACAACTGATCGCCAGCGAATTCCAGGAGCGCATGAGCGGCAACATCTGCCGTTGCGGCGCCTACTCGAACATCATCGAAGCGATCACTGAAGTCGCGGAGGTGCCGGCATGAGAGCCTTCAATTACAGCCGCGCCGACTCCCCCGCCGCAGCCGCTGCACTGGCGGCACAGGTCGAAGGCGCGAAGTTCATCGCCGGCGGCACCAACCTGCTGGACCTGATGAAACTCGACATCGAAACTCCGCCGCACCTGATCGACATCAACCACCTGGGCCTCGACCAGATCGAAGCCACCGCCGAGGGCGGCTTGCGCATCGGCGCGCTGGTGCGCAACACCGATCTGGCCGCCGACACCCGCGTGCGCAAGGACTACGCCCTGCTCTCTCGCGCCTTGCTCGCCGGGGCCTCTGGCCAGTTGCGCAACATGGCGAGCACCGCCGGCAACCTGCTGCAACGCACCCGTTGCCCGTACTTCTATGACGTCAATCAGGCCTGCAACAAACGCCAACCCGGCGGCAGTGGCTGCGCGGCGATTGGCGGGGTCAGTCGGCAACTGGGGCTGATCGGTGTCAGCGACGCCTGCATCGCCACCCACCCGAGCGACATGGCGATTGCGATGCGCGCTCTCGATGCACAGATTGAAACGGTCAAACCCGACGGCAGCACGCGCAGCATCGCCATCGCCGATTTTCATCAGTTGCCGGGCAACACGCCGAACATCGAAACCAGCCTCACGCCCGGCGAGTTCATCACTTCGGTAACCCTGCCCGCCCCGGTTGGCGGCACGCACATTTATCACAAGGTGCGCGATCGCTCCTCCTATGCCTTTGCGCTGGTGTCGGTCGGTCTGATCCTGCACAAGGACGGCAGCGGCCGTGTGGCGGTGGGTGGCATCGCGCCGAAACCGTGGCGGGTCGAAGCCGCCGAAGCATTGCTGCCTAAAGGCGCAAAAGCCGTCAGCGAACGCCTGCTCGACGGCGCCACGCCGACCCACGACAACCAATTCAAACTGACCCTGGTCGAGCGCACGCTCGGCTCGGTGTTGGCGCAAGCGAGGGACGAGGCATGAAATTCGACACGCCCGCCACCACCAATCCGATCGACCAGTTGAAGGTGATCGGCAAACCCACCGACCGCGTTGAAGGCCCGCTGAAAACCAGCGGTCAGGCACCTTATGCCTATGAGCAGCACGAGGCCGTGGCGAATCAGGCTTACGGTTTCATGGTCGGCTCGGCCATCGCCAAAGGCCACATCAGCCATATCGACCTCGACGCTGCCGAAGCCGCGCCCGGCGTGCTGGCTATCGTCACCGCCGCGAATGCCGGCAAGCTCGGCAAAGGCAAATACAACTCGGCGCCGCTGCTCGCCGATTCCGAGGTGCAGCACTATCACCAGGCTGTGGCACTGGTGGTCGCCGAGACGTTCGAACAGGCCCGCGCCGCAGCGCAACTGGTCAAGGTCGACTATGTCACGGCCAAAGGCGAATTCGAGCTGGCCAACGTGCGCGACCAAGGTGTCGAAGACGACGAGTTGCCCGACGTCACCCACGGCGATTTCGACTCGGCCTTCGCCGCCGCGCCGGTGCAGTTCGACCAGACCTACACCACACCCGACCAGTCCCACGCGATGATGGAACCGCATGCGACCCTTGCCGCGTGGAAAGGTGATCAACTGACCTTGTGGACGTCCAACCAGATGATCGCCTGGAGCGTCGGCGACATCGCCACCACCCTCGGCCTGCCCAAGGAAAACGTGCGCCTGATCTCGCCGTACATCGGCGGTGGCTTCGGCGGCAAACTGTTCATTCGTGCGGACGCAATTCTTGCCGCCCTCGGTGCGCGCCTAGCCAATCGCCCGGTGAAAGTCGCCCTCGCCCGCCCGCAAATGGCCAACAACACCACCCACCGCCCGGCCACGATCCAGCGCATTCGACTGGGCGCGACGGCGGACGGCAAGCTCAGCGCCATCGCCCACGAAGGCTGGTCGGGCAACCTCAAGGACGGCAAGGTTGAAGTCGCCGCGCAACCGAGCCAGTTACTTTATGCCGGAGAAAATCGCCGGGTGACCATGCGCCGGGCGCCACTGGATCTGCCCGAGGGCAACTCCATGCGCGCGCCGGGTGAAGCACCGGGGCTGATGGCGCTGGAAATCGCCATGGACGAGATGGCCGAGCAGCTCAAGCTCGACCCGATCCAGTTCCGCATCCTCAACGACACGCAGGTCGATCCAGTGAAAACCGAGCGCCCGTTCTCCCAGCGCCGACTGATCGAATGCCTGCAGACCGGCGCGGAAAAATTCGCCTGGAACCAGCGCAACGCCACACCCGGCAGCCGTCGCGAAGGTCGCTGGCTGATCGGCATGGGCGTCGCGGCAGCGATCCGCAATAACCTGTTGCTCAAGTCCGGCGCGCGGGTGCGGCTGGAGCACGATGGCAAGGTCTCGGTGGAAACCGACATGACCGATATCGGCACCGGCAGCTACACCATCATCGCCCAGACGGCCGCCGAGATGATGGGCGTGCCGCTGGCGGATGTGACCGTGCGTCTGGGCGATTCAACCTTCCCGGTGTCATCCGGCTCCGGCGGCCAGTTCGGCGCCAACTGCTCGACCGCCGGGGTCTACGCCGCGTGCATGAAACTGCGTGAAGCAGTGGCGACGAAGCTGGGCATGACCGGGGGTGACGTCGAGTTCGCCGACGGCCAGGTAAGCGCCGCCGGCAAGACCCTGCCGCTGCGTGATGCCGCAAAAAATGGTGCCGTCGAGGCTGAGGACAGCATAGAGTTCGCCGACCTTGCCAAGCAGTATCAACAGTCGACTTTTGGCGCGCATTTCGTCGAAGTCGCGGTGGATGCTGCTACCGGTGAAGTCCGCGTGCGACGCATGCTTGCGGTGTGCGCGGCGGGACGGATTCTCAATCCGAAAGCCGCGCGCAGCCAGGTAATCGGGGCGATGACCATGGGCGTTGGCGCAGCGTTGATGGAGGAGCTGGCGGTGGACAAGCGCCTGGGCTTTTTCGTCAATCACGATCTGGCCGGATACGAGGTGCCGGTGCATGCCGACATCCCGCATCAAGAGGTGATTTTCCTCGACGAGACCGACCCGATTTCTTCACCGATGAAAGCCAAGGGCGTGGGAGAACTGGGGATTTGTGGTGTGAGCGCGGCGGTGGCGAATGCGATCTACAACGCCACCGGGGCGCGGGTGCGCGAGTATCCGATTACGCTGGACAAGATCCTCTCTTCGTTGCCGCCGATGATCTGAAGCAACTGCACAGAATCGCCCCTCCCTGCGCAGAGAGGGGCGTTCTCCATCACCAGCGATACGTCGCCGATGCCACTGCGGTGCGCGGATTGCCATACAGGCAACGGGTCGCGTCGTAGCAACCGGAGATGTAGTCGTCGTTGGTCAGGTTGGTGACGTTCAGCGCCAGTTTCCACGGCCCGGTCACATAGTGCGCCGAGGCATCGAACACGGTGTACGACGGGATGTTCAGCGAGTTGTCCGCCGCTCCCGGATTGCGTCCGACATAACGTACCCCAGCGCCCAGACCGAAGTTCTTCAACCAGCCGTCATGGAAGGTGTAGTCGCCCCACAGCGACGCCATGTTGCGCGGGATCGGGATGAACGTCGGGGTCTTGCCTTCGCTGACGTCATTGGCCTTGGTGATCTTCACGTCCTGATAGGTGTAACTGGCGATCACGTCCAGCTCACGGCTCAGGCTGGCCGTGCCTTCCAGCTCGAAACCACGGGAGCGGATTTCACCGGTCTGCACCGAGTAATTCGGGTTGACCGGGCCGGGCGTCAGCACGTTGGTCTGGGTGATCTGGAACACTGCGGCGGTCACCGAAGCGTTGGTGTCCTTGGGCGCGAACTTGATCCCGGCTTCGTACTGCTTGGCCTCGGTGGGGTCGAACGGTTTGCCGTTGGCATCCAGACCGGCGTTAGGGGTGAACGCAGTGGAGTAACTGACGTACGGCGCCAGGCCGTTGTCCGCCAGATACACCAGACCGGCACGGCCGCTGAAGGCTTCATCTTTCTGGTTGGTCGTGGTGTGTGCCAGATGATCCTGGGTTTCGCTGGTGGCCCAGTCATAGCGACCGCTGAGGGTCAGGCGCCAGTGGTCGTCGAATTTCAACTGATCCTGCAGGTACAGACCGGTCTGATTCAAAGTCGAATCGATATTACTCGGGTAACTTTTATCCGGGTCGTTGAACACCGAACGGTCGAACGGCATGAATACCGGGTTATACGCATTGACCGGTGCCGCGAGGGCATAGACCTCTTTATCGGTGGCATCCTGATGCTGGTAATCCAGACCCAGCAGCACCGTGTGATCGATGCCGCCAACGCTGAAATCGGCCTGCGCCTGATTGTCCACGGTCCAGCGTTTGTAGGTGAAGTCGGCGATGCCGGCCCAACGGTCGATGGTCGTCAGCGAGCCTTCCTGGAAGCCGCCGCCGTAGATCATGTTGTCGTTCAGATCGAGGTGCGAATAACGCAGATTCTGCCGCACTTGCCAGGTGTCGCTCAGGCGTTTGGAGAATTCATAACCGAATGAGTACTGGCGCTTTTCGTACTTCTGGAAGTCTTTGTCGGCCTCGAAGATGTTGCGCTTGATGTGGCCGTTGGGGTTGTAGTCGATGGTGCCAGCCGACGGATAGAAACCGTCTCCGGAGTTGCTGTCGTCGTACAGATAACTGGCCAGCAAGGTGAAGCGGGTGTCGTCGTCCGGCGCGAAGGTAATCGACGGCGCCAGCGCCTGGCGTTTGTCCTGCCACGGGGTGTCCTTGATGTCCTGATCGCGCAGCACGCCGACCATGCGGTACGACCACACGCCCTGATCGTCGAGCGGGCCGGTGCTGTCGAAGTTGATCTGCTTGCGCGCATCGGTGCCGTACTGCACGCCGACTTCGTTGGCTGCCACCGCGCTCGGACGCTTGGACACCTGGTTGATCACGCCACCAGGATCACCTTGCCCGTAGAGCACGCCGGCCGGGCCACGCAGCACTTCAACGCGTTCGAGCATGTACGGATCGACCATCCAGCTCGCCAGGTTGATGGTGGTCGGCAGTTGCAGGCTGTCGAGGTAAGTGGTCGGCGAGAAACCGCGAATCACTGTGTACCAGTCCGAACGATTGTTGGCGCCATAGCTCGACACGCCCGGGGTGTAACGCAACGCTTCGTTCACCGACTGCACGCCTTGCGCTTCCATTCGCTCGCGGGTGATGACCGAAATCGATTGCGGGGTTTCGTGGATCGGCGTGCCGGTCTTGGTCGCGCTGATGCTGTTCTGCGCGACGTAGCCGTCAACCGGCCCGAACGGTCCATCGACCACTTCCGGCGCACTGATCGACAGACTGTCGAGTTGCACCTGGCCGGCCCCCGACGGCAATGCCTGCAAGCGGTAAGTCGAACCGACCTGCACGGCTTCCAGACCGCTGCCACTGAGCAGCCGCGCCAGCGCCATTTCCAGGGTGTAGCGACCGTTCAGGCCCGGGGTCTGCTTGCCACGGGTCAGCGCCGGATCGAACGCCTGCGCCACCCCAGCCTGCTCGGCCAACGTACTCAGAGCCACGCTCAGGTCACCGGCCGGCACCGCGAAGCTTTGCACGCGGCTCTGGGCGATACTGGCGTCGTCAGCGACCGCCGGCAGCGCGGCACCAGCGAGAAAGATCGGAAACAGCGCGGCAGCGAGTGGATGCAGCCGGACAACGGGGCGGGTCATGGGTGGATTCCTGGAAGTTGTTTTGGTTTCTCAGGCCATGACGGGTGAGTTCGGGAAAGGGACAGTGGACCGTTGATTTATTTTTTCAGACCACCGAAATCCACTGTAGGCGTGAGCCTGCAGGTTTTGTATCGGGTTCAGGATTCGGGTTTGATCAACACCAGCCAATCGGTAAAACGCTGCACGCGGATCGGCAGGTTGGTCTGCAAGGCCGCCAGCGCCGCGTTGCTGTCACCGAGCGGAAACGAACCCGACACTCGCAGTCCGGCCAGCGCCTGCCGATCAAAATGCATGACGCCCGAGCGATATCGCGCCAGCTCATCAAGCACTTCCACCAACGGACGGTCGTCAACCTTGAGCACGCCGCGTGTCCAGCTCGCCGGGTCGCTATGGCCCAGTGACGTCGGGCTGTCGACATGGTCGGCAAACACCGTGGCCTGCTGACCGGCCGCGACACGCACAGCGTTCTCCGGATGCTCGACCGGGCGTGCGGCAATCGCCGATTCCAGTACGGTAACCCGGGTCTGCCCGGCTTCGCGACGCACCAGAAACTGTGTGCCAAGTGCTGTCACGGTGCCGTGCTCGGTGCGCACCACGAATGGCCGCTGCGGGTCCTTCGCCACCTCGACCCACAGTTCGCCGCGCTTGAGATCGATCAGCCGTTGCTGGCCGTCGAAATGCAGGTCCACCGCCGAGTCGCTGTTGAGCTTCAAATGACTGTGATCGGCCAGCATCAAATCGCGCCGCTCGCCCACGGCAGTACGTTGGTCCGCCAGCCACACCGGCCCCTGCCGCACGCCTTGCCACGCCACGCTTGCGGCGATCAGCACAGCCAGGCACGTGCCGGTGCGGCGCAGGGTGCTGCCGCGTTTCGATGTCAGCACCCGGTCAAGGGTCTTGCGCGCGCGGCCCTTGGGCAAGCCGTCAAAACGCCCCCATAACAACGCCAGGCGTGACGCCGCCAGCGCATGACTCGGGTCGGCCTCACGCCATTGGGCGAACGCCTGACGCTGCTGCTCACTGGCCTCGCCGGAATGCAGCAGCGACAGCCATTGCGCCGCTGCGACCACCGTTTCATGACTCGGCTCCGACCCGCTGATCACGGCGCACCGCCATACAACGCGACATAGCAATGCACCATGACCTGAGCGATGTACTGCTTGATCATGCTTTTTGATACGCCGAGATGTTCGGCAATTTCGGCGTGGCTCCAGCCATCCAGGCGATTGAGCAGAAACGCCCGGCGCGGTTTCTCCGCCAGACCTTCGAGCAGACGCGCGATGGATTCGAGCAATTCGATGATCTGATGGAAATCTTCCGGGCTGATCGCCGCCGCGTCTTCGCTTTCATGCGCGAGCACCGCCAGATACGCCCGCTCCAGCTTGCGCCGGCGCTCGCCATCGATCAGCAGACGAATTGCCGTGGTCGTCAGGAAGGCCCGTGGCTCCTGCAAACGCTCGGGCTCGGCGAGAGTCAGCACACGGATAAAGGTGTCCTGCGCCAGATCCGCCGCCCGTTGCGAACAACCGAGCTTTTTGCGCAGCCAGTTCTGCAACCAGCCGTGATGGTCGCTGTAAAGCAACGACAGCAACTGATTGCGCGGGGATTGGGCGGAAGGAAAATCAGCGGGCACAGCGGCATCCTGGAGGGGGGCAACCTACATGAATGCGAATATATTTCATTTGGTAACAAGTGTCACTACGCACGAAAAACGCTAGCGCACTTGCATGGGGTACTAGAGGTCAGGGCGTCATTCCGCTTTCTGATACTGCGCATCAGTGACCTGCTCCATCCAGTCCACCACCTTGCCATCGAGCACTTCGGCGATCGCTATATGGGTCATCGCGGTATGCGCCGCAGCGCCGTGCCAATGCTTGACACCGGGAGCGATCCATACGGTATCGCCAGGGCGAATCTGCCGAACCGGCTGACCCCACTCCTGTACAAAACCGGCGCCGGCGGTGACGATCAACGTCTGCCCCAATGGATGGGTGTGCCACGCCGTTCGCGCGCCCGGCTCGAAGGTCACCGTGGCGCCGCTGACGCGGGCGGCATCGCTGCCCTTGAATGGCGCATCGACACGCACCGTGCCGGTGAACCAGTCTGCCGGGCCCTTGGCCGAGGGCTGAGAACCGTTGGCGGTGACGATTACACGTGGGACCTGCGCAGTTGCAATTGAATTCATCACAAGACTCCAAAGTTGTACGAGAGCTCCTACAGGGAACTTGCGTCACTTTAACGAGCCAGACTCTTCAGATAATCGACTAGAATTCGAAAAAACTTATGCAGGACACTCATCAATGCTTCGAGAAAACGCCAGTGACCTGCTCGCCTTCCTCGCCGTGGCCCGCGAGCGCAGTTTCACCAAAGCCGCGGCCAGACTCGGCGTTTCGCAATCGGCGCTCAGCCATACCATCCGCGCCCTCGAAGCGCGCCTGGGCCTGCGCCTGCTGACCCGCACCACGCGCAGCGTCTCCCCGACCGAGGCCGGCGAACATCTGCTGCAGACCATCGGTCCGCGCTTCGAAGAGATCGAACTGGAACTGGCCGCCCTGAGCAACCTGCGCGAAACCCCGGCAGGCCGGATCCGTATCAGCGCCACCGACCATTCGCTGAACTGGTTGCTGCGTCCGGTGCTCAAGGAATTTCTGCCCAAGTATCCGGACATCTCCGTCGAGGTGTGCTGCGACTATGGCTTTGTCGACATCGCCGGGCAAGGCTTTGACGCCGGCGTGCGCCTGGGCGAAGACGTGGCACAAGGCATGATCGCCACCCGCATCGGCCCCGACATGCGCATGGCGGTGGTCGGCTCGCCGGCCTACTTCACCCAGCGTGAAAAGCCGCAAACACCGCGTGACCTCACCGCGCACGCCTGCAATAACCTGCGCCTGCCCACCAACGGCGGGCTGTACCCCTGGGAGTTCGAGAAGGACGGCGAAAGCCTCAAGGTGCGGGTCTCCGGGCAAGTCACCCTCAACGGCGTCTACCCGCTGCTCGACGCCGCACTGGACGGTTTTGGTCTGAGCTACATCCCGGAAAACATCGTCGCTCCGTATCTCGCCGACGGGCGTCTGCTGCAAGTGCTGGCAGACTGGTGCCCGACCTTCGCCGGTTATCACCTGTACTACCCGAGCCGACGGCAGGCGGCGCCGGCGTTTGCGTTGTTGGTGGAGGTGCTGCGGTATCGCGGCTGAGTTCACCACAGCGCTTTGGTGTAGGTGATGAGGATCCGGGTTTCATCGGCATCGCGGCTGAACGACGAGCGATAAGTCGCATTGCGCAAACGCAAGGCAACGTCCTTGAACGTGCCGCTCTGGATCACGTACTTGACCTCGGTATTGCGTTCCCATTCCTGGCCGGTCTTGCCGGCCACTTGCGCATGATCGGCATCGATGTAGCGGCTCATGAAAGTCAGGCCGGGAATGCCCAAGCGCTCGAAATCGAAGTCATAACGCACTTGCCACGAGCGCTCCTTCGCTTCGGCGAAATCGCCGATCTGCGCATAGTTGACCAGGTAAGCATCGCTGCCTTCGACATAAGGAAACGCGCTGTCGCCGAGCATCGCCTGATAGCCGACGCTGACCTTGTGCCCGCCCGCGGCGTAACCGATCAGGCCGTTGAGCGACTGATTGCGGATCTTCCCGGCCTTGGCCGCGCCCTGGCTCTCGCTGGAGAAAAACCGCAGGTCGCTGCTCACCGTGCCGCCGGCCATGGGCCGCGTATCGGTGAGACCGACGAAGTGTTGATCGTAGACATCGCTCAGCGACGCGTAGTGATAACTGACCTTGAGGTTGTCGTTCACCTGCCGATCCACGCCGACCAGATTCAGGTGCGCGCCCTGGGCATTGGTGACGAAGCGGTTGTTCTTGTTGTTCAGCGCAATCGGCTCGTAGCTGGTGTCATTGCGCCCCTTGACCCGATCCAGTTGCCCCGCCGTCAGCACCACACCCGGCAGATCCTGCGAGATCACCATCGCACCCCGAAACGACTGCGGCAGGATCATCCCGTCCTGCGGGCGCAGTGTCGGCAGGACCGGGATCAACGACCCGGCCTTCAGCTCGGTTTTGGCGATTTTGACCTTGGCCGTCACTCCCAATTTGCCGTACTCACTGGCTGCGCGCCCATCACTGCGCACCGGCAACAAACCGCTGCCGGCGCGATCGGGACTGGAATCCAGACGCACACCAACCATGCCCAGCAGGTCGACCCCAAACCCCACCAACCCCGGCGTATACCCGGACTCGAACTTGAGCATCAGGCCCTGTGCCCACTCCTCGCGTTTTGATTGCAGGGTTGATGGGCCATCACGGAAATCCCGATTGAAGTAGACATTGCGGGTTTCGAACGACGCATGAGAATCGGCGAAAAAATCCGCGTGAGCTCCGTTGCTGAAACGTGCCAGCAGCAATGCGCCGGCCAGGGTCGACAATCCATTGCGCATCCCCGAATGAATGAATGCAGTCACGGCGACACCTATGAAGTTGTTCGTAGAAGACTCAGGCAAACCCGTATCCCCCTGTGGGAGCGGGCTTGCTCGCGAAAGCGTCAGTACATCCAGCACCTTCATTGCCTGATACACCGCTGTCGCGAGCAAGCCCGCTTCCACATGGGCAGAATCGCGGGTCAGAAAGACCGGGCGAGCATCGCGATCAGCCGCTCACCAAACAGCGTCAGCGCCACGCCCAGCAGCACCACCACTGCGCCCGCGATCTTGATCGATGCCGCCGGACGGACCACTGCGCCCAGCCAGCCGAAGTGATCGATCGCCACCGACGACAGCAACTGCCCGGCGATGACCAGCACCAGCAGATTCGCCAGACCGATGCGCGGCGCCAGCCACACGGTGCAGAAAATCGCCCCGGCGCCGAGCACACCACCGACCAGACGCCAGCCGGGTTGCGCCGGGATCACACTCAAGGCATCGCCCAGACCACCGCGCATCCATGCCAGTGCACCCAGCACCAGCATGCCGCTGAGAAACGAGTAGAACGCCGCTGCCAGCGTGTTGCCGGTCATGGCCCCGGCCAACTGACTGTTAACCGCCGCTTGCACGGCAATCGCCACACCGGCCAGCAAGGCCAGCACAAAGGAAATCAGGATCATGACCGTGCACCTCTCAGTGGGCATGCAGCGGGGCGAAATGCTCCGCGAAAGGATCAGGGCTGTAACCGGCGGCATTGAACAGGTAGCTGCGCGACTCTTCCGTGGCCCGGTTCAGTTGTTCGCGATCCACGCCCAGCACCACGCCCGCCTGTTTGCGAATGCGCCCGGCGATGATCACGGTGTCGATATCGCCGCGTTCGGCGGCGTGCACCACCGTGCCCAGGGCGTTGTTCGACGGGTAGACGCTGAGGTTGTCGGTGCGGATCAGCACGATGTCGGCCTGCTTGCCCGGAGTGATGCTGCCGATGCTCGCTTCGAGGCCGGCGCATGCAGCGCCATCAAGGGTGGCGGCCTTGAGCAGTTGCGCGGCGCTGACCAGTTCCGGCGCAGGCTGACCATGGAAACGCGCGCTGTGCGCCGCCGCCCGTTGCAGGTAAAACGCCACGCGCATTTCACCGAACATGTCGCCGCCGTAAGAGCTTTCGTTGTCGACGCTCAGGCCCGGATGCAGGCCGTGATCGACAGCTTTCTGCCAGGCGAACACGCCGTCTTCGAGCCCGTAGTGCGCGTCGGAGCGCGGGCAGACGTTCACCTTGACCCCGGCGTGGCGCAGGATCGACCAACCGTGATCCGGCAGGCAGGTGCAGTGGTTGAAAATATTGTCCGGGCCCAGCAGGCCCTCTTCGTGCAGCGCATCCAGCTCCGCCGCCATACCGGCGCCGAAGAATTCGGTGACGATATTCAGGCCCAGTTCGCGGGCAACTGCCCATTGTTCGCGGTCGAGTTGCGCCATCATCGCCAGGGTCACCAGCGAGTCGGGCGAACCGGCGTACTTGTCTTTGATACGGCGCAGATCGCCCGGCCACTGCGTGGACTCCCACTCACCGGACAACGGCGCACCCGGCGCATGCACCGCGCGGATGCCGGCGTCGTGCAAAGCGTCGATGGCCGCATCGGAATGCGCGCCGCTGCGGGCGTTGTGTGAGTTATCGATGATGGTGGTGATGCCGGCGTTGATCGCACCCAGCGCCGTCAGCAGGTTGCCGACGTACATATCTTGCGGACGGTAGTATTTGGCAAAGGAAAAATGCGTGGCGTTGCAGTAGTCTTCAAGCGTCGGCGAGTTCGGGTTGATCCGGCGCAACTGACCTTCCCACGCGTGGCGATGGGTATCGACCATGCCGGGAATCACGATCATGCCTTTGGCATCGATGACTTCAGCGTCGGGAGCATTGAGGCCTACGCCGACCTCGACGATTTCCGTGCCACGAATCAGCACATCGCCTTCGATGAAATTGCCCAGGCGTTCGTCCTGGGTGACCAGGGTTCCGCCCTTGATCAGTAGCAAGCGTTGAGCATCGGGCAACGGTTTGAGCGCGGAAGTCAAAACATCGAAATGAGCATTGAAAGACATGGTGGGCTCCAGGGGGACGGTCGGCGCATTGGCCTGTAGCCGCATTGTCTGACCCGGAAGCTTTATTTAGAATGCCAAAACATCTACAAACATTGTGAAGCTGGGCATACATAATGCGCGACCAAGAGTTTGGCCATCTCAGGGCGTTTTTCGCCGTCGCCCGCGAGCGTAATTTCTCCCGAGCGGCGCAGGCACTGGGGGTTTCGCCATCGGCACTGAGCCAGACCATCAAGGGTCTGGAAGAGCGTCTGGGGGTACGCCTCCTCAATCGCACCACGCGCAGCGTGTCGACCACCGAGGCCGGGAGTAAATTGTTCGAACGCCTGGGCGAGATCTTTGCCGATCTGGACGCAGCGCTGGAACAACTCAACGACTACCGCGACACACCGGTCGGCACCCTGCGCATCTGCGCGCCGCAGGTAGCGATGCTGCACTTCATCCAACCGATCCTGCCGGCATTTCAAGCGACCTACCCGGACATCAAGCTCGAACTGACCACCGACGACAGCACCGCCGACATCGTTGCCCAAGGCTACGACGCGGCGATTCGTCTGGGTGAGTTCATCGAACAAGACATGGTCGCGCTCAAACTCAGCGAACCGCTGACGCAGATCGCCATCGCCTCGCCCGACTACCTGCAAGGCAAACGTCGCCCGCACGAGCCGGCCGACTTGCTGGATCACCGCTGCGTAAACTGGCGGCGCTCCGGGGAGTCCGGGCTGTACAAGTGGCGGTTTTTCCGCGATGGCATGCCGTTCGAATTGAGCGTGAAAGGTTCTCTGGTGGTCAGTGACTGCGCCGTTGCCATGCAATCGGCGCTGGATGGGCTGGGTATCACGGTATGGATCCGTGAGTGGATCAAGGACGAACTCGACAGCGGTGCACTGGTGGCGCTGCTGGAAGAGTGGTCGACACCCTTCCCCGCGTTCTACCTGTATTACCCGAGCAATCGCCAGATGTCGTCAGCGTTGCAAGCCTTTATCGGCGCCCTGCGCAAGGCGCACTAGGCGACGCTTGCCCCGCTCAGGTTCGGGCACTCTTCACGACCGCCATAGAACATGGCCTTGGCGCCAATCGTCAGCAACGACAGCAGCGCAAACAGCAACCCGCACCAGATCGTGCCCGGCAGGCCCCAGGTGTCGATAAACACCCCACCGATCCACGAACCGAGGGCGATCCCGGCATTGGCCGCCGACACATACAGGCTGGTGGCGAACGAATGCGCCTCGGGCGCGGCGCTGGTCAGCCACATCTGGGTGATGATCATGCCGCTGGTGTGAATCGCGCCCCACAGCAGCACGATAAGCAACATCGAGCCCAGCGAAGCACTGCCGAACACCGCCAGAATCAGGTAGGCGATGCTCAACAGAATCGGAAACAGCAACGCAGTCGCCACCAGATGTGTGGCCAGTGCGCGCCCGGCCAACAGGTTGCCCAGCACCCCGCCGACACCGAAGATCACCAACAGGAAACTGATGGTTTCACCGTCCAGGCCGGTCTGGTTTTTCAGGTATTCGGCGGCGTAGCTGTACACCGCAAACTTGGTGGTGAACACCAGCACCGTGGCGATGATCGCCAGCCACACCGGCGGCTTTTTCAGGATCGACAGCTGACTTGCGAAGCTCTCCGGCGCAGCATTCTGCCGAGGCAGCCTGAGCAGCAATCCGAGCCCGGCGAGCAACGTCGCGACGGCGCAGAACAGAATCGACGCCTCATAAGAAAACCGCCCGGCGACCCATGCGGTAATCGGCACACCGAACACCAGTCCGAGGGTGGTACCGATGAAGGCGACCGTGGTCGCGTGGGTCGCACGCTCCCTGGGGTACAGCGAAATCGCCGCAGCAAACGCCGCCGAGAAAAACACCGGGTGCAACATCGCCGGAACAATGCGCAGCGCCATCAACGTCGAATAGTTCGGCGCATAGGCCGACAGCACGCTGCTGACGGAAAAACACAGCAGCGCACCGACCAGCACTTTCTTGCGGTCGAACCGCGAGAACACCAGCACCAGAAACGGCCCGGACAGCGCGACGATGAACGCGAACAGGCTCATCAGCAAACCGGCCTGGGCGACACTGACACCGAAACGCTCGACGATCAGCGGCAGAATGCCGACCACGCCGAGTTCCAGGGTGTACAGCCCGAACAGGCCCAGAATGATGAAGGGCATGACGGACATGGGATGGGGGGAACGGTTCATAGACTCTCATCAAAAAAAATGAAAAATTACCCAGACAACACGGCCCCTTGTAGGAGTGAGCCTGCTCGCGATGGCGGTGTGTCATTCGGCATCATCGGTGACTGATTCACCGCCATCGCGAGCAGGCTCACTCCTACAGGTGGTTTCAGGCCTTGTTGAAATCGACCACAACCTTGCCGAACGCCCCGCGATTGAGATGGGCGAACGCTTCAGTCACCTGATCGAAGGCATAGGTCGCATCGATCACCGGTTTGATCCCGTGGTGATCGATCATCCGCACCATGTCCTCCAGCGCCCGACGCGGGCCGACGGCCACCGCAACGATTGAGGCGCGGCTGCCGAGCAGCGGCATGATCGGCGTGCGCAACTCGTCAGAATCGAGCAGGCCGATGATCGACACCCGACCTCCAGGCACCACTGCCTGCAGAGAGCGCCCGAGGTTGTCGCCGCCGGCCATCTCCAGAATGTGATCGGCGCCGCGCCCGTCGGTCAGTTCCAGCACAGCGGTGTGCCAGTCCGGGGTGGTGCTGCGGTTGATGCCATGAGTGGCGCCCAGGGCGATGGCGTGGGCGATCTTGTCGTCGCTGCTGCTGGTGACGATGACGTTGGCGCCACTGGCCGCCGCCAGTTGCACGGCAAACAGCGAAACCCCGCCAGTGCCTTGCACCACCACGGTTTGCCCGGCGTGCAGATGCCCCAGTTCGATCAACGCCATCCACGCGGTCAGTGCGGCGATCGGCAGTGTGCTGGCCTCGACTGCACTGAGGTTTTTCGGCGCGCGCACGCACCAGTCGGCCGGCGTGGCAACGTACTGCGCCAACATGCCGGGAATCGGCCCACCCTGGGTCGGCATCTCGGCCCAGGTTTTCGGATTGCCGTCGATCCAGTTGGTAATGTAGGTGGAGATGACTTTGTCGCCACTCTGAAAGCGCGTGACGCCCTCGCCGACCGCGACCACGGTACCGGCCATGTCCGAGGCTGGCGTGAAGGGGAATTTCAACGCCGCGGTCATGCCGTTTTCCGCGACTTGGGTATCACGGTAATTAAGCGAAACCGCATCGATCTTGACCAGGATTTCTCCGGCTTTCGGGGTTGGTCGCGGGGCCTGGACCTGGCTGAGGTTGGCGAGGCCAAACGCGGAAATTTCCCAGCGCTGCATAATGTCGGACATGGCGATAATCTCGGTAGAGGACTGTGGCGCCGATGATAGAAGCCATGCCCCCGGCTGATTAAGTGGGTCGCCACTCCGTTATATACGGACGTTTTGTTCCGCAATGACTAAGGTAAATTGAACCCCACCGGTGAAATCGAGAATCGTGATGGACAGCCTTAATGCGTTGAATGTGTTTGTGTCGGTGGCGGAAACTCGCAGCTTTGTCGCCAGTGGGCGCCTGCTTGGCGTGTCGGCTTCGGCAATTGGCAAAAGCATCGTGCGCCTGGAAGAACGCTTTGGCGTGCGCCTGTTCAATCGCAGCACGCGCAGCATCACGCTGACCGAGGACGGCACGCGGTTTCTCGAACGCAGTTTGCGCATCCTTGCCGAGATCGAAGCAGCGGAAATGGAGTTTTCCCAGACCAACGCCGACCCGCGCGGGCGTCTGAAGATCAGTTTGCCGCTGGTGGGCGAGCCGTTTTTACCGGTGCTGGCACGGTTCAAGAAAACCTACCCGACGGTGGATCTCGACCTGACGTTCGATGACCGCCGGGTCGATGTGATCGAGGAAGGCTACGACGCGGTGTTGCGGGCCGGAGATGTCCCGGATTCCAGCCTGACCTCGCGCCTGATCGGTAGCTACCGGATGATTCTGGTGGGGGCGCCGCTCTACTTTCAGGCCCATGGCGTACCGCAGCAAGCCACCGATCTGCTCAGTCATTCGTGTATTCAGTTTCGCTTTCCCAACACCGGCAAGCTGCAGGTCTGGCCGTTGCGCGAAGCCGGCCAGGAAGTCGATCTGCAGGTGCCGACCTCGATGGTCTGCAACAACCTCGAAGCGCGGATCTGCTTTGCCCTGCAAGGCCTGGGCATCGCCTATCTACCGGACTTCTGCGTCAGCGAGGCCTTGGCCGATGGGCGCTTGCAACGGATTTTGCCCGACTGCGCAGAGACAGGCGTCTACCGGATCATGTGGCCCTCGGGCAAGCATCCACAGCTGAAACTGCGGGTGTTCATCGACTTCCTCAAGGAGCATCTGTTTCCGCAGCAGACGCCGGCTTAGCCAATCAACGCTATCAACTGATACCGCTGCGCATCGGTCAACATCGGCCCGAATCCGGCGCCGGCGTTGTCGGCCATGTAGCGCGGATTGCCGGTGCCGGGGATCACGCAAGTCACCGCCGGATGCGAAAGCAGATATTTCAGCGCCAGTTGCGGCCAACTGTTGACCTGCACATCCGATACCCAGCCCGGCAGCGGCTTGCCCTTGAGCCGTGTCAGCAAGCCGCCGCCACCGAACGGCCGGTTACAGATCACCGCCACCCCGCGCTCGCGGCACAACGGCAGAATGCGTTTCTCCACACCACGGTCATCGAGGGCGTAGTTGATTTGCAGGAAATCCAGTTGTTCGGCCCCGAGCACTGCCTCGACTTCTTCATAGGCCGACGGCGTGTAATGGGTGATGCCGATGTAGCGAATGCGTCCCTGCGCTTTCCATTCGCGAAGGGTCGGCAGATGGCTTTGCCAGTCCAGCAGGTTGTGGATCTGCATCAGGTCGATGCGTTCGGTGCGCAGCAGGCTGAAGGATTGCTCCATCTGCGCGATGCCCTCCTTGCGCCCGCGGGTCCACACCTTGGTCGCCAGAAATGCCGGCGAGCGTGGTTCGTGGATCGACAACAGCTCGCCAGTGGTTTGCTCGGCGCGGCCATACATCGGCGAGCTGTCGATCAGCGTGCCGCCCTTTTTGAACAGTTCATCGAGCACCGCCGGCAGTTGTTTATAGACGGGGTCGCCGGGCGCAACATCGAAGCCGCGGTACGTGCCCAGGCCCACCATTGGCAACAGCTCGGAGCTTGAAGGGATGGCGCGGGTCTGCATGGTCTGGTCTCCTGCCGTGCTGGGCGAAGTGGCCGGCGGCGTGGCGGTGGCCAACGCCCGGTCAAAGGTGAAGACCGCCGAAACCCCGGCAGCCAGTGTGAGCAACCGGCGCCGGGAGTAACCCTCAGTGTGGCTCATGCTGGTTCCCCTGCTGCGTGAAGCTGTTGCACGTTGTGTGCGACGGCTGCCCGTCTACTGCGCTGGACTACACTGCGACAGCGAACACCCGCGCCCGGTTAAAGTTAGTCGAATGTCCAGAAAACTGATGTCACTCGTCGCCTTGCTCATCGCCCTCTACCTGCTGCTGTGCGGGGCGCTGTTCGTATTTCAGCGTTCGCTGATCTATTTCCCCCAGCCTGACAGCGCCGTCGCCACGACGGATTCGCGGTTGAAACTGACGATGCCGGATGCCGATGTGTGGGTAGCCACGCGCGCACATGTCGGGCCGAAAGCACTGATCTACTTTGGCGGCAATGCCGAGGACGTGTCGCGCAATCTGCCGTCGTTCAGCGAGGCCTTTCCCGACTACGCGCTGTTTTTGCTGAACTATCGGGGTTTCGGTGGCAGCGGCGGCTCGCCCTCGGAGGAAGCGATCGCCGAAGATGCGTTGGCGCTGTTCGATCAGGTGTACGCCAGCCATCCGCAGATTGCCGTGATCGGCCGCAGCCTGGGTTCGGGGGTGGCGGTGCGCCTGGCGAGTCAGCGCCCGGCGAAACAACTGATTCTGGTGACGCCGTACAACAGCCTTGAAGACATCGCCGTCCGCCAATATCCGTGGATGCCGGTGAAGTGGCTGCTGAAGGATCGCTTCGAGTCGGGCCGCTATGCCGCGCACATTCGCGTACCGACCTTGCTGTTGGCGGCCAGCGATGACGAGGTGATACCACGGGACAGCACGCAGCGACTGCTACAGAGTTTCCCCAAAGGCGTGGCGACGCTGCGAGTGGTGCCGGATGCGGGGCACAACTCGATTTCCGAGCGAGCGCAGTATCTGCAGTGGATGGAGGATGTGCTTGATCGCTGATAGCCGGTTATTGCGTTGTCTGGACTGACCCCTTCGCGAGCAAGCCCGCTCCCACAGTGGTTCAGCGTCAACCGGACAAAATGTGGGAGCGGGCTTGCTCGCGAAGAGGCCAGAAGAGACTGAAATCGAGATCTTCGCCGGATCTCAAACGAGCAATCCTGCGCTCTTCAGCAGCTCATGCAATCCCTTTGGAACCAATGGCGCGTGCTCGCTGAAACTTGAGCTGTCATGCCAGCGGATGGTGAAGGGAGCCCCGTCACTTTCATGGCCATGGATTTGTGCAAGTTCATACGCGTCAGGATCAGCAAACGTCGCATCGTAGACCTGGACAATTTCATGCCCCGGTTTGCCGTTGTAGACGAACAGACTTTCAAGTGTGCCGAGCAGTCGTAAGTCGGTCACGGACAAGCCCAGCTCCTCCTGTACTTCACGCACGACAGCCTCCGCACTGGTCTCGCCGAACTCGATACCACCGCCAACAGGCCGAAAACAGATTTGCTGGCTGACCGGGTCACGAAATTCATTAACCAGAATTTTGCCGTTATGGTGAAAAACACAGATTGCGAGCGGGCGAATACGTCGTTCGGCCATAGGATGAAGTCCATTTACGGATGTGAGGCGCGGAATTTAACCACGATTCGCGCTGCACATCGGTGGACGTCTATTGCAACAGGCCACCTCAGACCGGAGAAATCGTCGCAAGCATTCCGATCAGAATGGTCAACGTCAGAAACCCACCCAGGAAAATCGCCATCTTGTTCATGCTGCTCTCCTCAATACTGAGCTGGCGGTGCACCGGGCGCTTCGGGATGAAGGACTGCCGCGAGTGACCGAACTGCCGGGCTATTCTGAGCGCCTGACTGAACCGGTTACAGAGGCAGATCCAACAGAAAAATACGGATCAGATGCCCATCTGATCCGCTTCGGCCATGGTCTGGTATTCAGATCGACGCACAACGGTTCGTGATCCGCCGCTTTGAACTAGAGTGAGTGCCGTCGCGCGAGAACAACAACAATCCCAGGAGTGGTCAATGTCCGAATTGAACCTGCACCCCAACGCCGCCGAATCCCTGAAGCACTGGCACGAGATGATCCGCACCGGCAACCTCAAGGCCTTGCCCGAACTGCTCGATGCCAATGCCGTGTTCCGTTCGCCCATGGCCCACTCGCCCTACCCCGGCGCGCCAGTGGTGACGATGATCCTCAACACCGTGTTCAACGTCTTTGAAGATTTCAAATACCACCGCGAACTGGCGACTGCCGATGGTTTGAATGTGGTTTTGGAGTTCAGCGCCAAAGTGGGGGCGAAAGAGCTGAAGGGCATCGACATGATTCGCTTTGATGAGAGCGGGAAGATTGTCGAGTTCGAGGTGATGGTGCGGCCGTTGAGCGGGTTGCAGGCGCTGGGGGAAGAGATGGGGCGGCGGCTTGGCGCCTATCTGGCAAAAGCGAAACCTGTGTAGGAGCTGCCGAAAGGGGTTTGTGGCACAAAAAAGCCCACTGACCGTTACCGGTTCAGTGGGCTTTTGCGTATCTGGCGTCTAGTTACAGAGCCATGTCACGTGCAGCATTTTCCTTCGGCGCTGCAGCTTTTTCAGCGGCAGGTGCGGCCGGAGCAGCCGCCTGACCGATTACCGGAGGCGTTGGCAGTTCGAGGATCTTGGCGGTGTACGCCCACTCTTGTGCCACTTTGGCCGGATCGCTGTTCAGCTGGGTGCCGTAGCTTGGCACGATCTGGTGCAGCTTGGCTTGCCACTCAGGGGTGGCGACTTTGTCTTTGAAGACTTTCTGCAGCACGCTCAGCATGATCGGTGCAGCGGTCGACGCGCCTGGCGATGCGCCCAGCAGGCCGGCGATGGAGCCGTCTTGTGCAGCAACGATTTCGGTGCCCAGTTTCAGCACGCCGCCAGCGGCTTCATCACGCTTGATGATTTGCACGCGTTGGCCGGCCTGCCACAGGCGCCAGTCTTCGGCTTTGGCGTTCGGGAAGTATTCCTTCAGCGCGTTCATGCGGTCTTCATCCGACAGCATCAGTTGACCGGCCAGGTACTCGACCAGCGGGTATTCCTTGATGCCGACCTTGGTCATAGGCCAGATGTTGTGGGTGGTGGTGCTGGTCAGCAGGTCCAGGTACGAGCCTTCTTTGAGGAACTTGGTGCTGAAGGTCGCGAATGGGCCAAACAGGATGACGCGCTTGCCGTCCAGAACACGGGTGTCCAGGTGCGGAACCGACATCGGTGGTGCGCCAACCGAAGCTTTACCGTAGGCCTTGGCCAGGTGCTGCTCGGCGATGGCCGGGTTATCGGTCACCAGGAACGAGCCGCCGACCGGGAAGCCAGCGTATTCCTTGGCTTCAGGAATGCCCGACTTCTGCAGCAGATGCAGAGCGCCGCCACCGGCGCCGATGAACACGAACTTGGCGTCGGTTTCGGTCTTGGTGCCGTCTTTCAGGTTTTTGTAGCTGACGCGCCAGGTGCCGTCGGCGTTCTTGGTGATGTCTTCGACTTCACTCGACAGCTTCAGATCGAAGTTAGGCTTGGTCTGCAGGTAACCGGCGAACTGGCGGGTGATTTCGCCGAAGTTCATGTCGGTACCCAGCGGGCTCCAGGTGGCCGCGATTTTCTGGTTCGGGTCACGCCCTTCCATCATCAGCGGGACCCACTTCTTGATCACAGCCGGGTCTTCGGAGTACTGCATGCCGGCGAACAGCGGGCTCGCTTGCAGGGCTTCGTAGCGCTTTTTCAGGAACTTGATGTTGTCATCGCCCCACACGAAGCTCATGTGCGGAGTGGTGTTGATGAACGAGCGAGGGTTCTTCAGAACGCCTTGCTGAACCTGCCAGGCCCAGAACTGACGGGACACCTGGAACGCTTCGTTGATCTCGACGGCTTTCGGGATCGTCACGTTGCCTTTGTCGTCTTCCGGGGTGTAGTTCAGCTCAGCCAGGGCGGAGTGACCGGTACCGGCGTTGTTCCAGCCGTTGGAGCTTTCCAGGGCGACGCCGTCCAGGCGCTCGACCATTTCCATCGACCAGCTTGGCTCTAGCTCATTGATCCACACACCCAGGGTGGTGCTCATGATGCCGCCGCCGATCAGCAGTACATCTACTTTCTTCGCTTCTGCAGCATTGGCGGAAGACATCCCCATCGCCAAAGCCAGCCCCAGCAAGGCCGTGTTCACTTTCTTAAACATCTGTTGCACCTATGATAAAACGCCTTCCGCCCGCCGCTGTTGTACGTGTGGGAGCCTTTTTCGCGACACTCAGGCCAGGGTCGCGAGCACCTTCACACTGCAATTTTGACGGGTGGGCACACAAGGCCGACGGACTGCATCGACCTCAGTTAATGTCCCTTCTGAACTGACTTCTTATCATTATTGGCTTCAGCTACTTGAGCGACAGGGATTCCGTCAGCCCGCCCCAAGGGCAGGCAGACTGAATTAGGTCAAACCAAGTTGGCGCGAAGAATATCACGTCAGGGCAAACCCGCGCGTCTGTTCCCGACTTGAGAGTCTTTTTCCGCTCTGGGCGTTATCGGCCGGCCTGGGCGGAACATGACCCTGCGGCCGCTCTGGCTGAAGTCTTTCAGCGATTCGCGCAGGGCTGACAGGCAAATCGGGTCTACAGTTAATAGCAGGTGCCTTGCTCACCAGGCGCTCACTGAGTCCTGTGCTTCGATGGAACTCCCTCCTTTCGCACACCTCTCACGCTATGTAGTACTTCCCTTTTGCTTCGCGCTTGTGGAGGAACACCGTCATGCGCAAGTTATTGCTCGTTTCGTCGTTAATCTTATGCCTGCCATTCGGCTCGGCCATGGCCCGTGTGGATGCCAAGGACGTCGCTACCTCGGCCGGGGTATCCGCTTCGCTTTATTCAACCTTCAAGGACCACAAGATGGTCATCCCCGCCCGTGACGACCTGACGGCATTTGTCGCCAGCGACGGTGCGATCCGAGGGGTCTATCTGGAGTCTGTATTGCAACAGGTGCGGCAGGACAATCCCGGCATCAACGCCAGTGATGAAGAGCTGGCCAACGCGATACTGGCGCATTACGAAGGCCTGAATCAGTAACAAGCCCGTATAGCACCGCCGATGGATGGAACTGAGCGACCATGGGCAAACTGGCCGAACGGCCTCTATGATGGAGGCCATGACGACTCCTTTGCCCATTCGCTCGCCCTGCCCACCCGGCGCCTGTATTTGCGGGCGCGATCCATTGCTGGAAACGCCCGGCGCGGATATGCGCATCTTGCTGCTGACCCGGCAGGAAGAAAAGCGCCTGCTCGAACGTCTGGAAAACCTGCAGAGTCTGGCCGATCTCGAACGCCTGCAGCGCAAGATGTTCGAGCAGTTGGGCATTCGCGTGGACGTCGCACCGGGCTTCAATGAGGTGCGCACCATGCGCGGCATTGCAATCGTCATCGACGAACTGCCCGGCCTGTGCCGCAAAACCCGGCAAGCAATCCCGGCCGCGATCCGCCGAGGTCTGGAAAATCGACCGGAAATTGCTTTCGAGCTACTCAACGCTCATGACTTGCTGCGCGACGCCTGATTACTTTTTCAGGCCCAGCCGTTTGCGCATGTCTGCGGTGATGCTCTGGCGGGTTTTCTTCAGGTCTGCCCACGGCTCGTCACCGACCTCCGCCAGGCGCTGGTGGACGTTGCTCACGTTCCACTGATCGGCCCCCTTCAGCTCGGCCACCTCTTCGCGATAAATCGGCACCGATACCGGCAAGCCTTCACGGGTGCGCGCAGCGTAAGCGCAGATCGTCGTCGCGCCAAGACCGTTACGCAGATAGTCGATGAAGATCCGTCCAACCCGATTCTTCGGCCCCGAAACCGCAGAAAACCGTTCCGGCAACAGCTTGGCCATATGGCTGACGATCGCGTGGCTGAAGTCCTTTACCTCATCCCAGCCAAGTTTGCGCGTCAACGGCACCACCAGGTGAATGCCCTTGCCGCCGCTGGTCTTGAGGAACGCCTGGAGTCCCAGTTCATCGAGTACGGTCAGGGTCAGTGCCGTGGCTTCCACCATGCTTTTCCATGGCAATGCCGGGTCGGGGTCGAGATCGAGGACAAACCGGTCAGGCTTGTCCAGATCGACCGTGGTGGCGTTCCAAGTGTGCAACTCGACCGTGCTCATCTGCACCGCGCCGATCAACGCTTCGGCGTTGTTGATCAGCATCACCGGCTGGCCAGTGACATCCTTGTCCAGCGTGGTGATGCCGGGAATCGCCAGATGCTCGGCGTTTTTCTGGAAGAACAGCTCGCCGGCGATGCCGTCCGGCGCCCGTACCAGCGCGACCGGGCGATCCTTGAGCTGCGGCAGAATCCACTCGGCGACGCTGGCGTAATACTCGGCCAGTTGCATCTTGGTGGTGCCGCTGACCGCATCGATCACCCGATCCGGGTGAGTGATACGCACCTTGCCGCTGGCCAGCCCCAGCTGTGACGGCGCCGGTTCGGCTTTCTTTGACTCAGCCGCTTTATTTGATTCGGCAGCTTTCTTCGACGCGGCCGCTTTTTTCGCAGGGGTGGCTTTCGCTGAAGTTTTCACGGGTTTCGCTCGCTCCTCGGTAATCGCCTTGGCCGGTTTGTCATTGCGCAGACCATGGAACACGGCGTGGCGTACCGAGCCGTCCTTGGTCATTTCAGCGAACGCCACTTCTGCCAACAGATTCGGTTTGAGCCAATGCACGCCTTTGGCTTCGAAGCCGCTCGGCGGATTGACCACCGCCGCCTTCTTCACCTGCAACGGTTTGAGCTGGGCGAGGATGCTTTTCAGCGTGGTTTCGTTGAACCCGGTGCCGACCTTGCCGGCATAGCGCAACTCGCCGCTGTCGCGATCATGCAGGCCCAGCAGCAACGCGCCGAACGCACTGCGCGAACCTTTCGGATCGGTGTAGCCGACGACCACGAATTCCTGCCGATGCTTGCATTTGAGCTTGATCCAGTCACTGCTGCGCCGCGACACGTAAGGCGAGCCGAGGCGTTTGCCGATCAACCCTTCCATCTGCATCTGGCAGGCGCTATTGAGCAGTGCGTCCGCCGTTTCGTCAAAGGCTTCGGAGAAGCGCAGCAACGGCTGCTCATGCCCACCGAGCACCGTGGACAACGCCGCGCGGCGCTCCTCGACCGGCACTTCGCGCAGGTCGACACCGTTGAGGTACGGCATGTCGAACAGGTAGTACATGATGCTGGCGCTGCGCCCGGCTTCGAAGGCGTTTTGCAGCGCCTGAAAGTCCGGTACACCGCGCTCGTTGGTGACCACCACTTCGCCGTCCAGCCATGCCGATTCAAGGCCCAGCTCAGCGAGGGCCTGCGCCTGTTGCGGCAGTTTGTGCGTCCAGTCGTGACCGTTGCGGGTGAACAGTTGCACCTGATCGTGATCGATGCGCGCCATGATCCGGTAGCCATCGAACTTGATCTCGTAGCTCCACTGCCCTTCGGGTGCGCTGTCGACCAGGGTCGCCAGTTCCGGCTTGAGTTGCGCCGGCAGTTTGGCCTTGCGTGCACCGGTGAGTGTTCCGGACGCCGCTTTGCGAGGTTTGGCCGCAGACTTTTTCACAGGTTTGGCTTGCTCGGCGGCGAGCCTCGGTTTGCTGATCAGGGTACGCTCGCTGAGCACACTGTCCGGCTCTGCACTGAGCACGTCATAGTCGTCTTGCGGGCGGGCGGCGCTGTCCTGATGTTTGATCAGAAACCAGTTTTCCTTCTTGCCCGGCATGTGCGTGCGCACCAGATTCCAGATGCCGGAGAGCTTTTCGCCTTGCAGTTCGAACTTGAGTTTGCCCTTGGCGTAGGCCTTGGCCGGATCCTCCAGCGGAATCCACACGCCGCGATCCCAGACGATCACATCGCCCGCGCCATAATGCCCCTCGGGAATGCTGCCCTCGAACGTGGCGTAATCCAGCGGATGGTCTTCGACGTGTACCGCCAGGCGCTTGACCTTGGGATCGAGCGACGGCCCCTTCGGCACCGCCCAGCTCTTCAGCGCGCCATCGAGCTCCAGGCGGAAGTCGTAATGCAGGTGCGAAGCGTCATGCTTCTGTATGCAGAACTGCAGCGCATGGTCGCTGGCCTTGCTGCGGCCACGGCGTTTGACGGCGGCGGGCTCGGACGTCGCCGAAAAATCGCGCATGCGGTTGTAGTCGTCGAGGTTCCTGGTCATGGCGCACCTGCCTTGTGTCAGCCAATGCGGGTCACGGTCAGCGCGACCACGGCGATCCGGTCCACTCGCTGGTAACCGGGGTTCAACAACTCTTCACCGAACACGTCCGGGTCCAGTTCGCGATAGGTCCAGGCGAATCGCGTCGAGTCCAGGCGTGGCACCACGGTGTCGAAAAACGGATCGCGGCCATCGACCATCGCCACGCCGGTGTAGAGCAGCAACGAACCACCGGGGGCCAGCCGATTGAGTGCCTGCTCGACGATACGCAGCGACAATCCGGCGCCGAGCGAGCCACCGCCATGCCGATAAGCACGCCCGGCCGGGTCGGCCATGTACGGCGGGTTGGCGACAATCAGGTCGAAGCTGCCTTCGGTGCCCTGCAACACATCGCTGGCCTGCACCTCGACATTGGCGACCTCGGCCAATGCCGCGTTGATCGCGGTCAGGCGCAGCGCGGCGGGGTTGATGTCCACCGCCAGCACCTGCGCTTCACGCCGGGCGCGGGCAATCAGAATCGCCCCGACACCAGCACCGCAGCCGATGTCCACGGCACGCTGGATCGGCGCAAAACTCTGCTGCAGATGCGCGTGAATCAGTTGCGCAAAACGGTAGGTGTCGGGGCCGAAAAACACCGAGTCGGCGGCGTCGGTGGGAAAGCCCGAATGCACGAACAGCAAGTCATCCAGACTCGACCAGCGCACCCGGCTCTTCAAGCGGCCGTCGTAGACGTCAATCACTTGCGCATCCTGCAATTGCCGTTGTTCGTCGGCAGACAACAGCCCCGGCTCGAACGGGCGCGACCAGCCGAAGACGTCGCGCAGGGTGTCGGCGACCTGCCCTTCGTCACGCTGGTTGACGCGCTGATGAGTCAAGGGTGTCGGCGTGACGAAACGGTAGCCGTCAGCCTGCAAGCGCCGGCCGAGTTGCAGCAGTGTCAGGTCGTTGGCGGACAGTTGTTCTTCCTGATTCATGGAGATTTCCTTAGCGCAGACTGGATTTGAGTTCGATAAAACGACGTGTCGCCAGCAGACCCGCCGGGTGCGCGTGCCGGGCCGGTGACAACCATGGGATCAGCGTCGCCATTTGCGCGTGTCCGTCCTGACCTTGCAGCGCGGCCGTCAGGCGCTGCACATCGGGATCGTGTTCGGGCACGGCGGCGTCCGGGGTGGCGACCTGACGAGTGCGTCTTGGCGCCTGGGCTTTCTCGGACGGCGTCCAGTCGCCGGCAATCCAGTCGTGCAGCAGCTGCTTTTCATAGGGGCTGAACACGCCGAACATCGCCGCACCGTCGCCATCGATCAACTGCCAGAAACGGCTGGCCTGCGGATCTTGATTGCGCTTGATCCAGCCTTTGTCCTGCATCGCTTGAAGGAATCCGGGCAATTGCTCGGGGGTGGCCAGCCACTGATTGACGGTTTTGCCTTCGAAGCGGCAGTAGTCGGAATGCATGTGCTGGCCGAACGGACGTTTGCGCTCGAGCATCGCCAGCACTTCCTGTTCAAGGTCGAAACCTTCGATGATTGCGCGGCTGCCCTGCCCCAGGTCGTTGAGTCGATAGCCCAGCGACACCCGGCGCAGAAATTCGCCACGATCAGCCTCCAGTGGCAGCAGGTCGAGCACCGACTGCACGGCTTTTTGCGCATGGCCGGTGCTTGCATTGTCGATGGTCACATGCAGGGTGAAGTAGTACGGATCGATGCCCAACTCGCTGAGTTCATAGGCACTGATCAGCAAGTGCAGCGGCAGTTGTTCGTAGCCGAGGTTGTAGCCGATCACCTCGGGCAGAAAGCTTTCGCCACAGGCACCGAGTGCCAGTTGCAGCGCGCCTTGCAGATAGCGCTCGTCAGCGATGGCGCCGGCGTCCTGCAAGCCGTGTTCAGCGAGCAGTTTGCGATAGATCACCACATGATTCTGCGCAGGGTTGCCGTCGCCGAGTTCTTCCAGATAGGTACACAGCAACCCGTCGAAACGCGGGTCGCGCCATTGCGGCAACAAACCGTATAACCACGCGCCATCCACCAGTTTGGTCGGCGCCACGGCTTGCAGAAAGTACAGCGCATGGGCTTTGTTGCTGAAGAACTGGCGCGGCCCACCGGCCTTGCGCTGTTGCAGGTAGTCGGCGTATTGCCGGGCAACGTCGGTGCAATGTCCGGCGACCCAGTTCTGCCAGGCAGACGGATCCTGCGGTAGCGCTTCGGGTAACAGCGCGGCACGGTGCAACTGCTCGGCGAGAAAATCCCGGGCAAGATTTTCAGGCTGATCCTCGAGCAGCAGTGCCTCATAAATACGCCGCAATTCACCGTTGGCAGTGATGGGCTGGTGCTGCGCACTCGGCGCATGCAGAGGGGTCAGGGCAGTCATGTCAGTGTTCTCGCTCGGTTGGCCGGTCAGGGCGTTGTTTCACGCCTCTACAGCAGCAGAGCAACCGCTACGGAGAAAAATTCAATCGACATGAAAATTGCCCTGACGGACGGACCATCGCGGCCCCGGCACGGGCTGCCCGAGACCGCGATTTTTGACGGTATTTCAGACCTGACCTTTGGCCTGAGCCTCCAGGTGCACCTGCAATTGCGGGGCGATCTGCAGCGCCGCAGCCAGTTCATCCAGGTAGGTGCGTTCGGCGTCTTGCTGGTCGTCCACCAGGATCACGCTGACCAGGTACATTTCGGCGGCCATGGCCGGGTCGCCGTTGGCGGCCTCGGCTACTTCGTTCGCATCCAGCGGTTTGGCAACTTCAGCGTTAAACCATTGCTGCAATCCTGGATCGTCGGTGTGTTTGCCAATCTCTTCATCGATCATTTGCCGTTCCCGTGCGTCGATCTCACCGTCAGCCTTGGCTGCCGCGATCAGCGCCCGCAGCACAGCATGCCCGTGTTCCTCGACCTCGGGCCCGGCCAGCAGATTTGCGGTTGGCGGAATCTGCTGTGGTGCGGCCGATGCCTGGCTGCGTTGCCAGGCCTGATACGCCTGGTACGCCATCATCCCCAGCGAGGCCAGTGCCGCATAATTGGTACCGCCGGAACGACTTTGTGTACCGCCGCCACCGAGTGCCCCGCCCAGCGCGCCGCCCAATCCACCGCCGCCACCGCCGCCAAGCAAACCACCCAGCAATCCACCCAGACCGCCCAGCCCACCGGACTGCGCGCCACTGGCGCCTGTACTCGCGCCGCCGCCCAACAGGCCTCCGAGCAAGCCGCCCAGTCCGCCCAGACCTGCGCCAGCCGAGGCGCCACTAGATTGTCCCGCCGAGGCCTGGCCTCGCAGCAGTTGTTCGAGCAAATCGCTGGTGTTCATGATCTCGTCCTCAGGCATTGGCAATAACTGCGTCAGGCAACGATAGACCGCCGACGCCGGCGCGCCAGCACCGTTTGGCTGACACCGGCTGCCTTCGGCGGATTTCGCCGAGGTATTTTTTGTGCGGCCAGCTAAGATTCAAAGGTGATGAACCTTATCCCGGCCTGACCGGTCGATAGCTGCAACCCGACTCGGTTTGCCGGCGCCCTTTGCCAAAGGGTGATAACCGGCTTGCTTCATTTATCTGGAGAACGCCCCTGTGATATCGACCGTACACATCGCCAGGCTCAAAGCATGGGGCGCCCATGGTTTTACCGCGACCGGCGTGGTCACTGCATTTCTGGCGACCCTCGCCCTGCTGGAGAACCAGCCGACCCATTGCCTGATGTGGCTGGGCGTGGCGTTGATCGTCGACGGCCTCGACGGGGCGCTCGCACGCAAGGTCAATGTGCAATCGGTGCTGCCGAGTTTCGACGGTTCGATCCTCGATCTGGTGATCGACTACCTGACCTACGTGTTCATCCCGGCGCTGTTTATCTACCGCTACATTCCCCTGCCCGACTACACCTTGCTGCTGAGCGTGTCGCTGATTCTGGTGTCGTCGCTGTTCTGTTTCTGCAACGTCAACATGAAGAGCAAGGACAACTATTTCGTCGGCTTCCCCGCCGCGTGGAACGTGGTTGCCCTGTGCCTGTACATCATCAATCCGGGGCCGTGGATCACCTTTTTGACCATCATCGGTCTGGCGCTGTTGACCGTCACCCGCATGAAATTCCTCCACCCGTTCCGCGTGCGCCGGTTCATGCCGATCAACATCGCGGTCACGGCGATCTGGCTGCTGTGCAGCCTGTCGCTGGTGCTCAATCACCCGGTGATCAATCCGCTGGTGATGGGTTTGTGGCTGCTGGCGTCGGCGTACTTCCTGGGGATCTGCATCTGGCGTACGGCGCTGGAGTGGGTGGATGGGGCGCATTTGAAATAGCGCCATACCTGCCAAACACCATTCCCCTGTAGGAGTGAGCCTGCTCGCGATGGCGGTGTGTCAGTCGGATATTTTTCTACTGCCACACCGCCATCGCGAGCAGGCTCACTCCTACAAAGGTTTCATTGATCTTTCAGCGTTTGGTGATGACCACCTCAAGGTACTCGCTCGGCATCACCAGCGATCGCTCTCCCACCCGGTTCGAGCGGTTGAGCAGGTCCGCCAGGTCACTCTCCAGCGCCTGCCCGCTTTCCGGCGGCAGTGCCGCAAAGGCCTTGTGCACCGGCCCGTACCAGTGGCGAAAAATGTCGATGAAATGCGCCGCCGAGCGATAGCGGAAGTTGAACGTGCGCCGCGTGACCTGCAGCAGGAACTGGCGCTCATCGAAGTGGCTGTGCAACCACGCTTCGGTGCCCCAGTTCGACGGCGGCTGGGCCACGGCGGGCGGCGGCACGTGGCGGCCGAGGACTTTGAACATCTGGCCGACAAAGCCTTCCGGCGTCCAGTTCGCCAGGCCGATCCGCCCGCCCCGTCGGCAGACCCGCGCCAATTCCGCAGCCGCGGTGGCCTGATCCGGGGCGAACATCACGCCGAACGTCGAGAGCACCGCGTCGTAACTCTCGTCGGCGAACGGCAATGCTTCGGCATCGGCGACCTGAAAAATCACATCAAGATGCTCGGCCCGCGCCCGATCCTGTCCACGCTCCAGCAGCGCCGCGACATAGTCGGTCGAGGTCACCTGACAACCGCGCCGCGCCGCCGCCAGAGTCGCATTGCCATTGCCGGCGGCGACATCCAGCACCTCCTCATCGCAGCGCAAGTCGCAGGCCTCGGCGAGGTTTTCGCCGACGATCTGCAAGGTGGTGCCGATCACCGCATAATCGCCGCTGGCCCAGGCGACTTTCTGGCGCTCTTTCAGGCCCGTCAGATCAATGGGGGTACTCATCAATCGTGCTCCGCTGCAGGTTGGGGGGACTGGCCCACTCACCCCACTATCGCGCCGAGGGTCAACGGCGTCCCAGTCAATCGTCCGAAGAGCCGCTAAAACAGTGGCCGGGCCGATGAGTGGCGGGATTTTGTAAAGCCCTCGAAACACTGGCGGGATTGCCACGGGCGGGGCAATCGGCTCTTATGCCTTCCCGTCTTCCGCGAATGGACTCCCACAATGTCCCTGCGTCTCGAATGGCTCGTCGATCATCTGCAGCACAGCGACACTTACGCCGAGTGGATTCACCGCCAATTCGCCTACGAGTATGCCGAGCAACCCTTGGCCGAATGGCAACGCGAGTTCTCTGCCGGCCAGAGCAATGGCGACTGGCCGTGCCTGATTGCGCTGGACGGTGAGCGCCTGCTCGGCGGTGCGGCGCTGGCCCGGGCGGATCTGGCCCAGCGCCCGGATCTCGGCCCGTGGCTGGCCTGTGTGTTTGTCAGCCCTGAAGCCCGGGGCCAGGGTCTGGCAGAGCGTCTGATCGAAGGCATCAGCCAGGCGGCGAAACAGCGTGGCTTCGCGCGTTTCTATCTGCATACGCAAAGCAAGCAGGAGTACTACGCCAAACGTGGCTGGACCGTGCTGGAGCGCTTTCGGGCCTGGGACAACGATCAATGGCTGATGGTGCGCGACCTGTGAACGGGCGGCGACTGGCACTAAACGACGGAATGGAGCATCACAAATCCCCTGTGGGAGCGGGCTTGCTCGCGAAAGCGGTGTGTCAGCTAGCCGATTAGTTGACTGATACAACGCCTTCGCGAGCAAGCCCGCTCCCACAGGGGGATTGTGTGTGCCACAAACGCTGCATCTTGCTCCAGCCCGGCTAGACTGATTCATTACCCGGTCGAGGGGGAATGCAGGACGGAGTCAGCTGTGCCCTGCCCACTTCTGTGACCACTGCCCTGCGGCCCATGCCTCGACATCGTTTTGCCACTGGACGGTGATCCTGTATCAGGAGCACTCGTGATGGACGAATCAAGGCTCAATGCATTCATGGGCAAACTGGTCAACGACATGGGCGGCGCCGCAATGCTGGCGAACGTGATCGTTGGCGAAGAACTCGGGCTGTACCGGGCAATGGCCGACAGTCAGCCGATTACCCCGCAAGCCCTCGCCGAAAAAACCACCTGCAACCCGCGCCTGGTGCGCGAATGGCTCAGCGCCCACGCCGCGTCCGGCTATATGGAACACCACGATGGCCAGTTCCGTCTGCCGGAAGAGCAGGCGCTGGCCCTGGCTGTCGAAGACTCGCCGGTGTATGTCGCCGGCGGACTCGGTGTGGTGGCGTCGTTCTTCCACGACAAGGACAAACTGGTCAAAGCCATGCGCGGCAACGGTGCCCTGCCCTGGGGCGATCATCACCCCTGCATGTTCAGCGGCACCGAACGCTTCTTTCGCCCCGGCTACAAAGGTCACTTGATCGCGGAATGGCTGCCGGCGCTGGAGGGCGTGATCGCCAAACTTGAAGACGGCGCCAAAGTCGCCGACATCGGCTGCGGCCACGGCGCCTCGACGGTGATCATGGCGCAGGCGTTTCCCAACTCGCAATTCGTCGGCTTTGACTTCCACGCGCCGTCGATCACCGTCGCCACCCAGCGCGCCGAAGAAGGTGGCGTCAGCAGCCGGGCGAAATTCCTCCAGAGCACTGCCAAAAGTTACCCCGGCAGCGACTACGACCTGATCTGCTACTTCGACTGCCTGCACGACATGGGCGACCCGGTCGGCGCTGCGCGGCATGCATTTAAATCGTTGAAGGATGACGGCACGGTGCTGCTGGTCGAGCCGTTTGCCAACGATGCGCTGGACGACAACATCAACCCGGTTGGGCGACTGTTTTACGCGGCCTCGACCTTTATCTGCACGCCGAATTCGCTGTCGCAGGAAGTCGGCCTGGGGCTGGGTGCGCAGGCCGGTGAAATGCGCTTGCGCAAGGTGTTTGCCGAGGCCGGGTTCAAGCATTTCCGCCGGGCGACGCAGACGCCGTTCAATCTGATTCTGGAGGCGCGCAAATAGATCACCGCTATCACCTGTGGCGAGGGAGCTTGCTCCCGTCGGGTTGCGAAGCGACCGCAACAACAGGCCTGCTGCGCAGTCCAGCGGGACCAAGCTCCCTCGCCGCAAGGTTAATGCTAACCTGCGGGCATCGTCCTCCCCGGAGTGCTGACCATGCTCGACAGCCCGACCCGCGAACACCTCGATACCTTGCACCAGGCCATGGCCGATGGCGATTTCCTGGTGCTGACCGGCGCTGGTATCAGCACGCCGTCGGGCATCCCGGATTACCGCGACAGCGAAGGTGTGCGCCGTGGCCGGCAGCCGATGATGTATCAGGAATTTCTCGCCGCCCCGGAATCTCGTCGTCGCTACTGGGCGCGGGCCATGCTTGGCTGGCCGCGGGTGCGTCAGGCGCGACCGAATGCGGCGCATGCAGCACTGGCCGAGTTACAGCGCCAGGGACTGATCAGCGCCTTGATCACGCAGAACGTCGATACCCTGCACGATCAGGCCGGCAGTCAGGACGTGATCGAATTGCACGGCAGCCTGCACCGGGTGCTGTGCCTGGATTGCGGCCAGCGCAGCGCGCGTGACGACATTCAGCAGCGGATGGTCGAGCAGAATCCGTATCTGGCCGGGGTC
Source organism: Pseudomonas sp. MWU12-2020 (assembly GCF_023100605.1). Classification (NCBI taxonomy): domain Bacteria; kingdom Pseudomonadati; phylum Pseudomonadota; class Gammaproteobacteria; order Pseudomonadales; family Pseudomonadaceae; genus Pseudomonas; species Pseudomonas sp. MWU12-2020. The sequence goes on from NZ_JALMEX010000001.1 coordinate 611,165, forward strand.
GACGCGGTGCAGGCGCCGGACGGCGATACCCTGCTCGACCCGGCCTTCGAAGCACGCTTCCAGACACCGCAGTGCCCGTATTGCGCCGGTGAACGGATGAAGCCGGACGTGGTGTTTTTCGGCGAGAACGTGGCGCAACCGACAGCGGCGCGAGCCATGGCGGCGGCAGAGAATGCTGCGGGATTGCTGGTGGTGGGTTCGTCGCTGATGGCGTATTCGGCGTTTCGTCTGTGCCGGGTGATTGCTGATCGGGGCAAGCCGTTGCTGGCGATCAATCTGGGCAAGACCCGCGCCGATGATCTGCTGGATCTGAAGATCGAGGCGTCATGTGAACAGCTGCTGCCGCTGCTGGTGCAACGCTTGACTTCCTGAATGCCGAAAATCCCCTGTAGGAGCTGCCGAAGGCTGCGATCTTTTGACTTTGTTTTTTAGAAGCAAGATCAAAAGATCGCAGCCTTCGGCAGCTCCTACAGGGATGGGATCGCAGTTCAGGGTTCAGTGTTCAGTGTTCAGCCTTGAGAATGTCGAACAGTGCCTGCGCCGCTGCCGACAGTTCATTTCCCGGTTCCGTGAGTACACCAATCGCCCGCTCCACCGAATCATTCAAGGTCAGGCAACACGCACCCAGTTCCTGCATCTGCTCGGCACACAACGCCGGCACCGCGCTGACCCCGAGCCCGCTGGCGACCATGCGCCCGACCGTTGCCAGTTGATGGCTTTCGAATTCCACCGGCAGTTTCAGACCCCGGGCCTGCAAGTGTTCTTCGAGCATCACCCGCACCGTCGACGGCCGTTGCAGGGTGATGAACGGTTCCTGCAGCAAGGTCTGCCAGTCGATTTCGCCAAGCCCGGCCAGCGCTGAATCCTGTGGCACCACGGCGACAAAGCGGTCCATGTACAGCGGGGTAAACGTCAGTGAGGTGTTCTGCATCGGCTCGAATGCCACGCCCAACTCCACCTGCCGGTCGCGGACCATCTCCAGCACTTGCTCGTTGATCACGTCGTTGACCGTGACGTTGACGTTCGGATAGCGCGCGCGGAACGTCTTGAGGATCGGCGGCAGCAGGTTGCCGGCAAACGATGGCATCGCCGCCAGCGTCACCCGTCCGCGTTGCAGACTGAAGCGCTGGCGCATTTCGTCTTCGGCGTTGTCCCAGTCAGCGATCAGGCGCCGGGCCAGCGGCAGCAGCGATTCGCCCTCGGCAGTCAGCGCCACGTTGCGCGTGTTGCGGCTGAACAGCCGCCCACCCAGCCCCTCTTCCAGCGCCTTGATGGTCAGGCTCAGTGCCGATTGCGACAGGTGCAGGCGCTCACAGGCCACAGCGAAGCTCAGGCTCTGGGCCACGGCGAGGAAGGCGCGGATCTGTTTGATGGTCATACTGGATACCTTACCGTTTCAACGTCGTACCTACTGTAGGAGCTGCCGAAGGCTGCGATCTTTTGATCTTGATCTTAAAAAACAAAATCAAAAGATCGCAGCCTGCGGCAGCTCCTACAGGGATAGCGTCAACTATTGAGCTTTATCAATCAATCAACCTTAAAAATCAACTTAACAAATATATCCCTCAGCGAGACACTCCAGTCATTCGGCTAGCCAGCCGCCCGACAAACAATAAAAGAGGTGCATATGGCAGGTTTCGACAAGCGCGTGAGTTCCTACGAGGAAGCTCTGGCGGGTCTGGAAGACGGCATGACCGTGATCGCTGGCGGCTTCGGCCTGTGCGGCATCCCGGAAAACCTGATCGCCGAGATCAAGCGCAAGGGCACCCGCGACCTCACCGTGGTTTCCAACAACTGCGGCGTCGATGGTTTCGGCCTCGGTGTGCTGCTGACCGACCGCCAGATCAGCAAGGTGATCGCCTCCTACGTCGGCGAAAACAAACTGTTCGAAGAGCAACTGCTCAAGGGCGAGATCGAAGTCATCCTGACCCCGCAAGGCACCCTCGCCGAGAAAATGCGCGCAGGCGGCGCCGGCATCCCGGCCTTCTTCACCGCCACCGGCGTCGGCACCCCGGTCGCCGAAGGCAAGGAAGTGCGCGAGTTCAACGGGCGCAAGTACCTGATGGAAGAGTCCATCACCGGCGACTTCGCCATCGTCAAAGGCTGGAAAGCCGACCATTTCGGTAACGTCATCTACCGCCACACTGCGCAGAACTTCAACCCGCTGGCCGCCACCGCCGGCAAGATCACTGTGGTCGAAGTCGAAGAAATCGTCGAGCCCGGCGAGCTGGATCCGTCGCAGATCCACACCCCCGGCATCTACGTCGACCGGGTCATTTGCGGCACGTTCGAAAAGCGCATCGAACAGCGCACCATCCGCAAATAATTCAGGCTGACGGAGAATAAAAACATGGCACTTACCCGCGAACAAATGGCTCAGCGCGTCGCCCGCGAAATGCAGGACGGCTACTACGTCAACCTCGGCATCGGCATTCCGACCCTGGTCGCCAATTACATTCCCGAAGGCATGGAAGTCATGCTGCAATCGGAAAACGGCCTGCTCGGCATGGGGCCTTTTCCGACTGAAGACACCATCGATGCCGACATGATCAACGCCGGCAAACAGACCGTGACCGCACGCATCGGCGCATCGATTTTCAACTCCGCCGAATCCTTCGCGATGATCCGCGGTGGGCATGTCGACCTGACCGTGCTCGGCGCGTTCGAAGTCGACGTCGAAGGCAACATCGCTTCGTGGATGATTCCCGGCAAACTGGTCAAGGGCATGGGCGGCGCGATGGATCTGGTGGCTGGCGCCGACAACATCATCGTGATCATGACCCACGCTTCCAAGGACGGTGAGTCCAAACTGTTGGCCAAGTGCAGCCTGCCGCTGACCGGCGCCGGCTGCATCAAGCGCGTACTGACCGACCTCGCCTATCTGGAAATCGAAAATGGCGCTTTTGTCCTCAAGGAACGCGCACCTGGCGTCAGCGTCGAGGAAATCGTCGCCAAAACCGCTGGTAAACTGATCGTCCCGGATCACGTACCGGAAATGCAGTTCGCTGCCCAGTGAGGAATTCGAAAATGCAAGACGTCGTAATTGTTGCCGCCACCCGCACCGCGATCGGCAGTTTCCAGGGTTCGCTGGCCAGCGTGTCCGCGGTGGATCTGGGCGCTGCGGTGATTCGCCAGTTGCTCGAACAGACAGGCCTGGACGGTGCGCAGGTCGATGAAGTGATCATGGGTCAGGTGCTGACTGCCGGCGCCGGCCAGAACCCGGCGCGTCAGGCGGCGATCAAGGCCGGCCTGCCCCACGCCGTGCCGGCCATGACCTTGAACAAGGTTTGCGGCTCGGGCCTGAAAGCCCTGCACCTGGGCGCGCAGGCGATCCGTTGCGGCGATGCCGAGGTGATCATCGCTGGCGGTCAGGAGAACATGAGCCTGTCCAACTACGTGATACCGGGCGCACGCACCGGTCTGCGCATGGGGCATGCGCAAATCGTCGACACCATGATCAGCGATGGCCTGTGGGATGCGTTCAACGATTACCACATGGGCATCACTGCCGAAAATCTGGTGGAGAAATACGACATCAGCCGCGAGCAGCAGGACGCCTTCGCCGCCGCTTCGCAGCGCAAAGCGGCGGCTGCCATCGAGGCCGGGCGCTTTGTCGATGAGATCACGCCGATCCTGATCCCACAGCGCAAAGGTGACCCGGTAGCGTTCAAGGTCGACGAACAACCACGCGGCGACACCACCGCCGAATCGCTGGCGAAACTGCGTCCGGCGTTCAAGAAGGACGGCAGTGTCACCGCCGGCAACGCTTCGTCGCTGAACGACGGCGCCGCTGCGGTGATCCTGATGAGCGCCGAGAAAGCCAAGGCCCTGGGCCTGCCGGTGCTGGCAAAAATCGCCGCGTACGCCAACGCCGGCGTTGACCCGGCGATTATGGGCATCGGCCCGGTCTCGGCCACCCGCCGCTGCCTGGACAAGGCGGGCTGGAACATCGGCCAACTCGACCTGATCGAAGCCAACGAAGCTTTCGCTGCGCAATCGCTGGCAGTGGCCAAGGATCTGCAATGGGATCTGGACAAGGTCAACGTCAACGGCGGCGCCATCGCCCTCGGTCACCCGATCGGTGCGTCGGGTTGCCGGGTGCTGGTGACACTGCTGCACGAAATGATCAAGCGTGATGCGAAGAAAGGTCTGGCGACCCTGTGCATCGGCGGTGGTCAGGGTGTAGCGCTGGCGCTGGAACGCGCTTAATCCAAGAGTTCACAGCGCGCGGTGGATCCACGACATCCGCTGCTCGCTGGCAACAAAAACCCGGTGCGACTTGCGTTGCACCGGGTGTTTTTTTGTCCTTTGAAATTTGCAGTGAATGTTCCTCCCTCTTCGCGAGCAAGCCCACTCCCACAGGGGAATGCATTCCAAGGTGGGAGCGGGCTTGCTCGCGAAGGGGCCAGCTCAGGCTGCAGAAAAACCAGACTCACACCGCCATCTGCAAGATCAACCAGGCATTCGCCCCACTGATCACCGCAAACAAGCCCCACGCCAGCACCCGGGTCGGCAGTCTATTCACAAACGGCCCCATCAGCTGTTTGTCGCTGGTCATGCGAATCAGCGGGTACAGCGCAAATGGCAGTTGCAGGCTGAGCACCACCTGACTCAACACCAACAACTTGCTCACTGCGTTATCCCCCATCAGCCACACGCCGATGAACGCCGGGATCAGTGCCAGTCCGCGAGTGATCAAACGCCGCTGCCAGCAGGGAATCCGCAGGTTCAGATAACCCTCCATGATCACCTGTCCGGCGATGGTCCCGGTGAACGTCGAGCTCTGTCCCGACGCCAGCAATGCGACGCCGAACAGCACACTGGCCAGCGCGCCACCGACCAGCGGGTCGAGCAGGTGGTAGGCGTCCTGAATGTCGACCACGTCGGAATGCCCTGACTGGTGAAACGCAGCGGCCGCCAGAATCAGAATCGCCGCGTTGACCAGCAGCGCCAGTGCCAATGAACCGATGGTGTCGATGCGTGCCAGGTTCACCGCGTCCTGCTTGCTCGCCAGGTCCTGGCCGATCATCCGCGTCTGCACGATCGAGGTGTGCAGGTAGAGGTTGTGCGGCATTACCGTGGCGCCGAGGATGCCGATCGCCAGATACAGCGGTGCGGCATCGCTGATCGCCGAAAGCGACGGTTTGAAGCCAGCGAACACGTCTGGCCAGTAGGGTTTGATCAGTACCAGTTCAACGAAGAAACACACGCCGATGGTCGCCACCAGCACCAGCATGATCGCCTCCAGCCGACGGAAGCCACGGTTCTGCAGGGCCAGTACCAGCAGCGTGTCGAAGGCCGTCAGGGCGATGCCGAAAGTCAGCGAACAGCCGAGCAACAAGTGGAATGCCAGGGCGCAACCGAGCACTTCGGCCAGATCGGTGGCGATGATCGAGATTTCCGCCAGCACCCATTGCAGGCGTGCGGCCGGCGTGCTGTAGCGCTCGCGGGACAGCTGCGCCAGATCGCGACCGGTGGCAATCCCCAGGCGCGAACACAGGCACTGCACAACCATCCCCGCCAGACTCGCCAGCAGCACCACAAACAGCAAACTGTAACCAAAACGCGAACCGGCCTCGATGGCCGTCGCCCAGTTGCCCGGGTCCATGTAACCGATCGACACCAGCAATCCGGGACCGGCAAAACGCAGCGCACGTTTGAAAAACGAGGCGCGGGGATCGACTTCCACACTGCCGGCCACTTCCGGCGGGCAGAACGGCGCAGTGGCAATTTTGGGTAAGCTGAATTTCACGCACACATCCAGAAACAAGTCGGAAAGTCGCAGCTTAGACGTTTCAGTCAGCGCCTTGAAGAACAAAGACTCTATCGGGTCATGCCCAACAGTTGCTCGCGCAATTGCGGATTGCGCGTACGCGGATCAAGCCAAATGTTGAAAAACGCCCGGGCAAACTGCGGATCATCGATTTCATGCTGCAACTGCTGACCGACAAAAAACCGTGCGCCCTGCCCTGGCAGATACACGCCTGTAATCCGCGTGCCAGCCTGCACATCGACGAACGATTGCTGCATTTGCCCTTGCCACGCGGCCAGTTGTGCCGGACTGACTCCCGAGCCGGCCAGCCGTTTGATTTCATCAACGCTGGCCTGTACCAGATCATCGCGCGAGATCTTGCGCCGATAGATCAGCTCCAGAGCGAAGGGTTGTTCGGTCGACAACGGGCGTGCCGCGCTCCACAACCGGGCGTTGTAGACGTCGAAACCGAACACACTGAAATCCCCGGTGCCGATGATTTGCGCGCCGGGCACGGCGTCCTGCCAATTGGCCCAGGTCGGCGTGAGTAACAACGCCCACAAGCCGATGCCACAGCACCCACGCAGCAACTTCGATGGTTTGCTCATCGCGGTATCGACTCCGGTAAACCCTGATCTTCAGAGCATAGCGGATATCACCCGCAGACTTTGTATACAAAAACTGTCGATCAATGCGCCAATCGGTTACCTTGGCCACTTCCTTCCCCGAGGCCTCCCGCGTGCTGATTCTCAAATTACTGCTGATCCCCGGATTTCTGCTGCTGATTTCCCTCGCCGGCAAGCGCTGGGGGCCGAGCGTGGCCGGTTGGCTGTCGGGGTTGCCGGTGGTGGTCGGGCCGATTCTGTTTTTCCTCGCCATCGAACAGGGGCCGCAGTTTGCTGCGCAATCGGCGGTCGCGGCGCTGTCAGCGATGTTCGCCATGATCGCGTTCTGCATCACCTACGCGCAGATGGCGCAGCGGGCGAACTGGCCGTGGGCGTTGACGGTTTCGCTGTCGGTTTGGGCGGGACTGGCGCTGGTGTTGTCGCTGATTCCGCCGTCGCTGCCGTTCTCGATCGCTGCGGCGGCGATTGCCCTGTTGGCGGCGCCGCACCTGTTTCCCGACGTGCAACCGGTGTTGAATGGCCCGGCGCCGAAGTCGGACAAACTGATCTGGCGCATGATTGCCGGCGCGGCGCTGACGCTGCTGGTGACGATGCTCGCGAGTACCGTGGGTGAGCGCTGGAGCGGCCTGCTCGCGGTGTTCCCGGTGCTCGGCAGTGTGATGGCGGTGTTTTCGCAGCAGACCCGCGGCCCGGCGTTTACCGCAGCATTGCTGCGGGCGACGGCGATCGGCATGTACTCGTTCTCGGCATTTTGCCTGGTGTCGGCGCTGACCCTGCCAAGCCTGGGCCTCAGCGGATTCATCGCCGGTGTCGCGGTGTCGGTGGCCATGCTCGGCGTCACTCGCAAGTTGCTGGCTCGACAGGTCCCGGCAAAGGCCAACCATCCCAAGGCTGACGCAAACGCCTGACAAACCGCGCTGGAATGCCAGGCATGCTCCGTGGGATCATCGCGGCCCTGGCGCGACCATCCCTCGGAGATTCACATGTCATTGCTCAGCAAGAAAGCCGTCGTCCTGTTGCTGGCGGCGGTCGCCGGTTTCGGCGCCCTCAACGCCCAGGCAGCCAAGCCCAAGGAAAAAGCCTCGACCAACAATGTGTCGATGCTCGACGGCAAGTTCACCTTCGTCCTGCCCAAAGGCTTCACCGCCGACCCGCTGCCGGCCGGGCCAACCGGTGCCAAGGGCACGATGTACACCAATCAGGCGACCAAGACTGTGGTCATCGCCGCCGAAAACCAGATCGCCGGTGGCGCCAGCGTCAAGGACAACGACAACGAATTTCTCGATGGCAGCCTGGCGAGTTTCATTGATGATCAACGCAAGGCTCTGCCGGACTTCAACAAGCTCAGTGAAAAAAGCCTGACCCAGAAAAGCAGCGGCCTCGGTGTGCGTCAGGTCGACAGCACCGCCACTCAGGGCGGCGGCCAGACACTCAACACCACCCTGCTCGCCGCCTCCGGCAAGCGCATGGCGCTGGTCCAGGTGATTTCCCGGGCCAACGACAAGAGCGGTCACGATGCGCTGGTGAAAACCATCCTCAAGGACAAGTGATCGTCACGGATTGAGCTGCTGCAGCCAGGCATTCAAGTCGCGCAGCTCGGCCGCACTGATGCTGTGGCCGACGCCGGGATAGGCGTGAAACTCGGGTGTGTAGGCAAGTTTTTGCAGCAGCGCATTGGCCGCGGTGCCGTCGCGGTACGGCACCCGATCATCGGCGGTGCCGTGGCCGATGAAGATCTTCAGCGGCAACGGTTGTTGCTGCGCCTTGAGCTCGGTTTTCAATACCGGCAACAGCCGTCCGCTCAATGCCGCGATGCCACCGACCGCCACGGGCGGACGCAAGCCCACTTCGTAGGTCATCATCGCGCCCTGGCTGAAGCCGATCAGGTACACCTTGTCCGGGCTGGCGTGATATTTCTGCGCCGCCTGCGCGACAAAATCCCGCAACTTCTGGCCGCTGGCCTTCAGATCATCGGTCTCGCCGTTGTAGGCACCTTCGCCTTTCTTGCGAAACCACTGGAAACGCCCTTCGCCCAACGCCAACGGCGCCTGCACCGACAGGTAGTTGTACTGCGCCGGCAGCTGAAACTTCATACCGATCAGATCGGCTTCGTTACTGCCGTAGCCGTGCAGGAAAATCACCAGCGGCCGAGTGTTCGCGTCCGGGTGGACCTGTTCGATGTACTTCAGTGGCAAGTCGCTTTGCAGCGTGGTTTGCGCATGGACGGCGCTGGACGCCAGGAGGGTTAACAGGGCAAACGCCTTCAACATAAAGCCTTCCTTCACAGAGTGTCGGGTTCGTCGGTGAGCCTAACACTCTCTGAAGATTGTGGTGCTGGCGAGACCGCTATCGCGAGCAGGCTCACTCCTACAGGGACAACGCATTCCAAATGCAGGAGTGAGCCTGCTCGCGATGAGACCGGAAAATCCAAGGAAATCTGTCAGTCGTTGATCAGCTTGCCCACCCGAATCGGCGCACGCCCCGCCACCTTGGCCTGCCAGATCCCCGGCTGGGTGTAACGCCCGCGATCAATCGCAAACAGCACGCCGCTGGTGCCGGCGCGCACGGTAGTCAGCCGGTCATTCAACGGATCCACCACCTCGAACAGCGCATCGCCCTTCTCGACCCATTCCCCGGCATTGCGCAGGAAGCTGACCACGCCATGGTGCGGCGCAAACAGGTATTCGGTGCCTTCGAACGGCATGCCTTCGCAGCAATCTTTCGGTGCCGCCGGCCATTCGCCGCTGATGAAGCCCTGCTCGGCGAGAAAGCCGAGAATCGCTTCGCAATTGGCCTGGGCCTGATCGACCCGCGTGTCGCCCATGCTGCCCAGTTCCAGGGTGGTGGCAAGGTTCGCCGGGGGAATCGCCGCGCTCGGAAACGCCCGTGCCAGGCGCAGCCACGGCGACGAGCATGATTCGTCGAACGAACTGCCACCGGAGTCTTCACACAACAGCGCAACGCCAGCCTTCAGTCGCGCCGCCAGCGATTGCCAGCGCGGCCAATGTTGAGGCAGCGCGTAGATGTGAATCGCCGCTTCAAAATCGCAATGCAGATCAAGAGTGATGTCGGCGTCGCAGGCATGGCGCAGCAGCAAGCGGTGCAGTGCTTCCAGTTGCGAGGCCGGGGCTGGCAGTTCATCGAGCACCTGCCCCATGGTCTGGCGGATCAAGGCGATGTTGGCCGCGGCATCGCTGCCCAGCTGCTCACCGATTCGCGCCGCCACCGGCGCACTGAGTTCAACAAACGAGCGGTTGAAATTCTTCCCGCTACCCAGCTCGAAGCGGCCCATGTGGCTGCCCTGCAGGTGTTGGTCGAGGCCGATCGGATTGGCCACCGGCACCAGCTCGATCACGCCTTGCAGACGACCCTGCTGTTCCAGCTCGTTGAGGCGTTGTTTGAGTTCCCATGCGGTGCGCATGCCCGGCAGTTCGTCGGCGTGCAGACTGGCCTGGATGTACACCTTGCGAGTGCCCGCGCCGTAACGGAAGACGCTGAGGGAACGTTCGCTGCCCAAATGGCTCCAGGGCAGAACATGGTCGATGCGTTGCATGGGTAACTCCTGAAAATTGAATCGGCGAAAATCCCCTGTGGGAGCGGGCTTGCTCGCGAAGGCGGTGTATCAATCAATGATTATGTTGAATGTTATACCGCCTTCGCGAGCAAGCCCGCTCCCACAGGGGGTCTTTGTCTTCAGGGAAAGAGCACAAAAAAAGTGGCCACCGCATTCACGGGGCCACTTTTTCTACAGCGTATTAATGACCGTACACATCAAAGTCGAAGTACTTGTCCTGGACTTTCTTGTACTCGCCATTGGCGCGGATTTCGGTGATGGCCTTGTTGAATTTCTCGGCCAGTTCGGTATCGCCCTTGCGTACGGCAATCCCGGCACCGCCGCCGAAGTACTTGGCGTCTTCGTAGGTCGGGCCGACGAATTCGAAGCCTTTACCGGCGTCGGTCTTCAGGAAACCGTCGCTGAGGTTGACCGAGTCCGCCAGCATCGCGTCGAGACGGCCGGATTTCATGTCCAGGTTGGCTTCCTGTTGCGAGCCATAGCGCACCACTTCAAACCCGGCTTCCTTGGCCATGTCGGTGGCATAGCGGTCGTGGGTACTGGCGCGCAGCACGCCGACTTTCTTGCCCTTGAGCTCGGTCAGCGGGTCTTTGACACCGGAGCCTTCCTTCATCACGAAGCGCGCCGGGGTGTGGTAGTACTTGATGGTGAAATCGACGTTTTTCTTGCGGTCGTCAGTGATGGTCATCGAGGACAGGATCGCGTCGATCTTCTTCACTTTGAGTGCCGGGATCAGGCCATCGAACTCCTGCTCGACCCACACGCATTTGACGTCCATCTGTTTGCACAGGGCATCGCCGATATCGACGTCGAACCCGGTGAGTTTGCCATCAGCGGTTTTCATCGAGAATGGCGGGTAAGCGGCTTCGATCCCCAGACGAATCGGTTTGGCGTCTTCGGCCACAGCGGTCAGGGACAACATCGACAGTGCCAGGGCACCGAACATCACTAGCTTCTTCATTTATTACTCCTGTGTGCGGAGGCTTTTATTGGCAGCTTTCGATTGAACGTTCGGTCATGGCTTTTTGAAAGCAAAAACCGAAGTGGCCGGCAGTCTATGGCGACGCGCACAGGGCAAATTGTGTTTAAGCGACAAATACTTACAGAAAATCGGCGCCACCGTTGACCGGGATCAACGGTGCGCCGACATGGTGCAAAGGCTGTAGGACAAACCCTCGAAAAGGGTACCTATTACTCATGTAGGAGCTGCCGAAGGCTGCGATCTTTTGCTCTTGTTCTTAAAAAAAGTCAAAAGATCGCAGCCTGCGGCAGCTCCTACAAAAGCATTCAGCATTCGCAGGCGATGGGGGTTTTGGCGGGTTGTTCGACGCTCAGCGAAAAGCCTTCATCCAGCCATCCGGTCACGCCGCCGATCATCTCCTTGACCGGGTAACCCAACGCCGCCAGTTTCACCGCTGCCTTATTGGCGCCGTTGCAGTGCGGGCCGGCGCAATAGACCACGAACAGCGTGTTCTTCGAATACTCCGCCAGACCTTCGCTCGTCAGCAAACGTGTCGGGATATTGATGGCCCCCGGCACATGACCGCGCTCGAACGCCAGCGGCCCGCGCACATCGACCAGCACAAAATCGACTTCGCCGGCCTCCTGGCTGCTGAAGACGTCGGAACAATCGGTCTCGAAGGTCAGACGGTTGCTGAAATGCATCAAGGCAATCGCTGACGGTGCGGCAGGAATTTCGCGAACCAGGCTGGTCATGCTGTTTAGCTCCTACATCTGTTGGGGTGTGAACAGACTTTATCGGGCCAACACTTGGCGCTACAGTGGCGGGCAAGACACTCACCGGGAATTTTCCGCCAAATGCCAAATTCACCTGGATTGGTCGCGATTCTGGCCTACGACGGCCTCTGTACGTTCGAGTTCGGCATCGCCGTGGAGATTTTCGGCCTGGCCCGGCCTGAGTTCGATTTCCCGTGGTACGAGCATCGCATCGTCGCCGTCGACCAAGGGCCGATGCGCGCCATGGGCGGGATTCAGGTACTGGCCGACGGCGGCCTGGAACTACTGGCACAGGCGCGCACCATTATTATTCCCGGTTGGCGTGACCGTGATGCCGAGGTGCCGCCGGCCCTGATCGACGCCTTGCGACAGGCCTACACCCAAGGTGCGCGGCTGCTGTCGATCTGCTCCGGGGTGTTTGTGCTGGCCGCCAGTGGCTTGCTCGACGGCCGCGGCGCGACCACACACTGGCGCTACACCGATGAACTGGCGCGGCGCTTCCCGGCGATTGCGGTGGATCCGGATGTGCTCTACGTCGACTCCGGCCAGTTGATTACCTCGGCGGGCAGCGCCGCCGGGATCGATGCTTGCCTGCATCTGGTGACACGGGATTTCGGTACCCAGGTCGCCAACGCGGTGGCCCGGCGTCTGGTGATGTCGCCACAACGCACTGGCGGTCAGGCCCAGTTCATCCCCACGCCGGTCAGCCCGACACCACGCAACGACTTGTCGCGGGTGATGCAGTGGGCCCGCGAGCGCCTGCACCAACCACTGGAAGTTCGCGATCTGGCCAGCGAAGCGGCCATGAGCGAGCGCACCTTTCTGCGGCGTTTCACCGAGGCCAGCGGGCAATCGCCCAAGGCGTGGCTGCAACACGAGCGACTGGCCCGGGCGCGGGAGCTGCTGGAAAGCACCGTGCACAACACCGAACAGATCGCCCAGCGCTGCGGTTATCGCTCGGTGGAAAGTTTTCGCGTGGCGTTTCGCAGCGTGGTCGGGGTGCCGCCGTCGGTGTATCGGGAGCGGTTTGGGCGTGGGGTCACAGCCATTTCCTGATGGTGATCTTGAGGACGCTATCGCGAGCAGGCTCACTCCTACAGGGGTAAGCATTCCAAATGCAGGCCTTCGCCTGCTCGCGATGAGGCCGGATCATTCACCCGAGATTTCCGGCTTGCGCAACAGATAGGTATCCATGATCCACCCATGCTCAGCCCGGGCAGCCTTGCGCACCCGCTCGATCTCGGCCGCCACATCCTTGAGCTTGCCACTGATCAGGATTTCATCCGGTGTGCCCAGGTAGGCCCCCCAATAAATCTCTGTCTGCTGATCCGCCACATGGCGGTAGGAATCTTCCGCATCGAGCATCACCACCAGACTGTCGGTGTCGCTGACCTGCCCCGCCGCCAGCCGCCGGCCAGTGGTGATTTCAATTGACCGGCCAATGCTGTTCAACGGCACCTTATGCTGCGCGGCCAGCGCCTGAACACTGGTAATCCCGGGGATTACTTCAAACTCGAAAGCACAGCGGCCCGACGCGAGAATCGCCTGCAGGATACGAACGGTGCTGTCGTACAGCGCCGGGTCGCCCCACACGAGGAATCCGCCGCACTGCTCGTCAGCCAATTCTTCATTGATCAGTTGTTCGAAGGTTGCTTGCTTGGCGCGGTTCAGATCATCGACCGCGCGGGTGTAGTCCACGTCGCCGCGCGCGCGCTCGGGGCTGTGGGATTCGACGAAGCGATACGCAGGATCGGTGATGTAACGCGCACAGATATCCCGACGCAGATCGATCAGTTTGTCCTTGCTCTGGCCTTTATCCATCAGAAAGAACACGTCCACCTGATTCAGCGCCTTCACCGCCTGCATCGTGATGTAGTCGGGATTGCCGGCGCCGATGCCGATGACCAGCAGTCGTTTCATCAAAGTGCTCCCGCAAGATCGATACCCGGCAAGCGTAGCCGCCAGATGCCGTTGAACCGCAGCTCAACCACTGACAGCGGTTCAACATCAATGGCGTTGAATCCGGCGCCCTGCACCACCTGCATCAATGCTGCGCGCACCACGAACGGATGGGTGATGGCGACGATGTGCCCCGGCATTCCTTGCAGGCTGGTCAGCCACCGCGCCACGCGTTCGCCCAATTGCATTACCGACTCGCCACCATGGGGTGCCGCCTGTGGATCACTGATCCACGCCTGCAAGGCGTCAGCCTCGTGCACTTGCAGATCCTTGATCGCTTGCCCGTGCCAGCGCCCCCAATCGCAATCACGCAGCGCTGCGTCCACTTGCGGCGCCGCACCGAACCACTCGGCCGTCTGCCGGGTGCGCAACTCCGGCCCGCACAACAAAAGGCTGGCATTAGCGAATTGTGTCGCCAGCGCACCGAGCTTCAAAGGCTGATTTTCAACAGGTTCGTTCGTAGGAAAACGCGCCAATTTCTGTGCGACGGTTCGAGCATGGCAAATCAAAGTCAAACGGGTGGATAGCACAACACTGCACTCGATGAACATCAGATAAATCGGCGGCAAGCGGCCGGTCTTGCGGCAATTGTGCCGCAAACCGGGCCGTTCAGGGGGCCTTGCAAGCTTGCCGTCCAACACACTGAACGAGAAAAAACGGCAATGTCTGACACACCAATGGGCAATGGACTACAAGGGCCGTCGTCATCCGTGTAGGCCTTATGGCACAGGGGTCTGACGTTATTTAAACGCTGAATCGCTACCGTTAAAAATTCACTAGACATGTAACCTGAGTTACATAAATACTGTTTTAACGGATTATGAAACGAATTCAACACCCCCCCCCTTCATCCAGCAGGAGCCCGGATGCCCCCTCTCAGAGACTTGATCACCGATCCCGGCCTGGAGCTGACGCCGTCTGAGCGCAAAGTGATTCGCGCCCTGCTCGACCAGTATCCACGCAACGGCCTGGGTCCGATGGCGCGTCTGGCCGAGCACGCCGGCGTCAGCGATCCGACCATCGTGCGGCTGGTGAAGAAGCTCGGATTCGGCGGTTACGCCGAGTTTCAGGACGCCCTGCTCAGCGACATGGATCACCGTCTGCGTTCGCCGCGCACCCTGCTGCAGCCGCGTTCGCACCTGAACAAGGACGATGCCTGGGGCCATTATCTGGCCGACAGCCAGCGTCTGCTGGTGGAAACCCAGGCCCTGACGCAACCCGAAGACGTGCGCATTCTACTCGACTGGCTGCTCGACACCCGGCACCAGATCTACTGCTTCGGCGGACGCTTCAGCAGCCTGATGGCCAACTATCTGCTCAACCACTTGCGGCTGCTTCGACCCGGCTGTTTTGCCCTGGAAGACAACGCACAACTGCCCGACCGCCTGTTCGATCTGCAACGCCAGGACGTGGTGCTGCTGTTTGATTACCGGCGCTATCAGTCCCAGGCCCTGCGGGTGGCCTCGGCGGCGAAGAACAACAACGCGCGGGTGGTGCTGTTCACCGACATCTATGCCTCGCCGCTGCGTGAACTGGCTGACCTGATCATCAGCGCCCCGGTGGAATCGGCCTCGCCGTTCGACACCATGGTGCCGGCGCTTGCCCAGGTCGAGGCGCTGATTGCCTGCCTGACCCTGCGCACCCCCGATCTGGCCGATCGCCTGGAAGGCATCGACGCCCTGCGCAACGACTTCAACACCCACCTGCTGGAGGATAAATAAGGATGTTCAGCCTTCCCCACCGCTCGCCGCGGGACTTGCCGTTTGTCACCGACCACACCGCGTTGCTGCTGGTGGACATGCAGCGTGCCTGGCTCGAACCGCAGTACGACCCGCACCTGAACGGCCCTGAAGCCGAATATTTCCTGACCCGCGCGCACATGCAGGTGGTGCCCAACCAGCGCCGGCTGCTCAGCGCCTTTCGCGAAGCGCGGCAGAACGTGCTGCACACGATTATCGAGAGCCTGACCGCCGACGGTCGCGACCGCTCGCTGGATCACAAACTGTCAGACATGCACCTGCCCAAGGGCAGCACCCAGGCGCGGATCATCGACGACCTGACGCCAGTGGAAAACGAGATCGTGTTGCCGAAAACCTCCTCCGGAGTGTTCAACTCGACCAACATCGATTACGTCCTGCGCAACCTCGAAACCCGCCACCTGATCATCGCCGGCATCGTCACTGACCAGTGCGTCGACATGGCCGTGCGCGATGCCGCCGACCGTGGCTATCTGGTGACGCTGGTCGAAGACGCCTGCGCCACCTACACCCCGGCGCGGCATGACGCCTGCCTCAACGCGATCAAGGGTTACTGCTGGATCACCGACACGCAAACCGTGCTCGGCCGCTTGCAGGAGATGCGCCCATGAGCGAGCGCCTGACGCCGTTGCCGATGACCACCATCGTCACCACCGACCTGATTGGCATCACCCGTGGCCGCTCGTTTCCCACCGATCAACTGGAGCATTATCACGGCGCCGGTTGCGGCTGGGTGCCGGCCAACAGTGCACTGACGCCCCAGGACATCATCGCCTCGACCAACCCATGGGGCGCCTATGGTGATTTGCGGTTGATCCCGGATTTGAGCAGCCGCGTCACCGTCGGCAACGGCCCGGACGCCGCGGCACCAGCGCTGGACTTCATCCACGGCGACATTCGCGAGACCGATGGCCGCCCGTGGAGCGCCTGTCCGCGCACGTTGTTGCGCGATGAAATCGAACGCTATCGCGACAACCTCGGCTTGCAGGTCAACGCCGCGTTCGAACACGAATTCAACCTGCATGCCGGTTTTGCCGAGCATCTGGCGTTTTCCCTTGAAGCCCAGCGTCAGGGCGCCGAATTCGGCGGCTGGCTGCTCAGCGCCCTGCGCGCCGGTGGCGTCGAACCGGAAATGTTCCTGCCCGAATACGGCAAGCACCAATACGAAATCACCTGCCGGCCGACGCTCGGTGTGGCGGCGGCGGATCGTGCGGTCAACGTGCGCGAGATCACTCGCGAGATCGCACGGCAAATGGGCGTCGACGTCAGTTTCGCGCCGAAAACCAAGGCCGACGCGGTGTGCAACGGTGTGCACCTGCACGTCAGCCTGCTCGACCTGCAAGGTCTGCCGCTGCTTTACGACGCCGGCACCAGCAACGGTCTGTCGACCCTCGGCCAGCATTGGGCCGCGGGGATCCTGCATTACCTGCCAGCGCTGTGTGCGTTCACCGCGCCGACGCCGGTTTCGTATGAACGCTTGCAGCCGCATCACTGGAGCGCGTCCTATGCGTGTCTGGGACAGCAGAACCGTGAAGCGGCGTTGCGCATTTGTCCGACCGTGAGCCTGGGCGGTAAATCCGTGGCCGCGCAGTACAACCTCGAATTCCGCGCCATGGACGCTACCGCCTCGCCGCATCTGGCGATGGCCGCGCTGCTGATTGCCGGACGCCTGGGCATCGAACAGCGCCTGGCGCTGAACGCGATCACCGACGACATTCCCGATTCACTCAACGACGAGCAACGCAAGGCCCGGGGCATCGTTGCCCTGCCCGCCTCGCTGGCGCAGGCGCTGGATTGCCTGCGTGACAGTGCCGCCTTCAATCAATGGCTGCCCAAGCCGTTGCTCGACACTTACCACGCCCTTAAAACCGAGGAACTGGCGCTGACGGAACAGCTCTCGCCCGCTGACCTGTGTGAGCACTATGCACGCCTGTACTGAATCCGCCGAGCAGGGGTTGTACACCCGCCCGGTCTACAACCTGAGCCGCGAAGATTCATCGTATCCGTTGATCCTGGTGTGTGAGCACGCCAGCCGCTACATCCCCGAGGCCCTGAACAATCTGGGCCTGGACGATGCAGCCGCGCGCGAGCACATCGCCTGGGACATCGGCGCACTGCAACTGGCTGAAAAGCTCTCGGAGAGACTCGGCGCGACGCTGTTGAGCGCCAACTATTCACGGCTGCTGATCGACCTCAATCGGCCCCGGCATGCCCCCGACAGCATTCCGGCGCAGAGCGAGATTTATCAGGTGCCCGGCAACCGCGACCTGGACGAAGCCACTCGCGAGTACCGGCGCCAGAGCTTGTTCAAACCGTTTCACGCCCGGCTGCAGACCCTGATCGACCAACGCGTCGCACAAGGCCAAGCGGTACGGGTGGTAGGGATTCACAGTTTTACCCCGGTGTATTACGGCCAGCCGCGCCCGCTGGAAGTCGGCGTGCTGTTCGGTCAGGCCAAAACGTACGCCCAGCGGGTGATCGATGGCCTCGGCCAGCACCCACTGAAAGTCGCGGGCAACCAGCCGTACCGGATTGATCCGCTGGGTGACATGACCGTGCCGGTGCATGGCGATGCCCGAGGACTGGAATCGGTGTTGATCGAGGTGCGCAACGATCTGCTGCGCACCCCACAAGCGGTATCGCTGTGGGCCGAACGCCTGGCACCACTGCTGTAAAGACTGCTGACGCTGTAAACGATGGACCGATATAACAACTAAAAACGTTCGATAGGCTGACAAGGAGTTGCGCTTCATGGAAATAGAACAGTTCGGCTACAAACAGGAGTTGAAACGTAGCCTGACACTGACCGACCTGGTGGTGTACGGGATGATCTTCATGATCCCCATCGCCCCCTTCGGCGTGTATGGCTACGTCAATGCCGAGGCACCCGGGATGGTGCCGCTGGCTTATATCATCGGCATGGTCGCGATGCTGTTCACCGCGCTGAGCTACGGCAGCATGGCCAAGGCGTTTCCGATCGCCGGTTCGGTATATTCCTACGCGCAACGCGGCCTCAATCAACACGTCGGGTTCATCGCCGGCTGGCTGATGCTGCTCGACTACCTGCTGATTCCGCCGCTGCTGTACGTCTATGCGGCAATGGCCCTCAACCATCTGTACCCGGACATTCCGAAGGTCGGTTTCATTCTGGCGTTCCTGGTCAGCGCGACGTTCGTCAACCTGCGCGGCATCACCTTCACAGCACGGATGAACATCATTTTCCTGCTGGCGCAGCTGGTGGTGCTGGGGATCTTCCTGTTCTACGCCTGGAATGCCCTGCACAACGGCGGCGGTAACGGCGAGCTGACCCTGGCGCCGCTGTATCACCCGGAAACGTTCAACTTCGCCCTGCTGATGCAGGCCGTGTCGATTGCCGTACTGTCGTTCCTCGGCTTCGATGCAATCTCGACCCTCGCCGAAGAAATCAAGGGTGACCCGGGCAAAAGCGTCGGCCGGGCAGCGCTGATCACCCTGGTGGTGATGGGCGTGATTTTCGTAGCGCAAACCTGGATCGCCACCGATCTGGCCGCCGGCATGGGCTTCAAATCCGCCGACACCGCGTTCTATGAAATCGCCGAAATCGCGGCCGGCAGCTGGCTGGCAACCCTGACCGGTGTTGCAACCGCGCTGGCCTGGGGCGTTGCGGTGGCGATCACCTCGCAAGCCGCGGTGTCGCGCCTGCTGTTCGGCATGGCCCGCGATGGCAAGTTGCCGAAAGTGCTGGCCAAGGTGCACCCGAAGCACAACACCCCGTACCTGAGCATTTATCTGGTGGCGGTGCTGTCGCTGGTGATCTGCTACCTGTTCATCAACTCGGTGGACACCCTGACCTCGCTGGTCAACTTTGGAGCCCTCAGCGGTTTCATGCTGCTGCACCTGACAGTGATCAACTACTACTGGCGTCGGCAGAAGTCCGGTCAGGTCGTGCGCCATCTGATCTGCCCGGTGATCGGCTTCATCATCGTCGCCGCCATCATGTACAACATGGGCGTCGATGCGCAGAAACTCGGCCTGATCTGGATCGCTCTGGGTCTGGTGTACCTGTTCTTCCTGAACAAACTCGGCGCCAGCACCGCGCTGCCTGACCCGAGCAATGGCTGACAAGAAAAAGAGCGGCGTCTGACAACAAATCAGGCGACCGCCGCTTTAAAGCGTGGCAACCGACAGTGATAGTCAGGTTCGGTGGGGATCACCGGACCCTTTGATACAGGAGTGCATCCATGCTGGTCTTACGCCCAGTCGAGCCAACCGACCTGCCGCAATTACAGCAACTGGCCCGCGACAGTCTGGTCGGCGTTACGTCGCTGCCGGACGACAGCGAACGCCTGCGCGAAAAAATCGCCGGTTCCTGCACCTCGTTCGACAGTGACATTCAGGCGCAAGGCCCGGAGAACTACTTCTTCGTCCTGGAAGACCTCGACACTCAGCGACTGGTCGGCTGTTCGGAGATCCTCGCCACTGCCGGTTTCAACGAACCGTTCTACAGCCTGCGCAACCGCCACTTCACTAGTGCCTCGCGGGAGCTGAACATCGAGCACGGGGTGCCGGCGCTGTCGCTGTGTCACGACCTCAACGACCACACCCTGCTGCGCGGTTTTCACATCGACAACGCGCTGGTGCGCAGCGCCTTTTCCGAATTGCTGTCGCGGGCGCGGCTGCTGTTCATCGCCGCTCACGCACAACGTTTCGCCGATGCAGTGATCACCGAAATCGTCGGCTACAGCGACGAGAACGGCCATTCGCCGTTCTGGGATGCACTGGGCAAGCATTTCTTCGACCTGCCCTACGTCGAGGCCGAGCGCCTGTGCGGTCTGCAAAGTCGCACATTTCTCGCCGAGCTGATGCCGCAGTACCCGATTTATGTGCCGATGCTGCCCCTGGCGGCGCAGGAATGCATCGGCCGGATTCACCCGGATGGCCAGGAAGCGTTCGACATCCTCGAACGTGAAGGCTTTGAAACCAACAGCTACATCGATCTGTTCGATGCGGGTCCAACCCTGTATGCGCGCACCGCGAACATCCGTTCGATCGCCCACAGCCAGACCGCCACCGTGCGCCAGCAAGCGCCGATCGACACGCGTGGCCGTTATCTGGTGAGCAACGACGCACTGCACGGCTTCCGGGCCATCGTCGCCGAACTGGATTACCAGCCTGAGCAACCGCTGTCGCTGACGCCGGATCTGTGTGCCGCACTGAAGGTCACCGATGGCAGCACGATCAGGCTGATAGCCCTGTGAACCGCCCCCGGCTGCACACCCAACGACAGTGCCCGAACAGGCGCGTACAAGGAGTTACCGCATGATCGTCCGTCCGGTCAAAGTCAGCGACCTGCCAGCGCTGATGACCCTGGTGCAACAGGCCGGCCCGGGGTTCACCACCCTGCCGGCCAATGAGGATCGCCTCGCCCACCGGGTGCGCTGGGCCCAGCGCGCGTTCGCCGAACAGGTAGAACGCGCCGATGCCGATTATCTGTTCGTGCTCGAAGACGACGACCAGCGTGTGGTCGGCGTCAGCGCCCTGACCGGCGCGGTCGGCCTGCGCGAGCCGTGGTACAACTACCGGGTCGGCCTGACCGTGAGTTCGGCACCGGATCTGGGCATTTCGCGGCAGATCCCTACACTGTTTCTCAACAATGAGCTGACGGGCCAGTCGGAACTGTGTTCGCTGTTCCTGCACCCTGAACACCGCCATGGCAGCAACGGTCGATTGCTGTCGTTGGGGCGCCTGCTGTTCGTCGCCGAATTCCCGCAGCTGTTTGGCGAGAAGATGATCGCCGAACTGCGCGGCAGTGCCGATGAGCTCGGTTGCTCGCCGTTCTGGGACAGCCTCGGCCGGCACTTTTTCAAGATGGATTTCAGTCACGCCGACCACTTGTCGGGCCTGGGCAACAAGTCGTTCATCGCCGAACTGATGCCGCGCCAGCCGTTGTACACCTGCATGCTCACCGAGCAGGCGCAAGCGGTCATCGGCCAACCGCACCCCAACACCGAACCGGCGCTGAAGATCCTGCGCGCAGAAGGTTTCACGCATAAGGGCTACATCGACATCTTCGACGGCGGCCCGGTGATCGAAGCGCCGATCGGCGGCATTCGTACCGTGCGCGACAGCCTGGCGCTGACTCTGAGCCTAGGCACGCCAGACGAACAGGCCCCCTTATGGCTGATCCACAACCGTCGCCTGGAGAACTGCCGCATCACCGTGGCCGCCGGTCGTCTGGTCGGCAATACCCTGGTGGTCGACCGCATCACCGCCAAGCGCCTGCAACTGCAACCGGGCAATTCGGTGCGCGCCGCGTTGCTGCCCAGGCAACAGCAACAGGCGGTAGCGGCCTGAACTCGGGCCCTGCCACTGGAAATCCGCTGATTGCAGATGAAACCTTTCAGCCGCTGGAACCATCATCAACGCCTCACTCGCAAATTCGTCATGAACCTTGACCCATTCGCGTGATAGCCTTTTCATTCTTCGGCGTTGACACCTTTGCTCAAGCCGTTCCATTCCTTTGTATTGGTGGAACTCGTATGACCAGGCTTTCCCATCAAGATTTGCGCCGTAACTTCCGTCAATTGCTGGCTTCGGACACCTGCTACCACACCGCCTCGGTGTTCGATCCGATGTCCGCGCGCATTGCCGCTGACCTGGGTTTTGAAGTGGGGATCCTCGGCGGCTCCGTCGCCTCGCTGCAAGTGCTGGGCGCCCCCGACTTTGCCCTGATCACCCTCAGCGAGTTCGCCGAACAGGCCACCCGCATCGGCCGCGTCGCCCAACTGCCGGTGATCGCTGACGCCGACCACGGCTACGGCAACGCCCTTAACGTGATGCGCACCATCGTCGAACTGGAACGCGCCGGCGTCGCCGCCCTGACCATCGAAGACACCCTGCTGCCGGCGCAATTCGGCCGCAAATCCACCGACCTGATCTCGGTCGCCGAAGGCGTCGGCAAGATCCGCGCGGCGCTGGAAGCCCGGGTCGATTCGGAAATGGCAATCATCGCCCGCACCAACGCCGGGATCCTGCCAAATCAGGAAATCATCAGCCGTACCAAGCAATACCAGGCTGCCGGTGCCGATGGCATCTGCATGGTCGGCGTGCAGGACTTCGATCAGCTTGAACAAATTGCCGAGCATCTGAGCGTCCCGCTGATGCTGGTCACTTACGGCAACCCGGCGCTGCGCGACGACAAGCGCCTGGCTGAACTCGGCGTACGCGTGACCATCGACGGCCATGGCGCCTATTTCGCGGCGATCAAGGCAACGTACGACAGCCTGCGCGAACAGCGGCAGATCTTCACCCAGGCCTCCGACCTGAGCGCCACGGAACTCACGCACACCTACACCCAGCCTGAGGATTACATTCTCTGGGCGAAGGAATACATGAGCGTGAAGGAATGATTGCCCTCTGATCCGAAGAGCCTCGGGCAACTCTAAAGATGGCCGGTAGACGCAATGTCACCGGCCAGTTGCGAGGACAGGCGAATTAAACGCCGTCAACTTCTACCCAGCGATACACACCCACAAACAAACACCAACATTTAACAACAACTACTGAGTTGATATTAACTATCGCCTCCCTATAATCGCAAACCGTTAAACAGCAAAAAGTTTAACACCCGAATATCAAACTTAAATTTATATACCGAGCAATATTCCGCTCAACTCACGACAAGGATTCGTCATGAAAACCGTTACTGCCAATTGGCAAACAACTCCTCTGCTGCGCGCAGAAACCAAAGTCATCAACATGCCAACCAAGTCCGCCCACGCGGCCAACTGCCCGGGCTGGGACGGCCTGCGATTTAACGTCGGCAACCTTCACGAGATCAAGAAACTCCGTACGCTGCCCGCTCAGGCTTAACCCCCGGGGCTGTACCGCAGATGTCAGCGTTCAGGCAACTTCAGCGCTGACATCTGCTTACCAAAACAAAATAACAAACCCTGATTATTGCGCCTGATCAAATATTCGCAAACGTACATTTGACAGCACAAAAACAAAGCGACTTCCCATGATAAAAAACCTGCTCAACCCAGACTTGACGCCTGACCAGCTTATTACCTGCATCAAGACAACAAACATGGGGAACGAAGTAAAGCGTCTGGCCGACCAGTTATCCGAACCTGCAACAGATACCGAGAATTTATCCCGTCACGCCGCGATCATGAAAGCGACGAACATCCACACTGGAACGTTGACGTTATATTGCACCAAAGATGGAAACATCAGCCTCAAGGCACCTGATAACGCACCCGCGCCTGAGCAGTTCTATTCCGTACCCGGAAACAGCGTTTTGTTCGCCATCAACGGGCAATCGTATTCCATTCAGCTTTATCGGCTGGACGGTGAATATCTGACTCGCGCAGAGCAGGTGATCGTGGATGCCGAAAATCCGTTGTTCATCGACGGCAGCAAAACGCTGTACGACAGCAATCCCGAAGGAAACGGGCACCCGGCGTTTATCGGCAGCATCAATCTGCCCGATAGAACCGCAGACATCAGTGTGTTCGACCCTCGCTCATTGCGCAAAATCGGCTGGTTCCCTCATGACGACAGCGCCGCGCGCTTTCTGGTGAGTCTTGAATTGCTTGAAGCGGCACAGGACCCCGGAGCCTGCAAAGTGGCCCAGGAGTTGATTTATCACTATCACCCCGCTGTCGCCTGGAAGGCCTTTCAGATGATCAGTAGAACGGATCGACAGACCGCGCTGAATTGCGCCCCGCTGTTGAGAAACCTGCAAGACAGTCGCCTGAACCATTTACTCGACCAGTGTGAGGCGGCATGAAACTGCAGACATTTATCGAGCGTATGGCGACTTACGACCTGCAGACGGACAGTTCGAAGATCGTGGAAGATCTGCGTCAACTGGCAACTAACCGCACGTTGTTGAGCGAACACCTCTACACCACGATTCAACAGGACGGTTTCAGTACCAAAAACAGGCTTTACGGGGCCTATGCATTTGTCCTGCACTCCAACGATCTGTTTACCGTTCGCCTGGGTTTCTGGTCGCCGGTCACGTCACGGGATGAAAGGGAAACCTTTATCTACGACCTCAACCACAGCCATGACTTCGAACTCTATTGCGTGGGTTACAGCGGTGACGGCTACACCACCGTTTCGCGAGAGATTCTGAATCAGGCGCCGCTGCAGGCTGGCAGAAGGCCCGAGTTCGGCGAAGAACGAATCCTTAAACTTATTCCGGGTGAGGTGCTGCACATGCTTCCACTAAAGGAAGTACACAAACAGCTACCCCCTGAAACGATGTCCGCCTCGCTGAGTTTGCTTATTCATCCTCCGCAGGCAGCCAAAACCGAAGAAGCCTGGTGCTTCGACGACAATCTGGTGCCGACTTATCCCGGCATCGCCCGCCAGGAGACAGCGCTCTATGACAGCCTGCTGTCCCGGCTACAACGTGAGCAGACTTCACTGCTCACTCAATCAGAAAGGAAATCTGCATGAACAAGCAACTCGATAACTGGAACCACACCCCACTGCTGCACGCCGGCGCCAACGTCATCAACACACCGGTTGCAACCGCTGCGGCATCGCCATGTGCAGGCATCATTCCACGGTACAACGTGGGCAACATTCACGAAATCAAGCAGTTCTGGAACATGCCGCAATCCGCTTGATTCTTGCTAGCCCGGCGCACTATGAGGGTCAAGAAGTAGTGCGTCGGCCGGCGTGACGCCATCGCGAGCAGGCTCACTCCTACAGTGGATCTGTGTCGAACACCAATGCTGTGTTCACTGAAGATCCTCTGTGGGAGCGGGCTTGCTCGCGAAAGCGTCAGTTGCAGCACCAGTCAGCGCTTGGCCAGCTCCATGATCATCCGCGACAACAGATAAATCCGTGGCGTCACGCTCGCCACTTCGGCGTATTCCTCCGGCGTATGAATATTGCCGCCGACTATCCCGAAACCATCCAGCGTCGGCGTGCCCACGCCGGCTGACAGGCTGGCATCCGCCGCCCCACCACTGCCCTCCTCGGTCAACTTGCGGCCGATCTCGCCGTAAATCCCCTGGGCCATGGCCATCAAGCGATCCGACACCGCCGTCTGCGGCATCGGTGGCAACCCGCGCTTGAGGCTGGTGGTCACTTCAGTTTCCGGAATCAGCTTGTCCTGCGACACCCGCGCCAGGTCTTTCTCGATCCGGTCGAATTCTTCCGGCACGGCTGCGCGCACGTCAGCCTTGGCGGTCGCATGATCCGGGATCACGTTGGTGCGATCACCGGCCTGGAGCACAGTGAAGTTGATCGTGGTTTTCTTCGCCTCGTCGCCGAGTTTGCCCAACTGCAGAATCTGGTGCGCCGCTTCCATCGCCGCGTTACGCCCCAGTTCCGGTGCGACCCCGGCATGCGCCGCTTTGCCCTTGACCTCGACCAGCGCCGTCGCGCTGCCCTTGCGCCACACCACCAGACCATCGGCCGGCCGCCCCGGTTCGAGGTTGAGGGTTACGTCATGCGCCTTGGCGGTTTTCTTGATCAGGTCGGTGGCGACGTCCGAGCCGGTTTCTTCGCTGGCATCGAGCAGGAAGGTGATTTGCGCGTAGTCCTTGAAGTCGAGACTCTTCAGAATCTTCAACGCGTAGATCCCGGCGACGATGCCGCCCTTGTCGTCCATCACCCCCGGCCCGTAGGCACGCCCGTCCTTGATGTGGAACGGGCGCTCGGCGGCGGAGCCTTCCTTGAACACCGTGTCCATGTGCGCCATCAGGAGTATTTTCGCTTTACCGGTGCCTTTGAAGGTGGCCAGCACGTGATTGGATTTTTCCGGGGCATTGGGCACCAGCTCGATGGTGGCGCCGAGTTTTTTCAACTCGTCGATGGCGATCTCGCTGACTTGCTTGAGCCCAGGCTCATAGCCGGAACCGGAGTCGATATTGACCAGCCGTTCCAGCAGTTTCAGGGCTTCGGGTTGATACTGTTCGGCGTCGGCCAGCACTTGTTTGTGCGGTTCGGCGAAGGCGCCGGCAGCACTGAAGGCGAGTGACAGGCCGAGGCTGGCGGCCAGCAGCGAGCGGGGAAATGCGAACGTCATGAATCGATCCTTGTTTCGCGTCGGGGGGACTCAAACCGTACCTGACATCGACGCAAGGCTCTATACCGGATGCGACATCTCTGCGGCCGACACCGAACACTTGTAGGCCTTCGCCTGCTCGCGACAGCGGAGTGTCAGCCGACATCAATGCCGCTGACAGAACGCCTTCGCGAGCAAACCCGCTCCCACAGGGGACGGCGGTGATAGATCAGACCGAATCGAGCAGTTCCTGCTTCGGCAGATCGTCACTGTTGCAGATCACGCGATTGCGCCCGGTCGCCTTGGCCTCGTACAGCGCCTGATCGGCCTCATTGAGCCAACGGGTTGCGTCGCCATGGCCCGGATCGTACGCCGCCAGACCAATGCTCAGACTGACCTTGAGCGCCGGGTTCTGCTCGTAACCCAGGGTGGCAAAACGCTCGCGCAAGGCTTCCATGGCCTGCGCAGCATTGAACAGCGGCAGGTCGGGCAGGATCACGCAGAACTCGTCGCCGCCATAGCGCCCGGCGACGTCCGCCGCACGCAGGTTCTGCTTGAGCATTTTGCTCAACTGGCGCAACACGATGTCACCTGCCACGTGGCCATAGGTGTCGTTGATCGCCTTGAAATGGTCGATGTCGATCAACGCAATCGCCGCGCCTTGCTTCTGTCGGCGGCAACGCTGAAATTCGACTTCCAGTTGATCCTTCCAGGCGCCGTGATTGAGCAGCCCGGTTAGGCTGTCAGTGCGACTCAAAGCCAGCAGCTCACGTTTGTGCAGGCCCAGCGTGGAGGCCTGGCGAAAGCAGATCCAGCCCAGCGCCAACGGGTACAGCATCAGCAACGGCAGGCACGCATACAGCTGCAAGGGTGAGGTTTGCGGGATAAACGCCGGGGCGAAAACCACCAGGCCGACGCCGATCCCGAGGATCTGCGCCGCCAGGCCCGCCGCGAGAAAACGCAAACCGCCGATGGCGACATTATTCATCGCCATCATCGAAACGGTGGTGGCGCTGGGCAGCGGATTGAACTGCATGGCGGCGACCCAGAAGCCGCCCATAAAGGCGTCAACCAACAGATTGCGGTGTTCCGCATGGTAAGGAACGCTGGCACGTCGGGCCCATTGAAACGCCAAGTGCGGCCAGAGCAAGCCATTGAACAGCATCAACGCCCAGACCCACAGCGGCGGGTCGAGCGGGTACATCGCCGCGCTCACGCACAACAGCCCCAGCACCAGCCCGAGGGTTCGCGATGTATAAAGCCTCCTGGCCAATGAAAGTCCCTTTCCCCCCTTGTTTCGCATAAGGGCCTCGAGCACTCAACGGAACCTGCGAACACCGTCAGACGGATGTGCTGAAGTCTAACAGGCAGCCGTTAAATAGCCATCGCCGGCCAGCCCGCTCCCACAATGCAAATTTTTAGCTATACCTGAAAGGACGAAAACGGAAAAACGACTATAAGAAGGAGGCCCATGCAGACCTACCGAGTGTTGATCATCGGCAGCGGATTTGGCGGCCAATGTGCGGCGGTCAACTTGCTCAAGGCCGGGATCGACGATTTTCGCCTGCTGGAACGACGGGATTTCTTCGGCGGCACCTGGTGCCAGAACACCTACCCCGGCGCGGCAGTGGATGTGCCGTCGCCGCTCTACTCGCTGTCGTTTGCACCATTTCCCTGGACGCAGATGTTCGCAGCCCAGGCCGAATTGCATCGTTACACCGAACACGTCATCGAGCGCTTCGGTCTGCGCGAACGCGTGGAGCTGCAAACCAACGTCGAACGCATCGAATGGGACGACGCCGAAAAGCGCTGGGCGGTGCACACCAGCCAAGGGATTTTCTACGCGCAGTTCGTGATCAACGCCTCCGGGCCGTTGAGCCAACCGGTGATCCCACCCTTCCCCGGCCTGGATCGCTTTCAGGGCAAGACGTTTCATACAAACAATTGGGATCACAGCTACGACTACAAGGGTAAACGCGTGGCCATCGTCGGCAGCGGCGCCAGTGCCGCGCAGGTCATTCCGGCGATAGCCCTTGAGGTCGAGCAACTGCATGTGTTCCAGCGCACGCCACATTGGGTGCTGCCGCGCGCCGATCGCCGCTTCGGCCGTTTCCAGCGCTGGCTGCTGGGGGTGAAACCGGCCTACAAGCTGCTGCGCTGGCTGCTCTACTGGCAATTCGAAACCCGGGTCATCGCCTTCAAATATTCAAAACCGGCGATTCATTTGGTCCAGCGCCAGGCCCTGCGTTTTCTCAAGCAACAGGTGCCGGACCCGGTATTGCGCGCAAAACTCACCCCGGACTTCACCATCGGTTGCAAGCGCATCCTGCTCTCCAGCACCTATTATCCGGCGCTGACCCGGCCCAACGTCACACTGCACAGCCGCGAGCAAGGCATCGCCGCGCTCGACGAAACCGGCATCCTCACCCAGGACGGCCAACACATCGACGTCGACCTGATTGTCTGGTCCACCGGCTACGACGCCACCGACGGCGTGGTCTCCTATCCGGTGACCGGCAAGCACGGCGTGCAACTCAAGGATGTCTGGGCGCAGTACCCGCGCGCCTACCTGGGCACCAGCCTGCCGGACTTTCCCAATCTGTTTATCGTCACCGGCCCGAACACCGGCATCGGGCATACCTCGGCGCTGTTCATCATCGAAGCGCAGATGAACTACATCCTCGACTGCATCCACACCTTGCAGTCAAAAGGCCTGCACAGCATCGAAGTTCGCCCCGAGGCGGAACGTACCTACACTGCAATGATCCACCGTGAGATGGAACGCACGGTATGGAAGTCCGGTGGCTGTCACAGTTGGTATCAGAGCAAGAGCGGTCATGTGATCGCGATATTTCCGGGCTTCAGTTTCAGCTACTACCGGTTGACCCGGGCGCTGAAACCGGCTGACCACATTCTGTCCTGAACACGTAAAAGGAAGACGTCGATGCTTGTGCTGTTTGTCGCTCTCGCGGTTTTCGTGGCCTGGAGCTGGTTGAGTTACCCGGCGGTCGGGCATTGGCTGTATGACCTGAGCACGGCGCTCGAGGCCAAGTTGTACAAGTTGCACAAAATCGAGGTGCCGATTGCCGAAATGACGGTGTCGACCTGGCAAGGTGGCCCCTATGAGGCGGCCAGCGCGATCCTGATGCTGCACGGCTACAGCGCCGAGAAAAATCTGTGGCTGCGCTTCGCCAGGCACTTTGTCCGCCAGTACCGGGTGATCATCCCGGACCTCGCCGGCCACGGTGAAACCGGGTTCAAGGCCGGTGGCGGCTACGACATTCCGCTTCAGGCCAAGCGCATGATCCAACTGCTCGACGTCTGCGGCGTGGAGAAGGTCCACGTGATCGGCAACTCGATGGGTGGCTACATTGCAGCCTGGCTGGCGGCGACCTATCCCGAGCGGATCACCTCGGTGGCGCTGATCGACCCGGCCGGCGTCACCGCGCCGGAAGCCAGCGACATGGAGCGCCATCTGGCTCGTGGGCATAACCCGTTCCTGATCAATTCGAGGGAAGAGTTCCGGCAGTTTTATGCCATGACCATGGCCTCGCCACCGTGGGTGCCCGGGCTGGTACTGGACGCCATCGCCCAACGTTACCAACGCCAGCGTGACGAGCTGGAAGAGATCTTCCGCGACTTTCGTGCCAGCCCGCCGATGGAGCCGAAACTGGCCGAGATCAAATGCCCGGCGCTGCTGTTGTGGGGCCGCAAGGATCGCTTGATCGACGTCAGCAGCGTGCCGGTGTGGAGCAAGGGTATCGCCAATTTGCGGGTCGAAGTGTGGGACGGCGTCGGGCACATGCCGATGGTCGAACAGCCGGGGAATACCGCGCGGTTGTATCGGGAGTTTCTGGGCAATCAGCGATGACAGCCACCACAGTCCTTGTGGCGAGGGCGCTTGCTCCCGCTGGGGCGCGAAGCGGCCCTGATCCAGCGAAAGCAACTTGCCTGCCTCGACACGGCACCAATCTCAGGTCTGCTGCGCAGCCCAGCGGGAGCAAGCTCCCTCGCCACAAAAAACCGTCCCGGCGACAAAGATTCGGAAGGTCGGAATGAACATTCTCTACGACGAACGCCTCGATGGCCCGCTACCGGAGGTGAACAAGGCTGAACTGCTGAAAACCCTGCAGCACGCAATCCCGGACCTCGACCTTCTCTGGCGCGAAGACGAACTCAAGCCGTACGAGTGCGACGGCCTCTCGGCCTACCGCACCACGCCAATGCTGGTGGCCCTGCCCCGGCGACTCGATCAGGTGCAGGCCCTGCTCAAGCTCTGTCATCAACACAACGTGCCGGTGGTTGCCCGTGGCGCCGGCACCGGGTTGTCGGGCGGCGCGCTGCCGCTGGAAAAAGGCCTGCTGCTGGTGATGGCGCGGTTCAACAACATCCTGCACATCGACCCGGCAGCCCGCACCGCGCGGGTGCAACCCGGGGTGCGCAATCTGGCGATCTCCCAGGCAGCCGCGCCGTTCGGCCTGTATTACGCGCCGGACCCGTCTTCGCAGATTGCCTGCTCGATCGGCGGCAACGTCGCGGAAAACGCCGGTGGCGTGCATTGCCTCAAATACGGCCTGACCGTGCACAACCTGCTGAAAATCGAAGTGCTGACCATCGAAGGCGAACGCCTGACGCTGGGCAGCGACGCCCTCGATTCGCCGGGTTTCGATTTGCTGGCGCTGTTCACCGGATCCGAGGGCTTGCTGGGGATCATCACCGAAGTGACGGTCAAACTGCTGCCCAGACCGCAGGTCGCCAAAGTGCTGCTGGCCAGTTTCGACTCAGTGGAAAAGGCTGGCCGCGCCGTGGCTGACATCATCGCCGCGGGGATCATTCCCGGTGGCCTGGAGATGATGGACAACCTCGCCATCCGCGCCGCCGAAGACTTCATCCACGCCGGTTACCCGGTCGATGCCGAAGCCATCCTGTTGTGCGAACTCGATGGCGTCGAAGCCGATGTCCACGACGATTGCCTGCGGGTCCGCGAGGTCATGACCCGGGCCGGTGCCAGCGAAGTGCGTCAGGCCCGCGATGAAGCCGAGCGCGTGCGCTTCTGGGCCGGGCGCAAAAACGCTTTTCCGGCGATCGGTCGCTTGTCGCCGGACTACTACTGCATGGACGGCACCATCCCGCGCCGCGAGTTGCCCGGCGTGCTGCAAGGCATCGCCCGCCTCGGCGCCGAATACGGCTTACGCGTGGCCAACGTGTTCCATGCCGGCGACGGCAACATGCACCCATTGATCCTGTTCGACGCCAACCAACCGGGCGAATTGCATCGCGCTGAAGCGCTGGGCGGGAAGATTCTCGAACTGTGCGTGCAGGTCGGCGGCAGCATCACCGGCGAACACGGGGTCGGCCGCGAAAAAATCAATCAGATGTGCGCGCAATTCAACAGCGCTGAACTGACGCTATTCCACGCGGTAAAAGCCGCGTTCGACCCGCAAGGCCTGCTCAACCCCGGCAAGAACATCCCGACCCTGCATCGCTGCGCGGAATTCGGCGCCATGCACATTCATGCCGGGCACCTGCCATTCCCCGAACTGGAGCGCTTCTGATGGCTGATTTCGACGCCAGCGGCGCGCTGCTCGATCAGGTCAACGAGGCCCGGGCCAACGCCACGCCGTTGAAGATTCAGGGCGGCAACAGCAAGGCGTTTCTCGGCCGCGAGGTGGCCGGTGAAGTGCTCGACGTCCGCGCGCATCGCGGCATCGTGCGCTATGAACCGACGGAGCTGGTGGTCAGCGTGCGCGCCGGCACGCCGTTGCGCGAGTTGCTGGCGGCGCTCGACGCGGCCGGGCAGATGTTGCCCTGCGAGCCGCCGGCCTTCGGCGACAGCGCCACGGTGGGCGGGATGATCGCCAGCGGTTTGTCCGGGCCACGGCGGCCCTGGTCAGGTTCGGTGCGCGACTTCGTCCTCGGCACCCGAGTCATCACCGGCCTCGGCCAACACCTGCGTTTCGGTGGCGAAGTGATGAAAAACGTCGCCGGCTACGATCTCTCGCGCCTGTTGACCGGCAGTTTCGGCTGCCTTGGCGTGCTCACCGAAGTGTCGCTGAAAGTCCTGCCGAAACCGCGTCAATGCCTGAGCATCCGCCTAGACCTCGATTGCGCCCGGGCGCTGGCGCGGCTTGCCGAATGGGGCCAGCAACCGTTGCCGATCAGCGGCGCCTGTCATGACGGGCAAAGCCTGTATCTGCGCCTTGAGGGTGGCGAAGGCTCGGTAACCGCTGCGCATCAACGCCTCGGCGGCGAACCGCTGGACTCGGCTTTCTGGCGCGACTTGAACGAGCAACGCCTGGACTTTTTCGACGAAGGCCTGCCGCTGTGGCGCCTGTCACTGCCGAACAATCTCGGGCCGCAGGACTTGCCCGGCCAGCAGTTGATCGACTGGGCCGGTGCGCAACGCTGGCTGAAATCCGATCACGAGCACATCCAGATCCTCGCCCAGGAACTCGGCGGCCACGCCACCTGCTTCACTCATGGCGCCAGCGACACACCGTTTCAGCCGTTGCCACGCACGCTGATGCGTTATCACCAGCAACTCAAGGCGCAACTCGACCCGCAAGGGCTGTTCAACCCCGGCCGGATGTACGCGGAGTTCTAGCCATGCAAACCACACTCAGCGAACAGTCCCGACGCCTGCCGCGCGCCGCCGAGGCAGAAAAGATCCTCCGCACCTGCGTGCATTGCGGTTTTTGCAACGCGACCTGCCCGACCTACCAGTTGCTCGGCGATGAACTCGACGGGCCGCGCGGGCGCATCTATCTGATCAAGCAAGTGCTCGAAGGCGCCGCGGCCACCGCGCAGACTCAACTGCATCTGGATCGCTGCCTGTCCTGCCGCAATTGCGAAACCACCTGCCCTTCCGGCGTCGATTATCACAACCTGCTCGACATCGGCCGGGCAGTGGTCGACAAGGCCGTGCCGCGCCCTGCCGCCCAACGTCTGTTGCGCGAGGGCTTGCGCGCACTGGCGCCAAATCCCGGCGTGTTCAAGGGCTTGCTGCGGGTCGGCACGACGTTCCGGCCATTGCTGCCGCGCCTGTTCGAAAGCAAATTGCCGCAGCGCTCGTCAGCATCCGGCTCACGCCCTGCTCCGCGCCATGCGCGGCGGGTGTTGCTGCTCGAAGGTTGCGTGCAACCGGGCCTGTCGCCGAACACCAACGACGCGACAGCGCGGGTGCTCGATCGACTGGGGATCAGCGTCACCCCGGTGGCCGAGGCCGGTTGCTGTGGCGCACTGGACTATCACCTCGACGCCCAGGCCAAAGGCCTCGATCGCGCCCGGCAGAACATCGACGCGTGGTGGCCGCACCTGGAAAACGGTGCCGAAGCCATCGTGCAGACGGCCAGCGGTTGCGGCGCGTTCATCAAGGATTACGGGCATTTGCTGGCACAGGATCCGCGCTACGCCGACAAGGCGCGGCAGATCAGCGAACGGACACTGGATCTGGTGCAGATTCTCGCGCAGGAACCTCTGGAGAAAGTGTGCGCCGCCAGCCAACGCCGGATCGCCGTGCATTGCCCCTGCACTCTGCAACATGCGCTGAAACTCGGCGGCGCGGTGGAGGCACTGTTGACCCGGCTGGGTTTCAACCTCACGGCGGTGCCGGACGGGCATTTGTGCTGTGGTTCGGCCGGCACCTATTCGCTGACGCAACCGACCCTTGCCCGGCAACTGCGCGACAACCGCCTCAACGCCTTGGAGAGCGATCGCCCGGACTTGATCGTCACCTCCAACATCGGTTGCCAGAATCATCTGGCCGGCGCCGGGCGCACCCAGGTTTTGCACTGGATCGAACTGGTGGATCAGTCGTTGGCAGAATGAAGTTCGTAGGATTCTTCGTTTGCCGGCGTCGGCGAAGGCTGCGATCTTTTCCTCCATCCATTACGTGACCGTGGCAGGAATTTTTTTCATGACCTTGCAGCCTTTCGTCAGCCCCGACCTGATCCGCCAACGCTTCTCCAAAGCGATGTCCGACATGTACCGCGAAGAAGTGCCGCTGTACGGCGCGCTGATGGAACTGGTGGAACAGACCAATCGCGAAGTGCTGGCGGCTCAGCCGGACATCGCACGGCAGCTCGACAGCACCGGTGAAATCGAACGGCTGGACATGGAGCGCCACGGCGCCATCCGCGTCGGCACGGCTACAGAGCTGGCGACCCTCGCCCGCCTGTTCGCGGTGATGGGCATGCAACCGGTGGGTTATTACGACCTGACTCCGGCGGGTGTGCCGGTGCACTCCACGGCGTTTCGCGCGATGCATGAAGCGGCGCTGCAGATCAGTCCGTTTCGGGTGTTCACCTCGTTGCTGCGCCTGGAACTGATCGAGGATCCCGAGCTGCGCGCGTTTGCCGAATCGGTGCTGAACCAGCGTTCGATCTTTACCCCTACGGCATTGCGTCTGATCGAGCAGTCTGAGTCAACTGGTGGGCTGAATGAGGAGGACGCGGCGCAATTCGTCCTACAGGCACTGGAGACCTTTCGCTGGCATCACAGCGCAACCGTCACCGCCGCGCAGTACCAGACCCTCAGCGCCCAGCACCGTTTGATCGCCGACGTGGTGGCGTTCAAAGGCCCGCACATCAACCACCTGACCCCGCGCACCCTGGACATCGACATCGTCCAGGCGCAGATGCCGCTACATGGCATCACCCCGAAAGCAGTGATCGAAGGCCCGCCGCGCCGGCACTGCCCGATCCTCCTGCGCCAGACCAGTTTCAAGGCACTCGACGAGCCGATTGCCTTCACCGACCAGAGTGACACCCACGGCAGCCACAGCGCGCGCTTCGGCGAGATCGAACAACGCGGTGCGGCGCTGACTCCCAAGGGGCGAGCGCTGTATGACCGTTTGCTGAATGCCGCCCGCGATGAACTCGGCGACTTCCCCAATGAAGGCAACGCCGCACGTTACAAAGCGCTGATGACTCAGCACTTTGGCGAATTTCCTGACAGCGTCGACGGCATGCGTGAACAGGGACTGGCGTACTTTCGCTACTTCCCTACGGAAAGAGGCCTGGCAGCGGGTAGCCTTAAGTCGGCATCGCTGGAGGATTTGCTCCGCGATGGCCATGTGAAAGCTGAACCGTTGGTGTACGAAGATTTCCTGCCGGTGAGTGCGGCGGGGATTTTTCAGTCGAACCTTGGGGATGCCGCGCAGACACACTATGGCGAACACTCAAACCGTCAGGCATTCGAACAGGCCTTGGGCCGCGCGACCATTGATGAGCTGGGGTTGTACGCCGAGACGCAGCGACGGTCGATTGAGGAGTGCGCCCAGGTTTTGGGCTTGAAACTGTTCTGACTGTGGCGAGGGAGCTTGCTCCCGCTGGGCTGCGAAGCGGCCCTCGTTTTGGCAGCGCCGCGCACTCCAGCGGGAGCAAGCTCCCTCGCCACAGAATCAAATGTCGCTTCTAGCGCAACCGCGACAACAGCGCGAACGCCGTCTCCTCGGACGACGCCGGATTCTGCCCCGTCAGCAACAACCCGTCTTCACGGGTATAGCTCGACCAATCGGCGCCCTTGGAGAAAATCCCGCCCTTGGCCTTGAGCTCATCCTCCACCAGAAACGGCACCACGTTGGTCAGCCCTACCGCCTCCTCTTCGCTGTTGGTGAAACCGGTCACCTGCTTGCCCTTGACCAGCGGCTGACCGTCCGCACCTTTGACATGGCGCAGCACACCAGGCGCATGACACACCGCTGCAACTGGTTTGCCACTGTTGTAAAACGCTTCGATCAACGCAATCGAATGGCGGTCTTCAGCCAGATCCCACAGCGGGCCGTGGCCGCCGGGATAGAACACGGCATCGAAATCCGCAGCCTTCACCGTGTCCAGCTTGACCGTGGAGGACAGTGCCGACTGGGCGGCGGAGTCCTTGCGAAAGCGCTCGGTCGCGGCGGTCTGTGCGTCCGGTTCGTCACTCTTCGGGTCCAGCGGTGGCTGGCCACCCTTGGGCGAGGCCAGCGTCAGTTGCGCGCCGGCATCCTTTAACACGTAATACGGCGCGGCGAATTCTTCCAGCCAGAAGCCGGTTTTCTTGCCGGTATCACCCAATTGATCGTGGGACGTTAAAACCATCAGGATTTTCATGTCGTTCTCACTCGATGGGGGTAATGTGCAGACGCCTTCGGCGCGCTCGTGAGTGATTGACCGTCGCGCAGGGCGAATCGTTTCAAGCGCTCGACGCTGGCACGTGGCCTTACTGCGCAACTTCTTGCGCACTTGTCTGGCTCAAAAACCCTGGTCATCGCGCTGCAGGCCTTGAGGCACATGGCCCGCAGCCGAGTGCGCAACTTCTTGCGCAGTACTGCGCAAGAAGTTGCGCACTTTCCACTTCGATTCAGCAAAAAACATCGGTCATAACGCAGGCTGGAGCTGCTTCACCCCCGGCTGCCGGGACCTTCGATAAACCTGGCACGCTCCTTGATAACAGTCAGGCACCCACCGGGCGATTTCGCCTCCCGGGCACCCTAAATTTATCCGCAAGGAGAGCACCCCATGGCAACACCAGCGTACATGTCGGTTACCGGCGAAAAACAAGGCCTGATCACTGCCGGCGCCTTCACCGCCGACTCCGTTGGCAACACCTACCAGGAAGGCCACGAAGACCAGGTCATGGTTCAGGCTTTCAGCCACGACGTGATCATCCCGCGTGACCCACAGTCCGGTCAGCCAACCGGTCAGCGCGTTCACAAGCCAGTGATCATCACCAAGGTCTACGACAAGGCTTCGCCTCTGCTGCAAGCTGCTCTGACCTCCGGCGAGCGCATGAGCGAAATCGTTATCCAGTGGTACCGTACTTCTGCTCAAGGTACTCAAGAGCACTACTACACCACCAAACTGGAAGACGCGATCATCGTCGCCATCAACAACAAAATGCACAACTGCCAGGATCCAGGCAACTCGCACTTCACCCACCTGGAAGAAGTGCAGTTCACCTACCGCAAAATCACCTGGACCCACGAAGTATCCGGTACTTCGGGTTCCGATGACTGGCGTGCTCCAGTCGTTTAATTACGGCTGATCGTTACAAGCATCGACCAGCCCTGCTGGTCGATGTTGTTTACGCCCCTCCAGAATTTCGCGTGCGTTGAACCGCCTTGCGGTTGTCGACGAACGCCGCTGTACAGCACGAGGAACAAGGGATGTTCGCGCCGGCCAATGAAACCCACTTTGCCCTGACCATCGAAGGGCTCTCCGCCGATTTTCAGGTATTCACCCTGACCGGCCGGGAAGCCATCAGCCAGCCTTTTGTGTTCGAGGTGGAGCTGGTCAGTGAGCAGCCGTCGCTGGACCTCGAAACCCTGCTGCACAAACCGGCCTTTCTGCAGCTGTCGCCCGATGGCAGCGGCATCCACGGCCAGATCTACCGCGCCGCCCAGGGCGATTCCGGCAAGCGCCTGACGCGCTATTCGGTGACCCTGCGCCCGCAATTGTCGTACCTGGCACACCGCGTCAACCAACGGATCTTCCAGAACCTCACGGTGCCGAAAATCATCGGCATGGTTCTCGAAGAGCACGGCATCCAGAGCAACGCCTACGAATTCAAGACCGGTTCGATCTATCCCGAGCGCATCTACTGCGTGCAATACGATGAATCGGACCTGCATTTCATCCAGCGTCTGTGCGAGGAAGAAGGTATTCACTACCACTTCCAGCACAGCGCTACAGCGCACAAGCTCGTCTTCGGCGATGACCAGACGGTGTTCCCGAAACTCAAGCCTGTGGCCTACCAGCAAGACTCCGGCATGGTCGCCAGCAACCCGGTGATCAAGCGTTTCGACCTGCGCCTGGAAACCCGCACCAGCCGCACCACGCGCCGCGATTACGACTTCGAAAAACCGCGCCTGACGCTGGAAAGCGAAAACCGTGGCGACGCCCTGCCCGATCTCGAAGACTACGACTACCCGGGCCGCTTCATCGACCGCGAGCGCGGCAAGCACCTGGCCAAACGCGCCCTCGAACGTCACCGCAGCGACTTCCAGCTCGCCGAAGGCAAGAGCGATCAGCCGCTGCTGGTCAGCGGCCATTTCCTTGCCCTGACCGAACACCCGAAGGCCAAGTGGAACGACCTGTGGCTGCTCACCGAAGTCCTGCACGAAGGCAAACAGCCGCAAGTGCTCGAAGAGTCGGTGACCAGCGACACCACCGCACTCAAAGACGATTTCCATCAGGGCTATCGCAACCGCTTCCAGGCGACCCCGTGGGACGTGCCGAACCGTCCACCGCTGCGCCACCCGAAACCGTGCATCCTCGGCAGCCAGAGCGCCGTGGTCACCGGCCCCAAAGGCGAAGAGATCCACTGCGACCAGTACGGTCGGGTCAAAGTGCAATTCCACTGGGACCGCGAAGGCCAGGCTGACGACAAGACCAGTTGCTGGCTGCGCGTCTCCAGCGCCTGGGCCGGCGCCCAGTACGGCGGCATCGCCATCCCGCGTATCGGCATGGAAGTACTGGTCACCTTCCTTGAAGGCGACCCCGATCAACCGCTGATCAGCGGCTGCCTGTACCACAAGGAAAACACCGTCCCGTATGAGCTGCCGGCGAACAAGACCCGCAGCACCTTCAAGACCCTGAGTTCGATGGGTGGCGGTGGCTACAACGAACTGCGCATCGAAGACAAGAAAGGTCAGGAGCAGATCTTCCTCCACGCCCAGCGCGACTGGGACGAGAACATCGAGCACGACCAGAAGATCCGCGTCGGCAACGAACGCCACGACACCGTCGAGCAAAACAGCTACACCGAATTCAAAGCCGAAGAACACCACACCGTCTACGAAGACCGCAAAGTCGAAGCCCGCGCCAACGACCACCTGACCGTGGGTGTCAACCAGCACATCAAGATCGGCACCGGCCAGTTCATCGACGCCGGCCAGGAAATCCACCTGAGCAGCGGCATGAAAGTCGTGCTCGAAGCCGGCGCCGAGCTGACCCTGGTCGGCGGCGGCAGCTTCATCAAGATCGACGCCGGCGGCGTGACCATGAGCGGCCCGACGATCAACATCAACTCCGGCGGCAGCCCCGGCAGCGGCACTCCCGCCGCCCCGCTGATGCCCGGCGTGCTGAAACAGGCCGACGCCGACAAAGCCGGCCAAGTTCTGACCCCGGCCCAGATCAACACCCTCAAACGCAACGCGCCGTTCTGCGAAGAATGCGAAAAATGCAAGGCAGGTGCCTGTGCCATCTGATCGACTGACACCCAAGGACTGGCTGGCACAACAGCCGCTGCAGACTGGCGAGCGCCTGTACCTGATCATCAGTGCGGCGAGCGATGCCGACGCGCTGAAAACCCTGTACCTGACCGAACCCACCGCCCAGCTCCTGCCAATCTGGGGCGGCACGCCCTACTCCACCTGGCAACCAGTGATGCCCTACGTCACCGAACTCAAACCCAACTCGGCATTCCTGCCGTGGATCGCCGAAACCGACGCCCTCGACTGGGGCTGGCTGGCGGTCTCACGCGCCGAACCGAACGAGGTGTTCGAACACCTGCGCAGCCTGACCCAGGTGAAGATGCCGGACGGGACCGAGGTGTTTTTTCGCTTCTGGGATGGGCGGCATATCTACCCGATTCTGAAGGGGCTTGGGGAGAAGGCTGGGGAAGTAATGCCGATGTTTGAGCGGTATCTGATTAATGGGCAGACGCTGGAGGTTGGGACACGGGTGTTGCCGAAGGTGAAGGATTGGCCGTGGTGGGAGGTGCCGAAGGATTTGCTGGATGGCTTAGCCAAGGACAACCCGACGACACTGATCAGCAACCTTATGCAGTGGCTGGAAGAAGACCGCCCGGACATTTACAACGCTTGGCCTGAGAACAACCTGAAGCTGAAAGTCAGCCGTTTCGTGCGCCGCCCGGATGCGCCGAAAAACCTTAAAGAAGCACTGTTAAACCACCTGATTCTGGAGCAAGGCTGATGGATCGCGTTGCCTTTGTTGATAAACAACTCTCTACCTTCCCGGACAGTTTGAAGGACTACCGAGAACTGACTGAAAGCAAATATGCGGAATGGCTGGACAAGGGGCCTCAATTTCTCGATAGACCAGCATTTTTTGGGTTGAGCAGATCCATCAAGCTCGGGAGCGCGAACGCTACTGTCAGTGTGAAAGACGATGAGTTCGAATCCACGGTTGCACAGTGCCCCAAGGATGGCAGACTGCTGATCGAAAGTAAATTTGTCTCCGTCAACGACATTCCCGTTGGCAATATAACGGTCGAGGTCACTCCCAAAGAAGGCGGCACAGCAACTTCTATCACTCTCGATGCTGATGGAAAAGGTGTTTACAAGGGCGTACCAGGAAAAAAATACTTCGTTCGGGTACAAAGCTCAGTAACAAAAAATCAGCTAAATCAGCTATTTAGCTCCTACGACGGGTTCACCGCACAGTTAAAAGACTGGCTCGACTTAGAATGGAGAAAATACAGACCACTTTGGCCGAAGGAAACACTTGCCTCCCCCTACCTCGCCCAGATGAAGGGAACGCTCATTGGAAGTTGGGAGGCGATCAAGGCAGCATTTGACGGCATTAAGCGAATCTTTGAGATCCTGAAGGATCCGAAACAATTCGAAAAGGAATTGGGAGAAAGCGCGAGCGATTTGTTGAGACTAGCGAAAGAAACACCAGCGATGATGGAAAAGCTGATGTTGCTAGCCAGCGACCAAGCGGCACTTTTTCTTATTCTGAAGGCGTCAGGAATCTGGCTACTACAACTCCCTCCCAGCGTAATATCCGGAAAAACCGCAGAACAAATATCCAGCGCCATCGTAACTATTTTAATAGATATTCTTCTGGCGATCGTTCTCACGTTCGCTGCAGAGGGCTCAGGTATTGCCTACCTCGGCGTGCGCTTGGTTAACTACGGTGCAAGAGTTATCGAAGCTGTCTCTGGGTTTGTAAAATCCATATTCAGTATTGTTAAAAAGTTCATGGAAGCGATCGAGCACTACAAAAAACTCGCTACAAGGGCGATCGCTGGGACTTTTGAAAAGGGCAAGGTCAAACTTGGCTGGGACCGACAAGACCATGCAAAAGTTGGCAGTTCAGAGCATGTTGATGACAAATCAAAACAGTCAACCAACCACGACGATAAAAACGTCGCCTGCACCAGGGAAACTTGTGTTAACGGCTGCCCAGTATCGATGGTTACAGGGGAGGAACTGCTAACGCTTACTGACGGCCAGTTAAATGGACTGTTTCCATTCGAATGGACCCGCCTATATCGTACTAGCGCAGCAGAAGTAGACTGTGGACTAGGCTACGGGTGGAGTCACGCTCTTGCGCAGCGAGTCCAAGTGAATGACGACGGGATTGTCTGGACAGATCATGAAAATCGCATCACCAACTTTCCGCTTCCTAGCGAACAACGGTCAGCAATAACCAATAGCCTAGCAAAAGCGGCTATCTTTATTGGTGATGATCCATCTGAACTCATTCTGACCCAGGCAGGCGAGCGCCCGCTGTTCTATCACTTCAGGTACAACAGCGAAGGCGCAACACTTATTGCAATTACTGACCGGTATCGTAATCGGCTTCATATTACTCGCGATATTCATGGACGAATCAAACGTGTAGATAACGGTGCGGGACGAGCATTATTAATTCGCTATGATCGCAAGCATATTGTATCTGTCGATTATCAGCAGTTCATCCCTGCAGACAACCTGGAAGATGCTTGGGCCACCATTCAAACACTTGTCACTTATCGATACGACGAGCACAG
The DNA here is from genome assembly GCF_023100605.1 of Pseudomonas sp. MWU12-2020. NCBI lineage: Bacteria > Pseudomonadati > Pseudomonadota > Gammaproteobacteria > Pseudomonadales > Pseudomonadaceae > Pseudomonas > Pseudomonas sp. MWU12-2020. The sequence continues at coordinate 653,301 of NZ_JALMEX010000001.1, forward strand.
TCGCCTCGTGGAAGCGAAAAACGCCGCGGGTGAAAGTGAGCTTTATTCCTATAACCACCAAAACGTAATTCTCGAAAGGCAACTAGCTGGTGGTGCGAGCTTCTTCTGGGAATGGGAGAACGAAGGAAAATCCTCTCGATGCATCCATCATTGGGCAAACTTTACACAGATGGATGCCCGCTATACTTGGGACGATAATGGAAGCGTCACTGTTACTAACGCTGATGGCAGTGAGGAAATCTACACTCATGACGATCACGCCAGACTCATCAGCAAAGTCGAACCGGGTGGAGCGGAACACAGCAACATCTACGACGAAAAGGGCCGTCTTGTTGCCGAAAAGAATCCATTAGGCGCAATCACGGAATACCAGTACAACGACGCGGGTCGATTGGAAGCAGTAATTCCGCCAGAGGACACACCTACACTTTACGACTACAAATTCGGCTTTGTGTCCGAAGTTCGTCGTGGCGATGCGATCTGGAAATATATACGAAACAAACAAGGTGATATCACTCAACAAATTGATCCCGACGGTAATTCAACGTATTACTCTTACGATGATCAAGGTCGTCTTTTAGAGATTCTAAACCAGGATGGCAGCCGCCATAGGTTAGGTTGGAACAACCTCGGCGAATTGCTTGAAGAGCAGTTACCGGATGGTGGGAAACGTAAATACCGTTACGATGCACTTGGGCGGCAAATCACTCGCCAAGATGAAACGGGCGCCATTACTCAATACCAATGGGATGCCGTTGACCGTCTGATTCAGGTGATCCTACCCGGTGGCGCCAGCCGTGCCTTCACCTATAACCCGTATGGTCGCGTCACCGCCGAGCGAGACGAACTTGGGCGCATTACCCAGTACGAATATGCTGACAACCTGCATCTTGTCAGTCGTCGCATCAATCCGGACGGCAGCCAACTGCGCTACCGCTACGACAATGCGGGACTGCTGCTTACCGAAATAGAGAACGAGCGCGGCGAGCAATATCACCTCGACTACTACGCCAACGGCCTGATCCAACAGGAAACCGGCTTCGACGGTCGTCGCACTGCCTACGAGTACGACCTCAACAGCCAGTTGGTCAAGAAAACCGAATTCGGCGATGACGGCAGCGAACTCGTTACCGAATACCAGCGCGATGCTTCTGGCCGCCTGTTGGTAAAAATCCTCGCCGATGGCGAAGAGATTCACTACAGCTACGACGGACTGGGTCGTCTGGTAAATGTCGACGACGGCAATTGGCCACTCGCCTACGAATACGATGTGCAAGATCGCCTGATCACTGAACACCAAGGCTGGGGCACCACACGTTACGAATATGACAGCGTCGGCCAACTGAACCACTGCCGCCTGCCCGATGGCAGCAAACTTGACTACCGTCACCTGCCCGGCGGACGTCTGAGCAGCATCGACCTCAATGGCTCTCGCCTGACCGCTCACCAGTTCAGCGCCGGACGCGAACAGCAACGCCAACAAGGTCTGCTGCTCAGCCAATACCAGTACGATGAGCAGGGTCGCTTGCAAGCCCACACAGTCGGCCAGCGAGACAAGAACCTGTTTCAGCGTCGATACAACTACGACGCCAACGGCAATCTCGCCGGTATCGATGACAGCCGCAAAGGCAAGCGCAGCTACCACTACGACCCGCTCGACCGACTCATCAGCGTGCGCGGCGCCACACCGGAAAGCTTCGCCCATGATCCGGCCGGTAACCTGCTGGGTCAAAACAACGAAGGCACAGCGAACCTGGCCAACGTCAAAGGCAACCGCCTGCTGATGCAGGGCGACCGCCATTACGACTACGATGCCTACGGCAACCTGATCCGCGAACGCCGTGGTGCCGGCCAGAAACTCGTCACCGAATACCGCTACGACTGCCAGCACCGCCTCATCGGCGTCAGCCTGCCGGGCGGCAGTACCGCATCCTACAAATACGACGCCTTTGGTCGCCGTATCGAAAAAACCGTCGACGGCCACACTACCGAGTTTCTGTGGCAAGGCGAACGATTGATCGCTGAAAGCGCGGAAAACCGCTACCGCAGCTACATTTACGAACCTGGCAGCTTCCGCCCTCTGGCAATGCTCGACGGCGAAGGTCCACGCAAAGCTACGCCGTTCTACTATCAGCTTGATCACCTCGGCACGCCGCAAGAACTCACAGATTACAGCGGCGAGATCATGTGGTCGGCGAAGTACCGCGCCTACGGTAATCTCGCCGCGCTGGACGTCAGCGAGATTGATAATCCGCTGCGCTTCCAAGGTCAGTACTTCGATGCCGAGACGGGGTTACATTACAACCGGCACCGCTACTACAATCCGGGTACTGGGCGTTTTTTGACGCCGGATCCGATCAAGCTCGCGGGTGGGTTGAACAACTATCAGTACGTGCCTAATCCTACGGGTTGGGTAGATCCGCTTGGTCTGAACACTTGTCCTGGCGGAGATAAATGCATCCCTGGCCAAGGCGCTGAGGCGCCTGAGGACAAAGCCAGAGTAAATCAAGGAGATGCGCAGGTTCCAACGGCGGCCGCATCTGTCAATTGGAAGGGATTTTCTTCTGGGAAGTTGCAACCTCATTATCAAAAGCATGTAATTGATCAAAAAGAATTCGGAAACATAAGCCAAACTGAATACTTAAAACAGGCGAAAGAATTCTCGAAAGAATCAGGAAGCTTTAACGAAACGAATGTCGGAAATTTTGTAATCAAACATGACCCAGCAACTGGAAGAATATTTGTTGGACACTTGAAATCCAGAGAAATTAGAACATTTTATAGAGATGATGGTAGAAGCGCCGACGCCTTCCAATCCGCCATTGAATTGGCTAAGGGTTTATAAAATGACCAAAATTGATCGACACGATGCTATAAAAAAAATCTCAAAGGCAATTTTGATTTTGCTTGACCATGACGAGCGAGAATCTCATCTCCTCGATTGGTGGAGTATTGATGAGAGCAATCCTGAATTCTTCACACTATCAGAGCAACTGCAGAGCCTTATTGCTAGCGGGGACGATCTACCTAGCGACATCGATGATAAAAAATATGACGAACTTATCTTGCTTGCCCTAACATCAAGCTATAAAGGCGTAACAAACGTATTCTTATCAAAAAAATTAAAACAATTGAATATTGGAGAGTACGAGGTATCTGGAGAAATTGAAACTCTGATGCCTTGCCCGTGCTGTAAATACCGCACGCTTTCAGTGCTTGGCAATTATGAAATTTGCGACCTATGCAAATGGGAAGACAATGGAACTAGCAACCTTGACACTTATAGCGGCCCAAACCACATGACTCTTCGGGAAGCAAAAGAATTGTTTGCAAAAAAAACTGAGAAACTTCCTTTGGATAAATGGGTGAAAGAATAACGTTGAGATGAGTCATTCGCGTGTGTGGATAGTCGAAATTGCGACTATGGCGAAGTAATCAGGTCACCGACCTTACAGACGAGACTAAGGGGGACTAAGGGGACAGGTTTATTTTCCGGCTTGCCCCCCTTTTTTGATTCAAAAGGGAGTGAAAATCCCCCTGTTCTAGCCGCTTTTTCAGAAACAGATCCGTCCCCTTTTTCCGGAAGAGCGTCTGCCGGACGGAGGTCAACGGAAGTATCGCTACGACGCACTGGGTCGTCAGATCACTCGTAAGGAAGAATCCGCGCCATCACCCAATACCAACGGAATGCGGCCAACCGCCTAGCACAGCGCAACACGTGCCTTCACCTACAACGCCTATGGCAACGTCACCGCCGAACGTGACGAACTCGGCCGCATCACTCGCTACGAATACGCCGACAACCTGCACCTTGTCAGCCGCCGCATCAATCCGGACGGCAGCCAACTGCGCTACCGCTACGACAATGCGGGACTGCTGCTTACCGAAATAGAGAACGAGCGCGGCGAGCAATATCACCTCGACTACTACGCCAACGGCCTGATCCAACAGGAAACCGGCTTCGACGGTCGTCGCACTGCCTACGAGTACGACCTCAACAGCCAGTTGGTCAAGAAAACCGAATTCGGCGATGACGGCAGCGAACTCGTTACCGAATACCAGCGCGATGCTTCTGGCCGCCTGTTGGTAAAAATCCTCGCCGATGGCGAAGAGATTCACTACAGCTACGACGGACTGGGTCGTCTGGTAAATGTCGACGACGGCAATTGGCCACTCGCCTACGAATACGATGTGCAAGATCGCCTGATCACTGAACACCAAGGCTGGGGCACCACACGTTACGAATATGACAGCGTCGGCCAACTGAACCACTGCCGCCTGCCCGATGGCAGCAAACTTGACTACCGTCACCTGCCCGGCGGACGTCTGAGCAGCATCGACCTCAATGGCTCTCGCCTGACCGCTCACCAGTTCAGCGCCGGACGCGAACAGCAACGCCAACAAGGTCTGCTGCTCAGCCAATACCAGTACGATGAGCAGGGTCGCTTGCAAGCCCACACAGTCGGCCAGCGAGACAAGAACCTGTTTCAGCGTCGATACAACTACGACGCCAACGGCAATCTCGCCGGTATCGATGACAGCCGCAAAGGCAAGCGCAGCTACCACTACGACCCGCTCGACCGACTCATCAGCGTGCGCGGCGCCACACCGGAAAGCTTCGCCCATGATCCGGCCGGTAACCTGCTGGGTCAAAACAACGAAGGCACAGCGAACCTGGCCAACGTCAAAGGCAACCGCCTGCTGATGCAGGGCGACCGCCATTACGACTACGATGCCTACGGCAACCTGATCCGCGAACGCCGTGGTGCCGGCCAGAAACTCGTCACCGAATACCGCTACGACTGCCAGCACCGCCTCATCGGCGTCAGCCTGCCGGGCGGCAGTACCGCATCCTACAAATACGACGCCTTTGGTCGCCGTATCGAAAAAACCGTCGACGGCCACACTACCGAGTTTCTGTGGCAAGGCGAACGATTGATCGCTGAAAGCGCGGAAAACCGCTACCGCAGCTACATTTACGAACCTGGCAGCTTCCGCCCTCTGGCAATGCTCGACGGCGAAGGTCCACGCAAAGCTACGCCGTTCTACTATCAGCTTGATCACCTCGGCACGCCGCAAGAACTCACAGATTACAGCGGCGAGATCATGTGGTCGGCGAAGTACCGCGCCTACGGTAACCTCGCCGCGCTGGACGTCAGCGAGATTGATAATCCGCTGCGCTTCCAAGGTCAGTACTTCGATGCCGAGACGGGGTTACATTACAACCGGCACCGCTACTACAATCCGGGTACTGGGCGGTTTTTGACGCCGGATCCGATCAAGCTCGCGGGTGGGTTGAACAACTATCAGTACGTGCCTAATCCTACGGGTTGGGTGGATCCGCTTGGTCTGAGTACTTGTCCAGGCGGCGAGAATTGTACGCCTGGAGTGGGGGCTGACGATGCTGCAACAAAACCACAAGTAAATGAGGGCGATCAAAAAGCACCTGAGACAGGAGGCGCAGCTCGAGCTGCTCAATACTCTGCAAATTGGCCTAAAGCAAATTTAAATAATGCTGTGGAAAAATTCGCCGGCAACAATCCTATAATCAGCACCACTGATAAGGGTAAGAAAATATACAAAAACCCTCAAAACGGAGTAGAAGTAGTAGAAGACATGAATGGAAACTATTTTAGAGTTTACGACCCCTCACTTCCCGGAAAACGTAAATATCTGAACCTTGACGGAATTGTACCTAGCAACAAAACGCTTCCGAACGGAAAGCAAACAGGCAGATCGCAAAGCGAATACAACGAAGTTACGCACTTTAACAAGGAACCATAGAAGTGAAAACAATTTCAGTGCCAGTAACCGTGGAAGCAATGAATCGATTAGACTTTGATGAATGTTTACCGGGAGATCTGGAAGAAATTTTTCTTTCCGAAGATGAATTCTCAACCCTTGTAAAGACCGGAGCAATTGAAAAAATCAACTCAACACTAGGAATACTTATAGACGAGTACGAAGACGAAAAAATACAAGGAATCTCAGAATTACAAACATCTCTCAACATATTTCAAGAAGCATTAAAAACCACCAACACTGAAATAATAAACAAAATCTTAAAGCTTAATGAATCAGCAATAAAACATAATACTGGATTGTTTTTTTACTTCTGAGTTTTTCCCAGAAATATATAAACTGATAAAAACTACAAATCCATATTTAATACTCAACTCAAAGAATATCGAAAAAAACCACTCTTTATTCGATAAAAATGGCAACTCAATATAACTGAATGACATAAACACATAAACACTTTCAATTTATAAAAAATAATGGATTTCTATTTCTGGTGAAATCACTCACCAAGAAACTGAGCATACCTATACTGCTTCAGCTTGCCACTTTTTGATCAAAAGGGATTGAACGCCCTCCCTTTGGCCTTCTTTTCAGAAAATAAATCCGCCCCCTTTTTCATTGAAAAATTTCGATGACTGGGAAAATCTTCAATGAAGACCACTTTTGAAACCGCTTTAGACCTTCACGAAATATCTGATTTCTTTAAAGGAAATGGACAATATTTTGCTCGAGGCTCCGACTGGGGAGACCATCTTTTTATTAGCAACTGGCAGGAAATGTGCAGCGTTTTAAAAAATCAGAAAGCCGCACAAAATTTACTCACATCGATATTTGAAGATTACGCAAAATATTTGAAGGAAGATTATTCAGATGCCGAAGGATTATTCTCCAATATAAGCACCTACTATACACTTAAAAATAAAATAGCCTTTTTATCGAGCAATAGTTACGACTTAATCGAAAGTCTTGACGAGAGAAGCAAGAAAAATATAGGAAAACTATTTCGTCTGCTTAGGCAACAGTACGATTTAAAAAACAAAGATCTGCCAAAGTACACATTTGATGAGAAAATCAAACGATTAAAGCTAAAGGGATGCACCCTTAATCTTGAACAGCTTTGAAAAAACATGCAGATCAGGACTTCGGCACAGCTGATGATAGCCATTTAAAGAATTCAAAGTTTAAAAACTCTGCTACTCCCATAAAAATATCGCATTAAAATTAGCGAACACCCGACACGATAGAAAAACGAATAAAGGGCACAGATTTTTTGTGTAGGCAGCCCAAAAAAGCAATCAAAATAAATCTGTTCCCTTCCGCTTTGAAAAATAATCCGAATTTATTGGCCAAATCGGTTCTAGGGTCGAAAAATGACAACCCAGAAATGTATCCCACGAAGTGTATGGTTTGGGCTCGACGGAACAGGCTACAACAACATTGCGCAAGAGCTAGAATCCGAAAACCCTTCACTAAGAAAATGGATTTCAGTATACGCCATTTACAAATACCCCTTTACCAATGATCCATATAACCATTATGACTTCATCCATCAATCAAAAAATTTCCGATATGCAACAGTGATATTTACAATCTCAACCGAAACACTTGAAACAAGTGACGGCGTGGACGACCGAGACATCAATATCTTAAAAATAGAAACCATGAACTCTGAAGCGGAAATCAACGCCTTTCTTGAAAAGCTTAACGTCGATCCAAAACTTTTCACTACTCCATGGCGGTGTGAATATCCTCTCTAGTTGCTGAACTGCAATGAGGAGAGGGGCGGATTGTTTTCGTTGAAGGAAATAAATCTGCCCCCTTTTCAGCCCCATTTTCACGCAAACAAATACATAAAAATCACTAAAAACAAAAAATTAATTAGGTCTAAGAATAGCTTTATAAACAAAACTCAACCCAAAACACCATAAAACAACTGATGGCAACCAAATCGATTCAAAAAAACTTGATCAATTTTTTATCGAGAGAGCAAAATGAACTTTTCAATTGACATTACAGAATCCTTTGGCGCTATCGACTTCGATAATGCAGGCGGACTTATCTCGTATATAAACATACCTCCAAACGAAAATATTCAAGACAAATTCCAACTAGAACTATTTAATTTTGTCCTTAACTTAATAGAAAAATCGGTAGTTTCTTCAATAAAAAACCAGAACCCAAGCTTTCTAGAAAAGATGGACGAGGACGGTTTCCTGGTCATTAAGCAAGCCATCATCACATTTGAAAAAATAAAAGGTCACGAAAAATTAATACGCTTATTAAACCAGGACAGTGGCTACTTGACGCACGAATCTTACGGCCCAAAATTAGAGAACAAAGATAAAATATACGATATCGGCGGAAGATCATTCTCAACTCCTGAATTATTAATCAACCTTGCCATCATCTCACCAAAAAAAGTAACCCTCGACTTCACTGCTTCAAACCACACTTATATACCCACATACGACGAACTTCAGAAATCAGTAGGGATATTAAACTCACAGGCAAATCGCGTTCAACCTGAAATTCAGGGTATATTCGATATTAGCTACAGCAATTTGCATACCATATGCGATTTTGATGCAGGCTATCGATTGCACTCAATATAAAATAGTGGCGAATCGGGAGAAAGAAAAATTGTTCAGAATTCCTTGCAGAGATTTTCAATCAAAGAAGCACTCTAGGAAATTGGCCAACATAAAAGAATTGCAGTGCACACAACAAAAACCTCAACCGCTCGATAGAGCTTTCAAAAACAATGAAACAAAATACTTTCCGAAATATGAACAATGAAACTAGACCCCTGCCTCGACATATTACCTTTACTATTACTTCCTATTGAGACAAAAGGGGACAGATTTATTATTTATGACAACCCAAAAGATATTGAAAACAAATCTGGCCCTTTTGCCTCTTTTACCTTCGATGACACTAGAACCTGAAAGGTCCCCGGCACCAAAGAACACTACCCCTTCAAGGAAAAAAAATGAAAACCTGGAATGAACTTGATGGCAACACCTTATTCAATAGAGTGTTCACCAAACCTATTAAAATTAGCACGATAAAGTTATTCCAAATAACAATCGACAACAACAGACCTAACATAACCTTCGAATTCGATATCCCAGAAATCCCCGACTCCGCACCTGAAAAATGGATAAAGATGGGATTCAACACTTGCCGCATTGGCTTGAGCTGCAACGGAGTCAAGGAATTACTCTTAAAAAACATACCTACTCGAGAGAGCCTCACTATCAAAATAGAGAAGATTGACGAGTATTTTTTAATCCGTGCAGAAAATGAAAACTCTCTATTGGAGTTCAAAACAAAATACCCATTACTTTGCGGCCCTTCGGTTAACATGAGCACCCATGAATAAACATCAAATCACACTCGCCAATAACTGGATCGCCACCTTCGAAAACAACGGTGAATTCCGCATGGGAGCCGAAGGCTGGAGCTTGCTCCTGCAAGGACCTGACGGCAGAAATATCAATTACTTCGCGGACAAGATCATTTTGGTCAACGATGACGACGGCACCCAGGCTAATTCGTGCATTCGTCTATCCAGCGACGGTGTCTACGGTTATTTGAGCACAGCCGTTGACAGCTGCTGGGTGATCGATTTCTCGCGGTGCATGATCGCCCCGCACCGAGTGAGCATCCATCACTACCATGACGCCTATGACGAAAGCGTGGCAGCTTACGAACAACCCGCCTTCAAGCGTGTGAGGCAATACATCAGTGTGGTTGGAAGGCACATCTATCTGACCTTCCCGCTGACCAAAGATGAAGACTTCCCCAAGGTATGGGAAGAGTATCTATCCATACGCAAACGCCAACTGGATGAGCTCTATTTCAGAAACTGATCAGTGGGCGCCAATATCATCGTAGCTATTTGTGCGCCCTACCCGATCAACTCGTCCATCACCTCATACTTAACCACCACCCGATTTCGATACAACCTCACCCGCTCCACCAATTCCCCCACCTGCCCCTTCTCCCGCACTTCCCGCCAGATCTCATTCTCCCGATACACCCGCTCTCCCTCCCGCACAAACCGGTGCCCTTCCTGAAACACGTGATACCGATACGCCCGCGCCTGATCGCACAACAACTCCCCCTCCAACTGCTTCTCCCCCACGTTCAACTTCAACTGAAAACTCCGATCCGTCGGGTTGTGCAGTACCAGGTCAACGTAGTTGTAGAAAATCGCCGCGCCGGAACCGAATGGCAGCACTCGCCCCTCGTCCGGGAATGGGTCGAAGCTGTGGTTGGAGCGTTCAAGGACTATCAGAGGTGAGTGGATCGCCATCCAGTGGATCAGGTTGCTCAGTTGGCAGATTCCGCCGCCGATACCGCGTCGTGCTTCGCCGAAGGACAGTTCCATGCCTTCGACGTAGCCGCGTTTGCGGGTTGGGCGGCCGACGAGGCGGCAGAAGGAGAAGTGTTCGCCGGGGGCGATGATGAGGCCGTCGATGGCGGCGACGGCGAGTTTCAGGTTGATGACTTTGTTGTGTTGCAGGGCGAGGTCGGAGTCGCCGAGTTTGCGGATGAGTTTCGAGGTGTGTTTGAGGTAGCGAAATGGCAGGCGGTCAGCGCCGGCAACAAGGCGTGCGTAGCGTTTGCTGGAGCAGTGCCAGGCGATCTGGCGCAACAGTCTTTTTTGCCACACGCGCAGCCAGTACAGGGCCGGGTGGTAGAGGGAGAGTGGTTTCATCCGTGAGGCGACGGCGAAATGCCGTTTCTTCCTTGAAGCGTGCAAGAGGGGTGCGCAGTTTAGCGTACGTCGCGCGCGAGGTGTCTTGGCTCGACACACTTTGACGTGTTTGCTGAACGCCGAATTAAGCTTCAACTAAGCTTGCGTCGCTAGCATCCCGGCCCGAGAGACACCTGTCGCCGATCAACCGCGGATGAGCTTCCCGAAATGAACCAGTTTGATTTACCAGCCGTTACGCAGCCGAATTTCAGTCTTGTATTGGTAAATTACAAAACCCCGGACATCACCCGGATGTGCCTGGAGTTGTTGCGTCAGCACGTTCAGGCGCAGCGCATTCCGGTTTGGGTGGTGGACAATGATTCGGCGGATGCCAGTCTGGATTATTTGCGTTCGCTGGACTGGATCAATCTGATCGAACGTCCCTCCCCCGGCAAAGAAGCGGGACATATTGCGCATGGCAAGGCGCTGGATCTGGCGCTGGAAAAAGTTGAAACCGACTATCTGTTTCTGCTGCACACCGACACCTTTGTCTACGACAAGGAAGTCTTTGCAATGATGCTGCGTGAGTGTACGAAGACTGCGGGTATCGCCGCAGTCGGGTGTGTCGAGCAAATCAATCGTGGGATTGTGAGAGACACCTGGCGGTTAACTTCGCGATTTTGCAAACACTATATTCGCCGGGCGAAAACTGCGTTGGGTTTGCGCAGTAAAGAGCCGAAACCTTATCGGGAAACTCACCTCAAGAGTTTCTGCACTTTGTGGAACGCCAAGTTGATGAAGTCCCGGGGACTGCACTTTTGCATGGATGACCGGGTGCCCGGTTATACCCTGCAGGATCGAATGACAGCGTTGGGCTACGGCATCAAGCTGTTGGCGCCGCGCAAGATTTTCCGCTATCTGGATCACATCCAGGCAGGAACCGTCGCAGCTGCTGGAACCTACGGCAAAAACCACCGCCGCACCAAGATGTATGAAGCCACCCTCAAACGCTTTGAGGGGCAGGCATCGGCATAATCGCGAACACAAAAAAGGGCGACTTGAAAGTCGCCCTTTTTTATCTGAAATTGTATACATCCGCTCCGAAGAGGTGTTCGCCCAGTGTAATGGCCTGGCAATCCATGCACCGGTAAAGAGCCCTGACACTGGGCGAACGGGAAGGATTTTAATAGAAGTTGGCGGATATGTCGTCATACATAAAGGTAAATTTTATGTACGAAAAAGTTAATAGATATTTATCGACGAAATCCTTTCGCGAAACTTTCAAAGCACGGCTCAACTCCTTTCAGATGATTGTTCTCATACAATAATCTGTACAAGAACAACCATCTTGTAGAGTTAATACTCAGCTTTCATGCTGACTGGTCACTTTTAATACATCGGTATAAGTGACAACTACGCTCTGCCCGACTTTCAGATCTTTCAGCTTGGCTTGAATTTCAGGCTTTTTAACGTCGAGGATTTTCGACTGGCCCGCCGGATTTTCCAGGGTCACCTGATTTTGCTTCAAATCAATTTTGGTGATTTTCAGTTGCACCTGAATCTGCCGGTAGGCCTCGCCGCCCGGGTTTTCAGTGCCTGGAGCGTTGCGCAGCTCGCCGCTACGCTCGACCGTGCCAGGCAGACCTTTATCCACATCGGTATCGAGGTAGGCCGCCACGGAACGCTGCACTTCGACTTTTACCAGATCACCGACCTTGAGGTTGGCGAGGTTTTTCGCCTTGTCGCTGAGCTGAACGTGAACCTGACGACCTTCGGCGCCTTCCAGCACGACCTGATGGTTTGCCGCATCGACGGCCAGCACTTTGGTCGTGACTTGATCGGCTTCGACAGTGGCAGACAGCGGAATATCGGCCGCCATTGCGCCGAAGCTGGTGGCGGACAGAACGGTTGCGAGGGTGATGGCCTTGGCCAGAGCATGGAGCTTCATAAGCGGTACTTTCCCTGTAATGAATGGCAGCACCCGGCGCCGACAGGTGGTTGACGGCGGATGTGCCACTGAGCATAGACGCTGTTCAGGGCTTGGCTGTTGTTTGTGACGGTTCGTCAGGCTTCGGGGTCATCCAGTTCGTTGGCGACGTTCACGGCTGGCGAATTCTTATGCAGGTCATCGGCCTTGGCGCGCAGGATCTGCCACTGCTCCAGATCGATCGCGCCCTGGGCGAGCAGGTCGTCGGCGATGTGTTGCAGGTCGAGGTAGTGAGCGTCGGGGGATTGCTGCCAGTAGGTCTGATCGTCGAACAGGCGCTGCCACGTGGTGAGGTCGGGGGGTTGCAGGTCGTCGCTCATGGGGGGAGTCCTCGCCGGGGCCTCGAAATGGGCCGGGATTGATCGGTAGAGGATGGTAGACGGGGCGGAGTTCCGGGCAATTGCTCTGTGGGTGACTGTACCGGCGCCTTCGCGGGCAAGCCCGCTCCCACAGGGGGTTGCGACGAAACTCAGTACCCGGTCATCTCCAGATAGCCGCGCCCGCCATGGCTGCCGTTGATCCGCACCGGCCCTTCCCAGTAAGGAATGCGCAGGTTCATCCAGGCATTGGGATTGAGTGCGTCGAGGCTGATGTCGAGGTGTTTGTCCGGAATGCTGATCGACCAGCGCACCGGCATCTGGCGTCCGGCGACTTTGGCGGTGTCCTGGGCGGTCAGTTTGATCTGCTCGCCGTGCAGGGTTTCGGTCTGCCCGTCGGCGCTGATCCAGGTGGCGGTCAGATAGGGCGCGCCATCGGTTTGCCGGGTGCGAAACAGCATCAGCGATTCACCGCTGTCCAGGTGCAGGGAAAACCAGTCCCAGCCGGTCTGATTGGCTGCCAGCGGCTGACTGCTCCACTCACGATCCAGCCACGCCGGGCCGCTGACGGTGTAGGTCTGGCCGTCGATTTGCAGGGTGCCGCTGGCCTGAAAAAACGGCTGACTGTAGTAGTACGAGGCCTGGCCCTGTTCGGATTTTCGGCTGAAACCGTTGTCACCTTGCAACACCAGCGGACGACTGGAGGTGAGGTGCAGTTGATAGCTGAAATCTTTATCTCGGGCACTGAGTTGCAGATCCGTCAGCGGATCCTGCGTCTGACTGGCGAAGCGCCAATCATCGATCCACGCCTCGAACGGCGCGACGTTCACCCCGGCCTGCCCCACTCCGCCTCGGGCATAGCGCTGGGCGGCATGATGCGCGGTGGCTGAAGTCACTGCGGCATGCCCGAGCCAGATCGTCTGGTTGGCCCAGCCCGATTGTTGCGCCACTGGTTTCAAGGCGCTGCGAAACAACGTCCATTGCACGCCGAAATCGTGGCCCTGCTGATCCTTGAGATTGGCGGTGACGTACCACCATTCGATGCGAAAACCATCGTGCGCGCCGTGATCCGCCGGGAAGCTGAATACCCGCCCCGGCACCACCGGTGTGAACTGCGCGGCCTGATCGCCGAGCCCGGCAAAACCCTTCTGCTCAGGCACAGGCTGATCGCAACCGCCCAATAGCAACAGCGCGAGCAGCAGCGCAACCAGGTTAATCCTCATGGGCAAACGTCCTCAACAGATCCGCCGGTTGCGTGCGATACAACGAATACAGCGGCCACGCCGAGGCCAATAGCGTCGCCAGCAACGCCAGCCCGAGCAACTGCAGCAGTTGCAGCGGAAAGATCCGCAACGGCAAGCGCCAGCCGAACGCCTGCACGTTGATCACCGCATCCAGACACCACGCCAGCGCGATCCCCAACGGCAACGCCAGCACCAGCGTCAACACCGCCAGCAGCCAGGTCTGGCCGAGGTTAAGCAGCATCAACTGACGGCGCGTCACACCCAGCGCCCACAGCGGCGCCAGTTGCCCGAGGCGACTCTGGCTCTGGGTCAGCAGGCTGATGAACAGCGCCACACCGGCCACCGCCAGGGTCAAGCTGTTCAGCGCGGCGGTGGCGGCGAAAGTGCGCTCGAATACTTGCACCGACCAACCCTTGAGCCGCGCCTGATCGACGATGCGGCTGTCATCGAGTTGAAAGCGCGTTTGCAGTGCGCGCAAAAACGGCGGGATGTCGGGCGGCGCGATGCGCAAGTTGAAACGGTTCGGCGTCAGTGACGGCCACAGCCGCAGCAGATGATTGCTGTTGACCAGCAGGTGGCCCTTGGGATTGCCGTAGTCGGCGTAGATCCCGACGATTCGCGGTGACCACGCACCGCCCGGCGTCGGCAAACTCAGATGATCCCCTGCGCGAACCTTCAGGCGTCGCGCCAGTTGTTCGCTGAGCATCACCGCATCGTCCGTCGCCAGATGCGCCCACGGATCGCCGGCAAGCGCCTCGAGCAACGGCCAGTGCTGCCGGTAATAAGGATGATCGATCACCCCGAAGACATCCGCCGGCCACCCCTGCAGGGTCACCGCCACTTGCCAGTTGGGCAGCACCGCGCTGACGCTCGGCTGTTGTTTGAGCCAGGCGTACATTTCGCGGGACTGCGCCGGATTGACCGGGTTGAGGTACAGCTCGGCACTGAGACGTTGTTCGAGCCAGTCGTCGAAGGTCTGGCGAAAACCGGCGGTCATGCTGCCAGCACCGATGTTCGCCGACAGCGCCAGCAGCAACGCCATCAGCGCCAGACTGAGTGCCGGCAGTTGCTGGCGGCAGTCGGCGAGAAACCACTGGCCGAGTACCGAGCGACTGCGCCCGAGCAAGGGATTGAGCACCGCGCTGAGCACCACCGGCAACGCCAGCGCGGCGCCGAGCAACAACCCGGCCATCAACACAAACCCGCTACCGAGGCTGTCACCGAACAGCAATGCCAACAGTGCGATCAGGCCCAGCAGCGCCGCCAGCCAACCCTGACGTCGCAACCAGCGCGCATGTTGCAGATGCCAGGCCTGCGGATCCGCCACCGCCAACAGCGGCAGTCGTGCCGCACGCAACAGACTGTTGGCGCCGGCCAGCAACGCGCCGAACAGGCTCAAACCGATACCGCTGAACCACCACCACGGACTCAGGCGCAACTGCCCCGCCACTTCCGCGCCGTACAGACCGCGCAGACTGGCGGCGACATCCGGCAGCAACGCGCTCGCCAGCCAGTATCCGCTGATGACCCCGAACACCCCGCCAACCAGCGCCAGCACGCCGAGTTCGACGATCAGACAGCCGATCAACATCCGCGCACTGACCCCGCAGGCGCGCAACGTGCGCAGCAGACCACGACGCTGTTCCAGCGCCAGACCGATGGCCGCGTGCACGATGAACAGCCCGACCAGAAACGAGAGAAAGCCCAAGGCATCGAGGTTGAGGTGAAAGCTCTCGGTCAGGCGCGAAAGATTGTTTTCCTCGGCGCTGCTTTTAAGCTGCAACCGACCATTGAACGCCGGCGGCAGTTCGGCATGAAAATCCTTCGGCAGTAACAGCCGCGACAGTTGCCCGGGCTGTTCGAGCAGGGTTTGCGCGACACCGATGTCCACCAGCAGCACGCCCGGCGCCATGTCCTTTTGTGTGTGCAGCGGCGGCAGGGTCTGGCCGTTGACGGTCAGCGGCGTGGCGCCTTCGCTGAGCTTCAAGGCCTGCAACGTTTCCGGGGAAATCCACGTGCTGCCCGGCGGTGAGAAGAACTCGACGATGCGCTCGATCGGCATCGCCTGCCCGGCCACCGCAGCGTCCGTCGGCAGCGACACCGGTTCGATGCCCATCAGTTGCAGCCGCTGCTCCTGGTGATCCTTGAGCATCAGCCGGCCTTGCAACAGCGGCGAGACTGGCCAGCCCGCGCGGCGTAGATCAATGAACCACTGCTGGGTAAACGTCGCCCCACTGGGCGCAACAAGACTGGCCTGCGGTTCGCCTCCAATCATCTGACTGGCTCGAGCGTAACTGTCGCGGGCCTGACTGTTCAGCGCTTCGACCCCGGTCAACAGACTTGTAGCCAGCCACAACCCGGTCAGCACACTGAAAAACTGCACCGGGTGCCGCCGCCAATGACTGAGCAGCGCGCGCAGGGTTTGCCAGAAAACGTTCACGTCAGATGGCCGTTGGACAACACCACGCGCCGCGCCAGGCGTGCCGCCACGCGCGGGCTGTGCGTGACCATCAGCAGGGTGGTCGGCGTGTCATCAAGCAGCTCCAGCAACAGACGCAGCACTTCATCACTGGTGGCTTCGTCGAGACTGCCGGTGGGTTCGTCGGCGAGCAGCAATTTTGGCCGTGACGCCAAGGCCCGGGCCAGCGCAACCCGCTGCTGCTGGCCGCCCGACAGCTGCTCGGGATAACGCGTGAGCAAATCGCCCAGGCCCAGACGCTGCACCAGATGCGCCTGCCAGCGCGGCTCATGCCGCCCGGCCAGACGTGCCTGAAATGCCAGATTGTCCTCGACCCGCAGACTGCCGATCAGGTTGAACTGCTGGAACACCAGACCGATTTCGGTGCGACGCCAGTCGGCCAGTTGCGCCTCGTTCATCTGCTCCAGCCGATGCTCGCCGCTGTGGATGCTGCCGCGATCGACCTTGTCGAGGCCGGCGATCAGGTGCAGCAAGGTGCTTTTGCCGCTGCCGGATTCGCCCATCAGCGCCAGACTGCTGCCGGGTTCGAGCGTCAGGTTGACGCCTTGCAGCACCGGGAGCGGGCCTTGGGGGGTGAGGTAACTTTTGAAGACGCCTTGAACCTGAAGCATGCCGCCATCCGCTGGGTCAGTGTGGGGCAAGGATAGCGGATAGCGACCTGATTGGATCAGAGGTGTTCGTACTGGCCTCATCGCTGGCAAGCCAGCTCCCACAGGGATTGAGGTTGCTCGCAGATACTGGACTTACCATCAAACACTGTGGGAAGTATCTTCAGATCAGTGGTGTTTGAACTGGCCCCATCGCTTGCAGGCAAGCTCCTACAGGGGTTGAGGTTGTCCGCAAATACCGGGTTCACCCTGAAACACTGTGGGAGCTGGCTTGCCAGCGATGAGGCCAGTGAAACCGGCACAAACCTCACTCCCCGGTTGCCACACTGGTCGCAGCTTCCCCCGGCGTGACAATCGTCTTCAGATCAATGTGTTTCCACTCAGGCTTGGCCCCCAACCGCGCATTGAAGCGATAGTTGAAGGTGAAATCGTCCGCGGTCGGCAGCGTCAGCGGTTTGCCATACACCGCTTCGATACCCGCCAGGTCGTAACCCATCAACTGCAGCAGCGTCGGGAAGATGTTGTAGTGGCTGGAGCGATCCTTGTTCTGCGCCAATGCCTGCGTCCAGTCCGGGCCGTGCACCTGATCGCCCTGAATCACCACCAGCGGCACCAGCCCTTCTTCCTCGACCGGATCGCCGCCGCAGTGGGTGTTGAGCCCGGGATTGCCGCGCTCATGCAGGTCCTGGCCGTGATCGGAGGTGTAGATCAGCAGCGCATTGTGCAAATTGGCCTGGGCAAAGACCCGGGCGAAAAACTCGCCGACGTTCCACAGCACGGTGTTTTTGTAGGCGTTGCGGTACAGCACCCAGTCATCCGGCTGGCCGTTGAAACCGTCGCGTTTACCGGTGTCGGCCACTTCGGTGAACTGCCCACGCGGCAGCGTCGGACGATACGCCATGAACGCATCGGGGTATTTGTCGTGCACCGGGAAATGCGCGCCGACCTTGTTGATCACCACCAACTCCGGCTGATCATCGTTGAGCAGTTCGATCAGTTTCGCGGCGGCGGCCATGTCGCGATCACGCACACTGGTCTGGTCAAACTGGACGAATTCGTCGATGTCCTTTTTTTCGGTGTCGGTCATCAGATTCTGCAAATTGCCGCCGGTGCGCTGGGCGTCGATGTACACCGTGCGCAACCCGGCTTTTTTCGCGTACTGCCAGATCGACGGCAGCGTGCTGTTGATGCGCATGTAATCGGCGCGAGTGCCGCCGTAGCGCAGGGTGACGTTGGTGTCGGCGCTGCAATTGGCAATGGACGCGGCGTAGCCGTAGTTGAAGATGTCGACACCCGGATGCGCCTGCTTGAGGTTGCTGTGCACCCCGAACGGCGCGTTGATGTCGAGGTAATTGCCGGAGATGCTTTCGTCGATGATCAGCACGATGTCGTGATTGATCGCCGCGGTATTGCGCGCCAACGTCACCGGCTCACGCGGGCCGACCGTGTTGTGCAGCGCTTCATAGGCAAACAGGTTCAGATAAGCCAGCGGCGTGTACATGATCGGCAAACCCCGCGCGCCCTCGCCCGCCCGCAGGAACAACACCGTACTCAACAGCAACACGCCACATACCGGCGCTGCCACGCGCAACGCATTGGGCACCACCAGTGCATGACGCGGCTTGAGACCGATACCGAACAGCAACAGCAGCCCGCTGAGCGCGCCATGAATGATCGCGTCGCGATACTGGTAGGCGGCTTCCTGGATGAAGCCGCCAGAGTACACCAGCGACACAAAGCTGCTGTAGCTCAGGTAATCCGCGGTGACCCGGGTATAGACATCAAAAAATACCGCTGAGACAAACAGTGTTATTGCGAACAAGTGGCGAATGAGAGCCTGACGAATATAAGCCGTTAGATATAACGCTAAAGTAAGCGCCAAAAACATCGCGCCAAAAAGAAGTACAGCAAAACCGACACCGATAGCATTTAACCGCTCAATGTAATATTCGGAATAAAGCAGCAAATAAACAATCAAAAGTAATTCTTTGGCATATCTGAACATGGCGATACCGCTCGTGCAAAACGGCAGAGAGTCAAAGGTTTGTCGGTCAGAACCTGACACTAGCACCCAGCCATCAAAGCGCAAGAATTGACTGTTTTCTTTAGAAAGCGTCAAAAAACCGATGACTCAAATCTGACACACGCAAAACGCTAGAAGCCTTTAAATTAAAGACTTACAACCGTTTATCGCTTATTTTAAATCTGAACAAATCTGCAGAAAAACAACAAATCCAATCGCAGCAATGACTTGATGGCCAATCGCCAAAAAGCACTCAAGTGTTATACAGGTGCAACATGTCATTTTGCTGACACGCTTTCCAAACCCTGCGCTATACCCCTTTTACAGTCTTCTTCCGAACTTCTTCTTTTCGCTCTATCGAGGGTGCGCAGATGGACGTGAGCGTATTTGGCACCGGCTACGTCGGATTAATTCAAGCCGCCGCACTTGCAGATGTAGGGCATCGGGTTTTATGTGTGGATATTGACCCCAACAAGATTAAACAACTGCAACAAGCCGTGCCGCCTATTAGTGAGCCGGGGTTATCCGCTGCGCTGGAAGAAAACATCAAGGCCGGGCGTCTGCTGTTCAGTACCCAGGCCAGCGACGCGGTAGAACATGCCGAACTGATTTTCATCGCCGTGGGCACGCCGGCCGATGAGGACGGTTCCGCCGACCTCAGCCACGTGCTGAACGTGGCCCGGCAGATCGCCTCGCACATGGAGGCTGATCGCACCCTGATCATCAAGTCCACGGTGCCGGTCGGCACGGCGGACCAGGTTGCCGCCAAGGCCAACGAAGAGCTGCAACGTCGTGGCCGCAGCAGCCTGAAGGTACGGGTGGTGTCCAACCCCGAATTCCTCAAGGAAGGCAGCGCCCTCGCCGATTGCATGCGTCCGGACCGGATCATCGTCGGCACCCGCGATGACGCAGCCCGCGAGCAGATGAGCGAACTGTACGCGCCGTTCTGCCGCAACCACGAAAAACTGATGTTCATGGACAACCGCAGCGCCGAGCTCACCAAGT
This sequence comes from Pseudomonas sp. MWU12-2020, assembly GCF_023100605.1. Classification (NCBI taxonomy): domain Bacteria; kingdom Pseudomonadati; phylum Pseudomonadota; class Gammaproteobacteria; order Pseudomonadales; family Pseudomonadaceae; genus Pseudomonas; species Pseudomonas sp. MWU12-2020. Next base: position 673,468 of record NZ_JALMEX010000001.1, read on the forward strand.
ACGCGGCCAATGCAATGCTCGCCACGCGTATCAGCTTCATGAACGAACTGGCCAACCTCACCGAACTGCTGGGCGCCGACATCGAAGCGGTGCGCAAAGGCATCGGCTCCGACCCGCGCATCGGCTACCACTTCATCTACCCCGGTTGCGGCTTCGGCGGTTCGTGCTTCCCCAAGGATCTGCGTGCCCTGTTACACACCGCCGAACACAACGGCATGCCGCTGAAACTGCTGCGCAGCGTCACCGACGTCAATGACAGTCAGCGGCACATTCTGTTCAGCAAACTCAAGGCGCAGTTTCCGCAGGGTCTGGCCGGCAAGTCGATCGCGATCTGGGGCCTGGCGTTCAAACCCAATACCGATGACATGCGCGAAGCGCCCAGCCGCTACCTGATGGACGCACTGTGGGCCGAAGGCGCCAGCGTGCAGGCCTACGATCCGGAAGCCATGTCCGAATGCCGGCGCCTCTACGGCTATCGCAACGACCTGCATCTGTGCGCCACTCGCGACGACACCCTGGAAGATGCCGATGCGCTGGTGATCTGCACCGAATGGAAAAATTTTCGCGTGGTGGATTTCGAGCTGCTGGCGAGCAAGCTGCGTTCGAAGGTGATCGTCGACGGTCGCAACCTCTACAACCCGGAACACGTAGCGGCGGCCGGCCTGCATTACAGCGGTATCGGCCTGCGCCACATTACGCCGGAAGGATTGCGCCCATGAAAATCCTGGTCACCGGCGCAGCCGGCTTCATTGGCGCCCATTGCGTGTTGCGGCTGATGCGCGACGGGCATGCGGTGGTCGGCCTGGATAACTTCAACGGCTACTACGACCCGCAGCTGAAACACGATCGGGTGCAATGGATACGTAATCAGGTCGGGCATTTCCCGATCGCGCGGATTGATCTGGCCGATGCCGCGGCGATTGAAGCGCTGTTTGTCCGCGAGCAACCGCAAGTGGTGATCCACCTCGCGGCGCAGGCCGGCGTACGTTACTCGCTGGAAAACCCAAAGGCCTACCTCGACAGCAACCTCAGCGGTTTCCTGAATATTCTCGAAGGCTGCCGGCACCATCCGGTGGAGCACCTGATCTATGCCTCGTCGAGCTCGGTCTACGGCGCCAACCAGCACACGCCTTATTCGGTGCATGACGGTGTGAATCACCCACTGTCGCTGTACGCCGCGACCAAAAAAGCCAACGAGCTGATGGCTCACAGCTACAGCCATCTGTTCGGCATCCCGAGCACCGGGCTGCGCTTTTTCACCGTGTACGGGCCATGGGGTCGGCCAGACATGTCGCCGATTCAGTTCGCCCGGGCGATCACCGATGGCACCCCGCTGAAACTGTTCAACTACGGCGAGCACCAGCGCGATTTCACCTACATCGACGACATCGTCGAAAGCATCGCCCGGCTCACCGATCATCCGCCGCACAACCACCCGGAGTGGGATCGCGAACACCCCGATGCCGGCAGCAGCATGGCCCCGTGGTGCCTGTTCAACATCGGCGGCCACCACCCGGTGGAACTGAAAACCTACCTGGCGTTGATGGAAAAACACCTCGGCCAGAAAGCCATTGTCGAGCTCTTGCCCCTGCAACCGGGCGATGTGCTCAACACCTGTGCCGAAACCGATGATCTGGCCCAGGCCACCGGGTTCCAGCCCCGGATCGAGCTGGATGAAGGCCTGGGGCGTTTCATCGCCTGGTTTCGCGACTACTACCCCACTGCCTGTCGCCCACGCGCCGCTCGCGGCTGAACTTCAGCGGAGGTTCTCATGACTGGACATGAACAAGGTGTACCGATCAATCAGATGCGTCGTGACAAACGCATGGATCCCGAACACCGAATGCGCCTGGATACCGCCATCCATATGCAGGGTCGTGGCTGGTTGACCGGTCGCGACGGTGGCCGGCCATGGACGCTGTCACGCACCAACCGAGTGCTGGCCTGCTTCGGTGCGCTGATGATCCTGGTGGTGTTTTCGCCGCTGCTGCTGGGCCTGGCACTGACCATCAAATTCACCAGCCCGGGACCGGTGATGTTCGTGCAAAAACGCACCGGCTATCGCGGCCGCACGTTCGGCATGTACAAGTTCCGCACCATGGTCTGCAACGCCGAAGAACTGAAGGAATCGCTGCGCCACCTCAACAAGCACGGGGTCGACGCCATCGATTTCAAGATCGACAAGGACCCGCGCATCACCGGGATCGGCGGTTTCCTGCGGCGCACCAGCCTCGACGAACTGCCCAATCTGTTCAATGTGGTGAGCGGTGACATGCGCCTGGTCGGCCCGCGTCCGACCTCGTTCAACGCCTACCGCTACAAGGACCGCCACCTCGCTCGCCTGAGCATCTACCCCGGCATGACCGGCCTGTGGCAGATCTCCGGGCGCAGCAACATCGACTTCGACCAGCGCGTTGAGTTGGACCTCAGCTACATCGCCGAGCAAAGCCTTTTGCTTGATCTGAAGATCCTGTTGAAAACCCCCTTCAAAGTATTCAGCGGCCACGGAGCAAGCTAATGGACGGTTCAACCAACAAAAGCCTGAGCATTGCCAACCCCAGCGAATCGAACCTGATTTCGACCGTGCTGGATCTGGATCTGCGGATCCTGTTCCTGACCGCCGCCAACCCTGGTGCCGGCACCACCACCAGCGCGCTGGCGCTGGCCAGCCAACTGGCGCAGATGAGCAGCGGCCAGGTGCTGCTGGTCGACGCCAGCCAGTCGGCGAGCAACCTCACCCAACAGTTGAACCTGAGCAAGGAGCGCGGCCTGCGCGATCTGCTGTTCAACCCGGACAACCCGCCGCTGTTGCAGGACTGCGTGGTGCAGGTGTCGAGCCTGCCGTTCCATGTCCTGCCCAACGGTCGGCCGATCCGCACGCTGGAGCACCTGACTGCCGAGCGCCTGAGCCCATTGCTCGATCAACTGGGCAGCCAGTACCGCTTTGTGGTGATCGATGGTGACGCGGTGTACTCCGCCGCCGACACGCTGGTACTCGCCACTCAGGTCGATGGCGTGGTGTTCGTGGTACGCGCCGAGGACACGCGCTGGGAAGTCGCCCAGGCCGCCGTGCAACGCCTGACCCAGGCCGGGGCAAAAGTGGTTGGCAGCGTCTTCAACCGGCGCAAGTACTACATGCCCAAATGGCTTTACAAAAACCTGTAAGCAAATGCGAAGGATGACGCCATGAACGCCAAGATACTTGTTCTGCTGATGCTGCCGCTTGCAGGCTGCTCCAGCAATTCCGAGACCCAGACCATGCCGGTGAACATTCTCACCGCCACCCCGGCCAACGCCCAGGCCACCGATATGCCGAAGATCGAGCAGACGTTGCGCCCGCAAGACGTGCTGGATGTGATCTTCCACATCAGCACCAGCGGTTCGGACGCCTACCGCGTGCAATCGGGTGACCAGATCGGCCTGAACTTCACCGCGGCCAGCCAGCTCAACGGCAACCAGTTGGTGCTGCCTGACGGCACCATCAACCTGCCGGGCGCCAACACCTCGGTAAAAATCGCCGGGCTGACCGGCGACGAAGCGCGCGAGGAAATCCAGCGTGCCTACCAGCGCAAACAACTGTTCCAGCCCAACCGCAATCAGCTGACGGTGCAGGTCATCAGTCCGCTGACCAATGAGCAGAACCTCAAAAGTGCCCTCAACCATCCCGCCACCGGTATGAGCCGTGAGATCACAGTGGGTAACGACGGTTACGCGAGTTTTCCGGAAATCGGCGCGGTGCCACTGCAAGGCATGACCATCAACCAGCTGGAAACCTTCCTCAACCAGAAGTACGCACAACTGCCAGGTCGGATGAGTGTCGATGTGATGCTCAAATCCACCGCCGGCAACGAGATCTATGTGCTGGGTGAAGTCGGCCAGCCGGGTTCCTATCCGATTCGTCGCCCGGTCTCGGTACTTGAAGCATTGACCCTGGCCCGTGGCACCAACATCAAGGCGCGTCTGGACTCGGTGGTGATCATGCGCCGCAACGGCAACCAGGTGCAGGCCGTGCACTACGACGTGGAAAAAGCCCTGTCGGGCGACGCGTCGCAAATCGCCTACCTGCAACCCGACGACATGCTGTTCGTACCAAAAACCAAACTCGCGAGTGCCGGCGATCTGGCCCGGCAACTGGCCGACGTGGTGTTGTTTCAGGGCGTGGGCTTCAGCTTCGGCTACCGCGTCGACAACAAAAGCAGCAGCAGTAACTGACTCTCAGGTGACCGATCATGAATCCAAAGGAAAACTACCTGCATGAGTTCTTCAGGATCTTCTTCGCCAACAAGCAACTGGTGAAACGGGTCTTCCTGATCTTTGCAGTCATCGCGTTGGTACTGCCGCTGGTGCTCAAACAGAGCTTCGATATCACCGCCCAGGTGATCGTGCAGTCGAAAAAACTTTCCCAGGGTGACGCCACCACGTCACTGACGGTCGATAACGCCACCTTCATTCCGCCGTCGCTGGCGGATATGGAAACCGAGAGCAATATCCTGCGCTCGCCCGCGTTGATCCGGCAGACCATCAGTGAGTTGCGCGACAAGGGCGAATACAGCCCACCGGTCGGGATGTTCGCCAAACTGGTCGGCGATCCGTTCCGCCGTTATGTCACCTCACCCCTGCGCCAATACGTGATCAACCCGCTGCGCAACATGCTCGGGCTGGAGACCGATCCGGTGCGCGACACCGTGCTCGACGGCCTCACTCAACAGGCCCTCGACAGCCTGAAGATCGAGACCCTGCCCGGCTCCAACGTGATCTCGATCGTCTACAGCTTCCCCGATCCGCATCAAGGCACGACGTTTGTCGCCACCCTGCTGCAGAACTATCTGGTGAGCCGTCAGGCGCTGCAATCGATCGACCTGCCGCAATCCTTCTACGAAACCAAGAAGCACCTGTATCAGGTGCGTCTCGATGGACTGGAGGGCAATCGCCAGGCGCTGCTGGAAAGTGTCGGCTCGTCCGATCCGAAGGAAGAAATCACCTTTCGCCTGAACGCGATCAACACCGAAGAGCAAGCGCTGAACCTGTACCAGGATCGCCTGTTGCAGAGCCAGCGCTGGCTTGAATACCTGAAAACCGCATTGGCCGCCGCCAGCACCAACAAGCTCAACGACTACACCTTCCCCTACACCTTCACCACCACCGTCGACAACGTGGCGTTCGAAGATCGCGAAGTCAAACAGTTGGGCGAGCAACTGACCACTCAGGTCAGCCGCTACATGAATGACCTCGCGGTGTTCCAGCCCGGCAGCGAGCCGATGCTGCTGACCCGCGAGCAGATCGCCCGCACCCGGCAGCAATTCCTCAAAGTGGTGAGCAACCGCATTCAGGAACGCACCAACGACCTGGCCGTGGTGCAACAGGTGATCGATCAGAAAACCGCGCGCATCGCCGACTTCAAGAACCGCATCCACACCTTGCAGCAGACCCAGAGCAAGCTGCGGCAGATGGACACTGAAATCGACGCACTGCACACGGCGTTCTCGACCTACGCGCAACGCTTCGCCGAAAGCAGTACCGTTGGCTCGATCAACGACGACCTGTCGAACGCCAAGGTACTCAGCCCACCAATCGAGCCCAGCGAGCCGGCGTTCCCCAAACCGCTGCTGATCATCCCGTTCGGGCTGTTCACCGGTCTGCTGCTGGCGATTGCCCTGGTCTATGTGCGTGAGTTCTTCGATCACCGTTTCAAACACCCTGCGCAAATCACCCACGAACTGGGCCTGCCGGTGTTGCTGGTGATCAACGACGAAAATGTTCTGCCACGCAATCCGCACAAGAACTGGACCGTGCCAAGCTTCGTGCACTGGGTGCGCAATTGAACACGCTGTCCACCCCGAACGCCGCGCTGCCGATCATTCATTTGCTCAGCAGCGGCGGCTTCTATGGGGCCGAGCGCATGTTGCTCGATCACTGCCTGGCGACACCGGGGCAGCACCAGGTGCTGTGTCTCGATGCACCACCCGCATTGATCGCGCGCTTTCGCGAGGCCGGGGTGGACTGTCGTGGCTGCTCCGGGCTGGGCGAGTTGATGCGCCATCTACGTGCCCGGCGCAGCGAGCAGCCGCTGATCAACACCCACAACTTCAAAGGGCTGTTGTTCGGTTGGGTCGGGGCGACGCTGTTGCGTCTGCCACTGGTCATCACCCAACACGGCTTCACCCCGCGCAGCCGCAAGCAGAAGTTCTACACCTGGCTGAGTCTGCAGTTGTGCCGCACCGCTTCGGTGGACCGGGTGGTGTGCGTGGCCGAGAGCATCGCCGTGCTGCATCGTCAGGCCAGCGTGCAGGCGGAAAAACTGCAAGTGATCCCCAACGGTTTACCGGCCGCCGCCGCGCTGGTCAGCACCGTTGACCGCCAGCGCTGGCTCGCCGGTTACGTCGGGCGTTTGAGCAGCGAGAAAGGCCCGGATCTGTTTCTCGATGCACTGATTCCGTTATGTCACCAGCACCCGCAACTGGACGCGGTGATGCTCGGCGACGGCCCGGAACGTGAAGCGCTGCAAACACGCATCGACGCCGCCGGATTGACCCAACGGATTCGCCTGCCCGGTTACCAGACCGCCATGCAACCGTGGTGGCAGCAACTGGATGCGCTGGTGATCAGCTCGCGCACCGAAGGCACACCGATGATTCTGCTGGAAGCGATGCAGGCCGGTGTGCCGGTGGTGGCTTTCGCAGTCGGCGGCATTCCCGATGTGCTCGAACACCGCAATAACGGCCTGCTGGCGGCACCCGCCGACAGCTCTGCCCTCGCCCGCCAGCTCGACAACCTGCTGAGCGAGCCGAAGCTGGCCCGGCATTTGTGCGACAACGCAAAGCGTACGCAACAGGATCGCTACGACCTCAAGGCTTTGGCCGAACGCTGGTCGCAGCTGTACATCCGCACGGCACGGGAGGCACGCGCATGATTTTCCCGCTCTCGATCGTCACGCTGCTCGGTCTGGTGTGCATCGGTCTGCTCGCCAGCCCTTATCCGTTTCTGGCACCGGGCGCCGTCATTGCTCTGGTGGGTTTCTCGGTGTTGTACCGCAAGCCGACCTGGGGCCTGTTGGGCATCGCCGCGCTGGTGCCGTTCGAAGGTTTCTTCAAGGACAGTTCGCTGTCCGGGAGCAAACTGATCGGTGCCTCGCTGGCGGTGATCCTGATGCTGCAACTGGCCATGCATCAGATTCCCTCCGAGCGCCTGCGCAGCAATATCTGGCGGTTTCTGCTGTGGTTTCTGGTCCTGTATTTCCTCAGCCTGCTCAATACCGATGACATGGGTATGTCGCTGGGGCATCTGCGTGAGCTGAGCGTCGGCCTGATCCTGTTTGTCATCACCCTGCTGATCGGCCGCGAATTGAACCTCGACCTGTTTTCCAGACTGGTGACCCTGAGCGTCAGCGCCACCTGCGCCATGGCGATGTTTTCGACCAAATTCCAGGATCAGGGCCGCGCCGCCGGGCTGCTCGAAGACCCCAACGCCTTCGCCCTGCTGATCGCCTTCGCCATTCCGCTGGCCCTGCTGCTGGTGATTCGCGGCTCGAACCTGTTGCATCGGTTGTTCTGGGGCGCTTGCTGCGTGCTGCTGCTCGGCGGCATGACCAAGACCGAATCGCGCTCCGGGCTGGTGGTGGTGGCCTTGAGTCTGTTGATCGGCTGCTGGCACTACCGCGCGCAACTCACCCGGATTCGCCCACGGCACCTGGGTTTCGCCATGCTCGGCGCAGCGATCGTGATTCCGCTGGCGATCTACGCGATGCCCGCCGGTTACATCGCGCGCATTCAGTCCCTGAGCGTGTTGAGCGCCGGGGCCAAGGGCCACGACGACGAATCCCTCGGCCGTCGCGCCTCGTACATCGTGGTCGGCGGGCAGATGATCCGCGAGAATCCGCTGCTCGGCTCCGGCCCCGGCACCTTCCCGCTGCACTACGCAACCACCGGCTATGCCAAGGCGTTTTCCGCCAACCGCAAGATCGGCGACCTGTACCGCCGCGCCCACAACACCTACCTGGAAATCTTCAGTGAACTGGGGATTCCCGCCGGCCTGTTGTTCGTCGGCATGCTCGGTCTGGGCCTGTACAACCTGATCCGTGCCCGCGCCGCGTGGATGCTGCGGCGCGACTGGCAGCAGGCAGACCTGATGACTCACCTCGGTGTGAGTTTCCTGTCGTTGACCCTGTTCCTGATGTTCCTCAGCGCACCGAACCAGAAGTACGTGTGGATCATGCTCGCGCTGACCAGCGTCCTGCGCCTCAAGGCCGAGCAAGCGCCACTGAGCGAGGCCAGAACATGAGCCGGATCAGCATCATCATCCCGATGTACAACGAGGCCCGGCACATCGGCCGCACGCTGCTGGCGGCGCAGAAAGCCGCGCACGCAGCCAATGTCGAGTGCGAGCTGATCGTGGTCGACAACGGCTCGAGTGATGACGGCCCGCACATCGCCCGGCAGTTCGGTGCGCAGGTGCTGGTGCTGCCTGGGCTGCTGATCGGTGCGCTGCGTAATCGCGGTGTCCTGCTGGCAAGCGGCGAGTGGATCGCGTTCATCGATGCCGACGTCGAAATGCCCGAAGACTGGCTCAGGCCACTGTTCGAACTGGAGGAAAGTGGTCAGGCCGATGTGTTTGGTCTGGATCTGCATACTCCCGCCGCTGCGTCGTGGTATGCGACGGCCTGGCAACGGCGCACGCTGCGCCCTTCCGGGCAGGCGTCGCACACAGTGGACTGGCTGCCCAGCTCCAACTTGCTGATGCGCCGGCGCTGGTTCGAGAAGGTCGGCGGCTTCGACGAACACCTGCGCACCGGCGAGGACAAGGAATTCACCCTGCGCCTGAGCGAACAAGGCGCGCGCCTGTTGTCGGTGAACAACAACGTGGCCCTGCACTGGGGCTACGAGATGAACTGGCGTGAGTGGATGGGCAAGGAAATGTGGCGTCAGGGCAGTCATCTGCAACTGCTGCGCACCCACGGCTTCAGCCTGCGTCTGCTGCGCTTTCCGCTGCTGTCGCTGATGGCATGGCTGCTGGACTTGCTGGCGATTTCCGCGCTGCTCAACGGCTTTCCGCATCACGCAGCGGTCATGGTGATGCTGACCCTGATTCCGGCGCTGGTGCTGAGCATTCGCCAGAGTTCACGCCATCACGACATTGGCCTGACCCTGCAACTGTGGGGCCTGCACTGGGTGCGTCTGCACCTGGCCGGGGCGGCGCTCATTCTCAGTGTGTGTCATTGGAACGCCAGGAGGCCTGCCCGTGGCTGAATTCATTTTCTGGCTGTGCCTGCTGCTGCCGGTGTACGCCTACCTCGGCTACCCGCTGCTGCTGACCGTGCTGGCGCCGCTGTTCCCGGCCTGGCGCCACAGCCCGACGCCGCCGCTGAACATCAGCATCGTGATCGCCGCGCACAATGAGGCGCGGCACATCGAGCACAAGTTGCGCACGCTGCTGGCGCAGGACTATCAGCCGGCCACGCTGCAGATCATTCTCGCCAGCGACGGTTCGACCGACGACACCGTGGCCTGCGCGCACAAAGTGATCGATTCGCGCATCACCGTGCTCGATCTGCCGCGCCTGGGTAAAGCGGCGACGCTGAATGCCGGCGTGGCCCTGGCCACTGGCGATATTCTGGTGTTCACCGATGCCGACAACCAGTGGTCGCGGGAAACCCTCGGCTACCTGCTCGCGCCACTCAGTGACCCGAATGTCGGCGCCTGCGCCGGGCACATGGTGATTCCGGTGACGGGCGGTGGCCTGAGCGTCGGCGACAGTCTGTACCGCCACTACGAAGGCTGGCTGCGCCGGGTGGAGAACCGCACCGGCTGCATGGTCTCGGCCGACGGCGCCCTGCTCGCCCTGCGCCGCGAGCTGTTCCAGAACGTGCCGGCGGAGGTCAATGACGACTTCTTTCTCAGCACCTGTGCACCGGTGGCATTCAAGCGCATTGTGTACGTGCCCGAGGCGCAAGTGATCGACCACGGTGTCGACGAAGCGGACAAACAATTCCGCCGGCGTCAACGCGTCACCGTCGGTGGCCTGCAAAGCCTCGCCCAGCGCAGTGAGCTGCTCAACCCACTCAAACATGGCCTGTATTCGATTGCGCTGATCAGCCACAAGCTGATCCGGCGTCTGGCACCGATCCTCCTGCTGCCGTTGCTGCTGAGCAACTTCTGGCTGTGGGACGACCACGGTTTCTATCGACTGGCCCTGATCGCCCAACTGTTCGGCTACGCCGTGGCGATTGCCGGACTGCTGGATTCACAACACCGGTTACCCAAACCGTTCCGCCTTGCGGCATTCCTGCTGGTGACACTGGCAGGCATGAGCATCGGCCTGTGGCAATTCCTGCGCGGCCACCGTTACGCCCAGTGGAACCCTGAACAAAACCGTTGAGAGGACCGAAGCCATGGCGATCAAACAATTGATAAAACGTACCAGCGGCTGGCTTTACCTCAATTCGCCCGTAGGACGAAACCAGTTGCACGGTGCCGGGGTGATCCTGATGTTGCACCGGGTGCTGGACAACGACCGCGCTGCCGACCTGCCGCACCGCAATGAGCTGTGCGTCGGCCCCAAGGCGTTCGATCACCTGCTGGTGTGGCTGCGTCGGCATTTCGATTGCGTGCCGCTGATGGATATCCTGACGCCCGGCTCAGCGCGCGACGAGCGCCCACGGGTGGCGTTGACCTTCGACGACGGCTGGCGCGACAACGCAGTCAACGCCTTCCCGCTGCTGCAGAAGCATCAGGTGCCGGCGAGCATTTTCCTCTCCACCGATTTCATCGGCAGCCGTCAGCGCTTCTGGTGGGAAAGCCTCGGCGAAACCCTGTGGGGCAGCCATGGCGAAAAGACCCGCCTGCACTTGATCGAATGCCTGCACGCGATTCATCACCCGGTGCCGGTGCTGGTCGACGACATTGACGTCGATCGCCGCAGCCTGTCGCTGCTGCATTACCTGCAAAGCCTGAAGAGCCTCGAACCACAAATGCTCGAACGCCTGACTGACGAATGTCCGCCGGAATCGTTGCCGCAAGCGCTGGACTGGCATCAGGTACGCGCGCTGGAGGCCTCGGGACTGGTGCGCTTCGGCCCGCACGGCGCCAGCCATAAAATCCTCACCGAACTGGACGATGTGCGCCTGAGCGAAGAAATCAGCCGCAGCCGTGAAGCCTTGAACAACGGCTGCAACCGGCCGCTGCCGGTGTACTGCTACCCCAACGGCAACAACGACGAACGCGTGCGCAAGCAGATTGCCGCGCACGACTACCGGTTCGCCCTCGGCACCGGCACCGGCATCTATCGCGGCGAAGGCGATCCGCTGAACCTTCCGCGTTTCGGTGTCAGCCAGCGCACCGCGCGTAATCCTGAGCTGCTGTCGTGGCGCATCTTTCGTGGCAACCGGCCATGAGCCGCAGCCACTATCTCAGGCATCTGGCACTGAGCATGGGCACCAAACTGGCGATGATCGCCCTGCGTCTGCTGCGCAACGTGTTGCTGGCGCGGATCCTCGGGCCGAGTGAACGGGGGCTGTTTGCGCTGCTCAGCACCTTGCCCGACCTGATCAGCGCCGCCACCAGTGGCGGGTTGAATTCAGCCGTCGGCTATCAGGCCGCCAAGCAACGGCCGATGGGGCTGCTGCTGAGTCAGGTGCTGGTCTTCGGTTGCTTGCTCGCCGGTCTGCTGACCTTGCTGGTGGTGGCGCTGGTGCGTGAGTTCGGCAGTGAGCTGGATGTGACTGTGCAGCTCGGCCTGCTGGCCTGGCTGTTGCTGCTGGCGGTACCGCTGACCGTGCTGAAAAGCGGCCTGCTGACCCTGCACAACGCCTCCGGCGGCGTGGTCGCGTTCAACGCCTTGCGCCTGACCGAATCGCTGGCGCCGTTGCTGCTGTTTCTCGCGCTGTTCTGGATGTGGAAAAGCGCAGCGCTGGAAGCCGCGCTGATCAGTTGGCTGGCCGGGATCAGCCTGGTGGTGCTGGCCGGTTGGGTCTGGCTCAAACGCGCGCAACCGCTGCAGTTGCAATGGGATCGCGCCAGCCAGAACGAACTGCTGCGCTACAGCGCGCGCAGCCATCCGGATCTGTTGTTCCAGCAAGTGATTCTGCGCTCGGACTACCTGTTCATCGGCGCCCTGCTCGGCAGCACCGCGCTGGGGCATTACGCGATGGCCAGCGCTGCCGCCGAACTGCTGCTGATCGTCCCGGAAGCGGTGACCACGCCGCTGATGAAGCGCCTGCTGCAACAGGACGAAGGCATGGACAAGGTCACCCCGCTGGCCCTGCGCCTGACCGCCACGGTGATGCTCGCTGCGTGCCTGTGCATGGCAGTGATCGGCAACTGGCTGATCGTCACCCTGTTCGGCATCGCCTACCAACCGGCGTATCCGGCGCTGCTGGCGTTGCTGCCGGGGCTGCTCGGCTTGTGCTACGCGAGCATCCTGCGTCTGGACCTGCTGGGGAAAAACCGCCCCGGCTCGGTATCGCTGCTGATGGGCCTCGGTGCCCTGCTCAATCTGGCGCTGAACCTGGTGTTGATTCCGGCCTACGGGATCGTCGGCGCGGCGGCGGCTTCGTCAATTGCCTATCTGGCCGTCACCGTGGCGATGCTGGTGCTGTACTGCCGTTTGAGCGGCGTGGCGTTCTGGCAAACCCTGATCATCCTGCCCAGCGACATCACGCCGATGTGGCAGATGTTGCAACGGAAGGCCGCATGAAAGGCCTGGTCCTGCTGCTCGGTCTCGGCCTGTCGCTGGACGCCTTTGCCGCGTCGATGCGCTGGGGCGAGATCCGCGACGGCAGCCTGTACCTGCAAACCGATCGCCCGGACACCGTGACCGTGCGCTGGACACCCGCGTGGCAGGCTGACGCCAACGAAGAGCATCTGTACCTGCTCGACGGCCAGGGCAAATTGCAGGGCGAACGCTTGATCAAGGCCAGCGAAACCCGCGGCACCCAGAGCTGGGCGTTGCTGCCGGGTGCCGCCAGTTATCGCCTGGAAATTCCCGGCTACAGCTTCCGCAATTACCGGGTCGAACACGACGATCGCACCGTCGCGCTGTTCGAGCCGGCCAAGGTGCATTTCAGCGCGCAGACGCAGAATGGCGACGAGTTATATTTCAAAGTCGCGCCGGGGGAACACGCGGTGCTTGCCGGCAAGTTTCATGGCGGGGTCAACGCGCTGCAGGTACAACGGGTTGGCGATGATCAGCCACTGACGCTGGCGCTCAAACCCTATCGCGCCTATTGGCAGTTCGATCAACTGGCGCTGCCGGTCAGCGCGCGCGAACAGGTCTGGCGCCTGCGCCTGCAAGGCAGCGGCAAAGCGGCGTTCTGGCTCGACGGCACGGCCAATCGGTTTGCGCAGACTCCGCAGCAACTCAAACCCGTGCGCGAGGAGACCGGCCAGATCCACCTGGCCCTGCACGACAAAATCCTCGGGCGCACCCCGGATCTGGGCATCGCCCTGCCCTATGTGCTGCCGCCCGCCGCCAGCCATGCCGCGCTGGATGCGCTGAAACCGACCGCCGCCAGTTACTACAGTTTTGTCGATGTCACGGCGAAGAATCCGCACTTCGAAGACGCGTTCCGCGAGGTTTATCAGGAGCGCTTCGGCATCCGTCAGGACATCACCCTGCTCGCCGGTAGCCAGCGTCAGGCCGATCTGCGCGCCGATGTGCAAAGCAATGGCGGGCTTGACGCCTGGCTCGCCGGCACCCGCGCCTTGGGCGGCAAAGGCACGCACTACATCGGTTTTGCCGACGAGCCGAACCTCAACTATTCGAGCTTCGAGCAATACCGGGCGATATTCACCAGCATGGCCAGACAGGTGCGCAGCGATCCGGCGAATGCCAGGGCCGGCGTGCGCATCGCCATGCCGGCCAGTTCACGGCTGGTCAACGGGCCGTTCGCCGACAACGCGGCAGACAAGCGCGGCATCGACTGGGCGCGGCGCTTGCTCGGCGAGTCCGCCGAGCAGATCGACGCGTTGGCGTGGCACGAATGGATGATCCGCGACCTGCTCGCCACCCGGGTCTACCGCGACAGCGTGCGCCGCGCCGCCGAACTGGTTGGCCTCGACGCCCATGGCCAGCCGCGCAAGGCCTTGTTGCTGGATCAGACCAATCTGTCCAGCGGCTCCAGCCTCAGTCCCTACGATCAGGAGACCCATTACGCCGCGCTGTGGTGGGCCTCGGTGGTGATCAATGCCTCGCAGGACGGTTTGCTGACGATGCTCAACTGGTTTCAGGCCGCCGATGAACCGCAGTACCCCAAGGGCATGATCCGGGTCTTGGGCGCTGAGCGTTTCGAGCTGAAACCGGTGGGGCTGGCCCAGCAATTCATCGCGCAACACTGGCTGCACAAGGTGCTGTGGCTGGAGAACGATGGCTTTGAAGTCGATGTGCTGGCGATGGCCGGCGACGACCAGCGTGGCCTGCTCGGTGTGAACAAGGGCACGCGTTTGCAGCGTGTCGACCTGAGCGGCGCCAAGTGCCCGCTGAACAACGGTGCGTTGCGTTACTTCGGCGCGGACAACCGCAGCCGCGACGCGCCGTTTGCCTGTCGCGCCGGACGCGTCAGCTTCAAGTTGCCAGGGGAAACCCTGTTCGCCCTGAGCTGGAGCGCGTCATGAACCCGAATTTCAGACAATGCATGGCGAAAACAAAATTGTGGCGAGGGAGCTTGCTCCCGCTGGGCTGCGAAGCGGCCCCAATGCTTGCGACCCCATTGGCGACTGCTGCGCAGCCGAGCGGGAGCAAGCTCCCTCGCCACAGTCGTTCGCCCTGCGATAACGCCGGAGTACAGAACATGGGTACCGTCAGCAAACTCAGCGAACACATCAAACAAAAAGGCCTGCGCGCCACCCTCGGCAAGGCGTGGAAGCACTACGTGTTTTTCCATCAGGAACTGCTGTGGATGGAGCGCGATCTGGTCAGTCCGGTGCCACCGCACAGCCTCAAACCGTATCCGCCGCTGCGGGTAGTGAAGATCACCGCCGACAACGCCAGCGCCTTCGCCCGTTACTTCGGCGACCGCGTCGGGACCATGGCCGAGCTGGCCGACGAAGGGCACACCGGGCACATGCACCTGGACGATCAAGGCGATGCCGTGGCGTTCATCTGGGGCAGCGCGCGGGACTACTTCGACCGGCATTACTACGGCTGCCTGTTCCCGGTGAAACCCGGCGAGTTCTTCGAATTCGGCGGCGAGCTGACCCGTTCCTACTGGGGCACCGAACTGTCGGTGGACCTGCAACTGGAACTGTGGAAAGCCATGGCGGCCCAGGGCTGCGACAAGGTGGTGGACGTCTGCGAGTTCCACAACATCCCGGCGCTGAAACTGCACCTGCGCATGGGGTACACCGAGCAAGGCCGGATCATGAATGTCTATACCCTGTTCGGTCGCTGGCGCTTCTACCGCGAAACCCGCTACAGCGGTTCGCGACTGGATGCGCTGCGCAAACCGTCCCGTCCACCTGTCACAGCAACGGCGGTCTGAGCCTATGCCGGCGCGATTCGAATGGCGCACTTCGCTGTGCGCCGCCGACTTCCCGGCAGCAGCCTATGAAGCGCTGCGCCTGCAAGTGACGGACCACACGCCGTTCAACCACCTGGGCTGGTTGTGCGCGGCCGAGCAGGCACTCGACGAGAGTGAGCGCCTGCACATCCTGCTCGGTTGGGAAGCGGAAGAATTGCGTCTGTGCCTGCCGCTGGTCGCGGGCCGCGAGCGTTTTGCCGGCGTGCCGTTCCGCGTGCTGCACCACTTGGGATATCCGCTGGCGGATCGGCTGGCGCTGTTGTCATTGCTCAAGGGCGAGGACATGCGCGAAGCCTTGCGCCTGATCCACCGACAGCTGCCGCACGCGCTGCTGCAACTTAACGAATTGTCCGAGCCTGCGGGTGAAGAAAGCGTGCTCACCGAATGGATGGCCCACAGCTCTACAGGCGAACGCCGTCTCAGTTGCCGGGTGCCGGTGCATCTGATCAGCGACGCCGATCATCAGGAAGTCTCCGGTGATCCGCGCTACAAGCTGCGGCGGGCGCGCAAACGGATTGCCGCGTGTGGCGCCCAGGTGCGGCGCATCACTCCCGACGCGCTGAGCATGGGTCCGCTGTTGCGGGCGATCAGCGAAGTCGAAGCGGTGAGCTGGAAAGGTGACGAAGGCGTGGGGATCTTCGCCAGCGAACGCAGTCGGCAATGGATCGAACGCGCCTTCACCGCCCTCGCCGGCCAGGGACTGGTGCGGGTGGTGACGCTGGAACTCAACGGACGTTGCATCAGCTATCGCCTCGGCCTGCTCGAACAGGACCGACTCTACGATTACAACCTCGCGTTCCTGCCGCAATACTCCGATCTGGGCAGCGGCCGGGTGCTGCTGGAGGAGTGGATTCGCTGGGGGCTGGACGAGCATTGGCGCTGGATCGATGCCTCGCGGGTCAGTCTGGAAAACTCCAGCCACCAACTGCACGAACGCATGACCGGACAACTGGAACACTGGCGCTGGAGTTTCTATTCCTGGCGCCCCAGCGGGATGTTGCTGGGGCTGGGGTTGCGGCTCTGGCATCGCTTGAAACCGACGGTGCAGCAATGGCGAGCGCGGCGTGCAGCCAAACCGGCATCGCCCACCCCACCTGTCGTCATCACCACGGAGGGCGATCATGCCTCGCCAAGTCATAGTCAACGCTGACG
Organism: Pseudomonas sp. MWU12-2020; assembly: GCF_023100605.1. NCBI lineage: Bacteria > Pseudomonadati > Pseudomonadota > Gammaproteobacteria > Pseudomonadales > Pseudomonadaceae > Pseudomonas > Pseudomonas sp. MWU12-2020. Next base: position 690,128 of record NZ_JALMEX010000001.1, read on the forward strand.
ATTTCGGGTTGAGCCCGAACGAAAACGCGACGATCTTCGCGGCGTTTCAGGCCGGGGTCATCAGCTCGGCCACAGCCATGGCCAACATGCCGGCGTTCGAAGCAGCCTGCGCGATGGCCCGGCATCCGACGCTGCAAGGTCGGGTCGGGTTGCACTTCAACCTGACTTACGGCCGGCCGTTAAGCACTTCGATCCTGCGCAGTCGCACCTTCTGCGATGGCCACGGCGTGTTCGATCTGAGCCTGCCGCGCCACAGTCTGTGGCTGAGTCGCGAAGATCGCGATGCGGTGCGTGAGGAGTTGCACGCGCAGTGGCAGCGCTGTGTCGAACATGGCGTGCGGCCGAGCCACATCGACTCGCATCAGCACGTGCACAACATCTGGCCGATCGGCGAAATCGTCGCCCGGTTTGCCGCCCGGCAAGGCGTGCCGATTCGCCTGGCACGCAACCTGGGGCAGAACCTCAGTCTGCCGAAACGCCTGTTCAAAGGTTTGCTCAACTGGCGTTTACAAAGTCTCGCCGGGGCCACGGCGGACTATGTGTGTACCCCGGTAGACCTGCGCAACGACCCCGCGCCGACCGACGGCGTGCTGGAAATCGTTGCCCACCCGAATCAGCTCGGGAGCGATTTCGGTGATGCCTATCTCAACCCCGGAGAATCCCTGAGCCGCGTGCTAGAGCAGCGACTGCCGGGCGTTCCCCGGGTTTCCTATGCCGATCTGAACAAGGATTTTCTACGCGGTGCTGCGGCACTCGATTGACCTACATAACTTGCAATACTTTCGAGGATGGCGCTTCGAAACGGCGTTGCAGGTGTGATCTATACCCACAAAAGCACCATCCACCACACCGGGCCTTGGCCACGGAGGGCAACATGAGCGTTATCGAAAAACTGCGCGAACGCATTCGTCAAAAAGGCCTTGGCCGTCTCTTCGCTACCCTGTGGAAACGCTATGTGTTCTTCCACTGGGAGCTGCTGTGGATGGAGCGCGATCTGGTCTCCCCGGTGCCGCCGCACAAGCTGCGCCCATACGAAGGTTTGCGCAAAGTCGATATCACGCCGCACAACACCGGGGCCTTCGCCAAACACTTCGGCGACCGGGTCGAGACCATGGCCGAACTCGCCGCCGAGGGTCATACCGGACACATGTACCTCGACGGCGACGGTCACGCGGTGGCGTTCATCTGGGGCAGTATTCGCGACTACCACGACCGCCACTATTACGGCTGCTGGTTCCCGGTCAAACCCGGTGAGTTCTTCGAATTCGGCGGCGAAATGGCCCGGCCGTATTTCGGCACCAGCCTGTCGGTGGACGTACAAGTCGCCCTCTGGGAAGCCATGGCCGCCCAGGGCTGCCACACCGTCGTGGACACCTGCGAAACCCGCAACATCCCGGCGATGAAGCTGCACCTGCGCATGGGCTACCACGAACAGGGGCGCATCACCCACGTCTACGGCCTGTTCGGCCGCTGGCGCTTCTACCGCGAAACCCGCTATGACGGCTCACGCCTGGAACCACTGCGCAAACCGGAACGGCCGGTAGTGAGTGCGGCGGCGCAGGCTTGATTCATCGTAAAAGTGATGGCGGCCATTCCGCCGCCATCGCGAGCAGGCTCACTCCTACAGTGGATTTGTGTACGACACCATTCAACTGCAGGAGTGAGCCTGCTCGCGATGAGGCGGGAAGTCGTTCGTTATGTTCTTTGCGTAATACACGACTTTGCCCACAACCAAAAAAGAATCGCCCTCCTGCCCTAAAGTCTATGCCTGACTGTTGCCAATGGCGTGATCAAGTAAATTGGTGCAAAAACAGAAGGGAGCAGAAAGTTGAGCCACAAACTCACCAGCCTAGAGATGCCGTCATTACTCGTAGATGTCGCGGCAATTCGTGAATATCTGAAGCAAGTGCTAAGCGATGACGACGATGAAGAGTTGCTTCGAGCCATCGGCTATGTGGCAGAGGCTTGCTCGAACATTCGAAGGGATCAAACGGCCAGAGTTGGTTCTGATTCTTTCAGCCAGACTTGAAACCTTATCGACGCCTTCGCGAGCAAGCCCGCTCCCACAATGGATTTGTGTACGACGCAGATCCAATGTGGGAGCGGGCTTGCTCGCGAAAAGGCCGGTTGGATCGATGGAAAGCTTCAGGTCTTGCTGGCGACCAGGGTGAAGCACAGCGGCATCTGCGCTGTCTGATTCAGGTACTGGTCATACACCTCTTCGCGGTTCGAATGCGCATACTCCTTGAAGTGCGCGATGTTCAGCCCGGCCGCGATAGCACCGCTGAAGATGGCGCCGAGGGTGTGCACGAACCAGTAGGACTTGGCGGCCTGCTGCTCGACCTTGCCCACGTAGACGATCGGTTCTTCCTGCACGAATGGCTCGGCGCGGAAGTAGGAGCTGGCGAGGCGGTACGGGTCTTCGCCTTCAGGATCGACCATTTCCAGAAACGGATGGGTTTCGTAGATCACCAGTTTGCCGCCCGGTTTCAGGGTCAGCGCGACATGGCGAAAGAACTCGCCGATGTCGGGCATCCAGTTCAGCACGCCGATGGTGATCAGCGCCACGTCGAAGCGGCTGTGCAGCGCGGCCGGCAGGTGATGGATATCGCTTTCGATGAATTCGCCGTTGTACGGCGAGCGCTGATTCAGCTCGCGGGCCTGTTCGAGAAACGCCTCCGATTGATCGACGCCGACCACCCTGCGCGCGCCGAGGGCAAACAGCGACAGGCTTTCGCGGCCGTTGTTGCAACCGAGTTGAATCACCTCTTTACCGTCGACGCCGACCTGCTCCAGCAAGCCGCGCAAGGTATCGTCGAGGCAAGAGAAATCAGCCTGGGACACGTCGTTCAACAGCGCTTGCCATTCGGCCGATTCACGGTGGTGGCGAGCGGAATCGTTCCACGCCTGTCGATTGCTGTCGATGGCGGTTTTATTGTTGGGCACTTCCATGGCGCACTCCGGGCGATGCTCGTGATTGAGCGGCCACGAGTCTAGAACAGCTCGGCAATTCGGGTTGTTGCGAACTTGTAAGCCAACCCACAGTGCCATTGTGGGAGCGGGCTTGCTCGCGAAGGCGGTGTATCCGTCAACATGGATATCGACTGACACGACCTCTTCGCGAGCAAGCCCGCTCCCACACTTTTGGCGTGGTCACATTTGGTTGAGACGTTCGCGCAAAAACTCGACCAGCGCCTGCACCGGGCGCGAAGCCTGGCGATGTTGCGGATACACCGCGGACAAGGTCAGCGGTTCAGTGCGGTAATCGTCGAGGACCGGCACCAGTCGCCCATCCTTCAGCGCCGCGCCAACGATGAACGTCGGCAGATAGGTAATCCCCATCCCCTGCACCGCCGCATCGCGCAGCAACTCGCCATTGTTCACCCGCATGCGCCCGGTGACGTTGACCAGCAGCGGCTTGCCCTGCCCCGCATTGAAGCGCCACTGCACCGAACGACCGTGGCCGTACGGCAGGCAGTCGTGGCTGTGCAGGTCTTCGGGATTGAGCGGTGTGCCGCGTTCGGCCAGATACGCGGGACTGGCGCAGTACACCCGTTCGATGGCGGCGATGCGCCGCGCGATCAGCGTCGAGTCTTCCAGCACACCGATGCGCAGCGCCAGGTCATAACCTTCGCCGAGCAGGTCCACCGGGCGATCGCTCAAATCCACCTCCACGGTGACCTCGCGATAGCGCTGCAGGAACAGCGGCAGCAGGCATCCCAGATGCGCCACGGCAAACGACAGCGGTGCACTGACGCGAATCGTACCGCGTGGCTCGGCGGTCTGCCCGGCGATGCCCTGCTCGACCTGTTCCACTTCGCCCAGCAGACGCAGCGCCGATTCGTAGTAGCTCTGGCCCAGTGGCGTGACATCGAGGCGTCGGGTGGAACGGTTCAACAAGCGCACACCGAGGCGCTCTTCGAGCTGCATCAAACGGCGGCTGACGAACTGCTTGGACAGGCCCAACTGATCGGCGGCGGCGGTGAAGCTGCCGGAGTCCATGACCTGGCAAAAAATACGCATGTCTTCGAACGGGTTCATTGTCACTCTCTGGTAGACAGTCAAACGCTTTATAGCCGCTTTTTCACTTTTCGACAGCTCATTAATCTGTGCGCACGGTTTGAGAACAGCCCGACACAACACCAAAAACTTTCGAAAAAGGAATTGAGCATGAACATCAAAAAGACCCTGACCGCATCCCTTCTCGCCCTCTCCATCGGCAATGCTTTCGCCGCTGGCAGCCCGGGTGTCGAACACACCACCCAGGCCTTCCTCGAAGCCCTCGCCGCCGGCGGTGGCAAACCGCTGGAACAGCTGAGCCCGAAGGATGCCCGTGCGGTGCTGACTGACGCTCAGGCGTCGGTGAAAGTCGACCTGTCCGGGGTTGAAGTAAGCGACAAGGCGATCACCGTCGATGGCCAGACGATCCACCTCAAAGTGGTGCGTCCAGCCAAGGTCAAAGGCGAGTTGCCGGTGTTCATGTTCTTCCACGGCGGCGGTTGGGTGTTGGGCGATTACCCGACGCACCAACGCTTGATTCGCGATTTGGTGGTCGGCTCTGGAGCGGTCGCGGTGTACGTCGATTACACGCCGTCGCCGGAAGCGCAGTACCCGACAGCGATCAACCAGGCCTACGTGGCGACCCAATGGGTGGCTGAGCATGGCAAGGACATTGGCGTCGACGGCAAGCGTCTGGCGGTGGCTGGCAACAGCGTTGGCGGCAACATGGCCGCGGTCGTGGCGCTGATGGCCAAAGAAAAGCAGAGCCCGGCCCTGCGCTTCCAGCTGCTGATGTGGCCGGTGACCAACGCGCAGTTCAACGACGGCTCGTACCAGCAGTTTGCCGAGGGCCACTTCCTCACCAAGGGCATGATGCAATGGTTTTGGGACAACTACACCACCAACCCGGCCGAGCGCGCACAGATCCACGCCTCGCCGCTGAACGCCAGCAGCGACCAGCTCAAGGGCCTGCCCGCCGCGCTGGTGCAGACCGCCGAATTCGACGTGTTGCGGGATGAAGGCGAAGGCTACGCGCGGCATCTGGATGCGGCCGGTGTGGCGGTGACCGCGGTGCGTTACAACGGGATGATTCATGACTTTGGCTTGCTCAATCCGCTGAGTCAGATTCCGGAAGTTAAAGCGGCCGTGCGGCAGGCGGCGGCGGAGTTGAAGACGCATCTGAACTGAGGCCCCCTCCCTCGCCACACCTGACGGTGTGGCGAGTTTTTTGCCTGACCACATTCCGTGGCGAGGGAGCTTGCTCCCGCTGGGCTGCGCAGCGGCCCCAAAATTGTGTGAGCGCTGCGCACTCAAGCGGGAGCAAGCTCCCTCGCCACAACAGCGCTCATCATCGTGGAGCACATCATGTCCATCCTCCTCACCCACCCACTGTCCTGGAGCGCCGGCCTGCTGCTGCTCGACGCATTGCTCTGGCACCTCGCCCCGTTCCAGCACCGCGCACCGAGAGTCGGTATTCGCCTGGCGCTGTTCCTTGGTTTCAGCGCACTGATCATCAACGCCGAGATCAGCCCGTTGCAGGCGCCGCTGTTCGCCGATGACCGGGTGATGCAACTGGGCGCGACGGCGCTGGGGATTGTCTGGTGGCTGTACGCCGCGCGTGTATTGACCGAAGTGATCGGTCTGGCGCTGATGCGGCGCATCGGGCACAGCGGTCGGCTGTTGCAGGACGTGATCGGCGCGATGGTGTTTCTGGCAGCGATCGTCGCGGCCGCCGGTTACGTGCTGGAGCTGCCGGTCAAAGGTTTGCTGGCGACCTCCGGGGTGGTGGCGATCGTCGTCGGTCTGGCGCTGCAAAGCACCTTGAGCGACGTGTTTTCGGGGATCGTCCTCAACACCACCAAACCGTATCAGGTCGACGACTTCGTGGTGATCGACGGTGTCGAGGGCAAGGTGCTCGACATCGACTGGCGCGCCACGCATCTGCTGACCAGCACCGGCACCCTGGCGGTAGTGCCGAACTCGGTGGCAGCCAAGGCGAAGATCGTCAATCTCAGTCGTCCGAGCAACCTGCACGGCGTCTCGATCAGCCTCAAGGTGCCGAATCACATTCGCCCGCGACGGGTGCTCGACGCCCTCGACCGCACCCTGCAGGGCAGCAGCAGCCTGCTGCTCAATCCGCCGCCCAAAGCCGTGTTGAAAGAGGCCGGTGAGGAGATGTCGGAGTATGTCGCCAGCGGTTTCATCAGTGAACTGAGCAACAAAGGCGAAGTGCGCAATCAATTGTTCGACCTCGCCCACCGGCATCTCGAAGCCGCAGGTATTTCCCGGCATCCGGATGGCGTGATCGAACCCTCGACCCGCGCCCGCGCGTTGCTCGATGAAGTGAAAGTCTTTCGCTCGCTGAGCCATGAAGAACGTGATCGCCTCGCCGAATCGATGGTCGCGCAGCAGTACGCGGCCGGTCAGGTGGTGCTGGATCTGAATGAAGTCCCCGACAGTCTGTTTGTCATCGCCACTGGCGTGGTCAGTGCGACCGTGCCCGATGGCAACGGCCAGACCGAGGCCGGGCGCATGGGGCCGAGCGAGGTCATGGGCGAACAGAGCATCCTCGCCGATACCCCGTCGCAAGCCACGTTCACCACGCTGACCTCGAGCATCATCTACCGCCTCGACAAAACCCTGGCGCGCCAATGCATGGAGCAGCGCAGCGAAGTCGGCCAGGCGCTGAACAAATTGCAGGCCGTGCGACAGCAGAGCAGTCGGCTGGCGTTGATGGCCAAACCGGTGGCGGTGCGCAAGGGTGGTTTTTTGGGTTGGCTGCAAAAGCGCTGATGCGAGAGCAAGATCAAGAGCCCCCCTCACCCCAACCCTCTCCCCCAAGGGGGCGAGGGGGAAAGGGAGCCGATCTCCGTGTACTTCAATTTCGGAGATCGGCTCGGTATTGCAGGTCGGCGTATCGCGAACAAACCCCTCGGTCAGTCCCCTCTCCCTCTGGGAGAGGGCTAGGGTGAGGGGCTTCAGGCATCACTTGGCCGTGAACTTGGTGTAGCTGTTGATCAGGTTGCGGTAGTTCGGCAGGCGCTCGGACAGCAGATGCGCCAGGCCTTCCATGTCGTTGCGCCAGTCACCCTGCAGCTCGCAAGCCACGGAGAACCAGTTCAGCAGGTGGGCACCGGCCGCCGACATCCGCGCCCACGCCGCTTGCTGCACAGTGGTGTTGAAAGTGCCGGACGAGTCGGTGACCACGAACACTTCATAACCTTCGGCAATGGCTGACAAGGTCGGGAACGCCACGCAGACGTCGGTCACCACACCGGCGATGATCAGTTGCTTGCGGCCGGTAGCCTTGATCGCTTTGACGAAGTCTTCGTTGTCCCAGGCATTGATCTGGCCTGGACGCTGAATGAACGGCGCGTCCGGGAACTGCTCACGCAGCTCAGGCACGATCGGGCCGTTCGGACCGGCGTCAAAACTGGTGGTGAGGATGGTCGGCAGTTTGAAGAACTTGGCGATGTCGCCCAGTGCCAGCACGTTGTTCTTGAACTCGTTGGGGGTGAAGTCCTGCACCAGCGAGATCAGACCGGTCTGGTGATCGACCAGCAGCACGACCGCATCATCTTTGTTCAGACGCTTGTAGGGAACGCTCATGGGAAACTCCTTGGGTGGATGTTGCAAGAAGCGCCGTGCCGGTTGGCCGGCGCTTTTTTGTAGGGATCAGAAAGCGAAACAGGAACAGCCGAACGCGCCCCAGAAACCGGCGAAGTCGCTGACCGGTGCGTTCGACAGTCGAGCCTTTTCATGGCTGTGCGAGTGCACCGCGCAGGCACCGACGCACTGGTGCACTTGCGCCTGCAACGGCGAGTTCGGGCGCCAGTGGCCCGGCACCTTGACCACCGGCGACCAGTCCGGCAGCACGGGGATCGAGCGGGGGCCGAGGTCTTCGAAATCGCCGGCGGCGTAAACGATCTTGCCGCCGACCACGGTCAGCACCGACTCGATCCACTTGATTGCTTCTTCCTCGACATGGAAAAAGTCCGCGCTCAGCGCCGCCAGATCAGCCAGTTGCCCGACCTTGATCTGGCCCTTGTTGCCCTGCTCGGAGGAGAACCAGGCGCTGCCGTGGGTGAACAGTTCCAGTGCGGTAGTGCGCGGCAGACCTTCTTCGTACAAGGCCAGACCGCCGACGGTGCGGCCGCTGACCATCCAGTACAGCGAGGTCCACGGGTTGTAGCTGGACACCCGCGTGGCATCGGTGCCGGCGCCTACTGGCACGCCTTCGGCGAGCATGCGTTTGATCGGCGGCGTGGCTTCGGCGGCTTTCGCGCCGTAGCGGTCGACGAAGTATTCGCCCTGGAACGCCATGCGATCCTGAATCGCGATGCCGCCGCCCAGCGCCCTCACCCGCTCGATGTTCTGCGGGGTGATGGTTTCGGCGTGGTCGAAGAACCACGGCAGACCATTGAATGGAATGTCGCGATTGACCTTCTCGAACACGTCGAGCATGCGGCTGATCGATTCGTTGTAAGTGGCGTGCAAGCGGAACGGCCAGCGCTGCTCGACCAGATGGCGCACCACCGGTTCCAGCTCCTGTTCCATGGTCTGCGGCAGGTCCGGGCGCGGTTCGAGGAAGTCTTCGAAGTCGGCGGCGGAGAACACCAGCATCTCGCCGGCGCCGTTGTGCCGCAGGTAATCGTCGCCCTGGTGCAACTTGACGCTGCCGGTCCAGTTCTGGAAATCGCTGAGCTCTTCTTTCGGTTTCTGGGTGAACAGGTTGTAGGCGATGCGCACGGTCAACTGGTCGTCCTTGGCCAGTTGCTCGATCACCTGATAGTCATCCGGATAGTTCTGGAAACCACCGCCAGCATCGATCGCGCTGGTCAGGCCGAGGCGATTGAGTTCGCACATGAACTGCCGGGTCGAGTTGACCTGATATTCCAGCGGCAGCTTCGGCCCCTTGGCCAGCGTCGAGTACAGAATCATCGCGTTGGGTTTTGCCACCAGCATGCCGGTCGGGTTGCCGTTGGCATCGCGGACGATCTCGCCACCCGGCGGGTTCGGCGTGTCACGGGTGTAACCGGCGACGCGCAGGGCGGCACGGTTGAGCAGCGCGCGGTCGTACAGGTGCAGGACGAATACCGGGGTGTCCGGTGCCGCCTGGTTGAGTTCTTCGAGGGTCGGCATGCGTTTTTCGGCGAACTGGAATTCGTTCCAGCCACCCACCACGCGCACCCATTGCGGAGTCGGCGTGCGGTCGGCCTGCTCCTTGAGCATGCGCAGCGCATCGGCCAGCGACGGCACGCCTTCCCAACGCAGTTCGAGGTTGTAATTCAGGCCGCCACGGATCAGGTGCAGGTGCGAGTCGTTGAGGCCGGGGATCACGCAGCGCCCGTGCAGGTCGATCACTTGCGTGGCCGAACCACGCAGGGCCATGGCCTGGGTGTCGTTACCGACGACGACAAAGCGGCCGTCCTTGATCGCCACCGCACTGGCCAGCGGTTTGCTGCGGTCTACGGTATGAAATTGGCCATTGAACAGAATCAGATCGGCGTTCATCGCAGTTCCTTTCGAGTAGATGAATGGGTGTCAGCGTGACGGCTGTTTCGCGAGCTCGACGTGAGCATGGGCCTGACCGGCTTCCAGCCACGGCGCGAACAACCGGGTCACGCGGGGCATGAACACGTACACCACCGACAGGACGATGGTCAGGGTGATCAGGAACGTGGCGACCACGTAGTTGGAAAGCAGCGGATGCAGCTTGAGCAGAGGCCCCCAGATCAGCGGCACCAGCAGCGTGTGCGGCAGAATCACCAGCAGGGTGATCACCGCTTGCTTCCAGCGCGGCGGCGGCTTGGCGGCATCGGCCAGTGGTGCGAACCAGAATTCGTTGACCGGCGCGACTTCGGTCTGGTCGCCATCGGCGAGCATCGGCGCTGCTTCATCCACCAGCGCCTGACGCTGCGGCGACTCCAGCCACAGCTGCATGGCCTCGGTGGAGCAAAAGCGCAGCACGCAGGTGTAGGTGTCGAGGCCTTTAAGCTTGCCGCGCACCACGTCAACCCCGAGGTGGCCGTCGCGCTGCCCGGCGACCCTGACGATGTTGCGCAACCACGCCTCGTAAGGCTGTTCGAATCCGGCCTTGACCCGGTGCTTGACGATCAGGGTCACGGTTTCACCGACCCCCGGTGCTTTTGGACTCAGGGCTTCAGGCATAACGCAGCACTCCGGGCAGACGGACATTGAGCGCCAGGCGTCCCGGCCCGGCGATAAACACAGTGGCGAACAGGATCAACAGCAACCAGCCGAATTGCCCCTCGGCCACACTCCATTGCGGATGCACGACCAGCAGCGCCACCAGCAGAACAAAAAGAATAGGCAAGCAAGCCAATCGCGCCAGCACCCCGGCGACGATCAGTAGCGGGCAGAGCACTTCGGCGAAAATCGCCAGGCAGAGCGTGAGGTGCGCGCCAAGGTGGAAAGGGTCTTCGATCTGCTGCAATTGCGCGTTGAAGTTCAACAGCTTGGGCAAGCCGTGCACCCACAGCAGAAACAATCCGCCGCTGACCCGCAGAAACAGCAAACCGGCGTCTCGCGCCCGTTCATCCCTTTGCAAAGCGTTCATGACCCCACCCTTTATTTCTTATCGGGGTGAATCATGCTCGGTGCGGGCGGTGGGAAATTGAATGGATGTGCTCTCTTTCAGGCCATCCGGACTTCTGTAGGAGTGAGCCTGCTCGCGATGCGGTGTGTCAGGCGCCAAGAATGGTGACTGTGGAGGTATCTTCGCGAGCAGGCTCACTCCTACAGGTTTTGCTGTGTGTTCAAGCAAGCGGGATATCCAGCGGCGCCGCCATGAACTGGCTGATCCGCGAGCGCAGCCAGCGCTCGGCCGGGTCGTTGTCGTGCACCCCGCTCCAGGCCATCGACAGTTGGGCGGCATCGATCGGGAACGGTGGATCTTCGGCGCGCAGGTTGCAGCCTTCGACCAGCGCACACGCGGCGTAGTCCGGCACGGTGGCAATCATTTCGGTGCCGGCGAGCAACGCGCGCAAACCGCTGAACTGCGGCACACCGAGCACCACGCGCCGCCGCCGGCCGAGCTTGGCCAGATCCAGGTCGATATTGCCGCTCAGGTCGCCGGAGAACGACACCATCGCGTGCGGACGCTCGCAGTATTCGTCCAGTGTCAGCGGCCCGGGACGGTCATCGCCGCGCAGGACCTTGCAGGGAATATCGCGCAGCTTCTTGCGCTTGGCGTTGGCCGGCAGATCGGTGGTGTAACTGACCCCGACCGAGATTTCCCCGGACGCCAGCAGCGCCGGCATCAACAGATAGTTGGCACGGCGCACCACCACGACAATCCCCGGTGCTTCTTGCTGGAGCTGTCGCAGCAGCGGCGGAAACAGACCGAATTCGGCGTCGTCCGACAGGCCGATGCGGAACACGTCGCAACTGCTCGCCGGGTCGAACTCCTTGGCCCGGCTGACCGCGCCGGAGATCACATCCATAGCCGGTTGCAGTTCCTGCAGAATCGCCAGCGCGCGGGCGGTCGGCTCCATGCTGCGGCCGTTGCGCAGCAGCAACGGATCATCGAACAGGTCGCGCAAACGTCCCAGCGCGGCACTGACTGCCGGTTGGCCCATGAACAGTTTTTCAGCAACGCGGGTCAGGTTCTTTTCGAACATCAGCGCTTCGAAAATCACCAGCAGGTTCATGTCGACGCGACGCAGATCGTTACGGTTCATGGGCGGCAATTCCTTCTATGACCAGTCGCAAGTGCTGAGCACTTTACCCGATCAACGGCGGTTTGCATCCGGGTCAGGCCTGCGAATTAACAACGATTAACTCGTCAGCCTGCCTCTCTCGTCTTAACAATGAAGGCCTCTGCGCAGCGTTGTTATTGCCCCCACGACACGGACTTTGGCCATGGCTCATTTACAGCAATCAGTCGCCCTCGCCCCTGCCAGCGAACCCCGCAAGCCGCTCATCGGCGGCCTCAGCCCGCAACGGGAGCGGCAGGTCAAACAACTGATCCTCGAACGCCTCGGAGAAAGCCTGGAAGTGGCCGAGCTGGCACGCGCCTGCTCGCTGTCGCGCAGCCATTTCTCCCGGGCGTTCAAGGCCAGCACCGGCCTCGCGCCCCAGGACTGGATCCGCGAACAGCGCATCGCCCGTGCCAAGCTGCTGATCCGCCACACGGGCCTGAGCCTGACGCAGATCAGCCTGGAATGCGGCTTCTGCGATCAGGCACATTTCTGTCACATGTTTACTCGCAGCGAAGGGATCAATCCGTTCGCCTGGCGCTGTCAGGTCATGCGTGAAAACCAGGACACCCGGACCCGGCCCATGACCTTTTGAGCGTTGCGCAGGAGCCTGGCGTTGCACTGATGGCCAAACCTGAGGAATATGCTGCGATACCTTGCACCCGACGATCTGCGTCCTCACGCAGCGTTCATTTGCCAGGATCGCCGCATCACCGCAGGAGTGTGCTGTTGAGTATTTCCCCGAATCAGGCCATCGGCTTCGGCCCCTATCGGATCTACACCGGGCAGCGGCTGGTCATGGAAGGTGACCAGCCGCTGCGCCTGGGTCGGCGCGCCATGGACATTCTGCTGATGCTGCTGGCGCATGCCGGTGAAGTGGTGAGCAAGCAGCAACTGCTCGCTGGCGTGTGGCCGGACAGTGTCGTCGAAGACATCAATCTGCGAGTACACATGGCCGCCCTGCGCAAGGCGCTGGGCGATGGTCAGGCCGGCCAGCGCTACATCGTCACCGTGGCCCAGCGCGGCTACAGTTTCGTTGCGCCGCTGACGGTGCAAGTCAGCGGACAACGGCTGCTGGAGGCAGCACCCGGACGCCATAATTTGCCGTTGCGCCATACCCGGATGATCGGCCGCCAGCCGCTGGTGGACAATCTGATGCAGCAACTGCCGCGACAGCGTTGCATCACCCTGGTCGGCTCCGGCGGAATCGGCAAGACCACCGTCGCCCTGCGCGTCGCCGAGCAGTTGCTCGGACGCTATCGCGACGGGATCCGGCTGCTGGATCTGGCACCGCTCAACGACCCGACGCTGATCGCCTCGCAACTGGCAACCCTGCTTGATCTGCCAGTGCACGACAGCGAGCCGCTGGCGGGTGTGATCAACGATTTGCGCGAGCGGCAGATGCTGCTGGTGATCGACAATTGCGAGCACCTGATCGATGCCGTGGCGCTGCTCGTCGAGAGCCTGCTGAGCGGCGCGCCGCAGGTGCACATTCTGGCCACCAGCCGTGAAAGCCTGCGCGCTGAAGGCGAGTTCGTGCAGCGTCTGGAATCCCTCGATTGCCCGCCAGCAATGGCCGTTCTCGATCGCCAGCAGGCGATGGGTTTTGCTGCCCTGCAACTGTTCGTCGAACGGGCCATGGGCGCCCATGAACACTTTGAACTGAGCGACGCCGACGTACCGCTGGCCATGGAAATCTGTCGGCGCCTGGACGGTATTCCGCTGGCCCTGGAGCTGGCGGCAGCGCAGGTCGAGAGCCTGGGCCTGAACGGCTTGCTGGAGCAATGGCAGGGCCATCTGCACCCGCTGGCGGCGGGCAACCACCCGCGCCATGCGCGGCACCAGACATTGCACGCCACACTGGACTGGAGCTTCAACCTGCTCAGCTCCTGCGAGCAGACCTGTCTGCGCCGCCTCGGGGTCTTTCGCGGCAGCTTCAGCCTGGCATCGGCCGCGGCGGTGATCGTCGGTCAGCACATCGATCCGACGCAGGTACTCGCGTCGGTCACGCAACTGGTGGGTAAATCGCTGCTGAATGTGGATGTTGGCGATGAAGAAGTGTTTTATCGCCTGCTCGACACGACCCGCCATTACGCCCTGGAAAAACTTGAATACAGCGGCGAGCACGAAACCCTGCGCGAACGCCACGCCGAACGCTGTCTGGCATTGATGGAGCAGGCGCAGACCGAATGGGAAAGCACTCCGAGCACGCAATGGATCGAGCGCTATGCCCGAAGCCTGGAAGACCTGCGCGCCGCCCTCGACTGGAGTTTGCACGGCAACGGCTCGCGCCATCTCGGCATCCGTTTGACGGCGACGTCGGCCGCGTTGTGGCAAGAGCTGTCGTTGCTCAAGGAATATGGCGACCATGTGCGCCAGGCACTGACCTTGCTCAGCGGTGCCGAGCAACCCTGCCCACGTCTGGAGATTGCCCTGCAACTGGCACTCGGCAGCGCCTGCTACCACACCTGGGGCGGTTCGCCGGAGACTGTCGACGCCTTCACTCAGGCCAACGCATTGGCGCAACAGCAAAACGATGTCGCCGGACAATTGCGTGCCATCTCCGGGCACCTGGCGGTCAATCTCAGTTGCGGGCATTACCAGGCGGCATTGCTGCAAAGCGAACAGTTCGATCGTCTCGGCGGCCACGACGAGCCACTGCTGTCGTTGAGCATTCACCGCTTGCGCGTCCTCGCCCTGCACTTCGCCGGCGACCAGCCGCAAGCGCGGGTCAGTGCCGAGCAAGTGATCCAGCGCATGGCCCACAGCGGCTATCGCAACCGCTTCACCCACGGTTTCGGCGTGCAGTACGACCAGAGCGTGGCTTCGCTGACCATTCTTGCCCGGGTGCTGTGGCTGCAGGGGTTTCCCGAACAGGCTTGGCGCACCGCTCGGCAGGCGCTGGACATCGCGGTGCAGATCAATCACGGCACTTCGATCTGCTACACCCTGGCGCTGGCCAGCTGTCTGATCGCGCATTACAACGGCGACGACAAGAACGCTCGCGCGCTGTTGCAACTGCTGTTGGAGCAGGCGCAGAAGCACTCGGTGCTGCTGTTCTATCGATGGGGCCGGCACTATGCGCAGGTGATCGATAACCATCTAGCCCAGCCCGACGCTCCGGCGGATAACGGGCTGATCAAGGAGCTGATGGTCACGCTCGATGCTCGGCATATCGATGAGGCGTTGCTGGAGCGGGCGCACAGCGGTGCGGCAGGCTGGAGCACCGCAGAAGTGTTGCGGGCCGAGGCTGAGCGGTTATTGGCGGATGAGGCGGGTTGTCCGCAAGGACGCCTTCGTGAACAGGCAGAACACCTCCTGCAAAACGCTCTCGCCATCGCCCGCTCCCAGGGCGCGCTGGCCTGGGAGCTACGCAGCGCCACGTCTTTGGCTCAACTGTGGCAGCGTCAATCACGCCATCGCGAGGCACTGGATCTGCTGACCCCGATCTACCAGCGCTTCACCGAAGGCTATGCCACCCCGGACCTGCGCAAAGTGCGCTTACTGCTCGACGCGTTGCGTGGCCAGTTGTCCGCCCGCGCTTGATCGATTTCGTCCGCTGTACAGGACATGACGCTGCAGGTTTTCCATCCGTTCAGCGCTGGTTTCCAGCTGTTCGCGGACATAACAGCGAAGGGTGTTGAGCATCCGATACCGCGTCGAATCTCCACCGCGCTCCATCGTCAGCCATGACTTGGCGGCCAGGCGTTCAATCACCGCCCGCAGATGCGCACCGTCAATGACTCGCAGCGCAGCGTCCGCGGTGAAGGCCATGTTGAACACCGACAGGCGCTGCAATACCCGTCGTTCACAGGGACGCAAATCCTGATAACTCCAGTCCAGCGCGGCGTTCATGGATTGATGCCGGGGCATCGCGGTGCGTCGGCCATGACTGAGCAGGCGCAGACCGTTGTCCAGTTGCGCTAGCAGCCCCACCAGCGCCAGCGCATCGATTTGCGCAGCCGCCAGTTCGATGGCCAGCGGCAAACCGTCCAGGCGCCGACAGATCGCGCACACGGTGTGCAGATCCTGCTCGCGCAGGCGGAAATCGTGCTGACGGGCACGCGCACGGCTGACCAGCAATTGCACCGCCGAATAGCCCATGAGCTCGTCGACACTGGCCGGCGCCGACGCCTTGGGGAAGGTCAATGGCGCAATCGGTTGCAGGGTCTCGAGATGGGCTTGCAGCGGTTCGCGACTGGTGACCAGTAGCGCCAGCCGTGGCGCCGCCAACAGCAATCGTTCCACCAGCGCCCGGCATGATTCGCGACGCCGCTCGCCGTTATCCAGGATCAGCAAGGCATGCCGCGACGCTAACGTATCGAACGAGGTATCCAGAGTGTGCAGCAGACAGTCGAGCAACGACGGCGCATCACCGGCAATGGACAGGTCGATGTACCAGACACCGTCGCGATAATGCTGCAACAGCAACTCGGCCACCCGCAGCGCCACCGTGGATTTGCCGATGCCCGCCGGGCCCGTCAACGTCATCAGCCGGCACAGCGGCATTTGTCGCACCAGGCTGCCGACCAGCGAATCGCGGCCGATGACCGGAGTCAAGCGTGCGGGCAGGTTATGTTGCGGCGCCTGCAGGGTTTCGAATACCACTTGCGCGACACTGTCGCCGTGCACCGGGGCGATAAAGCTGTAACCACATTGCGGCACATTGACGATGTAGCGCTGGCCGTTTTCACCATCGCCCAGTGCCCGGCGCAACGCAGCGATGTGCACCCGCAGGTTGATCTCTTCGACCACACTGTCCGGCCACACCCAGGCGATCAACTGCTCCTTGCGCACCACTCGACCAGCGTGCTCGACCAGCACCTGCAAAATATCGAGAGCGCGCCCGCCCATGCGCAACTGTCGATCCCCTTCGAGGATCAACCGTTGGCGCAGATGAAAGGCGTATGGCCCGAAATGCAGGACCGATGCCGCGGGTAAATCATTGTGGCTGTTCATGCCGTTTTTCAGCGCCAGCGCCTGCGGGCAGCATGCCCTCGGCGTCCAGTGCCTCTCCCTCCCAAGCGTTGCCGTTTATCTTGGCAGGCGCCGGTAACGGCACAACCTCCGTACGGGGCGCAACACGGACATCCGGATGCACCGGACGGACACAACCGCTCTAGCTGAACTGTTCGCGGTATTGCGCCGGGGTCAGACCAAGCTTTTCAGTGAACAGAAAACGCATGTGCCGCACACTGCCGAAACCACTTTTATAGGCGACGGTCTTCAACGGCAGCTCGGTGGTCTCCAGAAGATTACGCGCGCAATCAATCCGGGCGTTTTGCAGAAACTCCATCGGCGTCATGCCCACATCCCGCGCGAACAGCCGCGCAAAGTGCCGGGTACTCATGTTCGCCAGACCCGCCATGCGCTCGACCGTGAAGGCTTCTTCGAGGTGTTCCAGCACATGGTTCTGCACCCGCGTGATCGCGGTTTCCTGGGGGGATACTGCCGCCATCAACGGACTGAACTGCGCTTGTCCGCCCTGTCGTTTCATCACCACCAGCAGAACCTTGGCCACGTCCTGAGCGACTTTTTTCCCATGATCCCGGGCGACCACGGCCAGCGCCAGATCGATACCGGCGGTCACGCCTCCCGAGGTAATCAGATTGCGGTCTTCCGTGTAGATCCGGTCGGTCTCCACCTGCGCCTCGGGGAAGGCCTTGATCAGTCGTTCGGTGTAGTTCCAGTGCGTGGTCACGCGATAACCGTCGAGCAGACCGGCATGCCCGAGCACAAAGGCCCCGGTGCAGATCGAACCGTAGCAACCAGCCTGCCTCACCGCGCGCCGCAGCCAGGCGAGCAGCGCCGGGTGCCTTTCGTTATAGGCACCCGGCCCACCCGGTACCAGCAACAGGTCGAAGGCCTGTGCCGGGTCGTCGATATGGCGGTCGGTCTGCACCTGCACACCATTGGACGCGCGCAGCATCCCGCGCTCAGTGCCCAGGGTAATCAGTTGATAGTGATCTTCGGGCTTCAAGTAGCGATTGGCGACCGAAAACACCTCCATGGGACCGGCCATGTCGAGCAGAAGAAAGTCGGGAAACAGCACCATTGCCACGGTTTTCATGGGTGAACATCACTGAAATCAAGGAAAAGGGAGCAAGCCTCGCATTATGGCCAAGTGCGTAGAGAGCGGCGAAAAGAATGCGTGATCGATTGCGCAAAACTGTCAACCTGAGAGGGACAGTATTTCAATTTCCATCTACTTATTGCATCCATCGTTTAACAGTAACCTTCTCCTCACTCGGACGAATCAACGTCCCGCAAGGAGAATCCATCATGCTGACCCTTCGCAAAGCTTCCGACCGTGGCCTCGCCAATCATGGCTGGCTGAAGTCCTTCCACACCTTTTCCTTTGCCAGTTACCGCGATCCACGCGAACAGGGTTTTTCCGACCTGCTGGTGATCAACGATGACCGCGTGGCGGCCGGCAAGGGTTTCGGCCAGCACCCACACCGCGACATGGAGATCTTTTCCTACGTGCTTGAAGGTGCGCTGGAGCACAAGGACACCCTGGGCACCGGTTCGGTGATCCGCCCTGGTGATGTGCAACTGATGAGCGCCGGCAGCGGCGTGGCCCACAGCGAGTTCAACCATTCGGTCACCCGGCCTGTGCACTTTCTGCAGATCTGGATCGTGCCGGAAGTGGCCGGTGCCAAGCCGCGCTACCAGCAAGAGCACTTCAGTGCGCAGAAAAAACGCGGCCGCCTGCAACTGATCATCTCGCCGGACGGCGCTGATGGCTCGCTGAAAGTACGGCAGGACGCACGGGTCTACGCCGGCCTGTTCGACGGCCAGGAAAGCACAACGCTGAAACTGCCGGCCAACCGTTATGCCTACGTGCATGTGGCGCGTGGCAGCGTGGAACTCAACGGCGTGCAATTGCAGGAAGGCGACGGTGTGCGGGTTCGTGAAGAACAGGCCCTGACCTTGAGCAACGGCGTGGATGCCGAAGTACTGGTGTTTGATCTGCGGCCGCAGGAGTTGCCGCAAATGCCATGAGGCACGGGTTTAACGCCTGCAAAAACGGCCTTCATTTGAAGGCCGTTTTTTATTGCGGTGGCAGTGGCGTTGGCAACTCCGGCGATTTGAGTGTGTGGGCATCCTTACCCGCCTGGACCGCCGCGAAGGTGGTTTGTATCGCTACGTACATGTTGGCTTGGTTGGCGTAATAGGCCCCAACGACGATGGCGACTATTCCAAGTAACTGGACAGCCGTTGCTGCCCAGACATTGGCCTTGACGGTGGCGCCCTGCCTCGCTGCGTCCTGCGCGCCGTCGGCAATTCTGCGCATCTCTTGCGTAATCAAGTCGTAGCGTTTGTCTCGTTCGACTTGAGTTTTGTCCCGTTCTCCCTGAACAGATAAAAACCCGTCAATTTTCATTGATACCGCGTCCAGTCGAGCATCCATTCGTGTCTCGATGGTCTCGATCCTGGCATTGAATTCTTCTCGACTGATGGCGCCCATGACTTGCGTACTCTGACCGTTACCCGTTATGTCACTGCTTTGAAAGTGACTGAATTCCCTGGCTTCCAATTCGACACCTTTATCGGGCTACCGATACCGTCCGTGGTATGTCACTCCAGTGCAAGCGTGCGGCCTCGTACCAGCCTTTGGGTACGATAGCCCCCGGTCCTTCGGCCTACAAGCCAGCGGATTCTGCGTCCGGCGTAGGCCATTTCGTCAGACCTTGTGAGTTCGCCGAGAAAACGCGCCTTACTCGTTTTCCGACGCAAACACCTCGACGATCTGCTCGATCACTGCCCTCACCCGCGCGGTATGACGCAGGTCCGCATGGGTCACCAGCCACACTTCGTACGGCTGCGGCCGGGTACGCTGCGGCCAGAGCCGCACCAGACCGTCGCGCTCGCCCATGTACACCGGGATTTCTCCTACACCAATACCCGCCGCAATCGAGCGACGCATCAACAGGCTGGAACCGAGGCTGGCGACGATTCGTCCGCGGCTGATCGGCTCCCCCACCAGGTTCAGGTCCCGGTTGCTCTGCAGATACGGTTGATAAACCACCAGATCATGCCCGGCGAAAGCACTGCCGGGTTCAGGTTCTCCGTGGGCGTCAACGTAAGCTTTTGAGGCGAACAATCCCGTTGGCCAGCGCGCGATGCGCCGGGCGATCAGGTCCGGATTGTCGGGCCGGGTGTTGCGTACGGCGATATCCGCCTCGCGCTTGGCCAGACTGAGGATCTGCGTGGAGGCGTCCAACTGCACGCGTACGTCCGGATGCAGTTCATGCAGGCGGGCGATGGCCGGGATCAGGAAGTCGATGGCCAGCGAATCGGTGGTGCTGACCCGCACCGTGCCGGTCAGGCGATCATCCAGCCCCTGGATCTGCCGCTCCAGCTCCAGCGCCGAATGCTCCATTTTCTCCACGGACCTGAGCGCCGCTTCACCGACGGCGGTCAGCGCATAGCCGTCAGACGTGCGCAGGAACAACGTTGCGCTGAGGGACTTTTCCAGTGCGGTAATCCGCCGTCCGACGGTGGCTTGATCCACACCCAACACCCGCGCTGCGCCGCGCAGTGTCGACTCGCGACAGACCGCGAGAAATACCCGTGCGTCATCCCAATTCATATGATCCTCCGTTGATGCAGATTTGCATCACTGTGCCGCCAAAACGCTGCGCTAAAGCAGCAACAATAGCCGATATCCTCACCCCTGTTCTCAAGCTTGAAATGCTTTTGCAGGGAATCATTGGCGCTCCTCTGAACTCCCACCTACAGACCACCTACGCAACAGGACCGGATATGACACTGCCCAGCGAAATGACCCGTATCGAAATCACCCAACCCGGTGGCCCCGAAGTCTTGCAGGCCAAACACGTGCCCCTGCCCGTCGCCGCAGCCGGTGAAGTGCTGATTCGCGTGCACGCCGCCGGGATCAACCGCCCCGACGCCCTGCAACGCGCCGGCAAATACCCGATGAAGCCCGGAATGAATCCGATCCCCGGCCTGGAAGTGGCCGGCGAAGTCGTGGCGCTGGGCGCCGGCGTCAGCGAGTTTGCCGTGGGCGACAAGGTGTGCGCGCTGACCAACGGTGGCGGTTACGCCGAGTACTGCACCGTCCCGGCCGGGCAAACCCTGCCGATCCCCGATGGTCTGGATTGGGTGCAGGCCGCCGCCATCCCGGAAACCTTCTTTACCGTGTGGGCCAACCTGTTCGGCCTCGGCGACGCCCAGCGTGGCCAGCGCGTGTTGATCCACGGCGGCACCAGCGGCATCGGTACCACCGCACTGATGCTGTGCCGCGAGTTTGGCATCGAAGCCTTTGCCACTGCCGGCAGCGCGGATAAATGCGCGGCCATCAGCGAACTGGGTGGCCAGCCGATCAATTATCGCGAGCAGGACTTCGCCGCGGTCATCGCCGAAAAGACGGCAGGCCAAGGGGTAAACGCGGTTCTCGATATCATGGGTGCCTCGTACCTCAACGGTAATGTCAGCGCATTGGCAATGGATGGCCGGCTGGTAATGCTCGGCTTTCTCGGCGGCGGACGGGCCAACGACGTCGACCTGCTGGCGATCATGGCCAAACGCGCGGTGATCACGGGTTCGTTGCTGCGTGCGCGTACCTCGGAGGAAAAGGCCGCAATTGCCGAACAACTGCGCGAACACGTGTGGCCGGTGCTGGCCGCCGGGCGCTGCCTGCCGATCATCGACAAGGTCTACTCGCTGAACGATGCGGCCCAGGCGCATGCGCGCATGGAAGGCGGCGATCACATTGGCAAAATTGTGCTGCGGGTGGACTGAGCCGCAGCATTTTGTAATCGTTGCAAGCACACGGCGGTCGAAAAAGTCACGCGCAGGCGGAGGCTTCTGGTAAAAAGCCTTCTTTGTCTGCGTTGTGGTGAACCGTTTAATGTTCCTGTCCTTCATGACTCGTTTGCGTCGTCGCCGTCTGGCGTTCGCCTGCATGGCTGCGCTGATCATTGGCGTGCCGGCGAGTTGCGCGGTGCTCGAACACACCGAGCGCAAACTGCTGTTTCGCATCGAACCGGGCACGGCCGGCTGGTATCACGGCTTGCCGGGCAGCGTGCAGGAACTCGACTTGCAGCCCAAGAGTTTCAAGGCCGGGCAGAATATTCATGCCTGGTGGTGGCCGGCAGAAAAAGCCAATGCCCCGGCAATCCTCTATCTGCATGGTGTGCGCTGGAACCTCACCGGGCAGTTGTTCCGTATCGAACAACTGCGCGCGGCCGGCTACTCGGTACTGGCCATCGACTACCGTGGTTTCGGCCAGAGCAAGGGTGATCTGCCTTCAGAAAGCAGCGTGTACGAAGATGCTCGTGTGGCGTGGGAACGCTTCAAACTGCTGCAGCCCGACCCGAGCAAACGCCTGATCTACGGTCACTCGCTGGGGGGCGCCGTGGCCATTGATCTGGCTGCCGAACTCGGCCAGGACGCCGTTCGGGACAATACTCCGCTGCCGGTCAAAGGCCTGGTGATCGAGTCGACGTTCACCTCCCTCGCCGACGTGGCGGCCGCAGTGGCCAACACTTCACTACCGGTGCGCTGGCTGCTGTCGCAGAAGTTCGACTCCATCGACAAGATCGCCGAAATTCACATGCCACTGCTGGTGGTGCACGGCATGGCCGACGCGTTTGTGCCGCCGCGCTTCAGCGAGCAACTGTTCAACGCCGCCCAACAACCAAAGCGACTGCTCTTGGTGCCGGGAGCCACCCACAACAACAGCATGGCGCTGGGTGGGCAGAATTATCGCAAGGCGATTGATGCGCTGATGCAGTCCAAACCCGCGCCCCACGTCGCAGGACCCGCGCTGGCACGCAGCGCACAGGACTCCTAGCGATAGCCGCGAGCCTGCAGATCAAACAGTTTGGCATAGTGTCCATCGGCGGCGATCAGGCTGTCGTGATCGCCCTGCTCCAGTATCCGTCCGGCCTCCAGCACCATGATCTGATCGGCGTTGCGCACGCTGGAAAAGCGATGGGAGATCAGCAGGGTCATGCGCCCTTCGGTGTGCTGGCTGAAATGCTCGAACACTGCCGCTTCCGCCGCCGGATCCAGCGCCGAGGTCGGTTCGTCGAGGATCAGGATGTCGGCATCGCGGCGCATATAGGCCCGGGACAAGGCAATCTTCTGCCATTGCCCACCCGACAACTCCTGACCGCCGGCAAACCAGCGACCCAGTTGCGTTGCATAGCCACGGTCAAGCCCTTCGATGAACGGCGCGGCCATTCCCTCGGCGGCCGCTGACTTCCAGCGTTGTTCTTCATTGAACGCCGAGGTATCCCCCACGCCGATGTTTTCACCCACCGTGAACTGGTAGCGAATGTAGTCCTGAAAAATCACGCCGATACGCCGACGCAAGGTGATCTCTTCCCAATCCTGCAAATCGCTGCCGTCGAGCAGAATGCGCCCCTGATCCGGCCGATACAGGCGGGTCAGCAATTTGATCAGTGTGGTCTTGCCTGAGCCATTCTCCCCCACCAGTGCCACGCTCTTGCCCGGCACCAGGTGCAGGTCGATGCCTTCCAGCGCTGCCCGGGTTGCTCCGGGATAACGGAAACCGACGTTTTCAAAGCGCAGGCCATCGCCCGGTTGCGCGCCGACAGTGAGGTGACCGGAATCGGCCAGCACCGGTTCGGCCAGGTACTCGTACAGGTTCGACAAGTACAGACCGTCCTCGTACAAGCCGCTGATCGCACTCAGGCTGCTGCTGACCGCACTCTGGCCCTGCTTGAACAGCACCAGGTACATGGTCATCTGGCCGAGACTGATATTGCCGTTCACGGCATCGATCACCACCCAGGCGTAAGCCAGATAGAACGCCCCGGTGCCGAGCAATCCAAGACCGAAGCCCCAACCATCGCGACGCAATGTCAGGCGCCGATCCTCAGCGTAGAGCTTGGCGAAGGTGTCCCGATAACGCTGCAACAGCAACGGCGCGAAGCCGAACAGCTTGACCTCTTTGATATAGGCCTCATGGGACAGCAATGTTTCGATGTAATTTTGCTGCCGACTCTCCGGCGCACGGCGGGTGAACAAGCGGAAAGCGTCGCCGGAAAAATGCGCCTCGGCAAAGAACACCGGCAACGCGCCGACCACCAGTAATACCAGCGCCCACGGCGAAAAATGCACCAGCAGCACACCGAAGCTGATCAACATGATCAGGTTCTGGATCAGCCCCGGCGACTTCATCACCAACGCCAGCGGCCGGGTCGAAGCTTCGCGGCGCACGCGGACCAGTTTGTCGTAGAACTCGGAATTCTCGAACTGCACCAGCGACAGGGTCTGCGCCTTCTCCAGAATCAGCGTGTTGACCTTCTGCCCCAATTGCACCCGCAGCAACGACTGTTGCACCGAGAGCGCCCGTTGCGCGCCGGACAACAGCGCCAATACCCCCGCCTCCATCAGCACATAACGCAACACCGGCCACAGTGGCGCATCGCCCTGCTGCGCGTGCAACTGCATCGCCGTCACGACCGCATCGACAATGCGCTGGCCCAGCCACGCAGCCAGCGCCGGCAGAACGCCGGCAATCAGGGTCGCCAGCACCAACCCCAGAAACAACCCGCGTGATGTCGCCCAGACCAGCAACAGGGCGCGCCGGGCCTGATCGAACAGGGCGTTGAAGCGGCAAATCAAAGGCATGGCAGATCAAGCTCGATAGGTCGTACAGGGTGTCATGGTACTCCGCAGGTTTTATCCGTGCTGAAGCGCGGCGTTTTCAGAAGAAAAACATCTGGAAAAACTCTGGCCGTTGCGGCGTCCAATGCTTTGCTATGGTTTAACCGCCTTTCGCGGAACCTGGCGAAAATCGCCTCTCTCCGCGCCTACTGCCAGGAACGCCATCATGAGAATCAATCCCTACCTGATCTTCAACGGCAACTGCCGCGAGGCCTTCACCTTTTATGAACAAGCCTTGCAGGGCAAACTCGAAGCAATGATGACCTACGGCGAAACACCCGCCGCCGAACACGTACCGAAGGAGCACCACAACCTCGTCAACCATACCTGCCTGAAGGTTGGCGACCAGATGATCATGGCCTCGGACACCACACCTGACCGGCCAACCGGGGGCATGAGCGGGTGCTCGATCTCCCTCAACGTCGACAGCATTGCCGAAGCCGAGCGAGTGTTTAACGCGCTGGCCAAGGACGCTCGCGTCGACATGCCGCTGCAAACCACGTTCTGGGCCGCCCGTTTCGGCATGCTGGTCGATCGCTTTGGCGTGTCATGGATGGTTAATTGCGAGACTGACCAGTGATGCTGACATTTCGTCAGGCATGAAAAAGCCCAACCTCTTCAGGTTGGGCTTTTGGGTTTATCGCTGGGCCAGCTCATGCCGCACGCATTGTTCGTAATAGGTCTGCTTGACCGCCGCGGGTTTGAGCCTGGAGGTGCTGTTGTACGTCTGCTCGGTAATGCCCATCGCCGTCATGCGCATCCACGGTTGCTGGAACTTGCGCACCTGCAACTGCTTGCGCGCGCCGTACAGCGAGATCCCCGACAGCTTCGACTGCTGCGCCCCGGCAGCGATGTCCGAGCCCCAGGTACAGGCAAACCGATGACTCTTGCTCAACTCTTTCGCTTCAATGGCCGAAGCGAAGGCAGCCAGGGAAAGCGTTGCAACGGTTATGACAATCGTCCGCATATAGCCAACCTAACCTTTTGAAAAAAGGCGAGTTTGCCGGGGAAGCCCAAGCCTGGGGGCCAGCAAATTGCCGCTTTTCCGAGATTGACCTGTGCCTGCGCCGTGATCAGCGACCGCTGCGGACCTCAACCCGCAGACGCTCGGCGCCCTCCTCCGAACATTCGATATTCACCGGCAAGAAGCGCTCGATCACTGCGATATTGCTGTGCAGATGCTCGGTCATTCTCGGGGTGGTGAATGACCCGCCGCCGGCCAGCGCCATCGGCAGCAGCAACTGGTCGGCGAGGTGTTCCGCCACCGCAGCGTCACTGCGCAACCAGTCTGCCGCCTGATTGATTGCGGTATCAGCGACCTTCTCCGCCCGTAACAACACCTGGCCAAAGGCACTGAAGACTTCGGTGACCTGTTCGAACACGTACTCCAGCAACAACACATTACCGGGGCCACGCGCCGGATCGAGCGTGATCGACTGCAATGTTTCCGATGACCAGTTCAGGCGTTTGGCCACCCGATTCAGTTCTCGCTCGGCGACAGTCGGTGCGAGACCGGCCGTCAGCGCCATTGCTTGATGCGACAGCAGTGCCCCGCGCTCACACAGATCAAGTCGCGTCAGTTGCGACGGCTGCACCGTGACGTCGATCTCACCACCACCGGCCGGGACGAAGCCGTGACGCAACAGATCCAGCTCAATACCGGCCCCCATGCGTCGCATCAGCGGCAACCAACTGCGCGTGAGGAAATCGGCAGGCGGCGCCAATGGATTATGGGTACCGCCGCTGATCCGCACGCGACTTGTGCCCCGCGCCTGCAACAGCGCAGGCAGCAGTGTCTGCAACACCAACGTGCAACTACCGGCCGTACCGATCGCAAACCGGTAATCACCCGAACGAATCGTTCCCGGCTCGAAATGCAGCTCTTGCGAGCCCAACTCCGCTCCCGCGATCCGTGCGCCGCAGACTTCGGCAGCTGCCATCACTGCCGTCAAATGCTGACGCAACAGTCCCGGCCGACTGCGTCGGGCGCGAATCTGTTTAATGCGAAACGCCTGGCCCGTCACCATCGACAGGCTCAGCGCGCTGCGCAACACCTGACCGCCACCAATCGCGCCGTCCAGTTCAATCACTTGCTGTTCCATTTCAATCCTTACGCGTACAACCCGACGGTCTCCCTGAGGTAGTCATCCAGTCGTCGCGAGTCTTCCTGAGTTCTGAGTAATGTGGGCACATCGCGCTCGAGTTCGGCCGCGATGAACCTGTGCAGCGCCGGACGACGTGGACCATAGGTGCTCTCGTCGGCATTGCGTTTAAGTGCCAGCAGTTCGTCGACTTCAGCCAGCAGTGCACGGTCGTCGACCGTGGTCAGCAGGTCGGCGAAGGTCATCGGTGGACGCCCACGCCCCTGATCGATCCAGCGCACCGCCAACAATGGCCGCAGCACGTAGAAGTACTTCTTGAACCGCACGCTGTCGCCTTGCAGGTACTGGCGAAAATTGTTTTTCGCCATCGACAGATAGTGGTTACGGGCTGCCGGCGGGCTGTAGAACGCTTCGGCCAGCTCACGCAGTTGCGCAACCTGTGCGCTTTCGCTGCGGTACACCAATGGCGAGTCGAGCCACTCCAGCAGCGTCGGGTTGGACTTGCGCAACAACCCGAGGGTCTTGCGCAGCTCCCAGCCGCTGACATCCAGCTCATCGTCCAATGGCCGCTCGATCACATCGCGCGGCGTGTCGACCTGAACGAACCACTGCGGTTTTTCCACGTACACGAACCGTACGTCGTAGTCACTGTCGGTCGAGGCAAAGCCCCAGGCCCGACTGCCGGACTCACAGGCGTACAACACCGTGACGTTGCGCTCGCGCTCTATACGCGCCAACTCTTCCAGTACCCGCGCACGCATCGTGTCGCACAGCGGGTGGCGTTCTTCGAATTCCATGATTGCTGATCCTTTTATCCTTTGACGCACACCACTTGCCGCAGGGTGTGCAGCACTTCCACCAGTTCGCGCTGGGCGTGCATGACTTTGTCGATGTCCTTGTAGGCCATCGGAATTTCGTCGATCACCGCTTCGTCCTTGCGGCACTCCACATGCGCCGTGGCGCGGATCTGATCCTCGACGGTGAAGGTGTTCCTGGCCTTGGTGCGGCTCATGGTGCGGCCGGCGCCGTGGCTGCAGGAGTTGAACGACTCTTCGTTGCCCAGGCCGCGCACAATGAAACTCTTGGCGCCCATCGAACCCGGAATGATCCCCAGCTCACCTTTCTTCGCCGACACCGCGCCTTTGCGAGTGACCAATACTTCTTCGCCGAAATGCCGCTCTTTCTGCACGTAGTTGTGGTGGCAGTTGACCGCTTCCAGCGCCACCTCGAACGGCTTGCGAATGATCTGGCGCGTGGCCTGAATCACCGCACGCATCATCAGTTCGCGGTTCTGTCTGGCGAAGTCCTGCGCCCAACTCACCGCTTCCACGTAATCATCGAAGTGCTGGCTGCCTTCTTCGAAATACGCCAGGTCGCGATCCGGCAGGTTGGCGATGTGTTGCCGCATATCCGCCTGAGCCTTCTGAATGAACAGGTTGCCGATAGCGTTACCGACACCGCGAGAACCACTGTGCAACATGAACCAGACCCGGTTGGCTTCATCCAGGCACACTTCAATGAAGTGGTTGCCACTGCCAAGCGTGCCCAGATGCCCGCGGTTGTTGGTGTTGGCCAGTTTCGGGTACTTATCGGTGATCAGTTTGAAACGTGGCTGAAGCCCCGCCCACGCCTGATCGGCTTGCTGCGGAATCTCGTCCCACGCGCCCTTGTCGCGCCGCGAACGGTTCGAACTGCGGCCATGGGGCACCGCTTGCTCGATGGCGCTGCGCAGACCTTGCAGGTTGTCCGGCAGATCGGCAGCGGTCAGCGACGTGCGTGCGGCGATCATGCCGCAACCGATGTCCACGCCGACGGCCGCCGGGATGATCGCGCCCACCGTCGGAATCACGCTGCCAATGGTCGAGCCCTTGCCCAGATGCACATCCGGCATCACCGCCAGATGCTTGAAGATGAACGGCATCTTTGCAGTGTTCATCAGTTGTTCGCGGGCCTCGGTTTCTACCGGGACGCCTTCGGTCCAGAGTTTGATCGGCTTGCCGTTGGCGACTTCGAGCAGTTGGTAAGTGTGTTCTTTCATTTCTCTATTCTTTATTCGTTGGCCGATGATTCGGCGTTGTTCCGTCATGTACAGCGACAAAAAAACAGACACTGTGGCTCTGCCAGTCGAGCCCCCGTTGCCGGGGCGGGATTCGAACCCGCGTTCCTATGGAGTACCTGTTGCATTCGCTGCCTTCTTTTTCAATTAAGGTGGCACGACAAAAGTTGATGACTGTTGCGCGTTGCCGCGCACCGGGGTTAACCGGCCTCAGATGTACAGCCATCAGGCATTCGTGCCGTCACACACGCTGACAAGGGCTTGATGAGACGTCTTGGATGTAGTCCCACCGGCATTCAGCGCCTGTGACAAATCAATTCATTGCATGCTCTCGATCGCTTCGACCCAGTGCTGCGCGCCATAACGGCCGCTGGTGAACTGCTCGACCACATCGAACACTGCATCGCTGAAACCGCCGACATTCAGAATGTCATCGCGGTCCGCTGCCTGCGTTGCATAACCCGGCTGGATATCGATGCACACCAGCCGCGCCTGCGGGTTGATCTGCTTGATGCGCTCCCACTGGCGCATGGTCTCACTGGCACCATGGCGTCGCGTATCGATCCAGGACTCGTTGTCCGATACCAGAATCAGCGTATCGACCCTGGCCTTGCTGTCCGCCAGTTTCTTCAGCGGCGCCGAGCAATTGGTGCCGCCGCCAAAGGCCGCGGCCAGTTTCTCCGCGTTGCTGATCACGCTGTCCCGTGGATTGAGGTGGATATCCACCACGTTCACTTCGAACGGCATCACCCGCGCCGCCGGCTGTTTGCGCAACACCGCTGCCGCGACCAGTGCCGCCACATCGATGCAACGCACCGCCGTGGTCGCGCCCTGACGATAACCGGTCGCCGGGCTGCCCATCGAACCCGATACGTCCGGGCAAACCACCACCGCACCTTCCAGCTTCGGCACGTTGGCCAGCGATAACTCAAGTGCGTCCTGCAACGCCTCGCGGATCTGCAGCGGTACGTTATCGCCAACCATCCGATAAGCCGCCAGCAACTGGTATGGATAAACCCGCGCCTTGGCCACTTCCTGCGGGTCCGCCAACCGCGCCGCCACGTATTCGACGCAACCCGGAACTTCAAACGCGCCATGCCGCTCCAGGGTGTTGAGGTTGATGCGCAATCCCTGCCAGCCCATGTTGTAAGCCTGCGCAGCCCATTGCTCTTTGCTCAGGGTTTCGTTGCCGAGCAGTTGGAACGGTACCGCGGGTACTTGATGACTTGCACCGCTGCGAAATGCCAGCAGATCGCGGGTCAACTCAGGCAATGCCTGCACATCCACCGGTTTACCGATCAACCACGCGAAGAATGCTTCGCGCCAGGCCTCAGCCGGTTTCGGGTGAACCATCTTCACCACGTCCGCCAGCGATGGCTGGTTGCCAATCGACGCTTGCAGCAGTTGACGTTCGGTCGCGCGGTTCAGCCAGTTCTGCACCAGACGCTTGGGTTGCGAACCGAGGGATTTGCGCCCGGTGGCGCCACTGCGCAGGATCTGCACGTAGTTGCGCAACATCTTGCCGCTGTCGATCACTTGTTCAAACACCTCAGGTACCAGCGACGAACGGTTCG
Source organism: Pseudomonas sp. MWU12-2020 (assembly GCF_023100605.1). NCBI lineage: Bacteria > Pseudomonadati > Pseudomonadota > Gammaproteobacteria > Pseudomonadales > Pseudomonadaceae > Pseudomonas > Pseudomonas sp. MWU12-2020. Next base: position 720,246 of record NZ_JALMEX010000001.1, read on the forward strand.
CCGTCAACGCCGCCAGCAGCAACGCCGGCATATCTTTCATGTGGCCTTTGTGGCGAGCGTAGACAGCAGCCTTCGCCACGAAACGGCTGTCGAGTTCAGCCACCAGCTTCAACACTTGATCCAGCTGACTTTCAGCGCTGGCGTAAAACGTCTGGTTCAGGCAACCGGTGACCGCCAGTTGAGCCAGTTGATGCTTCGGGGTGTAGGCATATGCCGAGGCACCCGAAGCATTCAAAGTGTCGCAGGCTGGCAGTTGCTTCGATTGCCTGTTGAAGAGTTTGAAGTTGGCCATCGTGGCGTCTCGCTCTGTTGTCCTGTTCGTTGCGATAGGTATTGCAGCGGCTGTGCCAGATTTTGAAAGTAATAAAATTTATTTTTTATCTAATTGATTTATAAAGACTTTTTATTTTTCATGGTTTTCTTTTAGCTGAACCGAAGACAAACCAACCAAGAGAAATCTATCATTTGATATCGTCATTTATCTTTTGAGATAGCCATGCCAAACAAACGCACCGTCGCCATCGGTTTTATCGGCGCCACCCTGGACCGTGTTGGCAAGGGCGCCAATCGCTGGAGCCATTGGCGGCCGAGCGTGGGCCTGTGCCAACAACCGGACGTGCTGATCCATCGCCTGGAATTGATTCACGGCATCGACGCGCGCGACATCAGCCTCGCTGAACGGGTTCGCGCCGATATCCAGCAGGTCTCACCGGAAACCGAAGTCCACCTGCACCCCATGGCACTGCGCAATCCGTGGGATTTCGAAGAGGTCTACGGCGCCCTGCATGACTTCACGACGGCCTACAGCTTCGATACCGAACATGAGGACTATCTGGTTCACATCACCACCGGCACCCACGTCGCGCAGATTTGCTGGTTCTTGCTGACCGAAGCACGCTATCTGCCGGCGCGCCTGATCCAGACCTCCCCCGCCCGACGTAAAAGCGAAGATGAACAAGCCACGGGCACCCACGCCCTGATCGACCTCGACCTGTCGCGTTATGACCGCATCGCCTCGCGTTTCGCCAATAAACGCCTCGAAGGCCTGGAGTTCTTGAAGTCCGGCATCGCCACCCGTAACGCGGCGTTCAACCGCTCCATCGAACAGATAGAGCGCGTCGCGGTGCGCTCCAAGGCGCCCATGCTGCTGATCGGCCCGACCGGCGCCGGCAAATCGTTTCTTGCCCGACGCATCTACGAACTCAAGCGCAGCCGTCATCAAATGCAGGGCCGGTTTGTTGAGGTTAACTGCGCCACCCTGCGTGGCGACGGCGCGATGTCGGCATTGTTTGGTCACGTCAAAGGCGCTTTCACCGGCGCACAGAACGCCCGCGACGGCCTGCTGCGCGCTGCGGACGGCGGCATGTTGTTTCTCGATGAAATCGGTGAGCTGGGCGCGGACGAACAGGCGATGCTGCTCAAGGCGATCGAAGAAAAGCGCTTCTTTCCGCTTGGCTCCGACAAGGAAGTCGACAGCGACTTCCTGATCATCGCCGGCACCCACCGCGACCTGCGCAGCCGCGTCGCCGAAGGCCTGTTCCGCGAAGATCTGTACGCGCGGATCAACCTCTGGACATTTGATTTGCCCGGCCTGGCCGGCCGCCGCGAAGACATCGAGCCCAACATCGATTTCGAACTGGAACGTCACGCTCGCGATCACGGCCAACTAGTGCGCTTCAACCTCGAAGCGCGGCGGCGCTACCTCGCCTTCGCCAGCTCTCGGGAAGCGGCATGGCTGGGCAACTTTCGCGAACTGTCAGCGTCGATTACCCGGATGGCCACACTGGCTGACAGCGGACGAATTGATGAGGCGCAAGTGCAGGAAGAAATTGATCGGCTGCGTTATGCGTGGGGGCTGACGCAAGCGGACGGGATGTCGGATGAACTACCGGGAGACGCCGACAGCCTGGACCTGTTCGATCGACTGCAATTGAAGGCGGTACTTGACGTATGCCGGCAGGCAGACAGCCTGTCGGATGCAGGGCGCAGATTGTTTGGGGTATCGCGACAGGCCAAGGCGCAGCCGAATGATGCAGATCGCTTGAGAAAATATCTGAGCCGGTTCGGGATTGAATGGGCCGACTTGCAAGCCGCAAAATCATAGTCCCCGCCGACTTTACCGCTCGTCCAACAGCAAGCACCTTGGGCCTGTTCATGCCTCCAATGGTTTACCCCCATTGCGCGGAAGACTCAACAATGAACAAGTCGATTGTCACCATGACGCTTGCCAGCCTGCTGTTGACTGGCTCGCTCTCCTCGCAGGCCGCGGAGAAATCAGGAACGGTAGAAGCACCCGCCGTCTCACCCGGAGCCAATCAGGCGAACAGCTCCGAGTCCAACGACGAAAAAGCCAATAAAAAGGGCGAAGAAGCGTCAGGTTCAAACTCTGGTGCCGAACCCAAAGAAACCCAGAAAGATGCCGCTACCTCGAGTGACTCGGAGGATATTCAGCAAGATTCGAAACCTTAAGACTTGGGCGACTGCCGCCGCCTCATTTGACTCATCTAAACGCGGATCACAATTGTCGAGGCAAGCATGTCGCCCAAGCGTTTGCGCGAGCCAAAGAAGATGAAAATCCAGTCGAGGATGTTCAGAAACGGCGTTGTGATGTTGCGGATGAACGATTGATACAGATTGCAGTTCAAGTAACTACGCTCATCAATCACCGACATCCCCAGCAGCTTTTTACCCAGGCTTTGCCCGTTGGGCATTGCATCGGAAAACAGGTAATACGACACACCCGTACCAAGAGCCAGGATAGCCACAACATTTGGCGGCAAGCCAATAAACTCCGCCAACCGCCCTACGAAGAGGATCAAAAAGTAGGTGATCAATGTATCGATGATCTGCCCGCCCCAGCGACGGCCCAGCCCTGCGAGATTTTTGGGCTTTTGATATTCACTGCTGGTATTGCTGATGTCCATGCGCCTTCGCTCGATCAGAATTTAGATAACCGGGTATCGGCATCCGATCGCCAATATTTAATGGCGCTTCAGGGGCAAGCGCACTGAAAGTGCGGTCAATCAAACCCGCAAGATTGCTCCGAATGAACAGGCTCACTGAAGGTAAAGAAGTAGAACGATATTTTCTCGTCCTCTACGTCTTTTAATTCATATCTGATCCTGTCGAGCCCACGATCGATTCGGGTAACGACGAGCTCCATGAATTGAGTCAATCCGCCGCCAAAGCCACTTAGATCAAGCGCACTGACATCCTGAAAATTTATAGTGATAGCGCTTTCTGCTGCGTCATCGAGCGACGACATCGTCAAGGCCAGGTTGTACTTGAAGTCTTGAATTTCGATATTCAGCGAAACGACCGCATTGTGCTGAATCAAAAGCGAGTTCAAGCGAGATAACTTATCCATTTTCTTAGGAACCAATGACGGAAAAGATGTGGCCTGCACTTCATTCGTGTATCTGAGCGAGCATCTTCAGCCCTGGCAGGTAGAGTATCAACCCGACATCAGATTGGCTGCGCAGAACCATTGCCGAGCTTGCGTGCCAACTCGACATTCATTTCGAACTGTTCGCTAACATCAATCGCCGTACGACGACTCTTTTCGACTGAGCCTTCCCGAGTCCAGAGAAACGGGAAAAACGAAAAACACTGATCCGCTTCCAGCGCCTGCAGGTCGCGAATCCAGCCGTTCCAGTGCAAACCGTCGTAGAAGGTCGCGAGCCGATCGCTCAACGCCCAACCCAGAAAGTCGGTGTAAGCAATGTGCAATGGCTCCCACAACAGCGTGTCAGGCGCCCAGTAATACATCGCTCCAACTTCTTCACCCAAACCACCGCCATTGAGAGCAAAAAAACCTCCAGCGGCATCGTCCGCAACCAACAAATAAGCATCAGCACGGCCGTTATTCCAATCCAGAAGATTTCGCGGTAATTGCGGATGCCCGGAGCCGAGCACACGTAGCCAGCCGTGATCAATCAGCAGCCCACCCGTTTTGAAAGCGATCGCCCCCAAAGTCGATTTAGTCGTGACCTGAAGACCTGAAAGAACTCTGCCATTTTCGGCGGAGGGAGGGAGTAACTGATAGTTGGGTACGGCTTCCTCCAGCATTTTTTCAATGATGGGCAGCGCCGGATCCTGCTTGTCTATCAAGTGATCCAAACTTTTCATCCAGCAACCTTTTTTGCGCGGGTTTTGCGCAGGCACAAAAAAGCCGATCTAGATGATCGGCTTAACTGTCTGACTTTACTCAGGAAATATGGTCGGGACGGAGTGATTCGAACACTCGACCCCTAGCACCCCATGCTAGTGCGCTACCGGACTGCGCTACGCCCCGACTGGTTTGAAACCTGCTCTTCATCTCGAAGAGCGCTCAAGAATATAGCGCAAGCTTTTGAAAACTGGAAGTATTCAAACGCAGCTTTTTATTTCTTGAGAACCACCAGTACATCTTCAAGCTCAGCGATCATCTGGCGGATCATTTGCTTGTATTGGGTGGTGTCGTCTTTGGCTTCATCGCCGGACAAACGCAGACGCGCACCGCCGATGGTAAAACCCTGATCGTAAAGGAGCGCGCGGATCTGCCGGATCATCAGCACATCCTGGCGCTGATAATACCGGCGGTTTCCGCGGCGTTTGACGGGGTTGAGTTGAGGAAACTCCTGCTCCCAGTAGCGCAGCACGTGTGGTTTTACTGCACACAGCTCGCTGACTTCACCAATGGTGAAGTAGCGTTTGCCCGGGATGACGGGTAGTTCGTCGTTATGACTTGGTTCCAGCATAAGCCTCAACTCGGGCCTTCAACTTCTGCCCTGGACGAAAGGTGACCACACGGCGAGCCGTGATCGGGATTTCTTCCCCCGTTTTCGGGTTGCGGCCAGGCCGCTGGCGTTTGTCCCGAAGGTCGAAATTACCGAAACCGGACAATTTGACCTGCTCGTTGTCTTCAAGAGCGTGCCTGATTTCCTCGAAAAACAGTTCAACCAATTCCTTGGCTTCCCGCTTGTTCAGGCCCAGCTCTTCATACAGACGTTCCGCCATCTCAGCTTTCGTCAAAGCCCCCATACGTCACTTCCTTAACGTGGCGTTCAACCTTTGTTCGAGCGAGGTGAGGATATTTTGCGTCGTCGAATTCACCTCATCGTCATTAAGAGTGCGCGATGGATGCTGCCAGGTCAAGCCAACTGCAAGGCTTTTTCTATCAGGATCAATACCTTTACCCTGATACACGTCAAACAGCCTGAGATCCGTGAGCCATTCGCCTGCATTTTCTCGGATTACGCCCAATACCGCCGAGGCCGCGACGTCTTTGTGCGCGATCAGCGCAAGGTCACGACGCACTTCAGGAAAACGCGACAACTCGTGGAATTGCGGCATTTTTCCGGAAGCGACTTCAGCCAGAACCAGCTCGAAGACGAAGACCGGACGATCCAGACCCAGGGCCTTGGACAGCTCCGGGTGAATCGCACCGATAAAGCCGACTTCACGCCCGTCACGTTCGATGCGCGCGGTTTGCCCCGGGTGCAGCGCCGGGTGTTTGCCCGGAGCGAACGTGAAGGTATCCAGCGCACCGGCGAAGCCCAGCACCGCTTCAACATCAGCTTTTACGTCGAAGAAATCGACGGTGTCGCGACCTTGCGCCCAACCTTCCGGCAGACGGCTGCCGCAAACCACGCCCGACAGCATCGGCTCTTGCTTCAGACCTTCCAGCTGACCGACGAAGCGCAGACCGCTTTCGAACAGACGTACGCGATCCTGCTGGCGGTTCAGGTTGTGCTGCAACGCCTTGACCAGACCCGGCCACAGCGAAGAACGCATGGCAGCCATGTCATTGGAAATCGGGTTGGCCAGCAACAGCGGCTCGACGCCCGGATTGAACAGTTCGAACTGCTTCGGATCGATGAAGCTGTAAGTGATCGCTTCCTGATAACCACGCGCTACCAGCAGACGACGCAGCTCAGGCAATTCGCTGCGCGCTTCAGCCTTGGCCTGTGGCGCCAGACGCGCTTGCGGGTAACGAACCGGCAGACGGTTGTAGCCATACAGGCGAGCCAGCTCTTCGATCAGATCGACTTCCAGGCTGATGTCGAAGCGATGGCTTGGCACTTCTACGCGCCACTGCCCTGCTCCGTCAGCGGAAATATTCAGACCCAAGGCGCTGAGCAGACGCTCGACCTGAGCCGAATCCATTTCCATCCCCAGCATCTGGGTGATGCGCTGCGCACGCAGGGTGATCGGCGCGATCGACGGCAGGTGCTGCTCGCTGACGGTCTCGATGATCGGGCCGGCTTCGCCGCCAGTGATTTCCAGCAGCAGGCCAGTGGCGCGCTCCATGGCTTCACGGGCCAGTTGCCAGTCCACACCGCGCTCGTAACGATGCGAAGCGTCGGTGTGCAGGCCGTAGGAGCGAGCCTTGCCTGCCACAGCGATCTGATCGAAGAACGCACTTTCCAGGAAAACGTCGCGAGTGGTTGCAGATACACCGCTGTGCTCGCCACCCATCACGCCGGCAATCGCCAGAGCACGGGTATGGTCGGCGATCACCAGGGTATCACTACGCAGGCTGACTTCCTGACCGTCGAGCAAAACCAGCTTCTCGCCCTCTTCCGCCATACGCACGCGGATGCCGCCATTGATTTCGGCGAGATCAAAAGCGTGCAGCGGCTGACCCAGCTCGAGCATCACGTAGTTGGTGATGTCGACGGCAGCGTCGATGCTGCGCACATCGGCGCGGCGCAGACGCTCAACCATCCACAACGGGGTTGGTTTGGACAAGTCGACATTGCGGATGACGCGGCCCAGGTAACGCGGGCAAGCGGCAGGCGCCAGCACTTCTACCGAACGCACTTCGTCGTGCGCAGCCGGGATGGTCATGACCACCGGGCGAGCGACCGGCGTGTCGTACAGCGCGCCGACTTCACGGGCCAGACCGGCCAGCGACAGGCAGTCGCCACGGTTCGGGGTCAGGTCAACCTCGATGCTGGCGTCTTCCAGGTCCAGGTAAACCCGGAAATCTTCGCCCACCGGCGCATCGGCCGGCAGCTCCATCAGACCGTCATTGCCTTCACCGACCTGCAGCTCGGCTTGCGAGCACAGCATGCCGTTGGACTCGACGCCGCGCAGCTTGGCCTTCTTGATCTTGAAGTCGCCCGGCAGTTCGGCACCGATCATGGCGAACGGAATCTTCAGGCCCGGACGCACGTTTGGCGCACCGCACACGACCTGGAAGGTTTCCGCGCCATTGCTGACCTGGCATACACGCAGCTTGTCGGCGTCAGGGTGTTGCTCGGTGCTCAGCACCTCGCCCACTACCACGCCGCTGAATACACCGGCGGCCGGGGTCACGCTATCGACCTCCAGACCCGCCATCGACAGACGAGCAACCAGCTCGTCGCGACTTACCTGCGGGCTAACCCAGCCACGCAGCCATTGTTCACTGAATTTCATCCTGCTCTCCTAAGAATTCGTTACGACTAGCGAAATTGCGCGAGGAACCGCAAGTCGTTGTCGAAGAACAGACGCAAGTCGTTCACGCCGTAACGGAGCATCGCCAGACGCTCGACGCCCATGCCGAAGGCAAAACCGGAGAACTCTTCCGGATCGATGCCGGACATGCGCAGCACGTTCGGGTGCACCATGCCGCAGCCCATGACTTCCAGCCAGCCGGTCTGTTTGCAGACGCGGCAGCCTTTACCGCTGCACATCACGCATTCCATGTCGACTTCAGCGGATGGCTCGGTGAACGGGAAGTACGAAGGACGGAAACGTACGGCCAGCTCTTTTTCGAAGAACACCCGCAGGAACTCTTCGATGGTGCCTTTGAGATCGGCGAAATTGATGTCGCGATCGACCAGCAGGCCTTCGACCTGGTGGAACATCGGCGAATGGGTGATATCGGAGTCACTGCGGTACACACGGCCTGGGCAGACAATGCGGATCGGCGGCTGCTTGGACTCCATGGTGCGGACCTGTACCGGCGAGGTATGGGTGCGCAGCAACATGTTCGCATTGAAATAGAAGGTGTCATGCATCGACCGGGCCGGGTGGTGGCCTGGGATGTTGAGCGCTTCAAAGTTGTGATAGTCGTCTTCGACCTCAGGGCCTTCGGCGATGCCGTAGCCGATGCGGGTGAAGAACTGCTCGACTCGTTCCAGAGTCCGGGTCACCGGATGCAGACCACCGGAGGTCTGACCACGGCCCGGCAACGTCACGTCAATGGATTCGGCAGACAGTTTGGCAGCCAGTTCGGCTTCTTCAAACAGAGCCATGCGCGCATTGAGAACGCCTGTGACACGTTCCTTGGCAACGTTGATCAGGGCGCCGACTTGCGGACGCTCTTCTGCCGGCAAATTCCCCAGGGTCTTCATCACCTGAGTCAATTCACCTTTTTTGCCAAGGTATTGAACCCGGATTTGCTCCAGGGCATTGATATCTTCAGCGCTTTGCACAGCCTCTAGTGCTTGAGAGACCAGCGCATCCAGGTTTTCCATGTACAGACTCCAGATACAAAATAGGGGAAGAGCTTGAAGGCTCTTCCCCTATTTATGACGTTTAACACCTGGCCCCACAGAGGTGAGGCCGGGTGACTGTCGGGGGTACTTAAGCCAAGGTGGCTTTAGCTTTCTCGACAATCGCAGCAAACGCCGCTTTTTCGTTCACTGCCAGATCAGCCAGAACCTTACGGTCGATCTCGATGGACGCTTTTTTCAGGCCAGCAATGAAACGGCTGTAGGACAGACCGTTAACACGAGCACCAGCGTTGATACGAGCGATCCACAGAGCGCGGAACTGACGTTTTTTCTGACGACGGTCACGGTAGGCGTATTGGCCTGCCTTGATTACCGCTTGCTTGGCAACACGGAATACGCGGGAGCGTGCGCCGTAGTAGCCTTTAGCAAGTTTCAGAATTTTTTTGTGACGCTTACGGGCAATGACGCCACGCTTTACACGAGCCATGAGTTACTTCCTCTATTCTTGACTAAAATTAACGAAGGCGCAGCATGCGCTCGACTTTTGCCACGTCAGACGGATGCAGCAAGCTGCTACCGCGCAGTTGACGCTTACGCTTGGTCGACATTTTGGTCAGGATGTGGCTCTTGAAAGCGTGCTTGTGCTTGATACCGTTAGCAGTTTTCAGAAACCGCTTAGCAGCACCACTTTTGGTTTTCATTTTTGGCATGTTCGGATACTCCGCATTCAGTTGATAAACATAATCAGAAGGCCTGCCGTGCCCTGTTGATTACTTCTTCTTTTTCGGGGCGATGACCATGATCAGCTGGCGTCCTTCCATCTTAGGATGCTGTTCGACCGAACCGTACTCGAGCAGGTCAGCTTCAACCCGCTTGAGGAGTTCCATCCCCAGCTCCTGGTGGGCCATCTCACGGCCGCGGAATCGCAAGGATACCTTGGCCCTGTCCCCGTCACTCAGGAAACGTACCAGGTTGCGCAGTTTTACCTGGTAATCCCCTTCCTCCGTCCCTGGACGAAACTTGATTTCTTTTACCTGAATCTGCTTCTGGTTTTTCTTCGCTGCTGCAATCTGCTTCTTCTTTTCGAAGATCGATTTGCCGTAGTCCATCACCCGGCAAACCGGTGGGACTGCGTCAGCAGAGATTTCTACCAGATCAAGCTTTGCTTCTTCAGCAATACGAAGCGCTTCATCAATCGAGACGATGCCAATCTGCTCGCCATCAGCGCCAATTAACCGAACCTCGCGTGCCGAGATATTCTCGTTGATCGGGGCTTTCGGTGCAGCTCGTTTATCTTGTCTCATTTCACGCTTAATAATAATTACTCCGAATCTGGGCGACCACGCCGGGAAACCGCTTGCGCGAGAAACTCAGCGAACTGGGCGACGGGCATCGAGCCCAGGTCAGCACCTTCACGAGTACGCACAGCGACAGTCTGCATCTCGACTTCCTTATCTCCGATAACCAAAAGATAGGGAACCTTGAGCAAAGTATGCTCGCGGATTTTAAAGCCGATCTTTTCATTTCTCAAGTCGGACTTGGCACGAAATCCGCTTTCGTTGAGAGTTTTTTCCACTTCAGCAACAAAATCTGCCTGTTTATCAGTGATATTCATGATCACTGCCTGGGTTGGCGCGAGCCACGCAGGGAATGCACCTTCATAGTGCTCGATCAGAATCCCGACGAAACGCTCGAACGAACCGAGGATCGCCCGGTGCAACATCACTGGGTGCTTGCGACTGTTGTCTTCGGAGACGTATTCGGCGCCAAGACGGACAGGCAGGTTGAAATCGAGCTGCAAAGTACCACATTGCCACACACGACCGAGGCAATCTTTCAGCGAGAATTCGATCTTCGGCCCGTAGAACGCGCCTTCACCTGGCTGCAGATCGTACGGCAGGCCAGCACTGTCAAGGGCTGCAGCCAGTGCCGCTTCGGCGCGATCCCACAACTCGTCGGAACCCACGCGCTTTTCCGGACGAGTGGACAGCTTCATCTCGACGTCGGTGAAGCCGAAGTCGCGGTAAACGTCCATGGTCAGCTTGATGAACGCTGCGGATTCGGCCTGCATCTGCTCTTCGGTGCAGAAAATATGGGCGTCATCCTGAGTGAACGCACGCACACGCATGATGCCGTGCAGCGCACCCGACGGCTCGTTACGATGGCAGGCACCGAACTCGGCCAGGCGCATCGGCAGCTCGCGGTAGCTCTTCAGACCCTGGTTGAACACCTGCACGTGGCACGGGCAGTTCATCGGCTTGATGGCGTAGTCGCGGCTTTCCGACTCGGTGGTGAACATGTTGTCGGCGTAGTTGGCCCAGTGCCCGGATTTCTCCCAGAGGCTGCGATCGACCACTTGCGGGGTCTTGATCTCCAGGTAGCCGTTGTCACGCTGCACCTTGCGCATGTACTGCTCGAGCACTTGATACAGGGTCCAGCCGTTCGGGTGCCAGAACACCATGCCCGGTGCTTCTTCCTGGGTGTGGAACAGGCCCAGGCGCTTGCCGATCTTGCGGTGATCGCGCTTTTCCGCTTCTTCGATGCGCTGGATGTAAGCCGCCAGCTGCTTCTTGTCAGCCCAAGCTGTGCCGTAAACGCGCTGCAATTGCTCGTTCTTGGCATCGCCGCGCCAGTAGGCGCCGGACAACTTGGTCAGCTTGAAGGATTTCAGAAAACGCGTGTTCGGCACGTGCGGGCCGCGGCACATGTCGACGTATTCTTCGTGGTAGTACAGGCCCATGGCCTGCTCGTTCGGCATGTCTTCGACCAGACGCAGCTTGTAGTCTTCGCCGCGGGCCTTGAACACTTCAATCACTTCGGCGCGCGGAGTGACTTTCTTGATGACGTCGTAATCTTTATCGATCAGCTGATGCATGCGCTGTTCGATGGCGGCCATGTCGTCCGGAGTGAAAGGACGCTCGAAGGCGATGTCGTAATAGAAGCCTTCGTCGATGACCGGGCCGATGACCATTTTCGCAGTCGGGTACAGCTGCTTGACCGCGTGGCCAACCAGGTGCGCGCAAGAGTGGCGAATGATCTCCAGCCCCTCTTCATCCTTTGGCGTGATGATTTGCAGCGTCGCGTCACTGTCGATGATGTCGCAGGCGTCGACCAGCTTGCCGTTGACCTTGCCGGCCACGGTGGCCTTGGCCAGACCTGCACCAATGGATGCGGCGACCTCGGCTACGGAAACCGGGTGATCGAATGAACGTTGACTGCCGTCGGGAAGAGTAATAGTTGGCATGGCGCCTCCTCTCCTAGTGGTGACCCCTACCAAAGGTCACGTGGGTTGGGATGAGCCAGTACAAGATCCGATCCAGGCCATTCAATGACGAACGCTTGCCTTACAGCGGCAGGAGCCTTGCGGCCAACCGGAAAACCGAACCAGAGTGACTGGGATTCAAATCAGAATATTCGCACGCTGACCGCTGCCGGGGCTGAAGGCCTTCCGGAGCCTGAGAACGCTTGAGCCCGGCATGCTAGCACAGATGAGCGGTCATCGACGTCATCGAATTGCGGTGTTGCTGATTTGCGCACTTTTGCGGCGCGAAGTGAACTTGGGATATACGCTTTGCCTCAAATAAGCTGAGAATCGTCGCCGATATCAACCCAAGGAGTTTCCGACATGCGCCTTATCCGACTTTTTGCTTTCGCGGCCCCGCTGGCCCTGCTGCTGCCGCTGAGCGCCAACGCGGCCTGGCCTGCCGGCGTCAAAGCCCAATACATGAACGACTGCACCGCCGCAGCCAGCAAGAGCGTCAATCCGGCCGAAGCCAATAAACATTGCGCTTGCGGTGCCGACGTTCTGGAAAAGAAATTCACCACGCAAGAGATCGCGCAACTGATGGACAAGAACACCCCGCCAAGTGGTGAACTGGGTCAGCGCGCACTGAAAGAAATCTCGGTTTGCCGAGTGCAGAAATAAGCGCTGACGAATGTTTTTTCGGGCGTCCAGCAGGCTGAAAACCGCCAAAAAGACCCCGAAATCGATAATTTACGCAGGTTTTATAGCTTTTTTTACACCCTCTTCACTCGGCTGAAAGCCACTGAAACCGGGGCTTGCAGACATTTCAGAGGTTGAAATCGATGCAATATGAAAGCAAACAGCACGTCCGGGGGGCTACCAAAGCGAACATTTCGACTATGATACTCCGGTGTGCCCAGTTGGCCTGAGCAGCACAGTACTACTGAAAATATATGTTTCTTGGAGATACACCATGTCTAATCGCCAAACCGGCACCGTTAAATGGTTCAACGATGAAAAAGGCTTCGGCTTCATCACTCCTCAAGGTGGCGGTGACGACCTGTTCGTACACTTCAAAGCTATCGAATCCGACGGTTTCAAAAGCCTGAAAGAAGGCCAGACCGTCTCTTTCGTGGCTGAGAAAGGCCAAAAGGGTATGCAAGCTGCACAAGTTCGCCCAGAGTAATTTCCCGGCGCACTGAAAAAACCCCGTCCATGTGACGGGGTTTTTTATGCCTGCAACAAAAGCGGTCAGCGATCAGCCGCAGTTGACGCGGGTGACTACCAGGTTGTTGTCGGTATTCAGATTCAAGCGATCGGAACGATACTCCAGAGTAATCATGTCCGTTGGCTTGAGGAATCGAGCGTTTTGCGCGCCAGCCTTGGCACGAGCCTGATCGAGCAATTCCGGCGAAGCTTTTTTACCGATGGCAAATTCCGCTGCCTTTGCTTCACAGCGGCTATGACCGGCATCGGTCGCCACAGGATCCTTTGCCGACTCGCTGGAGGTTGTGCTGCAACCGGCCAACATGGCAACGGCCATAAGTGCACCCAGAGACGCGAACTTCAAAGGCATGAAGCCTCCTTTTTTCAAATGGTTAAGCTGAGATCGTGCGACCGCCAATCTGGCGTTTGGTTTCACAACAAGTGCTGCCACCCTGCCCCACGATCCGGAAAAACGCCGAGTCTGCCTGAAGTGCGCGCAACGCATCCTCACGCAATCGTCACCGAATATTAACGAAGCTCAATAGACGTCGATGTAATCGAGCGGCGGATTCGGCCAGTTGTCTTTCAGCGCGTTGAAAATCTGCATCACCCAGACCTCATCACTGGCCGCAACATTGCCGACGCACCCCGAACCCTTGGCCCAGGTTTCCAGACGAAACAGCAGGCCATCGATGTCCTGCCCGCCCGTCACACCAGAAGAAATATAGGCAATCCCCCCCTTCGTCACGCGCAACTGCGTGTGCACATCATCGCTGGCCGACGCCAGCAACTGGCGCACAGCGTCGAGTGTGAGGCCGTCGGGGGTGTTCAAATCGATCTGCACAGCACATTCCTTGGATCAGCCGGAAAAGACCAAGTGTCGCATAGCGTCACGCTCATGCCTAAGTCGCAGTGCCAAACGCCCGACAAAGTGGTTAACTCAGGCACAGACATTCCCGACTTTTCGAGCGCATTCATGAGCACTGTAAGCATCAACGCCGACATCAAGGTTCTTTGGCCAAAGGGGCACAGTTCATATAGCCCTGGCAGTTCGGAGGAGTTGGCGTTGATCAGCATCGATCTGCTGGTCAAGACCATGGGAACACAAGGTGCGCAGACGTTTATCGCCCAGATTTTCGAACGCTATCAGCACGAGCACAAGGGCGCGCAGGACACCGAGAGGGAGTAACGACCCGCAGGCTGGCACCTGCGGGTCCATGCCTTACTTCAAGCGCTTCAGACGCTCGGTCAGCAGATCGAAAAAGCCCTGGGCATCGCCGTTCTCGACCCAGAATGCATTCTTCGGTTGTTTCAGGCCGTCGTACCAGTCGACGACAGTCTGGCCAAAGGTGATCCCTTCACGGCTGTCGATGGCCACGTTCACCGAGCGACCGGTGAACAGCTCAGGCTTGAGCAGGTAAGCGATGACGGTCGCGTCATGCACCGGGCCGCCCGGGATGCCGTAGTGCTCCATGTCACCCTTGATGTACTCGTTGAGGATGTCGCCAACGATCTTGCTCGCGTTGTTGTTCAGCGCAGCAATCTGCTTCAGACGGGCATCGCTGGTGAGGATCTTGTGGGTCACGTCCAGCGGCAGGTAGGTCAGCTTTACGCCACTCTTGAGCACCACTTCCGCCGCTTGCGGGTCGGCGAACAGGTTGAATTCGGCCACCGGGGTGATGTTGCCGCCATTGAAATGCGCGCCCCCCATGATCACCACTTCCTTGATGCCATTAACGATCTCAGGCTCCTGGATCAGCGCCAGCGCAAGGTTGGTCTGCGGGCCGAGCATGGCGATGGTGATGCTGTGCGGCTTGGCTTTTTTCAGAGTGTCGATCAGGTAGTTGACCGCATTGCCTTCGGCCAGGCCCTTTTTCGGCTCATGCACGGTGACACCCGAAAGGCCTTCCTTGCCATGGATGTTCTCGGCGTAGATCGGCGTACGCATCAGTGGCTTCGGCGCACCGGCATAGACCGGAACATCCTCGCGCCCTGCCCACTCGCGAGCCAGGCGCGCGTTGCGCGATGTCTTGTCGAGGCGCACGTTGCCAGCCACGGTGGTCAGCGCACGAATGTTCAGTTCATCCGGCGATGCCAGGGCGAACAGCAAGGCGACCACGTCGTCAGCACCCGGATCGGTGTCGATGATCAGATCGATCTTTTCAGCAGCCTGAGCGCCGGTGGCGGTAATAAAAGACAAAAGCAGCAGACTCCGAAGCAATTGGTGGAGTTTTTGAGCATAGCGGTGCATGGCGCATTCCTTGTGCTGATGAAAATGAAAGGGTCGAAAACCCGATTAGAACGTTACCCCGGCCACCAGCACGATGTTGCAGTACGGCTGACATTCGCCTGTACGAACAATCGCCCGTGCCTGTCGGCTGAGAACCTTGAATTGCTCATGAGTCAGCAGATCGCGCCGACCGAGAGCGTCCTCTTCTTGCAACTCATCCAGCACGGCCAGCGCAGTCGGCCGCTTGTCGAGGATTTCGTTGGCCAGCACATGGCGCTCCACCTGCATCTCACTGAGCACGACTTTCAGCGTGCTGATGAAATCCGGGACACCGTGGGTCAGGGCCAGATCGATCAACTCGACACCTGGCGGCACCGGCAGTCCGGCATCACCGATGACTACCATGTCGCCATGGCCCAGGGAGGCGATCAGCCGCGACAACGCGACGTTGAGCAGTGGAGTCTTTTTCATGCGGGTTTGAACGCCTGTACGTCGGACATCGTTGGAATGGAAGGTTGTGCGCCGGCCCGGGTCACAGACAATGCTGCCGCGATCTGCCCGTAACGGATTGCCTCGGCCTCGGATTTGCCACTGGCGAGCGCCGCGGCAAAACCGCCGACGAAGGTATCGCCCGCAGCGGTGGTATCGACAGCCTTCACCTTTGGCGCCGGGAAATGCTCGAAACCTTTGCCGCTGGCAAACAGTGAACCTTGCGCACCAAGGGTAATGATGACCTTGCCCGCGCCCATGGTAATCAGCTGGCTGGCCGCGCTTTCTGCGGTTTCCAACGAATCGACTGGCAACCCGCTCAACGCAGCGGCTTCACTTTCGTTGGGGATCAGGTAGTCGATGGCGGCAAACCACTCTGCCGGCAGCGGACGACTGGCCGGCGCCGGATTGAGGATCACGGTCTTGCCCAGCGCACGTGCGCGCTTGAGCGCATGACCCACCGTCGCATCCGGAATCTCCAGCTGACAGATAACCACGTCGGCCGCCTGCAGCACCGCATCAAAGCGGTCAATCACGGCCGGGGTCATTGCACCGTTGGCGCCGGCGACGATCACGATGGCGTTCTGACTGTTGTCATCCACCACGATCAGCGCCACACCACTGGAATCCTCAACCGTGCTCACCGCGTGACAATCGATCTGCTCGGCCAGCAACGCGTCGCGCAATTGCACGCCGTAGTCATCGTTGCCAACACAGCCGACCATCGCCACTTGTGCACCCAGACGCGCAGCAGCGACTGCCTGATTGGCGCCCTTGCCGCCGGACACGGTGGCAAAGGAATGACCGATCAGCGTCTCCCCGCCTTTGGGCAGCCGTGGCGCCCGGGTGACCAGGTCCATGTTCAGGCTGCCTATTACCACTACATTTGCTGGCATACATCACTACTCGTCAATTCGGTTTCAGCGGTACTCGGTGAACACGCCAGACAGCGGCGCAGTCGATTCACGCAAGACAATACTCGGGGTCACGATCCGTTGATCGGTGACCAGGCTCGGGGTAGCAATCCTTCGCAGCAGCACTTCGGCAGCCATTTCGCCCAACTGCAGGATCGACTGGCCGACAGTGGTCAGCGCCGGGTACACATAGCGGCTCATCTGGATATCGTCGAAACCGATCACCGACAGTTCGCTTGGCACGCGCACATTGCGCTCGGCCGCCGCACGCAGCACACCGATACCGATCATGTCGTTACCGGCGAAGATCGCGCTCGGCGGATTGCTTTTGAGCAGGACCGCCGCTGCGTTGTAGCCGCCGGTACTGGTGAAATCGCTTTCCAGTATGCGCTCGGGGCGCACCGTGATCCCCGCCTCCTTCAGCGCCCGACAAAAACCGGCCTGACGCATTTGCGCCACGCTGGTACTCGACGGACCACCGATGGTGGCGATGTCACGATGCCCCAACTCCAGCAGGTGACGAGTCGCCAGATAGGCGCCATATTCATGATCAATGCGCACCAGATCCGCATCCACGCCTTCAAGCCCGCGGTCGACAATGACCATCGGCGTTTTCACGCCCGCCAGCCCTTGTGCCAGACCGGTATCGCCACCCGCGGAGGCGACGATCAGACCGTCGATGCGCTTTTCCAGCAGCACACGCAAATAGCTGCGCTGTTTTTCCGGGTTGTCATCAGAGTTGCAGAGGATCACGCAGTAGCCGTTACGCTCGCAGTAATCCTCGATACCCCGCGCCAACTCGGCAAAATACGGGTTGAGGCTGTTGGGCACCAATAAGCCAATGGTCGCAGTAGTCTTGGCCTTCAGTGAGCGCGCCACCGCACTCGGCACGTAGTCGAGGGTTTTGATGGCCGCCTCGACCTTCAGCCGCACTTCCTGACTGACCGGGCGGGTCTTGTTCACCACGTGAGAAACCGTGGTGT
Source organism: Pseudomonas sp. MWU12-2020 (assembly GCF_023100605.1). Classification (NCBI taxonomy): domain Bacteria; kingdom Pseudomonadati; phylum Pseudomonadota; class Gammaproteobacteria; order Pseudomonadales; family Pseudomonadaceae; genus Pseudomonas; species Pseudomonas sp. MWU12-2020. The sequence goes on from NZ_JALMEX010000001.1 coordinate 737,738, forward strand.
AGGAAATCCCCGCGAGCGCCGCCACATCCTTGATCGTTGCCATTTCTTAGCCCCGTCGACTGGCGCGCTGGCTGCGATAGGTATCGAGCACCACTGCAATGACAATCACCGCGCCGGTGATGATGCGCTTGGTTGGCTCGGTGGCACCGATCTGCGCCAGACCCGCGGCGAGTACCGAAATGATCAACACACCAAAGAAGGTGCTGATCACCGACCCACGGCCACCCATCAGACTGGTGCCACCGATCACCACGGCGGCGATCACTTGCAGCTCAAGGCCAGAACCGGCATTCGGGTCCGCCGCTTCCAGACGGGAAATCTGGAACAGCGCGGCGATACCGGCGAGCAGGCCCATCAGGCTGAACACCAGAATCTTGTACGGCTTGGGATTGATCCCGGCCAGACGCACCGCTTCTTCGTTGGTGCCGATACCGATCAGGTAACGACCGAACACGGTGCGGGTCAGTACAGCTTGCGCAATGAAGATCACCAGCAAGGCAATGATGAACGACGGCGAAATGCCGAAGGCGATCGGGTTCGACAGCCAGGCAAACGAATCACCGATGTAGGCGGTGCGCGAACCGGTCATCTGATACGCCAGGCCACGGGCCATTTCCAGCACACCGAGCGAAACGATGAACGACGGAATGCGCCACGCCACGGTGATCGAACCGGTCACCGTACCTGCCAGTGCCGCCACCGCCATGCCGAGCAATGCGGCCGGCAATACGCCCCAGCCCCAACCGAGAATCGCCACGCTGACCGTCGAGGCGGCAAGCGCCAGCACTGAACCGACCGACAGATCGATGCCGCCGATGATCAGTACAAAAGTCATGCCCACCGCCAGCACCATCAGATCGGGAATCTGGTTGGCCAGCGTGCTGAAAGTGTCATAGGACAGAAAGTGGCTGCTCATCATCGAGAACAGCGCCACCATCGCCAACAAGGCCCCGGCCAGGCCCAGATAGGTGCCCAGACCGTAGAAATTGCCACTACGTTTGCCGGCAGAAGATGCAGTTTTCATGGGAGATCCCTAGGCGCCGCTTCATTGAGCAACGCATCACGTTTTTGGTAGCCGGCGAACGCGGCGGCAAGCAAATCATCCTGGGTCCAGCTGTCGCGCTCGAAGGTGTCGATCAAACGCCCTGCCGACAGCACACCGATCCGGTCGCAGATCAGCATCAGCTCGCGCAGATCACTGGAAACCACCACCAGTGCCTTGCCCTGACGCGTCAACTCGCCCAGCAAGGCGTAGATATCGAACTTGGCACCGACGTCGATACCGCGAGTCGGCTCGTCGAACAACAGCACCGAGCAATCGCGCTCCAGCCAACGACCGATCACCACTTTCTGCTGGTTGCCGCCGGACAATTCCGACACCAATTGTGTCGGGCTGGAACTGCGGATGCGCATGGCGTCGATCTGACGCTGCGCCAGGGAAATTTCGTCGCTGGCATTGACGATCCCTGCCCTGGAAATCTCCGGCATGTTGCCCAACGCGATGTTGGCGCTGATCGATTGACTGAGCAGCAGGCCTTCGCCCTTTCGGTCTTCGGTGATCAAGGCAATGCCATGCTTCACCGCATCAACCGGCGAACGCACATTGACCACCTGCGCCGGCGAACCCAGCGCAATCGTGCCGCTGTCGGCCAGATCGGCGCCGAAGATCAGTCGCAGCAATTCGGTGCGCCCTGCCCCGATCAGCCCGGAAATCCCGAAGATCTCGCCAGCACGCACTTCGAAGGAAACATCACGCACCTTGTCGGAGCGGGTCAGGCCCTTGACCGTCAGTGCCGGGGCGCCGATCTTGCGCGGGCCCATGTCGATGTGTTCGCCCAGTTCGCGGCCGACCATCAATGTGACCAGTTGCTCACTGTTGTAGTTGGCCATCGGCTCGACGCAGACCAGATTGCCATCACGCAGCACGGCAATGCGCTGCGCGACGCGCGCCAGCTCTTCGAGACGGTGGGAGATATAGATGATGGAGACGCCACGCGCCTGCAAACGAGTGATCTGCTCGAAGAGCATTTCCACCTCGCGGGCGGTGAGCATCGCAGTCGGTTCATCGAGGATAAGCACATGGCAATCGCCGATCAGGTTGCGTGCGATTTCGACCATCTGTTGATGGCCAATGCCCAGTTCGCCGACCAGGGTGTCGGGGTCAATGGCGTCGAGGCCGACCTGTGCCATGGCTTCGATCGCGGCTTTGCGCAATTGCTTGCGACTGATCCAGCCGCCGTTGCTGGGCAGATTGTCGAGAAACAGATTTTCCGCCACCGACAGGGTCGGCAACAGATTGAGTTCTTGCATGACCATGCGCACGCCAAGCTCTTCGGCCTGGGTACGGCTGCCCGGACGGTAGTCCTTGCCCTGGAATTGCATCTGACCGGTGGTGGGCGTAACCAGCCCCCCAATGATCTTCGACAGCGTGCTTTTACCGGCGCCATTCTCGCCGGTCAGCGCCAGCACTTCACCGCGCATCAGCGTCAAGTCGATGCCCGTGAGCACCGGTTGCGCATAGGTCTTACCGATACCGCTGACCGAGAGGACAGCGTTCGGGGCGGAAACTGACATAAAAAACTCTCCATGCGCTCGTCCGGACGGACGAGCGCCGTTGTGTCGCCGGAAGACTTACTTAGTGACCAGCTCGACTGGCGTTTCGATCACGCCATTGACGCCGCTGTCGACTTTTTCGCCCTTGAGGATTTTCAGCGCAGTCTCGATACCGAACACGGCCTGCTTGGCAGCGAACTGATCGGCCGTCGCCAGCACCCGACCATCCTTGAGCATCGGCTTGATCGCATTGATGTTGTCATAACCGATCACTTGGACCTTGCCCGCCTTGCCGGCAGCACGCACCGCGGAAACAGCGCCAACGGCCATGCTGTCGTTACCCGCCAGCAGCGCCTTCACATCCGGGTATTCGCTGAGAATCGACGCGGCAACCTTGTTGCCCTTGTCGATCTCCCAGTCGCCGGATTGCAGCGACACTACCTTGATCTGCGCCGCCTCCATCGCATCCTTGAAGCCTGCGGTGCGTTGCTGGGCGTTGGTGGTGGTGGATACGCCTTCGATGATGCCGACTTCGTCACCGGCCTTCAGTTGCTTGGCCAGGTATTCGCCGACCAGACGTGCACCTTTACGGTTATCCGGGCCTACGAAAGGCACGCTGATGTTTTTGCTTTTGACGATCTGCGGATCGAGCTGGTTGTCGATGTTGATCACGGTGATGCCGGCATCGACGGCTTTCTTGATCACCGGCACCATGGCTTTGGAATCGGACGGTGCGATGACCAGCGCGTTGACCTTGGCCAGAATCATCTGCTCGACGATGCGGGTCTGGCCGGCGGTATCGGTCTCGTCCTTGATGCCGTTGGAGATCAGGTCGAAGTCGGCGGAGTGTTCTTTCTGGTAGGCCTTGGCGCCATCTTCCATGGTCAGGAAGAATTCGTTGGCCAGGGATTTCATGACCAGTGCGACTTTGGGTTTTTCCGGGGACTCGGCGAAGGCCGAAGAGACAGGTAGTGCGGCGGCTGCGGCAGCCAGCATAGCGACAGCAAGAAGACGTCCAGCGAATGGCAGCTTCATGGGTTCACTCCGATCTTATGATTATTGTGAGCAACGCTCGCGCTGGCGTAAGCTTCAGCGCTCTCTTCCGGACAATAGTGCACCGGGGAAGCCGCGCAAACGTTTGCGTAGATCGAACTATGCGAATCCCGCCGACATTTGTCAACAATCAGAAATCGTCGTTGTATTGCGGGGCGCAATCGTCTGATTCGCCCCTTACCGCTCAAGCGGTGGTGCTGACCAGATTGCCGCTGGTGGAATCCTTGGTCATTTCCTTGACCAGCGCCGCCGCCACTTGCATCAGCTCCCCGCTGGTTTGTGCAATCTGTCCCTGGACCGACATGACCGCCTGCGACTTGGCCTCAGGTGTTGGATAGCTCGCGGCCTGGGCTGCAGCCAGTTGCTGTTGCTGCTCCTGCAGTTGCTTTTGCAATTCCTGCATGCGTTTGAGCAGCATTTTCACGGTGACGCTCAGATTATCGCCGCTGTCAGCGCTATCCGCCTTGCTGGCTTCTTGCGCAGGACCACCAGTGCGGACTTGATTGCTCGGTTCTTTTTCAACGCCAAGGGCCTCGTCAGCCGCATCTGATTCCGCCTGGTTCATTGCATTGATTGTCGCTGCAGTTTTACCGCCAATGGTGACTGAGCCGGGATTTGAAAAACCGATCGTCAGTGACATGTGAACTCCCTAAATAAACGTTTCCTTCCACAGCCATCGGCCTGCAGACGGGTTTCTTTAGCAGAAAACCTGAACCGGCAAGCTGTTGCGGTCGCCAGGAGATGTAGTCCCTTTCGGTGAACCGAACACGAAAGCCTCCTTTGTTCGGAAACCCGGCCATGTCATTCGCCGCATCATTGGCCAATCCATAAAATCTTGATGTAAATCATGAAGTTAAACATTTTTCTAAAGCAAAGTAGCGCTGGTACAGATCCTGCTCCCTAGCCTGCACCCCGGGCATTCAGATCGGCTCGGGGCGCATCTAGATGAACCTGCATCAGCACCGTCTCACTACTAGAGAGAAAAATAATGAAATCTGCTTTCAACACCTTGGTTCCGGGCGCTTTGGCCCTCCTCCTGCTCCTGCCAACTGCCCTTCAGGCAAAAGAAGTCGAAACCCAGACCAAACTCGCCAACGTCGTGGTGCTTGCCACGGGCGGCACCATTGCCGGTGCCGGCGCCAGCGCAGCCAACAGCGCCACCTATCAGGCGGCCAAGGTCGGCATTGAACAACTGATCGCCGGTATCCCTGAACTGAACAAACTGGCGAACGTGCGTGGCGAACAAGTCATGCAGATCGCTTCGGAAAGCATCACCAATGACAACCTGCTGCAACTGGGTCGCCGCGTATCCGAACTGGCCGACAGCAAAGACGTCGATGGCATCGTCATCACCCACGGCACCGATACCCTGGAAGAAACCGCCTACTTCCTGAACCTGGTGGAAAAAACCGACAAGCCGATCATCGTGGTCGGCTCGATGCGTCCGGGTACCGCCATGTCGGCGGACGGCATGCTCAACCTGTACAACGCCGTCGCCGTCGCCAGCAGCAAAGATGCGCGCGGCAAAGGCGTGCTGGTGACCATGAACGATGAGATCCAGTCCGGTCGCGACGTGAGCAAGATGATCAACATCAAGACCGAGGCGTTCAAAAGCCCTTGGGGTCCGCTGGGCATGGTGGTCGAAGGCAAATCCTACTGGTTCCGCTTGCCAGCCAAGCGCCACACCATGGATTCGGAATTCGACATCAAAAACATCAAGAGCCTGCCTGACGTAGAAATCGCCTACTCCTACGGCAACGTCGACGACACCGCCTACAAGGCTCTGGCCCAGGCCGGCGCCAAAGCCATCATCCACGCCGGTACCGGCAATGGCTCGGTGTCCTCCCGCGTTGTGCCATCCCTGCAAGCCCTGCGTAAAGATGGCGTGCAGATCATCCGTTCTTCCCACGTCAACGCCGGCGGTTTCGTCCTGCGCAACGCCGAACAGCCTGACGACAAGTACGACTGGGTGGTCGCTCACGACCTGAACCCGCAAAAAGCCCGCATCCTGGCCATGGTCGCCCTGACCAAAACCAACGACAGCAAAGAGCTGCAACGGATGTTCTGGGAATACTGATTGGCCTTCGCCTGACCCTTTCCGGGTCGGGCAACCTGCTTACCACTCGCCCGCACGGCGGGTGGTGCTGCCGCCTACGCTGAGCGCGAATTTTTCGTACAAAATAATCGACCCGACCTACACCAAAAGCGGAAAAGCGCTGTCAGAGGATTTTCTTGAATTTTAAGCAGTTGCGAAAATACTTACAGTTAAATACTGTATGCACGTACAGCTTAATAAGGATAACCTCGTGGCCACCTCTCCTGATGCTCCTGACGCTTACGAACGCATGGGCATGCGCGTTCAGAAAATCATCAATTCCCCTACCGCACAAAAAGCCAAAGCCGCACTGATCTTCCGTCTGCCGGACGAGCCTGTGGATGCATGGGAGCAACTGCTCGAGGAAATCGACGAGAACGACAACGTCACACTCGCCTATCGCGACGATGGCGGCGTGCAGATTTTTTGGGTTGTGCCGAAGGAAGATTGATTCAATGAGTGTCCGCTGTTTTGCTTTGCTGCTGCTGTTCATCGCTTTTGGCGCCCAGGCTGGCGCGCCCCGCACTTTTACCGAGGCCAAGAAGGTCGCCTGGAAACTGTATGCACCGCAGTCCACCGAGTTTTACTGCGGGTGCAAGTACACCGGCAACAAGGTGGACTTGAAGGCTTGCGGCTACGTACCACGTAAAAACGCCAAGCGCGCTTCGCGCATTGAATGGGAGCACATTGTTCCGGCGTGGGAATTCGGTCACCAGCGCCAATGCTGGCAGTCGGGCGGACGCAAGAACTGCACCCGCTATGACCCGAGCTATCAGAAAGCCGAAGCCGATCTGCACAACCTGGTGCCGAGTATTGGTGAGGTCAACGGTGATCGCAGCAACTTCAGTTATGGCTGGCTGCCGGTGCAATCCGGACAGTACGGATCGTGCCTGACCCAGGTCGACTTCAAGGCCAAGAAGGTCATGCCTCGCCCGTCGATTCGCGGCATGATCGCTCGCACCTATTTCTACATGAGCAAGCAATACGGCTTGCGCCTGTCAAAACAGGATCGCCAGCTGTATGAGGCGTGGGACAAGACCTACCCGGTGCAGGATTGGGAGCGCCAGCGCAACCAGAGCGTGGCGTGTGTGATGGGACGCGGCAATGAATTCGTCGGCCCGGTAAACCTGAAAGCCTGCGGCTGATCCTTCAGTCCAAAAGAAAAGGCCTCGAACGTGGTGTTCGAGGCCTTTTTGGCTTTTAGCTGCCAGCTTTGTTGTAGCGCCAGTAGCCCATCAGATTGAGTGACTCGCGCGGGATACCGCATTCCTTGATCAGGTATTTACGCAGGCGCATGACGGCAGCGCTTTCTCCGGCAATCCAGCCATAGAATCCTGCAGGGGCGGTGTTGGCGATCTCCCAAAGAATGTTTTCGTCGATATCGACCTCGGCCAGTTCAGCGACCTGCCCAAGTGATTGGCCCTCTGTTGGCCGGACCCTGTGCATCACCGCTTCCACCATCAGCGCTCCAGCCACTGTTGCTGGCGCCTGATCGCGAACCAGCCACTGCACTGTCAGCCCGGGCCAATCCGGCACCGAGAGCATGTCTTGCGCACTGTCCACCTCAAAGAACGCCTGAGTCCGGGGCGGCTCGTACATGGCAGCCAGCTCTTCGAGAACCCCCATCGCAGCCGGCAATGCCGTGGCATCAGCCACCAGCAAAACCTCCTTGAGCACCTGCGGCGGTTTCCATTCGAATCCTCCGGCGTCCTGTGCCGAAAACTCGCTGTCGGGAGCAAGAATCTGCAAAGACGCTCCCGGCTGCGCATGCAGCGCCCAGCGCGAAGCGGGGCCGGTCTCGCCATGCAGGACAAAATCGATGTCGACCTCACCCTGTTCGGCGCGCAAATGACGGATGGTGTAAGTGCGCATTGCTGGTCGACGACTCGCGAGCATCGAGCGAAAACGGGCGTACCAGCCCTCTTCCTGCGCAAGATTCGCGGGCGTTCCGTCTTCGGCGGGGAAAAACAGTTTGATCCGCTGATCAGGCGCCCAGGTGGCCATACCACTGATTGAGGGGTCGGTCAGCGTGATCCGCATCAGGTGCGGACTCAAGAGGGTCTTGCGATGCAGAACTGCATTGAAGAGTGTGTAGGGAGCGGCGGAGGCCATGCGGAGCTCCTTCGAGAAATCGTGATTGACTCGTATAAGACGAGTCACCTGCGATGTCCTTTAGGCCGCTCCGCTGAATCTGCTGCTTACGGCGCGAGCGGATGCTCCACGATGACCGACTCGACATTCTGCTTCTTGGCTTTCACCAATGCTGCATCCACTTCTACCTTGCGAGCTTGCGCCTCGGCCTGGGAGTTGAACGGACCGATCAGGATCCGTGTCTTGCCGCTGCTGTCCTTGATCACGGTCGGCACGAATGCATGCTCGATCAACCAGCCACTCAGATCGCTGACAGCCTGGGGCGTTTCGCCGCGTACTTCGAGGTCCCACTGCGGAGCAGATGCCGTAGCAGGCGCGGCCGCGACTGTCGTTTTCGGCTTCTGCACATCTACACTCTTGCCTTCACCACACCCTGCCAATGCCAGTGCCGCGACCATCCAGACCAATTTGCGCACAACGCTTTCCTCGAAAATCACAAAGCGCCGATCTTAACATTCATAAATACTTCGCGAGGCCCGCAAAATGGGCACAAAACAACGAGATTGATGATTGCAGCCTCTGTATAGTTACGCCCTGGGAATTAATGCCACATCTGCGCGTCAGAAAGAGGCACCCAAACCGTGAAACTTCGCACTAATCTATACGTACCACCGACCTCTGCACTGTCTGAATCAGGTGCCCTACAAAGCAATCAAGGAGAAGACCATGCTGATACTCACCCGCAAAGTCGGTGAAAGCATAAACATTGGTGATGACATCACCATCACCATCCTCGGCGTAAGCGGTCAGCAAGTCCGTATCGGCATCAACGCCCCGAAAAACGTTGCCGTGCACCGTGAAGAGATCTATCAGCGCATTCAGGCTGGCCTGACCGCCCCGGACAAGCCACAAACGCCTTGAGCCACCCCGCAGTCAGTAGCCAGTTCGTTTGCCTCTGCGTAATGACTGGCTAAAAATTCACGCGCCGTATTGCCATCCGCTTCCCAGTCCACTCACTGGGCACGGCGCCTGACACATGCCCTTCCTCTCCGCTTCATTCGCTCCCTTCCCTCTCCCCAGCAGCGCGATACTACCTGCGACTGCCAAGCTTGGCTGTCAGACATTTCCGAGAGAACACAGAGAATTGCTCCCTGCTAGCCGAACGTCACGCCGCGTGCCATGCCGGTGGCTGCAATCACCATCAATACCAACAGCAGCGCCTCGATGTGACTGAACCGTGCATACAGCTTTGCACGCCCGGTATCGAACGCCTTGCCCCGTGCCAACGCGATCCGCCACTTGACCAGCGTGATCATCGGCGCCAGCTCAATCAGCAGAATCAGTACGAACAACGCCATCTTCAAATGAAACAACGGCTGATGCAGATAGTAGTCAGTGCCCTTTTCAAAGCCGCCGAAGGCGCGCATGCCCCCGGTCACCAGCAGAACCAGCGCGGCAATCCCCCACAGATTATCGGCGAGCAAAACACGCCTGGCCTCGCCGACACCCGCCGCCATGCGACTGAACGCCGTACCACGAGTCAATACCGCCCAGAAGCCCAAGGCAAAAGCCAATAGATGAATTGCGGCAAGAAACCAGTGAGCCAGCATCGACGAACTCCTTTGAGAAAGCCCTGGAAACGCCAGTCAGTAGTAGTCGAAAAATCGAGGCTTCGCCCATGCGCGATCGTGGATCGCGGGAGGCTTCGCGCGAAAGCTGGGGGAAACAGAGGCAGGGAATGCCAAATCGCAGGCAAAAAAAATCCCAAGCAGCTGATGGAAGCTTGGGATTTAAAAATGCATAAACCGTGGTGGTGAACGCGGGGCAGATGTTACTGAAGTTCACGAACAGCAACAACATTTTTTTGATAACCGGTCGGTTAAAAATACCGGTAAACCCTTCAATATCCACACTTTTTCGACGGATCCAAAAAAAGAACAGAACGCCATATCAGCAGGTCGTGTTATTTCGAAACACGCTAAGCGCTCAAGGTAACGGGAGACGAGAAGTGATCGACGAGCCCGGTTGAGCAGGCTTTGGCAAATCGCAGACAACAAAAAAGGGCCCACCTTTCGGTGAGCCCTTCTAGACCGCCCAGCAGAGCGGATTTTGTTTGGTAGGCGCGATTGGACTCGAACCAACGACCCCCACCATGTCAAGGTGGTGCTCTAACCAACTGAGCTACGTGCCTGCTGTGAGGCAGCATTCTACGGAATTCCGGAGGGGTGTCAACACCTTTTTTTCACCTAACCCTATGAATATGCAAAATATTTAATTTCGGGCCGGTAGAGGAGATTTTTCCGGTGGCTGGCGGAGGTTTTTCAACTCGGGTAGGATCGACGCACTCGTAAAGTATATTAAACAGAGGCTGCAGGATGGCGAACACCCCTTACCCAGAGTCTTATTACGCTGCGTCGGCCAATGCCGTACCGCCACGTCCGGCCTTGCAGGATGATGTGGAGACGGATGTCTGTGTGATCGGCGCCGGGTACACCGGGCTGTCCTCGGCGTTGTTTCTGCTGGAGAACGGTTTTCGCGTGACGGTATTGGAAGCAGCCAAGGTCGGCTTCGGCGCGTCGGGGCGTAATGGCGGGCAGATCGTCAACAGTTATAGCCGCGACATCGACGTCATCGAACGCACTGTCGGCCCCAAGCAGGCGCAACTGCTCGGGCAGATGGCCTTCGAGGGGGGCCGGATCATTCGTGAGCGCGTCGCCAAGTACAACATCCAGTGCGACCTGAAGGATGGCGGCGTGTTCGCCGCGCTGACGGCCAAGCAGATGGGCCATCTGGAATCGCAGAAACGCCTGTGGGAGCGCTTCGGCCATACCCAACTGGAATTGCTCGACCAGCGCCGCATTCGCGAAGTGGTCGCCTGCGATCAATATGTCGGCGGCATGCTCGACATGAGCGGCGGCCACATTCATCCGCTGAACCTGGCCCTCGGCGAAGCCGCTGCGGTCGAGTCACTCGGCGGCACGATCTATGAGCAATCGCCAGCCGTGCGCATCGAGCGCGGCGCCAACCCCGTGGTGCACACGCCGCAAGGCAAGGTCAGGGCCAAGTTCATCATCGTTGCCGGCAACGCCTACCTCGGGAATCTGGTGCCGGAACTGGCGGCGAAATCCATGCCGTGCGGCACCCAGGTGATCACCACCGAACCGCTGGGCGATGAATTGGCGAAAACCCTGCTGCCGCAGGACTACTGCGTCGAAGACTGCAACTATCTGCTCGACTACTACCGCCTGACGGGCGACAAGCGCCTGATCTTCGGCGGCGGTGTCGTTTATGGCGCGCGGGATCCAGCGAACATCGAAGCGATCATCCGCCCGAAAATGCTCAAGGCATTCCCGCAACTCAAGGACGTGAAGATCGATTACGCCTGGACCGGCAATTTCCTGCTGACCCTGTCGCGTCTGCCGCAGGTTGGGCGCCTTGGCGACAACATCTACTACTCGCAAGGCTGCAGCGGCCATGGTGTGACGTACACGCATCTGGCCGGCAAAGTGCTGGCCGAGGCGTTGCGCGGACAGGCCGAGCGTTTTGATGCATTTGCCGATCTGCCGCATTACCCGTTCCCGGGCGGGCAGTTGCTGCGTACGCCGTTTGCGGCGCTGGGTGCGTGGTATTACGGATTGCGTGACAAGCTGGGTTTCTGATCAGTTTTCTTGACTGGCAAACAACTGTGGCGAGGGAGCTTGCTCCCGCCGGGTCGCGAAGCGGCCCCTCTTTTATCTAGAAAGAAGGCCTGCTACGCAGTCCAGCGGGAGCAAGCTCCCTCGCCACAAATATTTGCAGAATTCAGATCAGAGCTGATCCCGAGCAATCCCGCTACGAATCCGCAAGATATCGGCCAGCACCGCCAAGGCGATTTCCGCCGGCGTCTTGCTGCCCAGGTTAAGGCCGATCGGCGCATGAATCCGCGCCAGTTCTACCTCCCCCAGCCCCCCAATCCTGCGCAAGCGCTCGAAGCGTTTCTGCGAAGTCTGCTGCGATCCCATCACGCCGATGTAAAACGCCTCGGTGCGCACCGCTTCCATCATCGCCAGATCGTCGATGCGCGGATCATGGGTCAGCGCCACCACCGCGGTATCGCGATGACAACCGCCGTCAGCGATGAACACCGACGGCAGTTGCCGACGAATCTCCACGCCATTCAGTACCACGCCTTCGAGTACTTCATCACGCGGATCGCAGAGAATCACTTCGAAGCCTAGACCCACCGCGAACTCGGCACAGGCCTGCGCCACGCTGGAGTAACCCGCCAGCAACAAGCGCTGAGCGGCACCCACGCGAATCCGCACCCGATCGATCTCGCGCTCGATGCGCGCGCCCTGCTCGCGATCCGCGAACAGACTGCGCGCACCGCTGGCCAGATCGACTTCGCGAATCAAACGGCGCTGACCGAGCAACGCTGATTCAAGCTCACGCAGATGCGCCTGCACCTCGCAGTCGGCGTCAAATTTCTCTACCAGTACGTCGAGAATGCCGCCACAGGGCAGGCTGACCCGCGAGCGCGGATCATCCCCTTCACCGTAACGCACCACGTTGACCGCATCGAGAAACGCGCCCTCAGCCACGCGCTCGAGAAAATCTTCCTCGACGCAGCCACCGGACAGCGACCCGATCCACTGGCCGGTTTCGTTCACCGCCAGCAGCGAACCCGGCGCACGCGGCGCCGAGCCATAGGTGGTCAGCACGGTGCAAAGCCAAATGCGCTGCCCCGCCACCGACCACTCCAGTGCCCGCCGCACAACCTGTAGATCGAGATGCTGCATGTCAGTGCGCCTTGTGCTCGACGGCCGGAGCGTCAGCCTGCAGTTTCTGCACGTCGCTCACCGCCAACGCTGCCGATTGACCGCCCCAGCCTTGCCGCAGGTAGTTCAGCAGATCGGTCAGCTGTTCAGCGCTGAGCTTGTCGGCGAAACCCGGCATCGGTTGCATGTGTTCGAACCCGGCGAATTTCTGCTCGCCGATGCCGTCCTCGATCACCCGCACCAGGTTGCGCGGATCTTCCAGACGCAGCGTGGTGTTGCCGCGCATGGCCACGGCGATGTGCGGTTTGCCTTCGCCACCGGCAGCATGACAACCTGCGCAGACGTTCAAATATTCCTGACGGCCGCGCTGGGCGCTCGGGCTGAGTTTGTCCAGCGACACTTCAGCCAGCTCTTTGGCTACTGGTGGTTTGTCGCCGAGCAGGAACGTCGCCATCGCCGCCAGATCCTGATCGTTCAGGCCCTGGGTGCTGTTATGAAACACTGGGAACATCTCGTTGAACATCGTGCCCTGGGCGCTCATGCCGTGCTTGAGGAACGTGCTCAGGTCCTGCTGATTCCAGCCGCGCGCCGCCAGATCGGCGGCGAGCAGGCTCGGTGCCAGATAACCGTTGAGGATGCCGCCGGTCAGGCGCTTGTCCAATTGCATCGCACCCGGCAGGCCGCGTGGCGTGTGGCATTCGCCGCAGTGGCCGAGCACCTCGACCATGTACTGACCGCGCTTCCAGGCTTCGCTTTTGCCTTCGCCCGACTCGAGTTTCAAGGCCTTGCCATACATCATGTTCCAGCCGATCAGGCCCGGACGCACGTTGAACGGAAAACTCAGGCTGGTGACCGGCGCGGCGCGCTCGATCGGCTCGATGGTTTTCAAGTACGCGTGGATTGCATCCGAGTCTTCCCGAGGCACCAGGTGATACGAGGTGTAGGGCATCGCCGGATACAGATTCGCCCCGTCGCGACGCTTGCCTTCGGTCAGCGCAGCGAAGAATTCGTCATCGCTGTACAGACCGATGCCGTGCTCTTTGCTCGGGGTGATGTTGGTGCCGTAGATCGTGCCGAACGGCGAGACGATCGGCAGCCCGCCGGCAAACGGCGCGCCACCGGGTGCGGTATGGCACGCCATGCAGTCGGCAGCGCGAGCGAGGTATTCGCCGCGCTTGACCTGATCATCAGCGTGAGCAAACAACACCGGTGCAGCCAGCCCGACCGCCAGGGTCAGGCGGGTCAATAGATACTTCATGCTCAACCCTCCTTGACCAGGCCGAGATCGGTCAGCACGTTGCGCGTGGCGTTGTAGTAACGCACGTACCCGGTGCAACGGCAGATGTGGTGGCCGAGGCTGTCCTCGATGACTTTTTCCAGTTGGCTTTTAACGATCGGCTGGCGCTGCAGCTTCTCTACCAGCACCGTCGCGGCGTTGACGAAGCCCGGCGCGCAGTAGCTGCACTGGAAGGCGAATTCGTCGACGAAGCGCTGCTGGATCGGGTTCAGCTCGGTGACCTGACCACTCTCATCACGCTTGGCGTGACTTTCGATGGTGCGGACTTTCTTGCCTTCGAAGTAATGCGCGCCAGTGATGCAGGTGCGCACTTCTTCACTGGTGCCGTCCGGGTTGTCGACGATCACCACGCAGGCGTGGCAGATGCCCTGGCCGCAGCCCAGGCGCGAACCGGTGAGATTCTTGTATTCGTGCAGATAGTCGATCATCGGCAGGTCATCAGGGATGTCCACCGGGCCGACGGATTGACCATTGAGGGTCAGTTGAAGCGGACGGTTAGCCATTGAGGGCCTCCTTGATGCGCGCAGCAGTGATTGGCAGATCGCGAACACGTTTACCGATGGCGTGCGCCACGGCGTTACCGATGGCACCGACCACCGGGATCATCACCACTTCGGCGATGCCTTTGGACGGATCGCTTGGCGACAGCGGCGGCAGAATCTCCGCAGTCTGCTTCCACACCGCCACGTGACGGGCCATCGGCAGGCGATAACGGTTGAAGTTCCAGTCACCCTCCCCCGGCCCGCCTTCGTACAGCGGCATCTCTTCCATCAGCGCGTGACCAATGCCCATGGCGATCCCGCCTTCGAGCTGGCCCTTGACCAGTTCTTCGACCAGCACCCGACCGCACTCGACCCACGAATGGTGGTTGAGCACTTCGACTTCCGCCGAGCCTTTGTTGACCTTGAGCTCTACCAGCGTCGCCACCGGGCTGTAGTAAGTCACAGCAGCGTTGTTCAACTGGACCACCGGGTAGTTGATGTTCTGACGATCCAGCAGGTGGAAACCCGCTGTGCTCATCAGCACTTTCTTCGCCTTCGGCGCGCCATCACCGTACTTCACTGCCAGACCGTCGAGCGGCAGACGCTCGCGCACGCCGTCGATGCTGTATTCGGCCTCGGCCCAGCTCCAGCGGTTGAATGCGTGAACGGTGGCACCGGTCACCAGACCACGCTCGTGAGCATGCTTGGCCAGCTCTTCGAAGCTCAATGGCTGCATACCGTTGGCAGTGAGTTTGCCGTCGACCCAATGCGCATCTTCACGACGCACGACATAAGGGTTGGCTTGACCGCCGTAAGGCCCTTGGCGCCAGATCTCCATGGCCGCCGGCCACAAACCGTTGTTGAACAGCACGCGCGCCGCTTCACGGGTGGCGTGGCTGAAATAGTAAGCCGAGTTGGTCGCGGACGAAGCCGAGGCCAGCTTGCCGACCCAGCGCGGGTTGCGCAGCAGGTTGTCCTGCTCGGCCTGACTCATGATGTAAGGGTTGCCGCTGGTGATCAGCTGCATTTCCTTCCATTCGGTTTCGCCGGTCTTGACGTCGTGTGCCGGGCTACCAAGGAAGTCGGCAACAACCAGCGCTTGCGAAGTGGACATGCCAGTGCCGATTTCGATACCGATGTGACGCAGGGTGATGCGCCCCTCGGCGGTGAACTCGATACTGGCCATCGGCGCTTCGGAGCCAGTGCCGAAGTCTTTCTGGCAAATCGCGAAACCCACGCCGTACCAGTTGTCCGGGTCGGCGGCTTCGCGCTGTTTCTTGATCGCGTCGCGGTTTTTCCAGACTTCGTGCACCGAGGCCTTGTCGAGAATCTCGTGCAGGCGCAGAGCACCGGCCGGAATCGCGCCCTGGGTGTTTTTCATGCCCGAACGCAGGGCGTTCTTGCGACGCAGATCAATCGCGTCAACACCGAGGCGATTGGCGATTTCGTCGACCATCATTTCGGTCGAGGCCATGCTTTGCAGTGTGCCGTAACCGCGCATCGAACCCGCTTCAACACCACGCGAGTGGTAAGCGGTGACCTGCAGATCGTTCTGCGGCATGTAGTAGATCGACTGGGCTGCCGTGGCACCCACTGCCGCTACTGAAGGGCTGTAGTTGATTCGGCCGCCACCGTCGACGCTCATCTCGGCACGGAAAATCTTGAAGCTGTAGTCGTTCTTGTCCACCGCCAGTTGGTAGCGGATGTCGAACGGGTGGCGCTTGATGCCGCTCTGGAACTGCTCGTAGCGGTCATTGGCCAGACGGATCGGCACACCAGCGCCATACAGCGCAGCGAGGGCCGCGTAGTAGACGAAGATGTTGTGGTCTTTGGAACCGTAGCCCACGGTGTAGCCCGGGTGCATGTTCAGGTTCGCCAGGCCGAAGCGCGATGGCGCGATCATTTTCGCGGTTTCGGTCGCGGCTTCCAGCGGGCACTGAGTGGCGACCACGAAGTGCAGGGTCTTGGTTTTCGGGTCGTACCAACCGTTGCCGTTGTCTGGCTCCATGGCGGCCGGTTCGATCGACGGGGTCTTGTAACGTTCGTCGAACACCAGCCAGTTGTCCGGTGGCGTGTCGATCTGCTGCTTCATGCGATCGGCGTAGAACAGGCCGCGCTCGGTCAGGTTGCCGTGCAGGTTCGGCTGGGAATTCCATACCGGGCGCCGGTTCTTCAGCATCGGGAACAGGATCGAGTCCTTGAGGCTGGCGAACTCGTCTTCGTCGGCCGAGGTCGGGCCGCCCACACGCACGTAGCGGAAGCTGCCATAGGGGTCGCCTTCGTAGTACGGCACTTGTGCACCGTAACGAATCGCCTTGTCATTGAATTTGAGTTTGTTCTTGGCCTGGCGGAAACGCTCGAAATCGTTCCAGATCAGGATCGCCACCGGGTGACCGATGAACATCGGCACTTTGCCTTCCGGCAGCAATGGGTCCGGCGCGTGCTCTTCCGGGAAGACGATGCCGTCCTTGTCCAGATCGGCAGCGGTGACGATGCGGTCAGGTTGCAAGTCGGCACCAAGCCACGACAGGTCGTAGCCGGCGTAGATACGGTCAGCCTTGATGGTTTTCAGCAGCATGGCGTGGCCTTGCTGTTCAGGCCAGCCCGGCATGTCCTTGGAGCGAATGTCGCGGGCAAACACTTTGCTGCCGCAGACCTTGGACAAGGCGTCGTTACGTTGGCGTGCCTTGCCGTTGTGGCCGAGCCACTTTTCGGACGGCACGGTTACGCTGTTTTCCATCAAGGCAGCCAGCGCCTGACTGCTGAGCGGCGTGAGCGTGACGCTCACACCCGCCACCAGCCCGCCCTGGAGGAACGAGCGCCGGGATATATCACGGTTGGACATGGATCATCCTCTGGGCGGTTATGTGTCCGCCCTTCTGGTTATCTACTGGGAATCTCGAGTCTTGCAGAAGCCCTTCTTGGCTAAACAAAGGGCGTGTTGACAGTGCAAAGCTGACCGAAAGGTTAACTTTAAAGGTTTCTGAGCGTCCGGCAAACAACCAGTTACAAAAATTTGACTAAAGAATCAAAAAATCAATGCGACGTGGCACCGCAGCAGATCGCTGAACATATCGACACCCCTTGTGGGAGCGAGCCTGCTCGCGAAAGCGTTCTTCCAGCCAATACTGATTTTGAACGTGCCGACGCCTTCGCGAGCAGGCTCGCTCCCACAGGGATTTGCGCTGGACTGAGGAGGGAGGAAGAGAGGAAAGCCAAATTTCAGACACAAAAAACCCCGGTCTTTCGACCAGGGTCTTTGCTATCGATTCCGAAACAACCAACGGTTGCTTTCGGTGTTTCAAGGCGTTCAGTGGTCCTTGAAACAGATATGGCGCAGCGGACGGGACTCGAACCCGCGACCCCCGGCGTGACAGGCCGGTATTCTAACCGACTGAACTACCGCTGCGTATCGCTTTGAGCTTGCGCTCAAGTAACTCGTTTTGACTGAAAGCTTCGGTGCTTTTCAATCGCGAACCAGACAATGCCTGACTCGTAAAATATGGCGCAGCGGACGGGACTCGAACCCGCGACCCCCGGCGTGACAGGCCGGTATTCTAACCGACTGAACTACCGCTGCGCGTCGGTGGAGGCACTTTCAGCCTACCTCTTGCTTGCGCAAGTTTCTCGGGGAGTGGTGGGTGATGACGGGATCGAACCGCCGACATTCTGCTTGTAAGGCAGACGCTCTCCCAGCTGAGCTAATCACCCGTTTGCATCTCCGAGGCCGCGAAATTTACGCAGGTAGCGAACCTAAGTCAATAGCAGGATTGAAGTTTTTCTGAAAAAGACAAAATTGCTTCCCACCTGCGAGACCGCCTTCGCGAGCAAGCCCGCTCCCACAGGGAAATGCATTCCTCATGTGGGAGCGAGCTTGCTCGCGAAGACGGCAGCCCATTTGACGCAAATTCAGGAGAAGAACGCGATCTACTCGGTGTAAATCATCTTCTTGGTCATGCCACCATCAACGACGAATTCCTGCCCGGTGACAAACCCGGCATTGCGCGACAACAGCCACGCCACCATCGCCGCCACATCCTCGACCGTCCCTACCCTGCCCGCCGGATGCTGCGCATGATCGGCATCGGCCAGCGGCTCGGCGCGTCGTGCGGATGGATCCCGTGCATCGATCCAGCCTGGGCTGACCGCATTGACGCGAATCTCCGGCCCGAGGCTGATCGCCAACGCGTGCGTCAGCGCCAACAAGCCGCCCTTGCTCGCCGCATACGCCTCAGAGTCAGCCTCCGACTGCCGCGCCCGGGTCGAGGCCAGATTGACGATCGAGCCGTTATGCGCGCGCAGATACGGCGCACAATGTTTGGCCAGCAACATCGGCCCACTGAGATTCACCGCCAGCACCCGGTTCCAGTAAGCCAGATCAAGACTTTCCAGCGTGATGTTGTGCGGATCAGCCACCGCCGCGTTGCACACCAACGCATCGAGACGACCAAACTGCCCAAGCACTTCGGCGACACCCAGCGCGACCTGGCTCTCATCCGCCACGTCCATGGCGATGAACCAGGCATTCTCGCCCAGCACCTTCGCCACTTTCGAACCGCGCACACGATCCAGATCGGTCAACACCACTTGCCAGCCTTCGCTGATCAGCCAGGCAGCAATACCCAGACCGATGCCACGCGCGGCACCGGTGACCAGCGCCACGCGGCCATGGGTGCCCGCCTTCGGAGTAGACAATTCGATCACAACGCCGCCAGACCGCGCGACAGGTCGGCCTGCAGGTCCGCCACGTCCTCCAGACCGACCGCGATGCGGATCAGGCTGTCACGAATCCCTGCGGCTTCACGCTCCTGTGGCGCCAGACGGCCGTGGGAAGTGGTGCTCGGGTGAGTGATGGTGGTTTTGCTGTCACCGAGGTTGGCGGTGATCGAGATCAAGCGAGTGGCGTCGATAAAGCGCCACGCGCCCTCTTTGCCGCCCTTGACCTCGAAACTCACCACCGCACCGAAGCCCTTCTGCTGACGCTGGGCCAGCTCATGCTGCGGATGGCTCTTGAGACCGGCGTAATGAACCTTCTCGATACCGTCCTGCTGCTCCAGCCATTCGGCCAGTTGCTGGGCGTTGGCGCAGTGCGCTTTCATCCGCAGATTCAGGGTTTCCAGGCCCTTGAGGAAGATCCAGGCGTTGAACGGGCTCAGTGTCGGCCCAGCGGTGCGCAGGAAGCCGACAACTTCTTTCATCTGCTCGCTGCGACCAGCCACCACACCGCCCATGCAACGGCCCTGACCGTCGATGAACTTGGTCGCCGAGTGCACGACGATGTCCGCGCCGAGTTTCAGCGGCTGCTGCAAGGCAGGCGTGCAGAAGCAGTTGTCGACCACCAGCATCGCGCCTTTGGCGTGAGCGATTTCCGCCAGCGCGGTGATGTCGACCAGCTCGGCCAGCGGGTTGGACGGCGACTCGACGAACAGCAGCTTGGTGTTCGGCTTGATCGCCGCATCCCAACCCGACAGGTCGGCCAGCGGCACGTAGTCGACTTGCACACCGAAACGCTTGAAGTACTTCTCGAACAGGCTGATGGTCGAACCGAACACGCTGCGCGACACCAGGACGTGATCACCGGCGCTGCACAGGCTCATCACAACAGCCATGATCGCGGCCATGCCCGTGGCGGTGGCGACCGCTTGTTCGGCGCCTTCCAGCGCGGCGATGCGCTCTTCGAACGCGCGCACGGTCGGGTTGGTGTAGCGCGAGTAAACGTTGCCCGGCACTTCCCCGGCAAACCGCGCAGCCGCGTCGGCAGCGGTACGGAACACGTAGCTGGAAGTGAAGAACATCGGATCACCGTGTTCGCCTTCCGGCGTACGGTGCTGACCGGCACGTACGGCCAGGGTATCGAACGCTACGCCTTCGAGGTCGCTGTCCAGCCGACCGGCATCCCATTCCTGACTCATGCTGTCACTCCTTGCTCTGTTCTGAATAAATGAAAGTCTTTTGCCAGATACAAAACCGGCCCCTCAGGGCCGGTAGAAACTCAGTTGTTGTAGAGATCGATGATCGCACTGACCGCCTGGGTCTTGACCTTCGAGGCATCGTTGCGTGCCTGCTCGATCTTGTCCAGGTAAGCCTCGTCGACGTCGCCGGTGACGTACTTGCCGTCGAACACTGCGCAATCGAAGTTTTCGATCTTGATCTTGCCGCCACCGACCGCTTCGATCAAGTCAGGCAGGTCCTGATAGATCAGCCAGTCAGCGCCGATCAGATCCGCCACGTCCTGAGTCGAACGATTGTGCGCGATCAGTTCGTGAGCGCTCGGCATGTCGATGCCGTAAACGTTCGGGAAGCGTACGGCAGGAGCCGCGGAGCAGAAGTAGACGTTTTTCGCGCCGGCTTCGCGAGCCATCTGGATGATCTGCTTGCAGGTGGTGCCGCGTACGATCGAGTCGTCGACCAGCATCACGTTCTTGCCGCGGAATTCCAGCTCGATCGCGTTGAGCTTCTGGCGAACCGACTTCTTGCGCGCCGCCTGGCCCGGCATGATGAAGGTCCGGCCGATGTAACGGTTCTTGACGAAGCCTTCGCGGAATTTCACGCCCAGGTGGTTCGCCAGTTCCAGCGCGGCGGTGCGGCTGGTGTCCGGGATCGGGATGACCACGTCGATGTCGTGCTCTGGACGCTCGCGCAGGATCTTCTCGGCGAGTTTCTCGCCCATGCGCAGACGCGCCTTGTACACCGACACACCGTCGATGATCGAATCCGGACGCGCCAGGTAGACGTGCTCGAAGATGCACGGGGTCAGGGACGGGTTGGTCGCACACTGACGAGTGTGCAGCTTGCCGTCTTCAGTGATGTAGACCGCTTCGCCCGGGGCCAGGTCGCGAATCAGAGTGAAACCGAGCACGTCCAGCGAAACGCTTTCGGAAGCGATCATGTACTCGACGCCTTCGTCGGTGTGACGCTGGCCGAACACGATCGGACGAATGCCGTGCGGGTCACGGAAACCGACGATGCCGTAACCGGTGATCATCGCCACCACCGCGTAACCGCCGACGCAACGATTGTGCACGTCGGTCACAGCGGCAAATACATCTTCTTCGGTCGGCTGCAGCTTGCCGCGCTGGGCCAGCTCGTGAGCGAACACGTTCAACAATACTTCCGAGTCGGAACTGGTGTTGACGTGACGCAGGTCGGATTCGTAGATTTCCTTGGCCAACTGTTCAACGTTGGTCAGGTTGCCGTTGTGCGCCAGGGTAATGCCGTAAGGCGAGTTGACGTAAAACGGCTGCGCTTCGGCCGAGGTCGAGCTGCCAGCGGTCGGGTAACGGACGTGGCCGATACCCATGTGGCCGACCAGGCGCTGCATGTGACGCTGCTGAAACACGTCACGCACCAGGCCATTGTCCTTGCGCAGGAATAACCGGCCATCATGGCTGGTCACGATACCGGCAGCGTCCTGGCCGCGGTGCTGGAGCACGGTTAGCGCGTCATACAGCGCCTGATTGACGTTCGACTTACCGACGATACCGACGATGCCACACATGCGACGCAACCCCTACTTAATGGATCTGAACTGAACAACACTCACTGAGGCGTTTTGGCCGACGGCAAGAGTTGCTCCTTGAACGGAATATCAGCGGGTACGCTGATTCCGCTGGCAAGCCACTGACTGCTCCACCCGAGAATCAGGTTTTTGGACCAATCGGCGACCAATAGAAACTTTGGCACGAGCTGTGACTCTTTCCACCACCCGTCCTGCTGTACCGGCCCCAGGCTCAACAGCCCGACTGCCACGACCACCAGCAACACGCCACGCGCCGCGCCGAAGGCCATGCCCAGGAATCGGTCGGTGCCGGACAACCCGGTCACGCGCACCAACTCGCCGATAAGATAATTGATCATTGCGCCCACGATCAGTGTGGCGACAAACATGATGGCACAGCCCGCGATCACGCGAGCCGATGGGGTTTCGATGTATCCGGCGAGGTACTCGGACAGTGAGCCACCGAACATCCAGGCAACAGCTCCTGCGATGATCCAGGTCACCAGCGATAATGCTTCCTTGACGAAGCCGCGGCTCAAACTGATCAAAGCGGAGATGGCGATGATTGCAACAATCGCCCAGTCAACCATGGTAAATGGCACAGTGCAGCCTACAGACGGATAAGGCGGCGCATTTTAGCAGAGCGCACCGCTGTCGGTAAGCTGCGATTTTCAGTGCATTTCAATCGAATCGATAGATCCTAGCCGCGCTCGGGCTGGAAGCGCACGACAAAACCCTTGAGGTTCTGCTGACGGCCCAACAGATCACGCAGACGATCAGCTTCGGCGCGCTCGATCAGCGGGCCGACGAACACCCGATTCTTGCCATCGGCGGAACGGATGTAGGCGTTGTAGCCTTGGCTGCGCAGGGTTTTCTGCAAGCTTTCGGCGCTGGCGCGACTCGACAGACTGGCCAGCTGCACCGACCAGCTGACCGACAGACCGTTGGCGTCGACGCGGCTTTGCGTGGTGTCAGGCTTGGCCGGAGCGGCAGCAATCGGCTGAGCCGGCGCCGGAGCAGGCTTGGCGACTGGCGCAGGCGCAACCGGCTTGGCTACCGGAGCCGGTGCCGGTGCCGGCGCTGGTACCGCGGCAATCGGCATCGACGGCGCCGATTGCTCGGCCACTTCATCATCACTCGGGACCGGTTCCTGCGGCAGTGCTTGCGGCTCGGGCACGGCTACCGGCTCAAGCTGCACTTGCGGCACGGCAGGCGCTTGCGGCGCAGCCGGTGCATCGACCGTGACCTGGCGCTGCTCGTCCTGACGGGAAAACAGCATCGGCAGGAAAATCACCGCCAGCGCCACCAGCACCAGGGCACCAACCATGCGCTGTTTGTACGCTTTATCCAGCAAAGCCATTTGCCGCTTCCTCCGTGGAGCGCCGGGCCAGCCATTCAAGGGCCTCGGCGACACAATAAAATGATCCGAACAACAGAATCTCGTCGTCGCTGGTTGCGATCTCGCACTGCCCTTCCAGCGCAGCCGCGACACTGTCATAGGACGTGACAGAGGCGCCAAGGTTCTGCAACGCCGCGTGTAATTCACTGACCGGACGCGCACGCGGCGAATCCAGCGGCGCTACCGCCCAGTGCTCGACACTAGCATTCAATTCGCCGACAACACCATCCAGATCCTTGTCCGCCAACAGGCCGAACACCGCCAGACGCTTGCCCACCGGTGGCCGACTGGCCAGACGTCGCGCCAGATACTCCGCCGCGTGCGGGTTATGCCCCACGTCCAGCAGCAGGTTCAGGCGCTTGCCGTTGAACTCGAACGAGCGGCGATCCAGCCGGCCGACCACGCGAGTGGCCTGCAAGGCCGCAACAATTTGCGACGCATTCCACGGCAAACCGAGCAGCAGATACGCCTGCAATGCCAGCGCCGCGTTTTCCATCGGCAGATCGAGCAGCGGCAAATCATGCAATTCGACCGCCTGACCCCGTGCGTCAGTGCCGCGCCATTGCCAGTTGTGATCGGTGATTCCCAGATCGAAGTCGCGCCCGCGCAGAGAGAACGGGCACGCCAGCTCGCGAACCTTGTCGAGCAGAGGTTGCGGAGGATTCAGGTCGCCGCACAGCGCAGGTTTGCCCTGGCGGAAAATCCCGGCCTTCTCGAAAGCCACGGACTCGCGGGTATTACCCAGGTACTCGGCATGATCGACACCAATGCTGGTGACCAGCGCGATATCGGCATCCACCACGTTGACCGTGTCCAGACGCCCGCCCAGACCGACTTCCAGCACCACAGCGTCAAGTTTTGCCTGCTGAAACAGCCAGAACGCCGCCAGGGTGCCCATTTCGAAGTAAGTCAGGGAAGTGTCGCCACGCCCGGCCTCGACCGCAGCGAAAGCTTCGCACAGCTGTGCGTCAGTGGCTTCGACGCCATTAAGCTGCACCCGCTCGTTGTAACGCAGCAGGTGCGGAGAATTGTAGACACCCACGCTCAGGCCCTGCGCCCGCAGCAACGAAGCCACGAAAGCGCAGGTCGAACCCTTGCCGTTGGTGCCGGTAACCGTAATCACCCGAGGCGCCGGCTGGCCCAGCCCCATGCGGGACGCTACCTGTTGCGAACGCTCCAGCCCCATGTCGATGGCCGATGGATGCAACTGCTCAAGGTAGGCGAGCCACTCGCCAAGGGTACGCTCGGTCATACGTTGGCAGGCACCGGTGGAACGACGATTGGCTCGACAGGAGCGGCGACGTAGGTCGGAGTCGGCTGGCCGGTCAGTTGCGCCAGCAGATTGCCCAGACGTGGACGCAATTCACGACGATCAATGATCAGATCGATCGCGCCATGCTCCAGCAGGAACTCGCTGCGCTGGAAGCCTTCCGGCAGTTTTTCACGCACGGTCTGCTCGATCACACGCGGACCGGCGAAGCCGATCAGGGCTTTCGGCTCACCGACGATCACGTCGCCGAGCATTGCCAGACTGGCGGAAACACCGCCGTAGACCGGGTCGGTCAGCACCGAGATGAACGGAATGCCTTCTTCACGCAGACGTGCCAGGACGGCCGAAGTCTTGGCCATCTGCATCAGCGAGATCAGCGCTTCCTGCATGCGCGCACCACCGGAGGCGGCGAAGCAGATCATCGGGCAACGGTTTTCCAGGGCGTAGTTGGCGGCGCGCACGAAGCGCTCACCGACGATGGCGCCCATGGAACCGCCCATGAAGCTGAACTCGAACGCCGACACCACCACCGGCATACCCAGCAGGGTGCCACTGACGGAGATCAGCGCGTCTTTTTCGCCGGTCTGCTTTTGGGCTGCGACCAGACGGTCCTTGTACTTCTTGCCGTCGCGGAATTTCAGACGGTCAACCGGCTCCAGGTCTGCACCCAGCTCGTTGCGGCCTTCGGCATCCAGGAAGATGTCGATGCGCGCCCGTGCGCCGATGCGCATGTGGTGGTTGCACTTGGGGCAAACGTCCAGGGTCTTTTCCAGCTCAGGGCGATACAGCACAGCCTCGCAGGACGGGCATTTGTGCCACAGACCTTCAGGCACCGAGCTCTTCTTGACCTCCGAACGCATGATCGAAGGGATCAGTTTGTCTACCAACCAGTTGCTCATGCTTTTTTTCTCCAGTACCGGCGGCCCGAACGCTCTGGTTCGCAGCCCCGCGTATGCCCTTCAGCTAAATTCATGTGTGTGGCGATGATTGATGAAACGCCGCGGTCAGCGCGAAACATGACCTGCGTGCAACTCCAGAAACCCTCAGCCTCGCCTGCTTTGTGCAAGTGCATTGATGGACGGCGGCAGACTGCCAGCCGTCACATCGAAGTAGACGCTCCCTGCGAGCTTCTACGTACGGCATTGATGAACGCGCGGATCTTCGCATGATCCTTGATGCCTTTGCTCGCTTCTACCCCGCCGCTGACATCGACCGCGTAAGGTTTGACCCGGGCTACGGCGTCGGCGACGTTTTCCGGGGTGAGGCCACCGGCCAGGATCAGCGGCTTGCTCAACGTTTGCGGAATCAATGACCAGTCGAATGCCTCGCCGGTTCCGCCGGGCACGCCTTCGACGTAAGTGTCGAGCAGCACGCCACTGGCGCTCGGATAAGCATCGACGGCAGCCGCGATGTCGTCGCCAGCCTTGACCCGCAGCGCCTTGATGTAGGGACGATGCCAGCCTTCACAGTCGGCAGCGACTTCGTCGCCATGGAACTGCAACAGATCCAGCGGCACGGCATCGAGGATTTCACCCAACTCGCAGCGGCTGGCATTGACGAACAGGCCAACGGTGGTGACGAACGGCGGCAACGCCTGAATGATCGCCCTTGCCTGCTGCACGCTTACCGCCCGCGGGCTCTTGGCGTAAAACACGAAACCGATCGCATCGGCTCCCGCCTCGACCGCTGCCAACGCATCTTCTATGCGGGTAATCCCGCAAATCTTGCTGCGAACGGCTGACATGTCGATAAAAACCTCAAGGCAAAAACCGGGAAAGTCCCGGATGGTAACAAAAGCGTTCGGGGGCGTCAGCCGTCAAGGCCCGAGAAACCCGTAAGGAAATGTGGCCCGATGAAACGCTCGGGCAACGGGAACTCGTCGTGGTACTCGACTTGCACCAGATACAGACCGAACGGATGCGCCGTCACGCCACCGGAACGGCGCTCGCGACTCTCCAGGACTTCCTTCATCCACTCGACCGGACGCTCGCCGGCACCGATGGTCATCAGCACACCGGCAATGTTGCGCACCATGTGGTGCAAAAAGGCGTTGGCGCGAATATCGAGAACGATCATCTTGCCGTGGCGAGTCACGCGCAGGTGGTGCATTTTCTTGATCGGCGATTTCGCTTGGCACTGCCCGGCACGGAACGCACTGAAATCATGAGTGCCGATCAGATACTGCGCCGCCTCGGCCATACGCTCGACATCGAGCGGGCGATGGTTCCAGGTGATTTCTTCATTGAGATGGGCCGGACGAATCTGATCGTTGTAGATCACATAGCGATAACGCCGCGCGATGGCTTTGAACCGCGCATGAAAATGCGCCGGCATCACCCGCGCCCAGCTGACGCTGATGTCGTGGGGCAGATTGATATTGGCGCCCATCACCCAGGCTTTCAGCGAACGATCGACTTGCGTATCGAAATGCACCACTTGTCCGCAGGCATGCACGCCCGCGTCGGTACGCCCGGCGCACTGCAGTGAAACCGGCGAGTTGGCGACTTTCGACAAGGCTTTCTCGAGTTCTTCCTGCACCGTGGCCACGCCGGTCAACTGGCGCTGCCAGCCGCTGTAGCGCGAACCTTTGTATTCAACGCCAAGCGCGACGCGGTAAAAGCCGTCGGGTGCCATTTCGGCGACCGGGTTATCTATGTTTGCCAAGGTGGGACAGCCTGCTGATGTGCAAAGGCGGGCATTATAAGGCTGTGGACCGGGGATGCCAGTCAGTTCTGTGTTGACGGATCCGACCTCTTCGCGAGCAAGCCCGCTCCCACAGGAGGAATGTATTCCAAATGTGGGAGCGGGCTTGCTCGCGAAGGCGGTCGATCAGGCACCACAGAAATCCAGCCCAAACAAAAACGGCAGCCTCGATGGGCTGCCGTTTTGTTTACCGCCGAATCACGCCAGGTGCGAAAGCATTTCCTTGGCTTCGCCACGCTGCTTTTCGTCACCCTCGGTCAACACTTCGTTGAGGATGTCGCGCGCGCCGTCGCTGTCGCCCATGTCGATGTAGGCTTGGGCCAGATCGAGCTTGGTCGCGGCTTCGTCGGTGCCGGCGAGGAAGTCGAAATCGTCTTCCCCCAGATCACCACCCAATGCCGCATCGTTTTCAGTGAAGGTCGGCTCGGCAATGCTCTGCGACAAACGATCCAGCTCGGCGTTGACGTCATTCAGTTCCGCTGCGAATGCGTCAGGCTCGGCCGCCGGGTTGCTGTCCATTTCGTCAGCCAGCGACAGATCGAAATCGGCCGGCAGCTCCAGATCGTCCTGCGGCACTTCGCTGACGACCGCAGGCTCGACCGGCGACAGGTCTTTCACGCCCTCGTCCAGATCCAGCAGGAAGTCATCGTCCGAAAGGTCCGCCGCCGGGGCTGGCGCAGGTTCGGCACCCAGATCCAGATCGAGGTCGAAGTCCGACAGGTCGTCGAGGTTCTCTTTGATCTCGGTCTGCTGTTGCAGCACCGATTCGAAGCTCAGATCGTCGTCTGCCGGGAATTCGTCCAGCTCTACCGGCGCTTCAGGCGCGACGACAGGGGCAGGCTCAACCGGGGTGATGTTGTCGAGGTCATCCAGGCTCAGGTCGAACGCGCTATCCAGATCGTCTGCCGCAGGAGCAGGCTCAGGTGCAGGCGCCTCTGGCTCGTCGAGCAGCAGATCCTTGACGTATTGCGCGTCGAGCTCGGCAGCGACCGCCGCTGCGGCCAGACCCGCGACAGCGACTACTGCCATGGCCGGGAAGCGCTTTTTCAGTTCTTCGACCTTGGCGAAGTTATCGCCGTTGGCCACCAGTTGACGCTCCTGAGCGACGAATGCATCGCGGTCGCCCTGCTGACCGTAGACTTCCATCAGCTTCAGACGCAGATCGCTGCGCTGCGGCTCGAGGCTGACGCCCTCTTCAAGCAGCGCGGCGGCCTGATTCAGGCGACCGGCGTTGACGTGCGACTGAGCCTTGTCCAGCACGTCATCGGAGCGCTCGGCGGCCGGCGCGACCAATGGCGCGGCAATCGGCTCAGCCATCACCACCGGAGCCACGACTGCCGCTGGCGCTGGCGCAGCTGCCGCGGTGTTGAGCTTGACGCTGGCAGCGGGTACTTCAAGGCCTTCGAAGCTGCTTTCAGGCAGGTCCTGCTCGGCGGAGAACTCCTGCTCTTCGGCCAGGGCGCGGGCCATGCGCAGGTGTTTCTCGGCTTCCTGCTGGGCTTTGCGGCGACGAGCCAGCAGCAACAGCAGAAGCAGCAGCACCACCGCACCGCCACCGATCAGACCCAGCAGGATCGGATTGGTCAGCAGTTCGTTGAAGGTTTTATCCTCATCGACAACCGGCTTGGGCGCGACCGCCGGCGTTTCGGCAGGCGTATCGACCGGTGGCGCGATCGCCGACTCTGGCGTTGGCGCCGCTTCTGCCGGGGTGGCTGGCGGGGTCGCGGCCAGTTCGGCGGTGATCGCCGGTACGGCAGCGGTGGCGGCTGGCGCGGCGCCCGGGCCTTCGGCCTGCATCTTCGCCAGTTGATTGTTCTTCAGCTCGATCAGGCGTTGCAGCTTGTCCAGCTGACTTTGCAGATCGGCCATGCGGCTTTTCAGTTCCTCGTTGTCACGACGGGTCGTGTCGAGGCTTTCCTGGGTGACCGCCAGTTTGTTGCTCAAAGCCTTGGCATCGCCTGCCGGGCCTTTGCCACGACCCTTGGCGCCTTCGGCAGACACCAGGCTCAGGTTGTCCTTGGCATTCTGCCCGGTGCCGACATTGCTGCGGCCACGCTTGGTGGCATCGAGCTGCTGCTGGCCGGTGCCAGGCTTGGCCACATAGCGACGACCCTGACGCCAGGCTTCGTTCTGCGCCGCCACTTCGGCAATCGCCTTGGACTGCGGCAGTGCGGCACTCTGCGTTGCATCCGGCAGACGCAGCACCTGGCCGGTTTTCAGCCGGTTGATGTTGCCGTCGATGAACGCATCCGGGTTCAGCGCCTGAATCGCCAGCATGGTCTGCTGCACCGAGCCGCCGGTACGCGCCTTCGCGGCGATTTCCCACAGGGTGTCGCGCGGCGTGGTGGTGTATTGCGTCGGGTGCGTGGCACCAGTGGTTGGCGCAGTGATGGTCTGCGACGGCGCCGGTTGCGCGGCGGCGTCAGCGGTCTGCGGCGAGAACTTCGACGGATCCAGCAGCACGCTGTAATCGCGCAGCAGACGGCCGTTCGGCCACATCACCTGGACGAGGAATTTCACCATCGGTTCCGACAGCGGCTTGCTCGAAGTCACGCGCAGCACGCTCTTGCCGCTGGCGTTGAGCACCGGGGTGAACGTCAGGTCGTTGAGAAAGGCCTGGCGATCAACGCCGGCCTTGGCGAAATCTTCTGGCGAGGCCAGGCTTGGCACCACTTCGGCAGCGGTGAGATCCTTGACATCGAGCAGCTCGATCTCGGCCACCAGCGGCTGGTTCAGGGTCGACTTCAGGGTCAGCTCCCCGAGCCCGAGGGCATGCGCCATACCGGAGGACAGCGCCGAGGCGGCCGCTATTGCTAACACCAGTTTGCGAACTTGAACCATAGCCTCATCCTTTGTTTGAACGTTCCTCGGCCAGCGAGAAGATGTTGATTGCCGCTGCCGTAAGGCATTGCGCGCGACGACGACAGACTGCCGCGCGCGATCATTTCTTTGATGCCCCGGAAAGTCCCGGAGGGTGACACGTTATCCAGTGCTCCGGGCAAGCATAGCGCTCACCTAGAATCAGTCGACAAATTGTTGCCAAGTATCTTTTACAGCAGGTCTTTTATCAACAATTCAGCGACCTGCACAGCATTCAGGGCTGCCCCTTTGCGTACGTTATCTGACGTCAGCCACAGATTAAGTTCCGCCGGGTCATCGACGCCGCTGCGCACGCGACCGACATAGACCACATCCTGCCCCACCGCGTCACCCACCGCGGTCGGATAATCGCCGGCTTCAACCAGCTCGATGCCGGGCGCGTCCTCAAGCGCAGCGTTGACCTTTGCCAGGTCGACCGCGCTCGCTGACTGCAAGGTCACGCTATAGCTATCGCCAAAAAACACCGGGGCTTGAACGCAAGTTGCGGAAATCTTTAATAAAGGCTGCTTCAGCACCTGACGCAACTCGCGCACCAGACGTTTTTCCAGCAGCGTGTGGCCTTGAGCGTCGGGGGTGCCGACCTGGGCCAGCAGGTTGAAGGCCATCTGACGGTCGAAGAACGTTGGCTCCAGCGGACGCATGTTCAGCAGCTCGGCAGTCTGCCGGGCCAACTCGGTCACGGCTTCGCGACCCTGGGCGGACACGGCCAGATTGGCGGTGACATTAACGTATTGCAGCTCGATCAAATCGAGCAGCGGCGCCAGCACCACGGCCAGCGCAGTGGCCGAAGGGCTTGGGCTGCTGACCTGGAACGGCGCTTTCAGACCGGCGAGCACCTCAGCGTTGGCTTCCGGCACCACTTGCGGCGCCTGCTCGGCCGGCAACGCGCCGGACAGGTCGATCAGCGAGCAACCGGCCGCGTGGGCACGCGCCGCGTAACTCAGGGAAACGGCAGCGCCAGCGGCGAAGAACACCAGTTTGACCTTGCTGAAATCGAACTCGTCGACTTCGCGCACGCGCACGTTCTTGTTGCGAAACAGCACCGAACTGCCGGCGGATTCGCTGCTGGCCAGCAAGTGCAGGTTGCCGACCGGAAAGTCGCGCTCTTCGAGAATTTGTACGAGGGTTTCGCCGACAGTACCGGTGGCGCCGACGACGGCAATATCAAGGGTCTGGGTCATGGTTCTACCTCTGGCGAAACGGGGGGAGCGGCACTTTACCGGGTGAGTGAGATGCAGGCAATTTCTGCGGGACTTGCAGTGTCTGTTCTGACCTCTTCGCGAGCAAGCCCGCTCCCACAGGGGGAACGCATTTCAAGGGTGGGAGCGGGCTTGCTCGCGAAGGCGCCAGACCTGACACCGGAAACCTCAGGCATAAAAAAACCCGCACCTCTCACAAGGCGCGGGTTCTTTCACGACTTCAAGCGATCAACGCTCCAGCAAAATCCGCAGCATGCGGCGCAGCGGTTCGGCCGCGCCCCACAGCAGTTGGTCGCCGACGGTGAAGGCACCGACGAATTGCGACCCCATGTTCAGCTTGCGCAGACGACCCACCGGTACGTTCAGGGTGCCGGTGACCTTGGTCGGGCTCAGCTCCTGCATGCTGATGTCGCGGTTGTTCGGCACCAGTTTGACCCAAGGGTTGTGCTGGCTGATCAGCCCTTCGATGTCGGCGATCGGCACGTCTTTGTTCAGCTTGATGGTCAGCGCCTGGCTGTGGCAACGCATGGCGCCGATGCGCACGCAGATGCCGTCGACCGGGATCGGGCTCTTGAAGCGGCCGAGGATCTTGTTGGTCTCGGCCTGGGCCTTCCACTCTTCGCGGCTCTGGCCGTTCGGCAGTTCCTTGTCGATCCACGGGATCAGGCTGCCGGCCAGCGGTACGCCGAAGTTTTCGGTCGGGTACGCGTCGCTGCGCATGGCTTCGGCCACGCGACGGTCGATGTCGAGGATCGCGCTGGCCGGGTCGGCCAGTTGATCGGCGACAGCGGCGTGAGTCGCGCCCATCTGCTTGATCAGTTCACGCATGTTCTGCGCGCCGGCACCGGAGGCCGCCTGATAAGTCATGGCGCTCATCCACTCGACCAGACCGGCCTCGAACAGACCGCCCAGGCCCATCAGCATCAGGCTGACGGTGCAGTTGCCACCGATGTAGTTCTTGGTGCCCGCGTCCAGTTGCTGGTCGATGACCTTGCGGTTGACCGGGTCGAGAATGATCACCGCGTCATCGTTCATGCGCAGGCTGGACGCCGCGTCGATCCAGTAACCCTGCCAGCCGGCTTCGCGCAGCTTGGGGAATACTTCGCTGGTGTAGTCGCCGCCCTGGCAGGTCAGGATCACGTCGAGGGTTTTCAGCTCTTCAATGCTGTAAGCGTCCTTGAGCGGAGCAATGTCCTTGCCCACGGACGGGCCTTGGCCACCGACATTGGAAGTGGTGAAAAACACCGGCTCGATAAGATCGAAATCCTGCTCTTCCAGCATCCGCTGCATGAGCACGGAACCGACCATGCCGCGCCAACCGATCAGACCTACACGTTTCATCGCAACTACACCTTCTTGAAAAGTGGGCCGCTGCTTTGTATTGAATTTCGCAGCGGGCCCGAGAGATTACAGATTCCGCAGCGCGGCGACTACTGCGTCACCCATTTCCTGCGTCCCGACTTTAGTGCAACCGGCCGAATAGATGTCGCCGGTGCGCAAGCCTTGATCCAGCACCACGCTGACGGCTTTCTCGATGGCATCGGCCGCGTCGTGCAGATTGAAGCTGTAACGCAGCATCATCGACACCGACAAAATCGTTGCCAACGGGTTGGCAATGCCTTTGCCGGCGATGTCCGGCGCCGAACCGTGGCAAGGCTCGTACATGCCCTTGTTGTTCGAATCCAGCGAGGCCGAGGGCAGCATGCCGATCGAACCGGTAAGCATCGAGGCTTCGTCGGAGAGGATGTCGCCAAACATGTTGTCGGTGACGATCACGTCGAACTGCTTCGGCGCGCGCACCAGTTGCATGGCGGCGTTGTCGACGTACATGTGGCTCAGCTCGACTTCAGGGTAATCCTTGGCGACCTGCTCGACCACTTCACGCCACAGTTGGCTGGACGCCAGTACGTTGGCCTTGTCCACCGAACACAGCTTCTTGCCACGGACCATGGCCATGTCGAAACCGACGCGGGCGATGCGGCGGATTTCGCTCTCGCTGTACGGCAGGGTGTCGTAAGACTGACGCTCGCCGTTTTCCAGGGTGCGGGTGCCGCGTGGCGCGCCGAAGTAGATGCCGCCGGTCAGCTCACGGACGATCAGGATGTCCAGACCGGCAACGATTTCCGGCTTCAGGCTCGAAGCATCAGCCAGTTGCGGGTAGAGGATCGCCGGACGCAGGTTGCCGAACAGGCCCAGTTGCGCACGGATTTTCAGCAGACCACGCTCAGGGCGGATGTCACGCTCGATGGTGTCCCATTTCGGGCCGCCCACTGCGCCCAGCAGGACTGCGTCGGCAGCACGGGCACGGTCGAGGGTTTCGTCGGCCAGTGGCACGCCGTGCTTGTCGATGGCCGCGCCACCGATCACGTCATGGCTCAGCTCGAAGCCCAGGCTGTACTTGTCGTTGGCCAGCTCCAGCACCTTGACCGCTTCGGCCATGATTTCCGGACCAATACCGTCACCAGGGAGAATCAGAATCTGCTTGCTCATGCTTTCCTCATGTCATCAGTCGGAGCGCCCGCAGGCGCGCCCGGAAAAATTCTTAGCGCTCGGCCCACAGTACCAATACATCTGTACTGAACGAGCCATCGGCATCAATCTCAAAATATTCGCGCACTTCGTTGCCCATCGATTGCTGCAACTGGCGGATCGCCGCGCGCATCACTTCGGGTGTGCGCATGCGCTCGACCCAACTGCTGTATTCCAGACGCAGGCGCTGACGACTGGTGCTGCGGGTATGCAGCCCGGCCTCGCTGACCTGCCGCAGCCACTCACCGGCGGAATAATCGCGCACGTGGCTGGTGTCGCGCAGCACTTCGACGCTCTGCAGGTAAGTGTCGAACAACGGACTACCTGGTGACAACACGTCGATGAACGCTGCCACGCCACCCGGCTTCAGCACCCGCCGCACTTCACGCAGGGCCACCCCGAGGTCGCTCCAATGGTGCGCCGAATAACGGCTGAACACGTAATCGAATTCGCCATCGGCAAATGGCAGGCGCTCGGCGGCGCCGTTGACCGTGGAGATATTGGCAAAACCGCGATCAACGGCTGCGGCGGCGACCACGTCGAGCATTTGCTGCGACAGGTCGTAGGCCACCACTTCTTTCACCAGCGGCGCCACATGAAAACTCACATGACCGGCACCGCACCCCAGATCCAGCACCCGAGCCGCGCCCTGCCCCGCCAGTTCAGACTGGAGCAGCGCGAATTCAGTGCCTTGAGCGTGAACGGCGCTGCTCAGGTAGGCGGCGGCCTGTTCACCGAATTGCTTTTGTACAACCTGACTGTGCTGGGCGGTGCTGGTCATAGTCATTTCCTGGCATTTGTGTTGTTTGAGCTGCCGCCTTCGCGAGCAAGCCCGCTCCCACATTTGAAATACATTCCCCTGTGGGAGCGGGCTTGCTCGCGAAGAGGTCAGCCCTGACTACATCAATCTCGAATCAATCATGCGTCGCGAAACAACCACGGCTGACTCACACGATGTTTGGCCTCAAACGCCGCAATCGCATCACCGTCCTGCAAGGTCAGGCCGATATCGTCCAGACCATTGAGCAGGCAATGCTTGCGGAACGCGTCGATCTCGAAGCTCAACACCTTGCCATCCGGACGGGTCACGGTCTGCGCCTGCAGATCGATCTGCAACTGGTAGCCCGGATTAGCCTCGACCTGCTTGAACAGCTCATCCACTTCAGCGTCGCTCAAGATGATCGGCAACAAGCCATTCTTGAAGCTGTTGTTGAAGAAGATGTCGGCGTAGCTCGGCGCGATGATGCTGCGGAAACCGTATTCTTCCAGCGCCCACGGGGCGTGTTCACGGCTGGAGCCGCACCCGAAGTTTTCGCGGGCGAGCAACACGCTGGCGCCTTGATAACGCTCGGCGTTGAGCACGAAGTCCTTGTTCAGCGGGCGCTTGGAGTTGTCCTGATACGGCTGGCCGACATCCAGGTAGCGCCACTCGTCGAACAGGTTCGGGCCGAAACCGGTGCGCTTGATCGACTTCAAGAACTGCTTGGGAATGATCTGGTCGGTGTCGACGTTGGCACGATCCAGAGGCGCGACAAGACCAGTGTGCTGGGTAAAAGCTTTCATGCTGCGCTCCTTTTAGATCAATTCACGAACGTCGATGAAACGACCGTTCACCGCCGCCGCAGCGGCCATGGCCGGGCTCACGAGGTGGGTACGGCCACCGGCACCCTGACGGCCTTCGAAGTTACGGTTGGAGGTCGAGGCGCAATGCTCGCCGGACTCCAAACGGTCCGGGTTCATCGCCAGGCACATCGAGCAACCCGGCTCACGCCATTCGAAACCGGCTTCGAGGAAGATCTTGTCCAGACCTTCGGCTTCCGCCTGCGCCTTCACCAGACCCGAGCCCGGTACGACGATTGCCTGCTTGATCGTCGAAGCGACTTTGCGACCCTTGGCGATCACGGCCGCAGCGCGCAGGTCTTCAATACGCGAGTTGGTGCAGGAACCGATGAACACACGATCCAGCTGAATGTCGGTGATCGCCTGATTGGCAGTCAAACCCATGTATTTCAAGGCGCGGACAATCGAATCGCGCTTGACCAGATCCATCTCTTTCGCCGGGTCCGGCACGTTCTGGTCAACGGCCAAGACCATTTCCGGGGAGGTGCCCCAGCTGACTTGCGGCTTGATCTGCGCCGCGTCGAGTTCAACCACGGTGTCGAACTTGGCGTCGGCGTCGGAGACCAGGTCTTTCCAGGCTTCAACCGCCTGATCCCACTGCGCGCCTTTCGGTGCGAACGGGCGGCCCTTGACGTACTCGACAGTCTTTTCGTCCGCAGCCACCAGACCCACACGGGCGCCGGCTTCGATGGACATGTTGCAAATGGTCATGCGGCCTTCGACGGACAGATCGCGAATCGCGCTGCCGGCGAACTCGATGGCATGGCCGTTACCGCCGGCGGTGCCGATCTTGCCGATCACCGCGAGAACGATGTCCTTGGCGGTCACGCCGAACGGCAATTGGCCTTCCACGCGCACCAGCATGTTCTTCATTTTCTTCGCGACCAGGCACTGGGTGGCGAGCACGTGCTCGACCTCGGAAGTGCCGATCCCGTGCGCCAAGGCACCGAAAGCGCCGTGGGTCGAGGTGTGCGAGTCACCGCAGACCACGGTCATGCCCGGCAAGGTTGCGCCCTGCTCCGGGCTGATCACGTGGACGATGCCCTGACGGATGTCGTTCATCTTGAACTCGACAATGCCGTACTCATCACAGTTGTCATCGAGGGTCTGAACCTGCAAACGCGAGACCTGGTCGGCAATCGCTTCGATGCCGCCCTTGCGCTCTGGCGTGGTCGGTACGTTGTGGTCCGGGGTCGCGATGTTGGCATCGATGCGCCAAGGCTTGCGCCCGGCCAGACGCAGGCCTTCGAAGGCTTGCGGCGAGGTCACTTCGTGGATGATGTGACGATCGATGTAGATCAGCGCCGAGCCATCGTCGCGCTGTTTGACCAAATGCGAATCCCAGAGCTTGTCGTAGAGCGTTTTGCCGGCCATCAGACGGTTCCTCATCAGCTTGTTTCTATGCCTTGGGCTTATCAATAACCCTTTGGCTTGTGAGGCCGATCCTATGGCGTTACATTAAATAACTCAAATTCATATTTTTTATGCTTTGGATAACCAACTGGAATACGAACCATGGATCTGGCCAACCTCAATGCTTTTATCGCTATCGCCGAGACCGGCAGCTTCTCCGGCGCCGGGGAACGCCTGCATCTGACGCAGCCGGCGATCAGCAAACGCATCGCCGGACTGGAGCAACAACTGAAGGTGCGGTTGTTCGATCGACTGGGTCGTGAAGTCGGTCTGACCGAGGCCGGCCGCGCCCTGCTGCCCCGGGCGTACCAGATTCTCAACGTGCTGGACGACACCCGCCGCGCCCTGACCAACCTGACTGGCGAAGTCAGCGGCCGGCTGACCCTGGCCACCAGTCACCACATCGGCCTGCACCGTTTGCCGCCGCTATTGAGGGAATTCACCCGCCGCTACCCACAAGTGGCGCTGGATATTCAGTTCCTCGATTCGGAAGTGGCCTACGAGGAAATTCTCCATGGCCGCGCTGAACTGGCAGTCATCACCCTGGCGCCAGAGCCGCACACGCTGGTCAAAGCCACGCCGGTGTGGGACGACCCGCTGGATTTTGTGGTGGCGCCGGAGCATTCGCTGATCAGCAACGGCGCGGTGAGTCTGGCGGATATTGCCGGTCATCCGGCGGTTTTTCCCGGAGGCAACACCTTTACTCATCATATTGTCCAACGTTTGTTCGAAGCCCAAGGGCTGACGCCGAACATCGCCATGAGCACCAACTACCTGGAAACCATCAAGATGATGGTCTCCATCGGTCTGGCCTGGAGTGTTCTGCCACGCACCATGCTTGATGAACAGGTCGCGCGCATACCTTTGCCGGGCATACAGCTCAGTCGCCAGCTAGGCTATATCGTGCACACCGAACGGACGCTGTCGAATGCAGCAAGGGCCTTCATGGCTTTGCTGGATGCGCAAATCGATCTGCCAGGGACTCCGGGCTAACTTGTGCTACTCCTACAGAGCCGCTGTCCCTGTGCCTAACGCCACCATCAGCTCAAGGCCCGTTAACAATGCCCAAATCTGTTGACCGAATTCCGCCGATGCCGCGTATTCAGGCCATTGATCCGCGACGTTCCGAGCAGAGCTGGGAGAGTGCGCCGCAATTGCTCGCCGCGCTCAACGGCGCCCGGCTCGGTGCCTGGTATTGGGACATCGAGCGCGGGCAGATCAGTTGGTCACGGGGCACCCAGGCGCTGTTCGGCTTCGATCCACGGCAACCGCTGCCGCAGGATCTGGAATACCTCGACCTGCTACCGCCCGAGGACCGGGCGAAAACTGTCAGGGCATTCCACGCGGTGATTGCCGGAGCACCGCTGGAACAGGCGATGCACCACCGCATCCGCTGGCCCGATGGCAGTCTGCACTGGCTGGAAATCAGCGGCAGTCTGCTACCGGACAAACAGGGGCGTCCTCGAATGATCGGGGTGATTCGCGAAATCACCCACCAGCGCCAACGCGAGCAGGCTCTGAGCAGCTCGGAGAAACGTTTCGCCACACTCTTTCACCTGTGCCCGAACATGGTGCTGCTGACGCGCCAGGAAGACGGTCTGATCACCGAGGCCAACCAATATTTCGAAAGCCTGTTCGGTTGGCCGGTACAGAGCGCCATTGGCCGCACCACCCTGGAGCTGGGCCTGTGGGTGCACCCGGAGCAACGCGCAGAACTGGTGAAAAGGACCAAGGCCAAGGGCGAACTGATCAGCATGGAAGTGCAGTTCCGCGCCAGCAACGGGCAGATTCATGACGGCATCCTCAGCGCGCAGAAGGTCGAACTCGAAGGCCAGCCGTATCTGCTCAGCACCTTTCTCGACACCACCGAACGCAAAGCTGCCGAACACGCCTTGAAAGACAGCCAGGAACGCCTCGATCTGGCGCTGGACTCGGCGCAGCTCGGCACCTGGGACTGGCACATCCCCAGTGGCATGCTCTATGGCTCGGCACGGGCCGCGCAACTGCACGGGCTGGAGCCGATCCCGTTTCACGAGTCGTTCGAAGAGTTCTTTGAAGGCGTGCCCGGCGAAGAACGCGACAGCATGCGCGACGCCTACCGCAGCCTGCGCGAAGGCCCGGCGGGCAATTATCAACTGACCTACCGCGTGCAATTGCCGGATGGCAGCTCACGCTATCTGGAAAGCCGCGCCCGCCTCTATCGCGACGAGAACGGCGCGCCGCTGCGCATGGCCGGGACCTTGCTGGACATCACCGATCAGGTCGAGCGCGAGCAACGTCTGGTGGCCTCGGAAGAGAAATTCGCCACGTTGTTCCAGGTCAGCCCCGATCCGATCTGCGTCACGCGCCAGGACAGCGGCGAGTTCATCGAAATCAATAACAGCTTCACCCAGACCTTCGGCTGGAGCGCCGCCGACGTGATCGGCCGCACCGCCGAAGACATCGGCCTGTGGGACGCCTCGGCGAAAAGCCTGCAACGCATCGAGCGGGTGATCCGCGAACAGGGCCTGAGCAATGTCGCGATCATCGTCCAGCACAAGGACGGCCAGTCGCTGACCTGTGTGATTTCCAGCCGACAGATCAGCGTTGGCAATCAGCCGTGCATCGTCACCACTTTGCGCGACATCACCCAGCAGCAGCGCTCCGAAGCCGCACTCAAGGCCAGCGAAGAGAAATTCGCCAAAGCGTTTCACTCCAGCCCCGATGCGATCACCATCACCGAGCGCGACACCGGGCGTTATCTTGAGGTCAACGACGGTTTCTGCCGCCTCACCGGCTATCGCGCGGAAGAAGTGGTGGGCAAAACCGTGTACCAGATCGGCATCTGGGCCGAAGAGAAACAACGCTCGGCGCTGTTTGCCGAACTGCAGATCAAAGGCCGCGTGCATCATCAGGAAATGCTCGGGCGCAACAAGCGCGGCGAACTGCTGACCGTGGAAGTGTCGATCGAACCGATCACCCTCAACGAAACCGCATGCCTGCTGCTGACCGCCCGGGACGTCAGCCTGCTGAAAAATGCTGAAGCGCAGATCCGTCACCTGGCCTATCACGACCCGCTGACCAATCTGCCCAACCGCGCCCTGCTGATGGATCGCCTGAGCCAGCAGATCGCCCTGCTCAAGCGCCACAATCTGCGCGGCGCGCTGCTGTTCCTCGATCTTGACCACTTCAAGCACATCAACGACTCGCTCGGCCACCCGGTCGGCGACACGGTGCTGAAAATCGTCACTGCGCGGCTTGAAGCCAGCGTGCGCATGGAAGACACGGTGGCACGTCTCGGCGGCGATGAATTCGTGGTGCTGCTCAGCGGTCTGGAAGGCACGCGCAACGAGGTCAGTGCACAAGTGCGGGAACTGGCCGACACCATTCGCGAACTGCTGTCGGAGCCGATGTTCCTCGACGGCCAGCGCCTGCAAGTGACGCCGAGTATCGGCGTGGCACTGATTCCCGATCACGGCTCGACCCCGACCGATCTGCTCAAGCGCGCAGACATTGCCCTGTACCGGGCCAAGGACTCCGGGCGCAACACCACGCAGATGTACCACAACACCATGCAGAAGGCGGCCAGCGAACGGCTGCGCATGGAGACCGATCTGCGTCTGGCGTTGTCCCGTGGCGAATTCAACGTGCACTACCAGCCGCAGGTCGATGCGCGGGACAACCGCATCATTGGCGCCGAAGCCCTGGTGCGCTGGAATCACCCGGAACTCGGCGCGCAATCGCCCACCGAGTTCATCAAGGTGCTGGAAGACAGCGGTCTGATTCTGGAAGTCGGCACCTGGATCCTCGACGAGGCCTGCGAGGCGTTCAAACAGCTGATTGCCTTGAAACTGGTCGATCCGTTCAACTTCAGCCTGTGCGTGAACATCAGCCCACGCCAGTTCCGCCAGAACGACTTCGTCGAACGCATCGAACACAGCATGAGCAGCCACGGCCTGCCCTGCTCGCTGCTGAAACTGGAGATCACCGAGGGCATCGTCATCCAGAACCTGGAAGACACCATCAGCAAAATGCGCCGCCTGAAAAAACTTGGCGTGAGCTTCGCCATGGACGATTTCGGCACCGGCTATTCATCGCTGACCTACCTCAAACGCCTGCCGGTGGACACCCTGAAAATCGACCAGTCATTCATCCGCGACGCGACCACCGACCCCAACGACGCCGAGATCATCCGCGCCATCGTCGCCATGGCCCGCAGCCTGGAACTGGAGGTGATTGCCGAAGGTGTCGAGACGCCGGAGCAACTGGCGTTCCTGCAAGGGCTGGGTTGCCATTTGTATCAGGGCTATCTGCACAGTCGGCCGGTGGCGTTG
Organism: Pseudomonas sp. MWU12-2020; assembly: GCF_023100605.1. NCBI lineage: Bacteria > Pseudomonadati > Pseudomonadota > Gammaproteobacteria > Pseudomonadales > Pseudomonadaceae > Pseudomonas > Pseudomonas sp. MWU12-2020. The sequence continues at coordinate 778,890 of NZ_JALMEX010000001.1, forward strand.
GAGGCGTTGAAAAAGATGCTCGAATGACGAGCACAAAAAAAGGGCGCCAGTGGCGCCCTTTTTTCCTGCTCGGCCTTACTGCAGAGCCGGCTTTTGCGCTCCGCTGATCGGGATGCGCTTGGCTTTCGCTTCCTCCGGGATCACCCGCAACAGGTCGATGCTCAGCAGACCGTTGCTCAGATCGGCGGCCTTGATCTCGATGTGATCGGCCAGGCGGAAGGACAGCTTGAAAGCACGCTGGGCAATGCCTTGATGCAGGAAGGTCACGCCTTCGTTGGCATCACGCTTGCCGCCACTGATGGTCAGCACACCCTTCTCGACTTGCAGCTCCAGGTCTTCTTCCTGGAAACCGGCTGCCGCTACGACGATGCGGTATTGATCGTCACCGTGTTTTTCCACGTTGTAGGGTGGGTAGGTGCTGCCTGGCTCGTTGCGCAGCGCGGTTTCGAACAGATCGTTGAAACGGTCGAAACCAACCGAGGAACGGAACAGTGGTGCCAGGGAAAATGCAGTACTCATGGTTCAAATCTCCTGAAAACAATCAGCAAGGTTTTTTGACTCCGCGACCCGAATTCGGCATCGCGTACCCCTTAGATAGGGACCGCCAAAATGATTTCAAGAGATTATTTGAAGATTTTTTTCAGGCCGCTTCGGCGACGGGCAAACCGAGCAAACGCGAGACTTGATCCGGTTCTGTCTCACGACGCAGCACAGTAAACAGCTCGGTGGCCTCGGGATAATTGCGCGTCAGCATCGCCAGCCATTGCTTCAAGCGACCCGGCGATTGGCGCGCAGTCATCTGCGCCTTGGCTTGCAGCCAGAAGTCCTGAATCAGCGGCAGCAACTCGGCCCAGCTCATCTCGACCACTTCTTCACCGGCGCGCGCGGCAGCGATCTGCCGGGCCAGATCCGGGCGTGATACCAGACCGCGACCGAGCATGATGTCTTCGACGCCACTGATCTCGCGGCAGCGGCGCCAGTCCTCGACGCTCCAGATATCACCGTTGGCGAACACCGGCACCTTGACCACGTCCTGCACCCGCGGAATCCACTCCCAATGCGCCGGCGGCTTGTAGCCATCGACCTTGGTCCGGGCGTGAACCACGATGTGCTCGGCGCCGCCCTCGGCCAGCGCAGTGGCGCAGACCAGCGAGCCGTCCGGGCTGTCGAAACCGAGGCGCATTTTCGCGGTGACCGGGATATGTGCCGGCACGGCGCGACGCACGTGTTCGACGATGCTGTTGAGCAGTTCCGGCTCCTTGAGCAGCACCGCCCCGCCCCGGGATTTGTTGACGGTCTTGGCCGGGCAGCCGAAGTTCAGGTCGATGACTTCCGAGCCGAGCTCACAGGCCAGCGCCGCATTTTCCGCCAGGCACACCGGATCGGAGCCCAACAATTGCACACGCAGCGGCACGCCGGAACGGGTGCGGGCGCCGTTGAGCAGCTCCGGGCCGAACTTGTGGAAGTAGGCCGGGGTAAGCAACTGATCGTTGATCCGAATGAATTCGGTCACGCACCAGTCGATGCCGCCAACGCGGGTCAGCACGTCGCGCAGGATGTCGTCGACCAGCCCCTCCATGGGCGCCAGGGCAATTTGCATGGGGAAAACACTACTCAGGAAGAAAAAACGTGCGGCAGTTTACTGGATATCGCGCAAATCCGCAGAACAACACTCTTTCCTGTGGGAGCGAGCTTGCTCGCGAAAGCGGTGTATCAGTTGATGCAACCGTCACTGGCCCACCGCTTTCGCGAGCAAGCTCGCTCCCACATTAGAGCTGCACTGTCTCAAGTTTCTGGATCGCCGGGCCATAACCCTCGATGAACTCCGCCGGCATGCGCTTGGGCTTGCCGCTGGACAGCTCGATGCAGACGAATGTGGTCTGGGCACGCAGCAGGGTGGCGTTGTCGCTGGGGCGGATCAGCTGGAAGTGGCGGGTCATTTTCAGGCGCTGATCCCAATCGACGATCCAGGTCGCCAGTTGCAGCTCGTCGCCTTCGTAGGCCGCCGCCAGGTAATCGATTTCGTGGCGCACCACGGCCATCGCCCGGTCCAGACGCCGGTACTCGACCAGATCCAGCCCCAGCCGCTGCGAGTGGCGCCAGGCGCAGCGTTCGAGCCAGGTCACGTACACCGCGTTGTTCGCGTGGCCCAGCCCGTCGATGTCCTCGGCGCCTACTTGCAGATCAATGGTGAACGGCGTTGCCCGATCCCAGCCCATGCCCCACTCCCGGTCAGATTATTCAACCGGGGCAGTGTAACGGATGTCAGGCCGATTGCCGCGCCTGAAGGCTGCGCCCCGCCAACAGTGATAACACCCCATCAACCACCCGAGGGTCGGCCAACACTCGCTGGTGGCCGCCGCTTTCCAGGCGCAGCAGACGACTGTCGAACCATGATTCGTGGATCAGTTGCGATTCCTTGACCGAGACGAAGGTGTCGTCCTCGGCATGCACGATCAGGCCTGGCATATCCAGTTGATAGTGCGCAACATCGAGGGTCGCGGCACGCATGCCGACGTCTTGCTCGACCTGGCGGATGAACGCCGAGCGGGCCCGCGGTGGCATGCCGACATAGCGGGCAAAACCGCGCAGCACGCCGAGAATCCGCGCGGGAGCTGCGATGCTGACGAGGGTTTCGGTGCGCAGGCCCAGTTGCACGGTAAGCATGGCGCTGGCGCCGCCCATCGAGTGGCCGATGACGGCCTGAAGAGGTGGCAGTTCAGCGGCAGCCTCAAGCATGGCGCGAGCGAACAGCACGACATTGGCCTCGCGCCCCGGTGAGCGGCCGTGGGCCGGGCCGTCCAGCGCGACAACGGTGTAACCGGCCTCGACCAGCGCGGTGATCAACGCCGCAAACTGCGTGGGTCGCCCTTCCCAGCCGTGCATCAACAGCACCGCCGGTCCCTGGCCCCAGCGCAGCGCCGACAGGCCGAAACGCAGCGTGATGCGTTCGGCGCTCGCCAGCAGCGGCAGCTCCCAATCGCGCAGCGGCAGCGAACGTGGCGTCATGAACGCCTGACGCATTTTGCTTGCTACCCGCTGCGGTGCAATCCAGCCCAAGGTGCCATTAACGCCACGAACCCACTTCAACGTGTTCATCGCTCTCTCCTCAGGCGAGTTGCCTTCAGGTCAACGCACCGCCGACTTGGCAGCGCGCAGCAATCGATCGGATAAATCGCCCGGGCCCAGCGCGCGTGCCAACGCCAGACCACCCACCATCAACGCCACATCGGCCAGTGCTTTGTCGGTGTCCTCGGGGCTGGACGCCAACTGCGCAATCATCAGTTCCAGGTGTTCGTTCAGCGCGATGCGAAACGACTCCGGCAAACGTCCCAGCTCGCCGATCGAAGCCGGAATCGGACACGCGGCATCGCTGGAATCCCGATGCTTGCGCGACAGGTAGAACGCAGCGACCAAGGCGCGACGCTCTTCGCCGGTCAGCTCGGAGTCCATGTCGGCAATCAAGTCGCGTCGACGCCCCAGCAATTGCTTGAACGCCTCGAGCATCATGGCGTCCTTGCTTTCGAAGTGCGCGTAGAAACCTCCGACGGTCAGGCCGGCGGCGCCCATCACTTCGCCCACGCTGGGATCTGCCGGGCCGCGCTGGATCAGTGCGGCGCTGGCAGCCTTGAGGATGCGTTCGCGGGTTTGAGCTTTTTTATCGTTCATCGTTGCCTCCGAATATTACGACTAGAATATTATTCGCATAATAATATTCTGCAAGTCGAGGATATGACCGCTGGTCTGAAGCACAGTGTAAGGAAAAAGGAGATTTGGCCAAATGCCAGACAAACAAAAGGGCCATTCAATAATTGAATGACCCTTATAAATCCCGCAGAGCGGGTAATCGTGGCGTCCCCTAGGGGACTCGAACCCCTGTTACCGCCGTGAAAGGGCGGTGTCCTAGGCCACTAGACGAAGGGGACACAAACCCTTCTATACAGCTGATCAGTGCTGAGATCTGATCTGATTCAAGGCCGGTGTGGCCAGACCTTGAACTGTAAATTGGTGGAGCTAAGCGGGATCGAACCGCTGACCTCCTGCATGCCATGCAGGCGCTCTCCCAGCTGAGCTATAGCCCCGGATTTTTCGCCTCGCGGCGGAGTGACATCTTGCAACATCACTTCTGTAAAACTGGCGTCCCCTAGGGGACTCGAACCCCTGTTACCGCCGTGAAAGGGCGGTGTCCTAGGCCACTAGACGAAGGGGACGCAAACCCTTCTATACAACTGATCAACGCTGAGTGTTGATCGCTTCGGAGCCGGTGTGGCCAGGCTTCGAAGTGTAAATTGGTGGAGCTAGACGGGATCGAACCGTCGACCTCTTGCATGCCATGCAAGCGCTCTCCCAGCTGAGCTATAGCCCCTCATCGTTGATGTCATCGCTGAGGACGGGGCGAATCTTAAGGGCGTATCGAAAGCCTGTCAAACTTATTTTTGAAAAATTTCAAAGTTTTTTGTCGGCATAACAATCACTTACCGCCCTCCCCCCGAAAATCCGGGGGAAAAACGCCGAAGGCCGGAATCAAACGATCCCGGCCTTCGGTGGTTACTGCAGAGTCAGACGTGCTCAGGCAATCGCGCCCAGCAGCTTTTCCCACTCTTTGTTTTCTTTCTTCGACACACCGCCCAGCAGGTCGATCGCCTGGCGCAGACGGAAACGGGTCAGGTCCGGGCCGAGGATTTCCATTGCATCGAGCACCGACACCGAACTGGCCTGCCCGGTGATCGCGGCAAACATCAGCGGCATCGCGTCACGCAATTTCAGCTCGAGGGATTCGACCACTGCCTGAATCGTTGCGGTGATGTTGTCCTTCTCCCACTGCCGCAGGCTTTCCAGCTTCCACAGGATCAGTTGCATCAGTTGACGCACCTGATCGCCCGAGAGCTTTTTCGACTCGAACAGCTTGGCATCCGGGTTCACGCCACCGGCAAAGAAGAAGCCGCCCAGCGGTGCAACCTGACTGAAGGTTTCCACGCGACCCTGCACCAGCGGTGCGATCTTCATCATGTATTCGGAGTTGAACGCCCACTTCTGCACGCGTGCGGCGAACTCTTCCACCGGCAGGTCACGCAGCCACTGGCCGTTGAGCCACGACAGTTTCTCGATGTCGAAGATCGGCCCGCCGAGCGACACGCGCTTGAGGTCGAAGTTGTCGACCATTTCCTGCAGCGAGAACTTCTCGCGCTCGTCCGGCATCGACCAGCCCATACGACCGAGGTAGTTGAGCATCGCTTCCGGCATGAAGCCCATGCGCTCGTAGAACGTCACCGAGGTCGGGTTCTTGCGCTTGGACAGCTTGCTCTTGTCCGGGTTACGCAGCAGCGGCATGTAGCACAGCTCCGGTTGTTCCCAGCCGAAGTATTCGTACAGCAGAATCAGTTTCGGCGCCGACGGCAGCCATTCTTCGCCGCGCAGCACGTGGGTGATACCCATCAGGTGGTCGTCGACCACGTTGGCGAGGAAATACGTCGGCAGGCCGTCGGTCTTCATCAGCACTTGCATGTCCATGCGATCCCACGGGATCTCGACATCGCCGCGCAACATGTCCGGCACCACACAGACGCCCTCGGTCGGCACTTTCATGCGGATCACGTGCGGTTCGCCAGCCGCCAGACGGGCCGCGACTTCTTCCTTCGACAGCAGCAAAGCGCGGCCGTCGTAACGCGGGGTTTCGCCGCGCGCCATCTGCTCGGCGCGCATCTGGTCCAGCTCTTCAGCGGTGCAGAAGCACGGGAATGCGTGACCCATGTCGACCAGTTGCTGGCAATACTTCTGATAGATATCGCCACGCTCGCTCTGCCGGTACGGACCGTGCGGGCCGCCAACGTCCGGGCCTTCGCTCCAGTCGATCCCCAGCCAGCGCAGGGCGTCGAAGATCTGCTGTTCGGACTCGCGGGTCGAACGCAACTGGTCGGTGTCTTCGATGCGCAGGATGAACTCACCGCCATGCTGCTTGGCAAAGCAGTAGTTGAACAATGCGATGTAAGCGGTACCTACGTGGGGGTCCCCGGTAGGCGATGGCGCGATGCGAGTGCGGACGGTGGTCATGGCATGTCTCGAAAAGAATGAAAAGCAAAGAACAATCAAGCCGCGAATGGTAACAGGCGACACCCGCCCCGCTCCAGCGGACAGGGCATTTAAGCCAAGTTTGCGTCTGTAACGCCCATAGACCGTGGTGACGGGCCGAATATCAGCCATTGGCATTTACCGTTTATCGGCTGTATGCCAGATTCAGCCGCAGAGAACTTTCCTTACAATTCCTCGACTACAGTTTGCCTCATGCCTGCCCAACTCAAGCGTCGCCTGTTTATTTTCCTGCTGCTGGTTCTGTTGATTGCCGGGGGCTTCTTCGCCCATTGGTTTTTCAAGGGCCGGTTTTATGAAAGCACCGATAACGCCTATGTCCAGGGCGAGATCACCCGCGTTTCCAGCCAATTGAGCGCACGCATCGACGAAGTGCTGGTGCAGGACAACCAGCATGTGGAAAAGGGCCAGTTGCTGGTGCGCCTTGAACCCGCTGATTTCCGCCTGGCCGTCGATCGCGCCAACGCCGCCCTCGCCACCCGCGAAGCCGAGCGTTTGCAGGCGCAGAGCAAGTTGACTCAGCAGGCCAGTCTGATCGCCTCCAGTGACGCACAAGTCGCCGCATCGCAGGCCACGCTGGGCCGCTCGCAGGTCGATTTGTCGCGCGCCGAAACCTTGCGCAAACCCGGTTACGTTTCCGAGGAGCGGGTGACCACTCTCTCCGCTGACGCCCATATCGCCCGCTCGCAAGTGGCCAAGGCCCAGGCCGATGCACAGAGCCAGCGCCAGCAGGTCAACGCACTGACTGCCGAGATCAAACGCCTCGACGCGCAGATCGCCAACGCCCGCGCCGATCTGGCGCAAGCCGAACTCAACCTGACCCGCAGCGAAATCCACGCGCCGATCAGCGGCATGGTCGGCCAGCGTGCCGCACGCAATGGCCAAGTGGTGCAGGCTGGCGCGTATCTGCTGTCGATCGTCCCCGATGAAGACATCTGGGTGCAGGCCAACTTCAAGGAAACCCAGATCGGCCGCATGCAGCCCGGACAGAAAGCCGAGCTGACCTTCGACGCCTACAGTGACAGGCCGATCGAAGCACGGGTCGACAGCCTGTTCGCCGCCTCCGGTGCGCAGTTCAGCCTGCTGCCGCCGGACAACGCCACCGGCAACTTCACCAAAGTCGTGCAGCGAATTCCGGTGAAACTGACGTTCAAGGCCGACAACCCGCTGCACGGCAAGATCCGCCCGGGCATGTCGGTCACCGCCACCGTGAATATCAAAGACGCCCCAGACAATGGCCGGTGATTCGCTGATCCGCCCGGTCGGCGAACCGACCCGGCGGGACTGGATCGCGGTGATGAGCGTGATGCTCGGCGCCTTCATGGCAGTGCTCGACATTCAGATCACCAACTCTTCGCTCAAGGACATTCAGGGCGCGCTGTCGGCGACGCTGGAAGAAGGCTCGTGGATTTCCACCTCGTACCTGGTCGCGGAAATCATCATGATCCCGCTGACCGCGTGGCTGGTGCAGCTGCTCTCGGCGCGACGCTTGGCGGTATGGGTGTCGCTGGGTTTCCTGGCGTCATCGCTGCTGTGCTCGATGGCCTGGAGCCTCGAAAGCATGATCGTCTTTCGTGCCATGCAAGGCTTCACCGGCGGCGCGCTGATTCCGCTGGCGTTCACCCTGACCCTGATCAAACTCCCCGAACACCACCGCGCCAAAGGCATGGCGATGTTCGCCATGACCGCGACCTTCGCCCCCTCCATCGGCCCGACACTCGGCGGCTGGCTCACGGAAAACTGGGGCTGGGAATACATTTTCTACATCAACATCCCGCCGGGGCTGATCATGATCGCCGGGCTGATGTACGGGCTGGAAAAGAAGGAAGCGCACTGGGAACTGCTGAAAAGCACCGACTACACCGGGATTCTCACACTGGGTGTCGGCCTCGGTTGTCTGCAGGTATTTCTCGAAGAAGGCCACCGCAAGGACTGGCTCGAATCGAACCTGATCGTGACCTTGGGCAGCATTGCCCTGCTGAGCCTGATCACCTTCGTCATCGTGCAGATTTCCAAACCCAATCCGCTGATCAACCTCGGCATTCTGCGCAATCGCAACTTCGGCCTGTCGAGCATTTCCAGCCTCGGTATGGGCGTCGGCTTGTATGGCTCGATTTATCTGCTGCCGCTGTACCTGGCGCAGATCCAGAACTACAACGCCCTGCAGATCGGCGAAGTGATCATGTGGATGGGCGTGCCGCAGCTGTTCCTGATTCCGCTGGTGCCGAAGCTGATGAAGTTCGTGTCGCCGAAGTGGCTGTGCACCCTTGGCTTTGGCTTGTTCGGGCTGGCGAGTTTTTCTTCGGGGGTGCTCAACCCGGATTTCGCCGGGCCGCAGTTCAATCAGATCCAGATCATCCGCGCGCTGGGTCAGCCGCTGATCATGGTCACCATTTCGCTGATCGCCACGGCGTACATCCTGCCGCAGGACGCGGGGTCGGCATCGAGTCTGTTCAACATCCTGCGCAACCTGGGTGGTGCGATCGGCATTGCCCTGCTCGCCACGCTTTTGGATGCGCGGACCAAGACCTACTTCGATTATCTGCGTGAGTCGATTGTGCCGACCAACCCGCAAGTGGCCGAACGCATGGCCTCAATGACCGACCGGTTTGGCAGCGACACCGCGGCGCTGGGAAAGATGAGCGAGATCGTGCATCAGCAGGCGCTGATCATGGCCTATAACGATGCGTTTCACTTCGTCGGGATTGCGCTGGGGATCAGCATGCTGGCGATTTTGTTGACCAGGAAATTGCCGGCGGGGTTGAAGGCTGGGGAGTCTCATTAAGACCGCGTTGCCGCCATTCGCGAGCAGGCTCGCTCCCACAGGGGATTTGTGAGCGACACAATTCCTATGTGGGAGCGAGCCTGCTCGCGAAGAGGCCAGATCAGGCAACAGAGATCAAACCGCCAAAAGCCGCTCGCGCAACTTGGCAATCTCATCGCGCATCTGCGCCGCCGCTTCAAATTCCAGATCCCGCGCCAGCTGATACATCTTCTCTTCCAGCGCCCGAATGCGCTTGGTGATTTCGCTCGGCGAGCGCAGTTCGGCTTCGTACTTGGCGCTTTCTTCGGCAGCCTTGGCCATGCCCTTGCGCTTCTTGCTGCGCGAGCCGGGCACGGTGGCGCCTTCCATGATGTCGGCGACGTCCTTGAACACACCCTTCGGCGTGATGCCGTTTTCCAGGTTGAAGGCGATCTGCTTGTCGCGACGACGCTCGGTCTCGCCAATCGCCCGCTCCATCGAGCCGGTGATGCGATCAGCGTAAAGAATCGCCCGGCCATTGAGGTTCCGCGCCGCCCGGCCGATGGTCTGGATCAGCGAGCGCTCGGAACGCAGAAAGCCTTCCTTATCCGCGTCGAGAATCGCCACCAGCGACACTTCCGGCATGTCCAGACCTTCACGCAGCAGGTTGATCCCCACCAGCACATCGAAGGTGCCCAGACGCAGGTCGCGGATGATCTCGACCCGTTCGACGGTGTCGATGTCCGAGTGCAGATAACGCACGCGCACGCCGTGGTCGGCGAGGTAATCGGTGAGGTCTTCGGCCATGCGTTTGGTCAGCGTAGTGACCAGCACCCGCTCCTCGACCGCCACGCGTTTGGTGATTTCCGAGAGCAGGTCATCGACCTGAGTCAGCGCCGGACGTACTTCAACCTGCGGGTCGACCAGACCGGTCGGACGCACCACTTGCTCGACCACGCGCCCGGCATGCTCGGCCTCGTAATTACCCGGGGTCGCCGAGACGAAAATGGTCTGCGGGCTCACCCCTTCCCACTCGTCAAAACGCATCGGCCGGTTGTCCAGTGCCGAAGGCAAGCGGAAGCCGTATTCGACCAGGGTTTCCTTACGCGAACGGTCACCCTTATACATCGCGCCGACTTGCGGCACGCTGACGTGGGATTCGTCGATCACCAGCAAGGCGTCGGCCGGCAGATAGTCATACAGCGTCGGCGGCGCGGCACCGGCCGGGCGCCCGGACAGGTAGCGCGAGTAGTTTTCGATGCCGTTGCAGTAACCCAGTTCGAGGATCATTTCCAGGTCGAAACGGGTGCGCTGCTCGAGGCGCTGGGCCTCGACCAGTTTGTTGTTGCTGCGCAGGTATTCGAGGCGCTCCTGCAACTCGACTTTGATGTGCTCGATGGCGTCGAGCAGGGTCTCGCGCGGCGTCACGTAGTGACTCTTCGGGTAAAACGTGAAGCGCGGCATCTTGCGGATGACTTCGCCGGTCAGCGGGTCGAACGCGGAAATGCTCTCGACCTCGTCATCGAACAGCTCGATGCGGATCGCTTCCAGATCGGACTCCGCCGGATAGATGTCGATCACATCGCCGCGCACCCGGAACGTCGCCCGGGCAAAATCCATGTCGTTGCGGGTGTATTGCAGATCGGCCAGACGCCGCAGCAAGGCGCGCTGATCGAGTTTGTCGCCGCGATCGACGTGCAGCACCATCTTCAAATAGGTTTCCGGGCTACCGAGACCGTAAATGCACGACACCGTGGTGACGATGATCGCATCCTTGCGTTCGAGCAACGCCTTGGTCGCCGACAGGCGCATCTGCTCGATGTGGTCGTTGATCGACGCGTCCTTCTCGATGAAGGTGTCGGACGACGGCACATAGGCTTCGGGCTGGTAGTAGTCGTAGTAGGAAACGAAATACTCGACCGCGTTGTTCGGGAAGAACGCCTTGAACTCGCCATACAGCTGCGCGGCGAGGGTCTTGTTCGGCGCCAGCACCAGCGTCGGGCGCTGTACCTGCGAGATGACATTGGCGATGCTGAAGGTCTTGCCCGAGCCGGTCACACCGAGCAGCGTCTGGTGCGCCAGCCCGGCTTCGATGCCCTCCACCAATTGGCGGATGGCTTCAGGCTGATCGCCGGCGGGCTCGAAGCGGGTGACTAGCTGGAATTCGGACATACACACCTCTGGGATCGCGGCTCGCGCAGAAAACAGCCGAGCCACGGGGATGACCGCAAACGACCGTTGTCGCCCAAGGAAAAACGAAGATTGTGCTCAATGTGGAGCCGATTGCCTCGCCTTTCAAGGCAAACGTCCTACATCCGGTAAAGTCTCTGACAGAGTCAATCGACTAACGGTCAAGAAATAATCGGAAAAACTTGCCTGAAAAGCTGAATCGCCTGTCGCCATTGCTCAGTGATGGCCTCTATACTAGCTCCCCGTTTGTGCACCGCTCTAGTGCATTCGGCTGGAGCGCGACACGTCCCTCCACTCTCCATTCAGAGCCGCCGTAATAATGAGCCTGTTCTCCGCTGTCGAAATGGCACCCCGCGATCCAATCCTGGGCCTCAACGAAGCATTCAACGCCGATACCCGGACCACCAAGGTCAACCTGGGTGTAGGTGTTTACTGCAACGAAGAGGGGCGAATTCCCCTGCTGCGCGCGGTGATCGAAGCCGAAACCATTCGCGCTGCTCAGCACGCCTCCCGTGGCTACCTGCCGATCGACGGCATCGCGGCCTACGACCAAGCGGTGCAAAAGCTGCTGTTCGGTAACGACTCGCCGCTGATCGCTGCCGGTCGCATCGTCACCACTCAGGCTGTCGGCGGTACCGGCGCACTGAAAATCGGTGCCGACTTCCTCAAGCAACTGCTGCCGAACGCTGTCGTGGCGATCAGCGACCCGAGCTGGGAAAACCACCGCGCACTGTTCGAAACCGCTGGCTTCCCGGTGCAGAACTACCGTTACTACGACGCTGCCACCCACGACGTGAACCGTGCCGGCATGCTCGACGACCTCAACGCCCTGCCGAACGGCTCGATCGTTGTGCTGCACGCCTGCTGCCACAATCCGACCGGCGTCGACCTGAGCCCGGCTGACTGGAAAAACGTTCTGGAAGCGGTCAAGGCCAAAGGTCACGTGCCATTCCTCGACATGGCTTACCAGGGTTTCGGCGACGGCATCGACGAAGACGCGGCGGCTGTGCGCCTGTTCGCTGAATCGGGCCTGACCTTCTTCGTTTCGAGCTCGTTCTCCAAGTCGTTCTCGCTGTACGGCGAGCGCGTTGGCGCCCTGTCGATCGTCAGCGAATCGAAAGAAGAAAGCGCGCGCGTGCTGTCGCAGGTCAAGCGTGTGATCCGCACCAACTACTCCAACCCGCCAACTCACGGTGCAAGCATCGTCGCCGCTGTGTTGAACAGCCCGGAACTGCGCGCCCAGTGGGAAGCCGAACTGGCAGAAATGCGTCTGCGCATTCGCGGCATGCGCGAGCAGATGGTCGCCCTGCTGGCTGAGAAAGCCCCGCAGCGTGACTTCAGCTTCGTCGGCCGTCAGCGCGGCATGTTCTCCTACTCCGGCCTGACCACTGAACAGGTGCACCGCCTGCGCAGCGAGTTCGGCATCTACGCCCTGGACACCGGCCGCATCTGCGTCGCGGCACTGAACCAGAGCAACATCAAAGCGGTAACGGATGCGATCGTTCAGGTCATCTGATTTCGCCTGGCAATGAAAAACGGGAAGCCTTGGGGCTTCCCGTTTTTTATTTGTCCGAAGGAATGCAACATTCCCTCTAAACTGCACACAAATCTGAAGTGTGGGAGCGGGCTTGCTCGCGAAAGCGGTGTATCAGCCAAAGATCATGGCGACTGACCCGACGCTTTCGCGAGCAAGCCCGCTCCCACAGATTTCGTATACATCCAGGAATTCTGTGAGAACCCAAATGAAAAACGACAACCTGCGCGCCGACCGAGACGATCTGGATGATTTCATCCCTCGCACCACGGCCAAGCGCGACAAGAGCCTGGTGCTGCAAGTCGCAGCGGGCGTGTTCCTTGGTGGCCTGGCCTTGTGGCTGGTGCAACTGGCCGCCACCGCGGCGTATGCCAAGCTGATGCTCGGCACCATCACTTTCGGCGGTTAAGCCAGTTCCGTCGCACGTTGACTGGCTGCGTCGTCATAGGCGACGTACAGCGATTCGGCGATCTGGCTTTTGATTGCCTTGGTGCTTTCCAGGCCGAGCACGAAACCTTCGGCCTTGCCGCCGGCGCGGTTCAACTCCTCAGCGGTGCTGGCCTGGGTAATCGCGTCGAAGAGTTTCTCGGCGTGCGGGCCGACGCCTTTAGGCAGGCTGATCTGCGTGACGCTCATACGAACACCTCGCGTGAAAGAGAAATCAGAACGGTTTGAATCATGGCGCGTACCTTTTCGGCGAATGGCCGGCAGCGCGTGTGACCACTTCCGGGCAGCCATGGTAGACCTGTGAGGCGGTTCTGGTAATCGCTAATCGCTGACAAAGCACCGTCCGTCCTGCTCAAACCAGAAATTTTATATCCCGTGCTTGACTTCTCTTTTTGAATCAGTAACATACGCACCAATTCCGCAATAGCTCAGTTGGTAGAGCAAATGACTGTTAATCATTGGGTCCCTGGTTCGAGTCCAGGTTGTGGAGCCAAATAGCAAAGCCCCTGAATCGAAAGATTCAGGGGCTTTTTTGTGGGCGATGGAAAATCTGCTGCGAAACGAAAAGGGCCGATCTGTCTCACAACAGATCGGCCCTTTTCATGCATTCAGCGATCAGACGTGTTCGCTGCTCTTCACTTGGGGCTTCGGCGTACCGTGACCGTGGTCATGATCGGCATCCACCTCGATCACCGGCACTTCCTTGCCATCGCAATCGTGCAGCTTGCCGTCGCTGAAGTAATCGCCTTCCCGCAGCGCCGCCAGGTCGCGATAACGCAGGGTGCGCTCTTCCGCTGCGGCAAACACCGACTGCTGGTCCGAGTTGCCGGCAGTGAAGTGGTTGAAAGTCAGGTTCAGCACAATCGCCATGATCGCCGACGAGCTGATGCCCGAGTGGAAAATGGTCGCGAACCAGCTCGGGAAATGATCGTAGAAGTTCGGTGCGGCAATCGGGATCATGCCGAAGCCGATCGAGGTCGCGACGATGATCAGGTTGACGTTGTTGCGGTAATCGACCTTCGACAGCGTGCGAATCCCGCTCGCCGCCACCGTCCCGAACAGCACGATACCGGCGCCGCCCAGCACTGACGTCGGCACCGCAGCGATCACCCGCCCCATGAACGGCAGCAGGCCGAGGATCACCAGGAAAACACCGCCGGTGGCCACGACATAACGGCTCTTGATTCCGGTCACCGCCACCAGCCCGACGTTCTGCGCGAAGGCGCTCTGGGTGAACGAACCGAAGATCGGCGCAAACATGCTCGACAGCATGTCCGCACGCAGACCGTTGCCCAGGCGCTTGGAGTCGACTTTGGTGCCGATGATCTCACCGACCGCCAGAATGTCCGCCGAGGTTTCCACCAGCGTCACCATGACCACGATGCACATCGACAGGATCGCGGCGAAGTGGAAAGTCGGCATGCCGAAGTGAAACGGCGTCGGAAAGCCGAACATCGGCCCTTGGGCGACACCGGAGAAATCCGCCATGCCGAGGAACACCGCGAGAATCGTGCCGATCACCATGGCCAACAGGATCGACAGACGCGAGATGGTCGAGCTGCCGACTTTGCTCAACAGCAACACCAGCACCAGCGTCACCGCCGCCAGACCGATGTTCTGCATGCTGCCGAAGTCCGGCGCATGGCTGTTGCCACCCATGGCCCAACGCGCGGCCACCGGCATCAGCGTCAGACCGATGGTAGTGATCACGATGCCGGTTACCAGCGGTGGGAAAAACTTGGTGATTCGCGAGAACACCGGGGTGATCAGCAAGCCGATCAACGACGCGGCAATCACCGCGCCCAGCACAGACTGGAAGCCGCCCTCCCCGCCACTGCTGACGATCGCGACCATGGTCGCCACACCGGAGAACGACACGCCCTGCACCAGCGGCAACTGACAGCCAAAAAACGGTAGACCCAGGGTTTGCAGCAGTGTCGCCAGCCCCCCCGCAAACAATGAAGCAGCAATCAACAAACCAATGTCCGCCGGCGACAGCCCGGCCGCCTGGCCGATGATCAGCGGCACCGCAACGATACCGCCGTACATGGTCAGAACATGTTGCAGGCCGTAAGCCATATTCGCGCCGACCCCGAGATTTTCGTCCTCGGGCCGTTGGTGTGAAACATGGGGCGTTTTCATGTGGGGGGTTCCCTGGTTTTTGTTATGCGCACACTGTATTCAATACTCGTGACAAATGTCCATAGAGTTGTATACAACTTATCAGTCACATAATGGATAGGTAGCCACCCAAGCTTCTATCTCGCCACCCCCATCTCCCACAAATCCGGCAACACATCCCCTCCTGCCCACGATTTTTATCGCACTAGGCTGAAGTGTTCATGGCGACCAGCGGTGTACTGGCGCTGTTTTTTATACATATAAAGTATGCATAATGAAGTCATTCGAAATTCAGTACGACAAAAGCAAGAACGCAGCCAACAAACTCAAGCACAGAGGCGTCAGCCTTGCCGAGACCGAGCCGGTCTTTCATGACGAACGCGCGCTGACGATCGAGGACAACGACCATGACGAACAGCGCTGGATCACCCTCGGTCTCGATGGCAAAGGACGTTTGCTGGTGGTTGCGTACAGTTATCGCGAAGCCAACGTCGTACGAATCATTTCTGCACGTGTCGCCACACCGAGCGAGCGTTGCGCTTATTTTCAGGAGGCTTGAACGATGAAAGACGAATACGACTTCTCGCAGGGCAAACGCGGAGCCTTGGCGCCCACCAAGGGCAAAACCCGCATCACCATCATGCTCGATGACGCGGTCATCGAAGCCGCCCGCAGCGTGGCGGAAAACGAAGGGTTCGGTTATCAGACCGTGATCAACAACACCCTGCGCCATGCCCTGCTGGAGGCTGGCAGCAAAAAGCAGGAGGTCGAGCCGCCCCACTCCGGGCAATTCAAGAAAGGCATCACCGCCGCCGACCTCAAGAGTCTGGAAAAAAAGCTGTCGGCGGCGGTCGGGGAAATCCGCCGGGTACTGGAACCGGAGGTCAAGCCCTGAGATCAGGCCGGTACGAGCATCCGCGCCAGCGACTGGCGCACATGCGGCTGGTCAGGCACGCGCAGGCCGAATTCCTGCTCCAGCACTTCAAGCAGTTCAGCGACATCCGCCACCTCGTGTCGCTCGCTGGCGGCGCCCATATGATGAATCGCGAAACTGCCGTTGTTCAGGGTCCGGCGCCAGCCATCGCCGGTGCGCGCAACCATCAACCGCTGAGCAAACGGTGATTCGGGATGAGTCGATACGTACCAGTTGCCGAGGGTGTAATCGATGTCTTCCTGGCGTTGCAGATCAAACAGGTACATCGCGCGCCATTCGCCGGCGACATTGGCGCGCAGCATGTAGCCATCGGCCTGTTTCTCGATGCGATAGGACTCGTGCGGCGTCGCCTGTTCAGCCTCGGTATCGAGCAGCAGCGGCGCGGTCGGCACCATACCGCCAAAGCCGACGTCG
Organism: Pseudomonas sp. MWU12-2020; assembly: GCF_023100605.1. Classification (NCBI taxonomy): domain Bacteria; kingdom Pseudomonadati; phylum Pseudomonadota; class Gammaproteobacteria; order Pseudomonadales; family Pseudomonadaceae; genus Pseudomonas; species Pseudomonas sp. MWU12-2020. Next base: position 795,360 of record NZ_JALMEX010000001.1, read on the forward strand.
GTGATGTAGCGCTCGCCATCGATGATTACCAGGCTCAAGCGATGGGTACGCGCCGTCCACGTGCCTTCGGGTTGCGCCAGCACCACACGCCCGGAGATGCCACGGGCGTCGAAGCCCAGCTCCAGCAATAACGCCAGAAACAGATTGTTCAGTTCGTAGCAGTAACCGCCACGGCCACCGTGGAGAACTTTTTGTTCGACCGACGCCAGATCGATCAGTACCGGTGCGCCCGTGATCGTCGACAGATTCTCGAAGGGAAAGACGCCGGTATGGCGCAACTGCAACTGCCGCAGGGTTTCCAGCGTCGGTGCCGGTGGGGCATCGAAGCCCAGGTGTTGCAGGTACAACGTCGGATTCGCCAGACGTGGCTCGCTCATTGCTCAGTCCTTTTGCATGTGGCCGCGGATCGCTGCGCCGCTGGCCGACATGTATACGGGATTGGGCGCCGATTCCGACAATTGATTTCGCCAATCAACGTTACCGACGTTTGCGCGAACCGATGCGAATCCAGGTCGGCGCATGGTCGCTGGCGTGCGGTTCGTTGCGCACCCAGGCGTCTACACCGGCCTCGTGCAGATACGGGCTGAGTGCCGGGTTGAGCAGCAGATGATCGATGCGCAGGCCAGAGTTGGTTTGCCAATGCTGACGGAAGTAATCCCAGAACGTGTAGAGGCGATCGTCGGGATACAGATGGCGTAGCGAATCAGTCCAGCCCTGATCAAGCAGCCGTTGATAACACTCGCGGCTTTCGGGTTGCAGCAGCGCATCCTTGAGCCACGAGCGGGTGTTGTAGATGTCCATGTCGGTGGGCACCACGTTGTAATCGCCGGCCAGCACCACCGGATGATCGCTGCCTTGCAGATCCTTGGCGTAACGGATCAAGCGCTCGAACCAGGCCAGTTTGTAGTCGAACTTCGGCCCCGGCTGCGGGTTGCCGTTGGGCAGGTACAGGCAGCCGACCAATACCCCGTGCACCGCCGCTTCCAGATAACGACTGTGCTTGTCCTCGGGATCGCCCGGCAGGCCGCGGCGGCTCTCCAGCGGTTGCGCATCACGGGCGAGGATCGCCACCCCGTTCCATGACGCCTGACCGTGCCAGATCGCGCCATAACCGGCGGCTTCAAGTTCAGCTACAGGAAATGCACTGTCGACTGACTTGAGTTCCTGCAGGCACGCGATGTCCGGTTGCTCGCGCTTGAGCCACTCCAGCAGGTTCGGCAAGCGTGCGCGCAGGCCGTTGACGTTGAACGTGGCGATCCGCAGGTTTTTCATCGTCCAGACTCCGGCGAACAAGGTGTGAAAATTGTGACTCTGTAGCGGCGACGGTGGTTGCATCGGATCAACCGGCTGCGGCGTAATAGACGTTCGCCACTGCCCCAACCTGCCGAGACCTGCTCCCATGCTCACCACGCTGCAAGGCCCGCGCATCCTCCTGCGCCCGCTTCAGTACATCGACGCCGACGCCCTGCTCCACGCCGCCGCTGACGGCGAACTGTGGAACCTCACCGTCACCGTGGTGCCTTCGGCGAGCACCATCGACAGCTACCTGAAGAAGGCCCTGGACGGCCGCGACGCCGGCACGGTCATGCCGTTTGTGATTGTGTTGAAGGATAGCGGCGAAGTCATCGGCTCGACCCGGTTCTGGAAGATCGACCCGCTCAATCGCAAGCTGGAAATCGGCAGCAGCTGGATTGCCGCGCGCTGGCAGAAATCCTTCGTCAACACCGAAGCTAAATACCTGATGTTGCGTCACGCCTTCGAGGTGCTCGACTGCGTGCGAGTGCAGTTCACTACCGACGAGAACAACCAGAAGTCGCGCAACGCGATTCTGCGCCTCGGAGCGCAACAGGAAGGCATCGTGCGCCACGAGAGGATCATGCCGGACGGGCGCAAGCGCAACTCGGTGCGCTTCAGCATCATCGATGACGAGTGGCCGCAGGTGCGTCAGGCGCTGGAGCAGAAACTGGCGGACGACAGGCGCTGAAGCTCAACAACCGCTCGTCAGCCAATCGGCACCAACGGGCAAAAGTGTCAGACCAAAGTCAGGTAACCGACCCCTTTTGGAGACGTACCATGACTACACGCACACTCACCTCGTTGTTACTCGCCGGCCTGCTCGCCGCCACCTCGGCTGCCAGCTTCGCGGCGAACGACAGCTCTGGCACATCGAGTACCAACCCCGACGTCAACAAAAGCACGCCCAAGCCGCCGGACAACACCCCGGGCGCACCTGCCGGCAGTAACGGTGCGGGTAGCCCTGGTTCTGGCAACGGCACCGGCACCAACGGCGGCGCCATGGGTTCGGGCTCCGGCGCTGGCGGTGGCACAGGCGCGGCCGGGGGCGGAACCGGCGGCGCGGGCGGTGGCTCGGGCAGCTGAACGAACCGCCGTTACGGCTGGTAATAGGACCTGTGTGTGAGGGGGCGGGCTCCCTCACCCCTGTTGAAGCGTCAAAACCTCAGCGATCCGAGCGCATCAATTCGGCAAAACCGGTATCCAGCGACAACACCGCAGCGCGGTTGCGTCCGGCATTTTTCGCCTGATACAACGCCGCGTCAGCACGCTGGATAAACACCTCCAGGCTGTCATTGCCGCTGGGAATAAACGAGTAACAGCCCAGACTTACCGTCAGATACCCGGTCGGCGAGCCGCTGTGGGTGATGCGTTTGTCCATCACGCTGCGCCGGATCTGCCCGGCAATCGCCAGCGCGCCGTTGATGTCGGTGTCCGGCAACAGCACCGCAAACTCCTCGCCACCGTAACGCACCGCCAGGTCAGACTTGCGCTGGGTACAATTCTTCAGCACCTGCGCCACCTGCGTCAGGCAATGATCGCCCGCCACATGACCGTAGGCATCGTTGTAGCGCTTGAAGAAATCGATATCGAGCATGATCAGACCGACCGGACTCGACTGGCGTGCGCCGCGGGCAAATTCGATCTCCAGCGAACGCTCGAACAGCCGCCGGTTTGCCAGCCCTGTCAGGCTGTCGTGGGTAGCGATCTGCTCCAGTGCGCGCTGCGCCTTGCGCAAGTTTTTCTCGATACGCTCGCCGTCGCGCACCTGATGAATGAACACCCAGCCGAACAGGCCGACGCCAAGAATCACCAGCGCCACAATCACGCTGGACTGAAAGGCCCGCTCATACCAACCCTTGAGAATCGTATCGCGCGATGACGCCGCCGCGACCACCAGCGGATACGACGCCAATTGCCGGTAGCCGTACAGACGCACCACGCCATCGACCACCGACTTGATCATCGCGGTACCGGCCGGGGCTTCGGGCAGCAGCTTCTGGTAAATCCTGCCTTTGGCCAGCGACGAACCGATCAGGCCTTCGTCGAACGGCCGCCGCGCCAGCAACGTGCCGTCCTTGAGGCCGAGAAACATGATGCCGTTGTCATCGAGGCTGAAGCTTTTGAAGAACCGGTCGAAGTACGCCATCTTGATCCCGGCCATCAGCACGCCCTGGAAATTGCCGGCACGGTCGTTGATGCGTTTCGAGATCGGGATGATCCACTCGCCATTCTCACGGCTGCGAATCGCCGGGCCGATATGCGCCACGGAGGAAACGTTCTGCTGGTGAAACTTGAAGTACTCGCGGTCGGCCACACCATTGCCACGAGGCAGATCCGTAAATGACGTGATCACCCACTGACCGTCGCGATCGAACAGGAACATGCCGTGCAACTGTTCCAGTTGTTGCACCCGACGCGCGAAGGTTTTTTGCAGACGTGGTCGCTGCGCGGCGCCGTAACCATCGTCCTCGACCCAATCGACCAGGCTGGTGAGCACCAGATCAGCGGCCAGAAACGTGTCTTCGGCCTGCTGAGCCATGGCACGGGTCAGGTTGGAAGAAGCGATCTGCGCGCTCGCGAGATCCTGGCGTCGGGTCTGCTCGAGTTGCAGATACAGCAAGCCGGACAGGCACAGGCACACCGCAACGATGAACAGCGCTGCCGCCTTGCGCAGCGGCAGGCGTTTAAGCGTGCCGGGAGTCTGATGCGGATCGTGAATGGGGATTGGCAAAAACGTGTCCTGGGCAGGTACGACAGGGGCCGCAGCCCGAAACCCTTACTTTTCGTGAGCGTAGCCCACCGGGGTGCGCACAGCAAACCCGCCGCGCCAACACATGCCCGCCCAGTTGTATCGGCGCGCAAGAGATTTGGATGAACGCTGTGCGTCGATTTATTTTCAGTTGTCGTTTTGCGCGTGATCATGCCAATTGATCAGGCAAGCGGGTCTTGGCCCGAAAACTCGAGTTCACCAAAACCCTGTGGCGAGGGAGCTTGCTCCCGCTGGGGTGCGAAGCGCCCAGTCTTACTCTAAAAGCAGGGGCCTGCTGCGCAGTCCAGCGGGAGCAAGCTCCCTCGCCACGGATTCAGTGTTTGTCTTGGCTGTTTTGAATCACATCAACGCGACGGCGGTACCCGAATATCCCCCGCCCGGCACTGGGTCTTCACGCCCTTGCCGCACGCGCCGAACTGCAGATCCTTGCCCATGCACACCCGTACTTCCGACAGTTCCGGGCCGCTGCAGATCACCGCGATGCCATCCGCCGGGATCCCCGGGTTGGCCTTGCGGAACAGGTCGGCGATTTCCTGGGCTTCGAAGTAGTACGAGGAACTGAACGGTTGCAGCTCTTGCGGGATTTTCACCGCGCCGACCGCTTTGTCCGCTTCGTCCAGATAACCCATCGCGCCCAGGCCGCTGCAGGTGCCGTGCTTGGACCATTCGTGGTCAAGCAGTTTCTTGGTCGGGAACAGCGTCAGGCCTTTGGTCGTTTCCGCCGCCGACAACGTGGTCAGCGGTGGGCAGGACTCCGGCCAGCCGCCATTGGCGTATTGCGGCCACAGACCATGCAGCACGAAACCGTAGCCCTTGCCGGAACACTGCACGTCGTCCTTGTGTGTCAGGCAAAAGGTCGGCGACCAGGACAGCGTCAGCAGGTAGTAATCGAACTGCCCCGCCACCGCTTCCGTTTGCACCTTGCTGGCGTTCGACTGACGCGCTGAACTCAGGCCGATGCTACCGGCCGTCAGCGCAATCACTGCCAAAATTGTAAACAGCTTTTTCATCTACCCGCTCCTTGGGACGCCTGCGTCCGTGGTTTTCGATCCTGACCAGACTTGGCCAGCGCTGATTTCGACATGCTTGTGTTGCAAGCGCATGACGCAAGGCAACGCCGTACGCCGTTGAAAGGTCTACGATTAACAGGCAGACATCAAACCAAGGGATCCGAAATGAGTAAAGCAGACGAACTCGCCGCCAAACTCAAGCAAACACGGCACACCCATGCGGATGCCGCGCTGGAGATCGATTGCTGGCCGGCGCAGGTCTACGATCTGTACCACCGCATCGAGGGCTGGCTGCAGCCAGTCACCGAAGTCGGCCTGAAAATCCGCCGCAATCCAACCCACGTTTGCGAAAGCTCACCCGATGGCGAGAGCCACGATTACGCGATCGACCAACTGGTGATCGAAGCCAATCAACGAACCCTGACATTTGATCCCATCGCGCGGTTTACCGAGGACGGCGCCGGCCACGTGCAGATCACCCTGCCCGAGCGCAACACTTATCTGCTGCGCACCGTCGATGAACATCACGAAAGCCATTGGTGGTTGCAAACGGTGGAAACCGGTCAGGAACTGGATGCGATTGCGCTGACGGAGAACAATCTGTTGCAGGTGGTGCAGGAAGGTCTCGGCCTCTGACCGCGAGCTACCCATAGGGATCAGCGCCGAGAACGTGGTTAACTTCTCGCTCCGATCCCTTTGAAGCCCGACAGACATGCCCATCAATAAAAAACTGCTCTTGCTCGGTTCATTGCTCGCGCTGAATTTAAGCGCTCAGGCCGCCGAGCAACCTTCGCACCTCGACACCATCCAGCAACAAGGCCAGTTGCGCGTCTGCACCACTGGCGACTACAAGCCCTACACCTTCAAACGCAGCGACGGCGACTTCGAGGGTATCGACATCGCCATGGCGCGCTCGCTGGCCGACAGCCTCGGGGTGAAAGTCGAGTGGGTACAAACCACCTGGAAAACCCTGATGCCGGACATGCAGGCCGGCAAGTGCGACATCGGCATGGGTGGCATTTCGGTGACGCTGGAGCGGCAGAAGAAAGCCTACTTCAGCAACACCCTCGACAGCGACGGCAAGATCCCGCTGGTGCGCTGCGCCGATCAGTCCAAGTACCAGACCGTCGAGCAGATCAACCAGCCCAACGTACGCCTGGTCGAACCGGCAGGCGGCACCAACGAAGCCTTCGTCCACGCCTTCCTGCCCAAGGCGCAACTGGCCCTGCACGACAACGTGACGATCTTCCAGCAACTGCTCGATAACAAGGCTGACGTGATGATCACCGACGCCTCGGAAGCGCTGTATCAGCAGAAACTCAAACCGGGTTTGTGCGCAGTGAATCCGCACCAGTACATGCAGTACGGCGAAAAGGCCTATCTGCTGCCGCGCGATGACATCAGTTGGAAACTGTACGTGGACCAGTGGCTGCACTTGAGCAAAGTCACTGGCAGTTATCAGAAGGTCATTGGTGAGTGGCTGGCGCTGCCGCAGTAATCTTCCAGGCACAAACATTTGTGGCGAGGGAGCTTGCTCCCGCTGGGCTGCGCAGCAGACCTTCTTTTTGGGGGCCGCTGCGCGCCCCAGCGGGAGCAAGCTCCCTCGCCACAGGTTCAGCCTCGATTTTGATCAATCGTCGTGCAACATCCCGGAGCTGTACTGGTTCAAGCTGCTACCAATACTGTTACCGCCGAATTTGAGGGTCGTTGCATTTGTGCGACCCTCCGGCGATTGGCAATCCGAGGAGAAACAACTGGTGGTGGTCAGCCCACCGGAGCCCGAACAGGCACTCAATACCGAGACAGCTGCAGCGATCAACAGCACTTTGACGACATTGGTGCGCATGGTACGGCTCCCCTTGGGATGATCTTGTGCAAGCATCCTAGGCCCAAGTCGCGCCCGGCAAGATGAAATTTTGCTGATCGACAGCGCGGGTTCAGAATCCAGGGCTGCGGCAATCGGCTGGTCAGCCGACAACGCCGCAAAAGACTCTGTCACCCCATTGGAAAAACGCCCCCGGCCCGCTCATTCCCTTCCCGGTCTGGGTATCGCAATACGGCTACTGGTCTTGACCTCACGCAACGCCAGGCTGGACTGGATGGACGCAATCCCGACCTGGCGCCTGAGCACCTGCTCGATGAAATCGCTGTAGCTATCCAGATCCTCGGCCAGCACCTGCAACACATAATCGGCATCGCCGGTGATCTTGTGACAGGACAGCACCTGGGGCAGTTGCGCAATCACCGACTCGAAGGCGTCCGGCGCGTGATCGGCGTGGGTGGAAAAACGGATGTGCACGAACGCCATGATGTCCAGCCCGAGCATTCGCCGATCAAGGTTGGCCTGATAGCCCTTGATCACCCCGGCCTCCTCCATTCTTTTGCGCCGCCGCCAGCAAGGCGTAAGGCTCAAAGACAGCCGCTCACTGAGTTCAGCGTTGGAAATACTGGCGTCTTCCTGCAACAACTCAAGAATCGCCAGGTCGGTCTCGTCGAGACTGATGCGTTTGGATGATTTTTTCTGCATGACGCCAATCCTGAGTAAGAACGCCCGATTAATCTACTGAATCAAGAAAACAAAGCAAAGAAAGCGCAGGTCAGCCGGAACAGAATATTTGCACTGGCTCACATTAACGGATGCGCAGAATGTTTACAGTTTTCAGTGATTCCCACCGTTTGCACCATGGCACCGAATTGAAGGACGGCGTGCTCAAGCCGTCATTCGAACAACCGAGTCGGGCCGATACCGTGCACAACCGCGTCAAACAGGTCGGCCTGGGGCAAATCGTCGAACCGCGTGCGTTTGACCGCTCGTGCTACGTCAACGCGCACAGTGAGCGCTACGTCAGCTTTCTGGAAAGTGCCTGGACCGAATGGTGCGCAACTGGACGCACGCACGATGCCTTGCCCCTGGTCTGGCCGGTACGCGATCTGGCCAACGAGCAAGTGCCGACGTTCATCGACGGCAAGCTCGGCTTCTATGCCATGGATGCCGGTTCGCCCATCACCGCCACGACCTGGCAAGCGGTGAAAACCAGCGCGGATATCGCCCTCACCGGACTCGCACTGATTGATGAAGGCCACGACAGCGCCTTTGCCCTGTGCCGCCCGCCCGGCCATCACGCCGCGCGCGAATACATGGGCGGTTATTGCTACCTCAATAACGCCGCGATTGCCGCGCAGCAGGCCATCACCCAAGGCGCCAAACGTGTCGCGGTGCTCGACGTCGACTTCCACCACGGCAACGGCACGCAGAACATTTTCTACCAGCGCAGCGACGTCATGTTCGTGTCGCTGCACGGTGAACCTGCGGTGTCCTACCCGTACTTTTCAGGTTACAGCCACGAAGTCGGCGCGGGTGTCGGCGAGGGTTACAACCTCAACTACCCGCTGCCGAAAAACACCACGTGGGAGAGCTACCGCAACGCCCTGCTCCACGCCTGCAAAAAACTCCAGCAGTTCGCACCTGAAGTGCTGGTGATATCCCTCGGTGTCGACACGTTCAAGGACGACCCCATCAGCCACTTCCTGCTGGAAAGCGAGGACTTCATTGGCATCGGAACGCTGATCGCCAGTGTTGGCTGCCCCACCCTGTTCGTGATGGAAGGCGGCTACATGGTCGATGAAATCGGCATCAATGCGGTGAACGTGCTGCATGGTTTCGAAAGCAAACGCAGCTGAACCATCCCCGCTCTGCGGCCTTTGAATGACTGAATCGGAGAACAACAACATGACGCTTTTTATTGATGTCGATGATGCTGCACGCCTGTTCACCCAGGTCGGCATCCGCCGGGCCATCCGCGACATGGCGGGCTACATCGAAGCGGACTACGCACGCTGGGCGCAATTTGATAAATCGCCGCGCACGGCCAACCACTCGGCAGACGGCGTGATCGAGCTGATGCCCACCGACGATGGCCAGCAGTACTCGTTCAAATACGTCAACGGCCATCCGGACAATGGTCAGCGCAACTTGCTGACCGTCATGGCTTTCGGGCTGCTGGCCGATGTGCAGAGTGGCTACCCGACCCTGCTCAGCGAACTGACATTGACCACCGCCGTGCGCACCGCTGCCACCTCGGCACTGGTTGCGCAGTCGCTCGCTCGCCCGGGTGCGACCTCAATGGCGATCATCGGCAATGGTGCGCAGAGTGAGTTTCAGGCGCTCGCCTTTCATGAAATGTTGGGCATCAGCGAAATCCGCATCTTCGATATTGATCGCGACGCTTCGCTCAAGTTAAAGCACAACCTCGCGGCGTTTCCGCAGATCGAAGTGATTCTGGCCGACTCGGTAAAGGACGCGGTCAAGGGTGCGGACATCGTCACCACGGTCACCGCCGACAAAGCCTACGCAACGATTCTCACGCCCGAAATGATCGAACCCGGCATGCACATCAATGCGGTCGGCGGCGACTGCCCGGGTAAAACCGAACTGCACGCCGACATCCTGCGCAACGCCCGGGTCATCGTCGAATTCGAGCCGCAAACACGCATTGAAGGTGACATTCAGCAATTGGCAGCCGACTCTCCAGTGGTCGAGTTTTTCCGGATTGTGCAGGGCGAAGTTCGCGGCCGCGAGAGCGATACGCAGGTGACGGTCTTTGATTCGGTGGGCTTTGCTCTGGAAGATTTTTCGTCACTGCGCTACCTCAACGACCTGGCTCAGCAACAGCAAATCGGCCAGCGCATCCACCTGGTACCGACGCCGGCCAACATCAAAAACCTCTTCCAGTTGCTGGAGCCGCAACCGGCAACAGCCTCACGTCTGCGCACCGTCAGTTAATCAGTAAGGACCGCCCCCACGCGATTTTGCGAGGGGGCCATTCACTCTCCAGGCATCGCTGTGATTAGCCGCTGCCTCTCTAACAAGAACGCTCGACACCTACTTTCTGCCAAAACTCAAAAACATAAAATCAAGAGGTTTTGCGATGAAATCGAATCCTTCCGGGCTGCTTGAACAGCCCGCGCTGCAGCGCACGCTCAGCAATCGTCACATCCAATTAATGGCCATGGGCGGTGCCATCGGTACGGGCCTGTTCATGGGCTCCGGGAAGATCATCGCCCTCTCCGGGACGTCGATCATCCTCATCTACATGATCATCGGCCTGTTCGTTTTTTTCGTCATGCGCGCCATGGGCGAAATGCTCCTGTCCAACCTGAACTTCAAAACCTTTGCCGACTTTGCCGGCGCCTACCTCGGCCCGCGCGCGGCATTTTTTCTCGGCTGGTCGTATTGGTTGAGCTGGAGCGTGGCGGTGATCGGCGATGCCGTCGTGGTCGGTGGATTCTTCCAGTACTGGTTCCCCGAGGTACCGGCGTGGATACCCGCCGTCGGCATGCTGGCGACGTTGTTTGCGCTGAATGTGCTGACGGTCAGGCTGTTCGGTGAGGTGGAATTCTGGTTCGCGATCATCAAAATCATTGCCGTCGTGACCTTGATCGGCGTCAGCACCGTGCTGATTGCCACGTCCTTCGTGTCCCCGAGTGGCGTCACCGCATCCCTGAGTCACCTGGTGGATAAACAGGCGGCCTTCCCTAACGGCTTGTTCGGCTTCTTCGCCGGATTTCAGATGGCAATTTTCTCCTTCGCCGGCACCGAGTTGATCGGCACCGCCGCCGCTGAAACCCGATCTCCAGAGAAAACTTTGCCCAAGGCCATCAACTCGATTCCGCTGCGGATCATCCTGTTCTACGTGCTGGCACTGACCTGCATTATTGCCGTGACCTCATGGCAGCAGGTGTCTCCGGTCAAGAGCCCCTTTGTCGAACTGTTTCTCGTGGCTGGGTTTCCCGCGGCCGCCGGTATCGTCAACTTCGTGGTCCTGACATCGGCGGCATCATCGGCCAACAGTGGAGTGTTTTCGTCGAGCCGCATGCTGTTCGGCCTGGCCAACCAGCAAAACGCTCCGGGCATCTTCCGGCGACTGTCAGGTAACAGCGTGCCGCTGCTGAGTCTGGCGTTCACCACACTCTTGATGCTGATTGGGGTGCTGGTGCTGTTCATCGTTCCGGAAGTGATGACCGCCTTCACCATCGTCTCCACCGTGTCGGCGATTCTGGTGATTTTCACCTGGTCGACCATCCTCGCGTCTTACATTGCCTATCGCAAAAAACGCCCGGACCTGCATGCGAAGTCGGCTTACAAGATGCCCGGCGGCGTACCGATGGCCTGGTTTTCCCTGGCATTTCTAGGCTTTGTGCTGTGTCTGCTGGCATTGCGACCTGACACTCGGATCGCCTTGATGGTCATGCCGGGTTGGTTCGTTTGGTTGGCGATTGCTTACCAGTTGACCCGCTCAAGGCAGACGAAATCGGCAGTTGAGTCGGCGAGCCAGTTTGGCTGAATCTGCACGCCTGAGCCGTCACCTCAACGTGATGGCTCAGGCTCAAAGACCAGCCCCCGTTAAATCGGTTGCCACGCCTGCGCAGGAATCTGCGCCATCGCCTCAAACGCCGGTCTGGCGAACCAGAAACCCTGCATCAGATAAATCCCGCAATCAGCGAGAAAATCGCGCTCCTCGGGGTGCTCGATGCCCTCGGCAATCACCTCGACGCCCAACTCGGCACACATGCCCACCACGCCCCGCACAATCGCCTGGCGTACGCGGTCGCGATGGATATCGCGAATCAGCGCCATATCCAGTTTGATCAGGTCCGGCTGAAAGTCCGCCAGCAGATTCAGCCCGGAATACCCCGCACCGAAGTCATCAATGGCCGTCTTGAAGCCGAACTCGCGGTATTCGCGCAAGATGTTCATCAAGTGCTTGTTGCTTTCGACGTGCTCGCCTTCGACCGCTTCGAAGATCAGCCGATCAAGCGGGAACGCATGTGCGCGGGCCGCCTCCAGCGTGCTGCGAATGCACATGTCCGGGCGATACACCGCGTTGGGCAGGAAATTGATCGAGAGAAACCCGGTGAGCCCCAACTGCGCAGCCGTGGAGATCGCACGCACGCGGCACAGTTGATCGAAGCGATAGCGGTTCTGGTCATCGACCTGCTCCAGCACCGACAGCGCACCCTCGCCCTGCACGCCCCGGACCAGCGCCTCATGGGCGAAGGTCGATTGATCACGCACATCCACAATCGGCTGGAAAGCAAAGGAGAACGCCATATCGGCCTCGCCTTTTTGCCGGCATCCTTGGCACCCCCCGCTGGGCTGGGGGAAAACGGGAATATTGGTCATGACGCCCCCTGAGAGCGGGTTGTAACCTTCCATGGCCCAGAAAATAACAGCACGGACCGGATGGCCGCCGCTCGGCGGCCCCCCACTTATACACGCTGACCGGTCAGGCCAGCCCAAGTTCATCTCAAAACGCCATCAGATTCGAAAATGCGATGTCATGCGCTGCAGGTCCTGCCCCAGCGACGCCAGTTCAATAGTCGCGGCAGCACTTTCTTCGCTGGCGACGGCCGACTGATCGGCCACATCGCGCACACTGACGATGCTGCGATTGATCTCATCGGCCACCGCGCTTTGCTGCTCGGCGGCGGCGGAAATCTGCAGGCTCATTTGCTGGATCGTGCCGATCGAATGGTTGATCTCGGTAATCGCCTGCTCGGCCTTCTGCGCCAGCACCACGGTGTCCAGGGTGCGCTCGCGGCTGGATGTCATCAGTGTAGATGCCGCTTGCGTGCCCTGTTGCAGGGTGACAATCAGCGCTTCGATTTCCTTGGTCGAATCCTGCGTGCGCTGCGCCAGCGACCGCACTTCATCGGCAACCACCGCGAAACCACGGCCCTGCTCACCCGCCCGCGCCGCTTCAATCGCCGCGTTCAGCGCCAGCAAGTTGGTCTGTTCGGCGACTGCCTTGATCACATCGATGACCTTGCCGATCTGCTCACTGTCCTGGGACAGCACGTTCATCGCCGCGCCCAAGTCTTCGATCGCCACCGACAATTCACTGATCTGCACAGTCGCCTGCTTGACCACCGCACTGCCGTGGCGTGCCTGCTGATCGGCCAGGGTCGCGGCGGCGGATGCGTCGGTGGTGTTGCGTGCGACCTCCTGCACCGTCGAGGCCATTTCGTGCATCGCCGTGGCGACCTGATCCACCTCGACTTTCTGCTGGCGCACACCGGCGCTGGTCTGCTCGCTCATCGCCGAGAGCTTCTCCGCCGATGTCGAAATATGCGTGACACCGTTACCGATCCCCTGCACCAGCGTGTTCAGGCTTTGCGCCATGTCCTGCATCGCGTTTTGCAGATCGCCCAACTCATCCTTGCGGCTGGATTTGGCTTGCACCGTCAGATCGCCCTTGGCAATCCGTCGCGCCAGTTCCACCGTCAGCGCCAGCGGCCCGGTGATCTGCCGCGAGATCAGCACCGAAGCAACCAGACCGACCACCAGCGCCAGCACCGTCAGCACTGCAATCTGGATAAACGCACGCTGTTGATCGTCCCGCGCCAGACGCTGCTGGGTGTCCATCAGGCCGGTCATGATGCTGTCCATCGCCTGGCTCTGCTGATCCACCTGCTGGCGCAGGCTCTGCTTCTGCTCGAACAGCGCGGCGACCTCCACCAGCACCTCGCGATAACGGCGCATGCCGGCCTGCGCCTCTTCAAGCTGACTCGACAGGGCCGCCGGCAAACCGCTGCGCGCCTTGCTCATGTCGGCCAGAAACGCATCGGTGGTGTCCAGCAGCACCTTCTTGTTGGCCTCGCTCGGCACGGCGATATAACGCCGCAACATCAGACGAAACATCGTCATGCCATTGCGCAGATCCGCCACCGTGCGCAAGTCCGCCACTCGCGCGCTGTCGGCCGACGCCAACGCGCTGGCCGTGGTGCTCTCGAACATCCTGTTGAAGGTCTCGGCGTACTTGTCCGACATCGCCCCCAACGGTTTCAGCGCAGCGCTGGTCGCCTTGTCCGCCTCGATCAAGCGCTTGACCCGCTGATCGTAAGCCAGCGTGGTGTCCTGTAACTGCTTCAACGCCTGCTGGTTTTCCGCCCGCGTCAGGGTCTGCAACGCCTTGGCGATCAGCCCCTGCAACACCGTCAGCTGCGACTGATAAGACTCGGCAAACGCCGCATCCGCCGCCGCTTCATACTGCTTCTCCGACAGCCGCATGTCCTGCGACGCATCGTTGAGCGTGCCGATCAGGCGCGTGGTGTCCAGACGATCCACCAGCACATTACTGCTGCTATAGCCAATGAAAGCCACCGCCCCCACCGCCAGCAAAAGAACGCCAAACCCGGCCCCCAACTTTCGGGAAACCTTGATGTTGCCCAGGAAATTCGATGCTTCTGCCATGTTCAGCCTCTAACGCCCTGACGCGATTCAGCGTCAGGCACAAAAAAGTAGATCTCTGATAACCGGAGTTACCACTCATATTCGGGGTCGTCGTCCTGGGCGAAATACGGGCAGCTTCCACTGACCCGGCTGCAAATAACCGCTGCGAAAACCGTTTTGACGGCCCACGCACCGGCGGACAAATCCAGGGCTCAAGCTGGATTTATCGTTTCAGCAAAGGTGTTGGGAACGGATGCTATAAACTTTGGGAAAAGTTGTACAACTTTATATTTTTGTACAAGCAGTGAACTTTTTCGTGCGCATGATGACGCATTGCCATCATTTTTCGTGGCACATCGCTATTGCAGCGGAAACAAGCTGAAAACCGCCATTTTCGGCGGTTGTTTTGCGCATCGACAGAACACCCTCCGCGACCACGACCTCGCCGCTCGCCACGGAGGGCAGCGCGCTACGCCTTGAGCTCGACGTTATCCAACGCCTGATTCACCGCCAACTCCCCCAACATCACCACCTGTGCAATACCCAGCAGCGTCTTGCGGTGCGAGACATCCAGCAACGCGGCGAAATCGTTGAGCATGGTCGTGGCGGAACCCAGGGATTCACTGGCGTTGGCGAGCAGGGATTCGGTGTCGTAGGCCGGGTTGGCGAGGAACATCGGTTTGGATTGATCACCGCTGGCCATGATCTGGCTGGCCGGGGTGAGGTAGTGATCGAGGGCGCGCTCGGCGGCTTCGTGGAGTTTGCGGGAATCGAGGGATTCGTAGGGGGATGCGGGGTCGGATTCGGGTGGGTTGGGTGTTACTTTGAACATAGATGGAACCTCTAGCGCGAATACTAAAAGGAGCCATCACCCTCGCTACCAAACGATAGGTGGCGGCCATACGCGGGTTGGTAGACCGGTCGCACTAGAACCCGGCGCCCACGAATGAGCCCCACGCATGACCACCATGAAATCGGAGTCCTGGGAAGGACTGCACACGGTGACGCCATGAGTCTAGAAACGAAGCGGGCTACCAAACCCGGACACTGTTTTCAGTGACGTAGGGACAATAGAACCTGCGGGCTAGACGCACAAGCCGGGGGATTCTGTCTTAGGTGTAGGGGGTGGCGCAAGGTCATGTAGGCAAGGGGTAGTAACGGCAAGATTCATTTAAACGTAAACAATATTCTCCGTTTAAATTCACTATCCACCTTTTAACTGGAAGTCCAGATCGAAATAATTACCGGCTTTCGACGGGAAGTATCCATGCAACGGATTGTAATTTCAGGCAATTCCGGAAGCGGAAAATCCACTCTTGCCCGCAAACTTGGTAAACGCCAGGGCCTGCCAGTGGTGATCTGGACACCCTTTTCTGGGAGTTCGGCTAGATCGAGCCCCACGCGGAACAATTCAGTACGTGTCCGAGAAGCACTCATAACAGACACATGAATCTACGAAGGCAACTACTCCCGCCGCACCTTGGAACTACGTTTGCACCACGCCGACCTGACCATCTGGCTCGACACTACACGCCTCACATGCCTCACCCGCGTAATCAAACGCTGCGTGACAAGGCGCCATCGCCCCGACCTTGCAGTGGGCTGCTCAGAGAAGTTAGATCGAGCGTTTTTGATATTGTTTGGCGTTTAGATCGGGAATATCGATCGGGTTTTGAAGCGGTACGGTTAGATTTGGGGTCGCAGTGTCCTGTGGTGAGGTTCAGTGGAAACGGGAGGATGCGGAATTTATAGGTTATTATTCCGTAGAACATAGGTTCCCGTGCCGAGTTGTGATGGGTAAGAGCTTTTTAAGTAAATCTGTCACCTTTTCTACTACAACATCGAATTCAGTGAACACAAAGTGCCGTTTCATCGACAAAATCAAAACTCACAAAAGAGAACCAAGAATTATTGAACAAATAAAACCGAACCTCTCTAGAACATTTTACAGAGACACTGCATGAAAGATTTATTCTACTGCCCATACACAGATAAAGAGCTAAACACTAGAGACTCCAGTATCGAACACATAATCCCACTATCGCTAGGAGGTTCAAATAGCTTTACTATCTCAGTGAGCAAGGAGTATAACTCTAAAGCTGGTACGGATATCGACGGGATGCTAGCTAACGATTTCTTAGTACTGATTCGTCGTAAAAAATATGATGCCCGCGGCCATAGCAAAAAACCACCAAAAGCCATTCTCAAGAAATCCAGTATAAACAAGGAAAATGGAATACATCCGGTACAAATCGAATTCTCTGGACAAGAAGGGTTGAAAATATATGACCCTATAAATAAAAAAGAATTATCAAAAAAAGAAATAACTGGCAAAATCTTCAGCAGCGAATTCACTCTATCACGACATGGGAGGTTAAAGTTTGCCGCAAAGGCGGCGCTTTCAGGTGGCTACTTTGCTTTTGGGGAATGGTTTAGAAACAATGTCAACCACAAAGAACTTAGAGCATTAATGGATTTAAACTCGGAAGTTAATGATATTGATTTTTCCGGCTTCGGACTAACAGCATACGACGAATTCATGCCTGCAAACGAGCAAGACAGCGACCAACTCGCCATGGACAAGCTATTTTGCGAAATAGTTCAAGGCTCATGTATATGCTTTGTTCCGGGCCCGGCAAATCTGGGAATAATCATAGGAATACTTGGCAAGCACGTTGCGACTTTAAACGTACCGGCTAACACTAACGATTTCCCTTTCACTGAGGCCAACGACCTAGGACATGCGATCATAATAGAGTCAGGCCAGGCAAATCGTATGTCCTATAGAGAGTTTGCAAAAATCGTATATGAGCGCTTACCAACCACGACCGAATAGAAAATCGAAAAATGGTACGAATTTTAAGCCGGTCACCTCCATGACTTGGTCAGCATTCAATGTAGAAAAATTTGAAATTTGACATAGAGGAAATACTAAAAACGCGTAAAAACATCATTTCCGCCGCCAAAGAGAAAAATTATTAATACGCCAACTTGAGTTCAGGCACGGCTAAATCTAGAAAGAAACTTAAAAACAATAAAAAGAAATAAACCATTTACGCAAAAAGAATATCGCAAAATCAGAAGCTACAGGAGCAACTATTGGAGTTTAGTTGAGGGCGACAACGGGGATGAATTTATTAACTATCAAGCGCCCCATCCGTCTAAATAATCCGTCACCATTTTCAAATGTGTGAAAAATTCGTAGTTCGTATTCATACACGCATTTTACGAACTGCTTCCAGCCAACTGCTAAGGTGGCAATTGCCTGCAATTAGCCACAAGAAGCACCCTACCCTGACTTACCTATAAACTTCACCTATCTGAAAACGCGGCATGAAAAACGAAATACCATCTGCATTCTAAAGATCTAAACCTTTTACATATTGCATCGCTTTTTCAAGGATATATTTTTTAATATGAGATTCTGCAAGGGTGTTCTGCCCACCGCTAATTTCCCCGGGAATACCACGATCTGTCGAGCGCCATGTCGGCTCTAAGCAAATGTAATCTTGATCACCTATATATATACAAACATCCGGCTTCAATTCACACTTTGGTAGCGACTTCTTCTCTGTTGCAATGGTTATATTTGGAGCATCTTCTTTGAGACACTCGGCCAATAGTAGTCCAACCGACTTATTTAGTTGTTTGTCACCGCGACTCGCGCTCGCTTGCACGCGCCTAAATTCATTTGACGTCTCTTCGTTGTCTCTATTGTTACCGGAGTACGCATTGGTTGAAATGCCAATTTCTTCCAATATAGCTTTGTAGATTTTGCTCGCGCGCAAAGTTGCCTTGGCTGCTTCAATATTTACAGCGGGTTGTTTAAGCACCTTGGTTGTTGCTTCATCTCCAAATGCCCTAACTGCAGCAAGGGAAATATTAGGCGGAAGGCCAAAAAGACGAAGATCAATCGCACGTAGCAAGTGCGCCATCGCAGCCCTTTTCGCTTTCCAGTCCGCTACATAGAGGGATGTGTTATCAGGATGGTCAATAAATTCGGCAATCAGATCAATATCAACCCTGTTTCTTGTTCCTTGAGTTAATGAGGATACTGTTGATCGAATAACGGATGGTACATCTCCGGGCAATACGATCCACAGACGTGCACGAACACGATTTTTGAGGACAGACCACGTTTTTTGACGCTGCTGTTCAGCATGTAAATCCACAGCGTTAAAAAAGTCTGCAATAGTCTCGTTTCCGCTCAGAAGGGAGTTCCCAACTTCTGGTGTAATACCGAAAGCTTCCAGCCCGTCACCGGTCAGATTACGCGTTGTGGTGTCGGCAATATGATAAAAGCGTTCCTTTAGAAGTCCAGTAAAATTATATATACCTTTAGTTAAGGTATCCGTCATAGAATCGCGACCGGTTACCCAAGCTTCGGTGGCAATTCTCACAGCTTCGGGTTCCCGAGTGATTGGCCACAATACTAGAGCAGATCCTTGAGGATCGCGGAACGCCTCTAACAACTCAGCAAACATTTCGCTTACGGCGTCTATATCCGAACTAGAAGGATTATCACGACGCTCAATTAATATTATTCGCGCGTCTGTGTCATTAGGGATAAATTGCTCTACCACAAACTTTGGCAGATCTTTCAGCGGAGAACTTTTCGGAAATGACAGAACACGAATATGTTGAAAATGTTTAGGTAACGTCTTTAAAAATGTAGTTTTCCCGCTACCGGAAAGTCCATAAAAGACCTCAAATAAACCACCACCTCCGGTTTTCACCCTCTGCAACAGATGATCTATACGGTCTGCTGCGGAATCAACACGCTCTACGAATTGCCCCACGTCCAATCCCGCGGCTACTGCACGTTGTTCGAGGAATTCCCACCGTTTTGGAAGCTCTAGCTTGGGTAAAGTATTCATGCACCTAATGTATCCATTCGTATTAGCATTTAATAAATAAAGATAAAGGAAGTAAATTTATTTTCACCAAATTATTTACTACCGAGCATCCAGCTTCCAAAATAATCTTTACCACATTGTTCCTATCCACGATGAATGATTGAGTCATTTATCGCGCCAACGACTCTGGAAATCCAAGAAAGATCCGCATCTTGCAGAGCTTGCTGCTCCCCAGAAGACGTAGTAAGTACAATTGTATATATCGTCTTCTGCATAAGGAACCAAGCAAGACCTGCAAAAAACAAGACGACGGAAGCGGTATTTATACCTTTGTTATATCCGATAATCGCCCCGACAATCATCAGCAGTATGGGCCAAGTACGGTTAGGATTTATTTGAGAGGTTTTCACTGCCGTGACTCCGCTCATCGCGAACGTCTTTTGCCCCGGAAGGATGAATCGGCTGTTGGTAACCTTTACTTCACGTTCGTCAAAAAAGACTTTTTCTTGCTGAGCGTCCATTGCTTCTCCCTGCACAGGCTTGGTTTTGTTGGTTTAGAAAATAGGGATTTAGCCATCAAATAGCCACCCTATGCTAGTCAGATGATTGAAAAAAGCACTCACAAATGTCGCAATCATCGCGGGAGAGCATCTGCAAGCCCGCCACTCTCAATCCTGATAAACTCCCCCACCTCCCAGCCCCACCCAATCCAGAACCGCCAATGTCCCCTATCTCCGCCACACCCGCCCCACTCTCCCGCCGCTTCTCCGTCGCCCCGATGATGGATTGGACTGACAGGCATTGCAGATACTTCCTACGCCTCCTGTCGAAGAACGCCCTGCTTTACACCGAAATGGTCACCACCGGCGCCCTACTCAATGGCGATCACGAACGGTTCCTCCGTCACAACGAAGCCGAGCACCCGCTGGCGCTGCAATTGGGCGGTAGCGTTCCGTTGGATCTGGCCGCTTGCGCGCGCATGGCGCAGGAGCATGGTTACGACGAGGTGAATCTGAATGTTGGCTGCCCGAGTGATCGGGTGCAGAACAATATGATCGGTGCGTGCCTGATGGGGCATCCGCAGTTGGTGGCGGATTGTGTGAAGGCGATGCGCGATGCGGTGTCGATTCCGGTGACGGTGAAGCATCGGATCGGGATCAATGGGCGGGACAGTTACGCCGAGTTGTGTGATTTCGTCGGTACGGTGCGGGATGCCGGGTGTACCAGTTTTACTGTGCATGCGCGGATTGCGATTCTGGAGGGGTTGTCGCCGAAGGAGAATCGCGACATTCCGCCGTTGCGGTATGACGTGGCGGCGCAGTTGAAGGCGGATTTTCCGGAGCTGGAGATTGTGCTGAACGGCGGGATCAAGACGATGGAGGCCTGCCATGAGCATTTGCAGACCTTTGACGGTGTGATGCTCGGGCGCGAGGCTTATCACAATCCGTATTTGCTGGCGGAAGTGGATCAGCAGTTGTTCGGCAGCAGCGCACCGGTGATCAGCCGTGCCGAGGCGCTGGCGCAGTTGCGGCCGTATATTGCCGAGCATTTGCAGGCCGGCGGCGCGATGCATCACATCACTCGGCATGTGTTGGGGCTGGGCACCGGGTTCCCGGGGGCGCGTAAATTCCGCCAGTTGTTGTCGGTGGATATTCACAAGGCCACGGATCCGCTGGCGTTGCTGGATCAGGCTGGCGAGTTGCTGCAAGGGCGTTGATGCCCTCCTTCCGTAAAACGCGCCAGGCGGGATGATCCGCCTGGCGTGCGCATTACCCCGCCGCCGCTTCCGTCCAGTTCACCCAGCCAAACAACCACGTCGCCAGAATCAACAAGCCAAACGCGATCCGATACCAGGCAAACGCGGCGTAGCTGTGGTTGGCGATGAATTTGAGCAGGCCGCGCACGGCGATCATGGCGAAGATGAAGGCGATGACGAAACCGAGGGCGAACACTGGCAGGTCGCTGGCCTGGAACAGGTCGCGGTATTTGTAGCCGGAGTACACCGCGGCGCCGACCATGGTCGGCATGGCGAGGAAGAACGAGAACTCTGTGGCGGCTTTCCGGGACAAGCCGAACAATAAACCGCCGATGATGGTCGAGCCGGAACGGGAAGTGCCGGGGATCATTGCCAGGCATTGCACGAAACCGATCTTCAACGCGTCTGACCAGCGCATGTCGTCGACGTGATCGACGCTCACCGCATGGTTGCGCTGTTCGGCCCACAACATGACGATGCCCCCCACTACCAAGGCCATGGCCACGGTGATCGGGTTAAACAGGTATTGATGGATTTTGTCAGCGAACAGCACGCCGAGGACCACCGCCGGCAGGAAGGCGATCAGCAGGTTGAGGGTGAAACGTTGCGCATTGCGTTGGGTGGGCAGGCCTTTGACGATGTCGAAGATCTTCGGGCGAAACTCCCAAACCACGGCCAGAATTGCCCCCAGTTGAATAATGATGTTGAACGCCATCGCGCGTTCGCCGCCGAAGTCCAGCAAGTCGGCGACGATGATCTGGTGGCCGGTACTGGAGATCGGCAAGAACTCGGTCAGGCCTTCCACTGCGCCTAAAATCAACACCTGGATAAAGGTCCAGAAATCCATTAATCCTCCGTCAGAGCGCTCTTGATGAGCGACCGGTCAACTGTATTCAGGAATTGAGTATCTGAAGTTAAACAATCGGTATAACGCGACACCCATTGCCTGATCAGGCGACGGAGAATATGTCTTATCAAAAGACACACTCAAGCCATGTTAATAATCGTCCGCCTACGAACCGCTCGAAAAATATTTAGGCATTTAGTAGAAAAAAGTAGGATCAGCCAATAAAGTGTGATCAAGCTCACACTATTTCCCGATCACGGACAGTGGCATTTGGACATGAATAAAGCCGTGGCCATAGATTCAAAATAGTGGCACAATTCCACATTGCCACCATGTAACGACTAGTTCACAGCCCCGAGAAAATCAACTAAAAGCTTGAAATGCTTAATTATTGTTAGAAAACTCGGGAGCCACGTCTAAAAATCGCGTGAATGTTACCAATTGTCAGTCACAGATGAGAACCGGTGCTTTAACATCCCGATGTCAGCACCTAATTCGAGTCAATGCATGATGCTCTCAGGGAACTTGGCGACTAGAAGTCCGCGCCCGACAAACGACGTACCCGGTGTTCTCACTCTGGGCCGAACCTGTGGCGTGGCCGAACATTTTAGAGCGCTGGTCGCAAAGCACGTACGCACTGATATGGCACTTGAGGCCAGTTCGTACACTAGTTCATTTAAGCACAATGAACTTTCTGGTTCGTATCGAGCCATCTTCATCGTTATCGACACTCCGCAAGCGCTGGAAGACAATCTTGCGCTGATCGAGAACCTGCGCACCAATAACTTGAAGCCGATCATTTGCGCGGTCATTACCGGTCGCGGCGCGTTCAACAAGATCAAGTATTTCCTGGCCGGGGCCGACTTCTGTATCAAGCTCAACACCCTTTCCGACGAGGGCGACGAGTTGCTCGGTGAGTTCTTCAACAGTGAAGAATGGCAGCGGGATATCAACCTCACGCTCGACCCTACGCGCATCTGCCTGCTGGGCGGCGCCAGCCAGAAACTCGACATCTCGTTTGCCGAGATGAAGATCCTGGAAGCCTTTGCGCAGACCAGCAATCACATTCTCAGCCATGATGAAATCGCCAGCATCATGGGGCTCAATACCAATTTCTACGACCCGAGGGCGCTGGAAAAATCCATCAGCCGCTTGCGTGGAAAAATCAAGGACATGTATGGTACGAACGCGATTCAGAGCATCCGCGGCTACGGCTATCGCCTGATGCGGGGTCTGATATCGACTGCCTGACTCTCGGGCAGCCATCCTCTTTGCATAATTACGAAGGATCGTCATATGCAACCATACCGCTCTAGTTGTACTTCATATCTAATTATAATCAAGCAATTGAATGAGCACGGCTACACCGAACCATAACAATAAACTTAACAACATAGCAGCAGAACGAGTGGAATTTATCGAGGCCATTTTGGGCCCAGACCCTGCCTGTCGGTTACTTCCAAGGAAGTTATTGCTCGCCTGCCGATTTATCTTTTCGCCCATTTTGGTGCACATTTTAGGAGAGAGACATGGAAACTAGTACAACCCTCCCAAGAAAATATTTTGTCGTCGTGACCAACAGTACAACGTCGCAGCGTGAACTTGAGAGCATTCTGTCCAGCGAGCGCTTCAATTCGTTTGGCACGTCTCAGGCACAAATGTTTATTGAAGGTGCTACTTCGCCCTCTTCCGCCCCGATGCTGATGGAGTTTTCTTACCCAAGCGGCACTCGGAAAAACGTCGCCCGCACGATTGAACACGATACCCAGCGCATACTGGCCACCCTCGAATCGGAATGGCTCGCCGCACAATCGGCAAACCCGTTTCACCAATCCCCGACAATGAACGCGGACACCGCCCACCCGACTTCAGCCAATGAAGACGGCACACCGTGCAACGAAACCTGGCACCTGGACAACGATCAAGGCGCACTGGTCAAGGAAGGCGTCGAGATCAGTCTGACCGGGCTGGAAACCGCACTGGTGCGCAAAATGCTCCATCACGAGGAACGCGTAGTCAGTCGTGATGACCTGATCCTCAGCATCGGCCGCGAGCCAGAGCAATATCGTGGCCTGGAGATGTGCCTGAGTCGCCTGCAGGACAAGTTCAAAAGCGCGAGTAATGGTGAGCGTCTGTTTCGTGCCGTAAGAAACCGCGGTTATTGCCTCATCCAGGAAATCGTTGCGTAAACACGTACGATATCCACGAACAAAACAAACAGAAAACAGTGCGATTACAAAAACAACAAGAGCACTCTGTTTGACTTCACCTCCCTGGTAATAATAGCTCCCTGCCTCCACCCTCCTACAGTAACAAACACAACATAATTTATTCACCCCCTGCTCTGCGACCTTTTCTAACAACCTTGTATTTGATTATTAAAAAGTTGGCACTGTGCCATCTTGTTAGAACTCGTCAGACACCCTCTCCGGCAATAACTTAGTCTATTGATTGACGACAGTTCGGCCTATCGACGTTGTTACCTCAGGACACTCGTCCAATAACAACAACAAGCCTATCTAGCAACTCGGACTTCAACTGTCGAAACCTGAATGGACGTATTTCTGGGGATATCTCATGGAACTTTCTCTACGGATCAATCGAAATAACGGCCTCAAGGGACTTACCTTCTGGGGCCAATGGGCATTGGCGCAGGCTTTCATTGTTGCGTTGTTATTCATACTGGCTGAACGGCACACAGGCACCGTCGAGTTCTATTACCGCATGTGCGCGACACTGGCGGTACTGGCCTCGGTACCGGCGTATACGTTCAGCGGCGTGTATCGCAAGCAGGACAATTACCTGACGGGTCTGGGACGTCTGTTCATGGGCTGGTCGATGACCATGGTCGCGCTGGCTTGCATCGCGTTCGTGTGCAAGGCCGACGAGGTGTTCTCCCGCGAGGTGACGCTGAGTTGGGCGGTGTACGGTTTCCTCGGTCAGGCGTTGCTGTACGCACCGTTGCACGCCTTTTCCAAGTACTACCAGCGCTCCCGCACCAGCGCGCAGAAAACCCTGATCGTTGGTACCGGCGAGCTGGCACTGGGTCTGGCGAAGAAGATCAGTCAGGTGGAAAACCTGCCGTTGGTAGGCCTGGTCAGCAATGGCCCGACGTCGAATCTGGATGCGGATGCGCCGCGTGTGGTCGGCGATCAGGAAGATTTGCTCGAGCTGATCAAAGACCATGACATCCGTCGTCTGTACATCACCCTGCCGCTGGCGGAGGCGGCGAAAATCGAAGCGATGTACGTCGATTTGCTCGGTGCCAACGTCGATGTGGTCTGGGTGCCGGACTTGAACAGCCTGACCCTGCTCAACCACTCGGTGAAGGTCGTGGACGGTCTGCCGGCCATCTGCCTTAACGAAAGCCCGCTGACCAGCCGCCCTACTGCTGCGCTGAGCAAGAGCCTGTTGGAAAAAGGCGTGGCGTTGCTGGCGATCATCCTGTTGAGTCCGGTGCTGCTGTTCATTGCGTTGGCAGTGAAGATCAACTCGCCGGGGCCGGTGTTCTTCAAGCAGGATCGCCACGGCTGGAACGGCAAGGTGATTCAGGTGTGGAAATTCCGCTCGATGCGCGTGCACGATGACCGCGAAGTGGTTCAGGCCAGCCGCAACGACTCGCGTATTACTGCGGTCGGGCGCTTCATCCGCCGCACTTCGCTGGACGAGCTGCCGCAGTTGTTCAACGTGCTGCAGGGGCAAATGGCATTGGTCGGTCCACGTCCGCACGCGGTGGCGCACAACAACTACTACTCGGGGAAAATCCTCGCGTATATGGCTCGTCATCGAATCAAACCGGGTATTACCGGGCTGGCACAAATCAGCGGCTGCCGTGGCGAGACCGACACCATCGACAAAATGCAGCGGCGGGTGGAGATGGACCTGCATTACATCAACAACTGGTCGTTGTGGCTGGATCTGAAGATCCTGGTGAAGACGCCATTTACGTTGTTGTCGAAAGATATTTATTGATGGGCGAGCGGTAGATCAGGCAATGCCGCAAGGGGACGAAAGTCCCCTTTTTTGTGGGCGGGATTGGGTGGTGAGTCAGGCTGTTGCGATGGTGGCAGTGCCGGCGCCTTCGCGGGCAAGCCCGCTCCCACAGGGTCCGGCGGCGTTCACTCAAATCGGGCGCACGACAAAAACACTGTGGGAGCTTGCGTGCAAGCGATAGCGGTGGATCAGGCAACATGGATTTTGAATGGACTGACGCCTTCGCGAGCAGGCTCACTCCTACAGGGATCGGGGGTATGGATCGGATATTCGGTTCACCCCAGACCACTGTGGGAGCGTGGCTTGCCCGCGAAAGCGGTGGGTCAGGCAGCGCAGATATTGAATGTGCCGACGCCTTCGCGAGCAAGCCCGCTCCCACAGGGATTGGGGATCGCGTCGGGATGTATGGCCTCACCGCAGCCCCATTGTAGGAGTGAGCCTGCTCGCGATGGCGGTGTTTCAGGCAACAGGGATGTCGACTGGGCTGACGCCATCGCGAGCAGGCTCACTCCCACAGGGATCGGGGGGGATCAGGATATCCAGTTCATCCAGTTCCACTGTGGGAGCGTGGCTTGCCCGCGAAAGCGGTGGATCTGGCAGCACATATGCTGAATGTGCCGACGCCTTCGCGAGCAAGCCCGCTCCCACAGGGATTGGGGTGTGGATCAAGATATTTGCTTCACCCTCGAACCACTGTGGGAGCGTGGCTTGCCCACGAAAGCGGTGGGTCAGGCAGCGCAGATGTTGAGTGGGCCGACGCCTTCGCGAGCAAGCCCGCTCCCACAGGGATTGGGGTGTGGACCAAGATATTTGCTTCACCCTCGAACCACTGTGGGAGCGTGGCTTGCCCGCGAAAGCGGTGGGTCAGGCTGCACAGATGTTGAATGGGCCGGCACCATCGCGAGCAGGCCAGCTGCTCCCACCGATCCCCAAGGATTACTCGGTAATCTTCGAGAAGTTGCGGTAGAACATGTCGCCCTCGCGGCTATCGGTCATCGAGTGCAGCTGGAAGCTGCGATTGAGCCTGGCGCCGCCGTCACGGGTCAGGGGGGCCCAGACGAGGTTGGCGCGGCGCATGGTCGACATGCTCATCATTTCGTCGAACGGGATCGACAGGTAGAGGCCTTTGTCGAAACTGCCTTCGCCATACTCGGCACTGCCGGCGGTGGTGATCGTGGCCCAGGCGCCGAAGCGCACGCCGTTGAAGAACTCGCGAGAGATGTCGAGCGTGCCGCCCCAGTCGCCGGCCAGGTAGCGACCGACGCTGACCGCCGCCAGCGTGTCGTACGGCAAGTCGGTGTAGCCGGTGATGTGCCCGGTCCAGACCGAATAGTCGCGCAGGCCAAAACCCTGGTCGAACTCGCGCTGGCGCACATAGTTCAGATCCGCCCCCACCGACCAGCGCTCGCCGGTCGGACGGAACAACACCTCACCGCCGACGCCGGCAAACATCGACTCCAGATAACCACCGTAGACCATGCCATACAGGTCTTTGTCCAACTGCTCGGCATGGCTGACCTGGAACAACGGCATGGTCACTTCCGAGGTGGTCAGGTACTGACGCAAATCGGTACGCACCCGCGGCAGACCGCTCGGCGCATCGTAGGTGAACTTGTCGAAGTTGTTCACCAGGTTGGCACTGACCAGCCCGCTCCACCAGGTGTTGCGGTTGAAGCGGTACTCGGCGTCCGCATCGGCACTCAATTGATAGAGCAAACCATCCGGGCCGCCGACGTTTTGCTTGAAGCCCAGACCGACGCCATAGCTGAAATGCTGCGGCGCTTCGCTGTAGAGGGTTTTCTCGTTGTGCGGCATCGCCGGGTTGATCTCGGTGGTGCGGTGCAACGACTCCAGCGGCTCCTCGTTGTTGATCACTTCGCGGAAGGTCTGGCGCGGCACGCTGGTCTCTTCCAGCGGCAGGTCGTAACGCTTGTTGACCACGGTGAACCAATTGATGTCGTCATTCACACTGTTGTCGAGAATCCGGCTTGCGCGGCCAACGGCCTTGGACGAATGGAAGTAACGCTGCTGCTCGCCGTAGACGATCAGCTCGGAATCACGCTGGCTGATGCGCTCGACCTTGTACCCGGCGTTTTGCTGCAAGCGTTGCGACACGTCGGCCCAGTTGACCTGTTCCATCGGCGTGGTCGGCATCTTCGCCGGCAGCGGTTCAGGCGTCGGATCGTAGGTCTTGGCCGGCGCCTTGCGGCTGACGAAATTGGTGTGAAAGGTCACGCCGAACATCGCCGTGTTGCCCCGCTCCCACGCCGCGCTGACGTCCACCGAATCCGCCACCTTGAACACCGCGCCGAAGTTGATCGGCGAGTCTTGCTTGATCACGTTGTCCTTGGGCTCGTGCTTGTAGTCGTTGCCTTCGTATTCGAGTTTCAGGCTGAGTCGATCCCACGGTGTCTGGTAGCTCACACCACCGAAGAACGAAGGCTTGCCGCGAAAGTACGAACCGGCGTTGACGTCACCGGTGCCTTCCAGGGCCGGACGGGTCTTGAAGCGATCGTCGAGGTAGCCCAGCGGGTTGTCGAGATCGCCACGATTACCGAGATACCCCCAGGCAATGCCGGCGCTGAAATCGAAATTATCAAAGCGCTTGTTGGCGACGAAATATTCGCTGGCGAACAAGCCGGTACCGCCAATGTCTCGGAAGCCCAAAGCAACATCGGGGGCCCAGTGGGTTTCCTGCCACAGCCGGACTTTGGCATCGACCGCCTTGTCCTTATAGCTCTGGCTGCCGCTCATCGACTCCGGCCCGTACGGGCGGTTGGTGATGGCGGTGTAGCGGAACGAGCCTTCGAGCCAGTCCAGCGGCTGCAGCGACACGCTGTAGCGGCTGTAAGGCTCGGTGCGGTTGGCGTTGACGCTCAGCTCGCCGGCCGGGGCCATGCGTGCGGTCGGCGTCTGCAACAGACCGGTGCCACCGAAATCATTCTGGGTAATACGCGGCTCGGCATGCACCAGACCGCACGGCAATAACAACACAGCTGCAACACGTAACTTCAACGAACCACCTCAGCCAGCTGCGTGGCAATCAATTCGGCCAACTGCTGATTCAGTTCAGGAACAGGCGGATCCAGATCATCGTTTTTCACCGGCACCAGAATCTTGCTGCCGGCCACGGGAAACTGCCCGCTCTCGCGATTCCAATGCGCAATGCCCACGCGCCGAACCGCACCATTGGGCTGGATCAGCCACAGGTAATCGGCCTCGGCATCGTCCAGCGGCGTGCAGCTTTCCAGGTACTCGCGCGCCTCCAGCAGTGGCTGATAAGGCAGGTGACAGGTTTCGGCGACGGCGCCCAATACCTGTACCTCGTCGACCCGTTTCGGGTAGATCAGGCGATCGCCATCGTCGAGACGGATATTGCGCGCAAAACCGACTTCCACCGCGACCGGATCGAGATCCGCGACCTGGCGCCCGGTGACCGGCATCTGCCGCACCTGTTCGGCCAAGCGCAACGCCAGCGCCGCGCGACTCGGGCGGTCAAACAGCGAAGCCATGCGCTGCAGCACATCGAGATCGAACAACACGCCGGCCTTGAGCCGGGCCTGCTGTTCCAGCAACGACTGGCGCAGCAACTCGCCGGCCAGCCAGTAACCTTCGGCATTCGGTACGGCCACGCTGATCACGTCGAGCAAGCGCCCGCCCGGCGGCAATTCCACCGGCCCTGGGTTGGCGACATCGCCACTGACCGTGACCGCTGCCTGACTGACGCCGCTGAGCAACAGCAAACCCGCCGATAACCTCCGTAAGCGCTTCATGGCAGGTGCCTGCGATCGGGGGTCAATTGCACGATGCGCACGCGCATTTGCGCGGTCAGTTGCTGCTCGCTCTGCAGGATGAAACCGTCCACCGGATCGACCCAGTAATGGTTGGTCGCGCGCAGGCCGATGGCCGGAACGTCAATGCGCTCGTCGACACGCAGCACGGTGTATTGCTTGTCGAGAATGTCCAGGGTTTGCGTGGATCGACGGGAGAACCGGCTGTTGACGATCAAACCGACTTCCTGGCCCTTGTACAGGTCGATCCAGCGCTGACTGGTGAAGCCATCGGCAACTTGATGCAGGCCGCGTTTGAACGGCGCGTTGTCGGCCAGCCGCGTGCCGTCCAGATCGCCTTCCACACCGAGGCCGATGGTGCGCACGGCGAGGCCGTCACGCAGGAGCAACACCTGTTTGCCGGAAGCGACCCAGAACTGCAGATCATCACGCTCACGCACCAGCGCCAGCACTCCGGAGCCGGAGGGCGTGGTCAGTTTGACTTGCGGATACTTGACCTCGGCCACCTGGGCCGCGCTCACGTCCAGCTCATCCGGGCCGATCACCGCCGACTTGAGGTTGCGCACCGAAGCAGTCATCAGCGGGTTACAGCCACACAACATCAAGGCCGCCATCAGGCAGACGCCAACTTTCAAGGTTTTCACGGTCGGCCTTATTTGCTGTTGTTACTGAATTCGCTCCAGTTCTTCGCAGCGGAAGCCCCGGTCCCGACAATCGATGCCGACGGCACCAGTTGGCTGATGAAGCGGTTCCAGCGCGTGACGTTGGCCGGGCCGACGTACACCACATCCTGGGGACGCACTTCAAAGTGCGAAGCGAGTGCCATGGCGGTCGGCGACTGGGCTTCCAGTTGATAGATCTTCGCCGGCTCGACATCGAGGTTTTCCACCCCGCGAATCACGTACACCGCGTTACCGTTGGAAGTGGTCTGGCTCAAGCCGCCGACCGAACCGAGTACGTCGGAGAGGTTCATCGTCGCGGTCTTGAAGCTCAGCGCACGGGGCTGATTGACTTCGCCCATGACGTAAATGCGCTTGTTGTCGTTGTACGGCAGATAGAGCTGGTCGCCGCCCTTGAGAAAGACGTGCTGCAACTCGGAATCCTGATGGTTCAGCGAGTCGAGATTGAGCGGATACACCCGGCCATTGCGGGTCAGCAACAGGCCCGACAGATCGGCGTTGTTGGTGTCGATACCGGCAGTACCGAGGGCTTCGACCACGCTCAACGGGTTGGTGGAAATCGGCTGCGGGCCGGCCTTGGCCACGGCGCCCGAGACCACCACTTTCTGACTGGCGAAACGCAGCACCGCGACATCCACTTGCGGCTCGGCGATGAACGCCGACAGGCGGGATTCGATGTCCGCACGCAACTGTTGAATAGTCTTGCCGGCCGCCTGCACTTCCTTGATGAACGGGTAGTACAGCGTGCCATCGGAGCGCACCAGTCGACCGTTGGCGTCGATCTGCTGTTGTGCCCCGGATGGCGCGGTCAGCTCCGGGTGATCCCAGACCGTGATGTACAGCACATCGTTGCTGCCGATGCGGTATTCCGCCGGCGTCGCCAACAATTCCGCCGGCACCGTCTCACGCTTTTGCGTGGCGCGGGTCATCGAGATCAGCTTGGGCGTGATCGGAATCAGCTCGACCCGACTGCTTTCGCTGGCGCCCTGGCGCGTGATGTCGCCGGTGCTCAGGTATTGGCCGGGGGAAAACATGCAACCTTGCAAAGCGATACTTGCCAACAGCAAAAGAGAAAAACTACGAGTCATAATGGCACTACGCTATTCAAGGGCGAATCTAAAAACAAAGTCACCCGACTTGCGTCGGGCGACCCTGTACTGCACTAACAAATGTTCCTGTTAGTTGTGCGTGCCGGTTGTACCGGTGGTACCCGTAGTACCGGTGGTACCGCCGTTGGCACTTCCACCACTGTTGGACGCCGCCACTGCACTGGCAACCATTGCCGTACTGGCAGCAGGCGCGGTAGAAGCCGCGACACTGCCAGATACATTGGTCACCGCAGTAAGCGGCGCTTCAGCAGCGGACGCCCAGTTGCTCAACATCGTCAACAGGGCAATCGCCATCACTTTTTTCATATCAACTCCTTTCTAACATTCGGCCTGTTAAAAACCGGCCTGTGTTAGCGGTGGTAGCGTTCAAGTCCGCAAAATGCGCGAACAAGATCCGTCGTTCTTTCACAGTCTTACCCAACTGATAAAAGTCGAACGGCAGGTTTATATCTACGGACATGCAAAAGGCATTTCCAGCGTATTTTCCCGACGATATCTAACAGCTGACCGAAACTAACATTCAGTATTAGAACGACATCATTCGAGATAACCGCGCGGATGATTGGATTGCCAGCGCCAAGTGTCGGTGACCATGTCCTGCAAACTGCGCGTGGCTTTCCAGCCGAGCTCTTTGGCAGCCTTGGACGCGTCGGCCCAGCTCTCGGCAATGTCACCGCTGCGACGCGGCATCACCCGGTACGGCACTGGTCGCCCGCTGGCTTGTTCGAAAGCGTGCAGTACTTGCATCACGCTGTAGCCGTCGCCGGTGCCAAGGTTCCAGGTGTGAATGCCCGGGCGTCCGGCAATCGACTGCAAGGCCTTCAGATGGCCATCGGCGAGGTCGACGACGTGGATGTAATCGCGCACCCCGGTGCCATCGATGGTCGGGTAATCGTCGCCGAAGATCGATAACTCCTGCAGGCTGCCGACCGCGACCTGGCTGATGTAAGGAAGCAGGTTATTGGGGATGCCGCTGGGGTCTTCGCCCATATGCCCGCTGTGATGCGCACCGATCGGGTTGAAGTAACGCAGCAAGGCGATGCTCCAGCGCGGCTCGGCCTGACTCAGGTCGCGCAGCACGTTCTCGACGATCAGCTTGGATTGACCATAAGGATTGGTCGGAATGCCGGTGGGGAAATCCTCGCGGATCGGCATCTGTTCAGGCTCGCCGTACACCGTGGCCGACGAGCTGAACACCAGCCGGAACACGCCCGCTGCGGCCATCGCCTGACACAAGGTGATGCTGCCGCCGACGTTGTTTTCGTAGTAATCCAGCGGCTTGCGCACGCTCTCGCCGACGGCCTTGAGCCCGGCAAAATGCAGCACCGCGTCGATTTGATGCTCGCGGAAAATCCGGTCGAGCAACGCCCGGTCGCAGACATCGCCACGAATCATCAGCGCGCTTTTGCCGCAAATACCTTCTATCGCGTGCAGTGCCGCATCGCTGCTGTTGCAAAGATTATCCAGTACAACAACTTCATAACCTGCTTCAAGCAGCGCAAGTGTGGTGTGCGAGCCGATATAGCCGGCACCACCCGTTACCAGAATCTTCATAGCGCGGTCCGTCATTGGATAAGTGACAAGTAGCGTGTCAAGTCCCTTTTATTCAATCTGTGGCGCACCACACAAATAAGGACGACAACAGCCTCAAACAAAATTGGTTCAACCACTGGCAATAAATATTTTTGCAGGTCAAACTGTATTGCCCGGTACTTATTAGCACCCCAAGTACACTCATCACTATCAACAGATACCGACTAAAAATAACTAATAACGTTGTTACCGACATCTCATAACATTGTCATGTTTTAGCCTTCGCGCTAATTGCCATTAACAACCTGACTCAGGTATTAAAGTACTCGTTCAATAATCATTGAAACTTGTGCGCCTTCGTAAGTGTGCGCATCCGTTGCCTGTGTTCCATGACTGTCCAGGATACTTTTATGATTCGTAAATGTTTGTTCCCCGCTGCCGGTTACGGCACGCGTTTCTTGCCGGCGACCAAAGCCATGCCGAAAGAGATGCTGCCGATCGTCAACAAACCGTTGATCGAATACGCCGTTGAAGAAGCACGGGACGCCGGCCTGCAACACATGGCCATCGTCACCGGTCGGGGCAAGCGTGCGCTGGAAGACCACTTCGATATCAGCTACGAACTCGAACACCAGATTCGCGGCACCGAGAAAGAAAAATTCCTCGCCGGTACCCGCGAACTGATCGACACCTGCACCTTCTCCTACACCCGTCAGGTGGAAATGAAGGGCCTCGGTCACGCGATTCTCAGCGGCCGCCCGTTGATCGGCGATGAACCCTTTGCCGTGGTGCTGGCCGACGACTTGTGCCTGAACCTGGAAGGTGACGGCGTGCTGTCGCAGATGATCCAGCTGTACAAGAAATTCCGCTGCTCGATCGTCGCCATCCAGGAAGTCCCGGCTGACCAGACCCACAAGTACGGGGTGATCGCCGGCGAGCTGATGTCCGACGGCATCTATCGGGTCAATAACATGGTGGAGAAACCCGCGCCGCAGGATGCCCCGTCGAACCTGGCGATCATCGGCCGCTACATCCTCACCCCGGACATCTTCGACCTGATCGCCGACACCCAACCGGGCAAGGGCGGCGAGATCCAGATCACCGACGCGCTGATGAAACAGGCGCAGAACGGTTGCGTGCTGGCCTACAAGTTCAAGGGCCTGCGCTTCGACTGCGGCGACGCCGAGGGTTACCTGCAGGCGACCAACTTCTGCTACGACAACGTTTACCTCAAGGGCCGCTGAGACGGCTCCCGCCCACTTCTCTTTTCAGGAGGCAACCCATGAACATGGCACAGCATGCAGCAGAGATTGAACGGGAGGTGGGCAACCTCGGGGCGGTGAGTTGGCTGCCACGCCATCAGCCGTTGCCCAGCGCCAACGAGTCGTGGCTGGGCAGCATTCTGCTGGTGGAGCGCATCGGCATGTTTCCGGCGTCCGGCGACATTCGCCGAGCGCTGGCGGATCCCTACCCCCTGCTCGCCCATCTGAAACAACGCTATGCCGAGCAGGCGCTGGAAATGGATGACCGTGATGGGTTGAAAGTGATCTTCAGCGACTGGCGCTTCCGCGTACGCCTGTGCTGCAACGAGCCGGCGATCATCATCAATGTCGAGACGCGGTGTGCGACGCAGTTGATGCCGCAGAAGACTGCCGAGCTCCTGAGCCAAATAGACCAATTCCAATAAACGCTCCCCCTGTAGGAGCTGCGGCACGCTGCGATCTTTTGATCTTGTTTTTAAGATCAAAAGATCGCAGCGTGCCGCAGCTCCTACATAGGTTTGGTGGGGTCGCAACTGTCCGCGTTGATGCCACTGACAATCCAGCGATAGAAGTAATCGGCAATCACCTTCCCGCCCGTGGCCGGCTGCGGATGAATCCTGTCCGGCCCGATCATCGCCGCCGCATAGCGTTTGACGTCAGGGCCGAACGCACATTGCAGATTGGCAAAGCCCAACTGCTGCTCATGCGCCCACGGTTGCAGGACTTGCGCATACGCTGACATCGGATAGGCACTGGAACGCGTGGTGTCCTGACGCATGATCAGGTTGATGCTCGCCGCCGGTTGAATCTCGCGGATCATCGCCACCAAGCCCTGAACGTTGTGCAGGTACTGTTCGGGTTTGACCCCGAAGCCCTGATCGTTGCCGCCGAGCATGATCAGGTAAACGTCGGCGGGAATCTTCGACACGACAGCTTTCCACTGCACCTGCCATTGCGGGTCCTGGTGATAGAAATCCGCCGATGCCGCGCCCGATGCCGCCAGTTTCGAGACCCGCACGCCGTGCTGATCGTTGCTCAGCCACAGGCCAAACAAGGTCGGCGCGCCCTTCACCACTTCCAGTTTGAATGACCAGTCTGCCGCCGAAGAGAGACCTGCGAGCGGTACTTCCTGTACGCCTGCCCCTTCAAGTTTCAAGGGCTGCCAGTCTTGCGCGGGCGTCCAACGGTAACGCAGCTCACTGGGCTCGCCGCTGCCCAGGTAGAGCAGGTTCGCCTGAGTGACTTTGGTGTCGATGGCGGGTGTCGGACTGGCATCGATTTGCAGCCAGGCGCCGGGTTTGCCGGTCACCGTGCGGCTGTCGGGGCTGGCCTGGCCAAGGCCGGACACTTGCCAGCCACCACCGAAAAATTTTTCGCTGCTGCGGGTGTATTTGAAGTGCGTGCCACCAAGCGCCGCGCCATGGTTGAAACCGACATAACCGGGGCCGGCAAAACCGACCTCGCCGGCCACGCGCTGCACCAGTTTGTTCAGATAAAAATTCTGCCCGGCGCTGTAGCTGTCGCCGATCACCGAGACCGACAACACCCTCCCGGCCTTACCTTCGCGCCACTGCGCAAAGCGCTCGCGGGCATCGCCCACTTCCACCACCGACGCCGCGACGGGCTGAGCGTCATCTACTGCCAACATGCGTTATTTCCTTCAGTCTGGAATGGCCCCTTCGCGAGCAAGCCCGCTCCCACATTGGATCTCGGCAACTCACACAATCCCTGTGGGAGCGGGCTTGCTCGCGAAGCTTTTCAGCTATTGGCCGGCACCACTGGAGTAACGCCAACCGCTGGCTTCTTCTTCGCCGCACGTTCCCCGAGAAACAGCACCGAAGTGACATTGAAGCGGCTGAAAATCATCGACAACACCACCGGCCCCAACAAGCCGAACAGCACGCCGCTGAGCACCAGAATGCTTTCGTCTTTTATCCCCAGCCGCCCCATGACAAACCGTGAAGTCGCGGCGAACAGCACGTGGAACAGGAAGATCGCGTAAGAGTAGCCGCCCAGCCAGGTCAGCCACTTCGAGCGCATGTCACTCGACAGCAAGGCGATGCAGGACACGCAGCCCACGGTCAGACCGATCAGGCTGCGGCGGTCAACGATCAGCTCGCGATCAATCGCCGCCACGTACAGCAGCGTCAGCGAGATCAACACAAACACCAGCGGCCCGATCACCTTGAACCGCTGCTTCAGCGCCTCGACATTTTCCTGGCCGATCATCCCCGCCACAAAAAACGGCAGCAGGTAAATCGCCCCATTGATGCCGAACGCATCAAGCTTGAACGGTGGCAACAGAAACACCGCCGCAGCGAACCCGAACAGCAGGTACAAGCGCGTCATCGAGCGCAGCAGCCCGCGCCATTCGAGCAGCCCGACAAACATGAAAATGATGAACACCGCCTGCAGGAACCAGAAGTGATTGACCGGCACCCAGAACGACAACAACGCATCGATCACACCCACGTCCTTGTTCACCCCCGGCCCCACCGCCTGCAACACCGAGAACGGCACGCCGACGCAAAACAGCGGCACGATCAGCCGCCGCACCTTGCCGCTGAAGAATGCGGAAAAGTCATTGCCGCGAATTTTGTAGATCGAATAGATGTAGCCGGAAATGAAGGTGAACAGCGGCATGCGCACGTACACCATCGAGTCGGCGATGACGCGGAACGGCGAGCCGAGATCGATCTTCAAGCCCCCGCCCAACGGGCCGATGACGTGATAGAGCACCAGCAGCAGGCACGCCAGGCCACGCAGGGTTTCGATCTCCAGCGATTTTTTCTTGCTCGACATACAGCACCCGCCTTAATTCAGAACTCTTGATTCAACCCGCACCGGTTTGTTGGCGCGCAACATCAAACCCAGGCCGACAAACAACACCGGCACCACCATGGAAAAGTGCCGGGCGAAGGAACCGAAGTCCGGCTCGAACAAACCCTGCACCAGCAGGAAAGCCAGCGGAATCGCGATCAGTTCCTTGGGTTTGGTCTCGATCGGCGCGCCTTTGTAATCGGTGGAAGTGATGACTTTGAACAGCAGCAGCGCGGTCATGATCATCAACGCGACGAAGATCACCTGGCCCGGCCCGGACAACAGAATCAGCTCCACCGGGAACGACAGGCGGAAAAAAATGATCATCGAGTCCAACGCCTGCGAGACAAAGTCGCTGCCGCTGAGCCACGAGACGATCAGCGATTTCGAACCCTCCTCCCCCGCCGTACGCAACTCGTTGTTGCTGGCGCGAATCGACGACACCGGAAACCCCAGCGCCAGCTGAATCGCCATGGCCACCGCCAGATAAAACAGAAACAGCATCAGGAAGAAGGTGAAGCGCGACACGTACTTCTTCATCACGCAGACGCCGACCCACGACAACGAAAACAGAATCCAGTAAGGCCGGATCAGCACGCCGTAGATCACCGCCGACAAAAAAAATCCGCCACGATATTTACGCGTCAGCGAGCTGAACAAAATGCTCAGCACCGCCACCGAAACGATGATTTCCTTGGTCAGGTTTTCCAGAAAAAACGAGCGCACAATCCCCCACAGACACAGGGTGCCGAAGATCGCCAGCGGCATGCGGCGGAACACCACCACCGGAATCGCCGTGAGGAAGAAATTGCAGAACATCCCGTAGGCCCAGGCGTTGGTCAGGTTGATCCCGGTGGGCCGCAGTAGGAACGCCGAACACTCATAGGAGGAGCGATCCGGCGAGAACGGGTTCCAGAAATTGCAGTTGTCGGCGCGCGCATAGGACGACCACAACGTCATCGCATCCGGGCCCGGAGCACGGGGGATCAACAGCGGCATCGCCACCGACAGAAACAGCCCGGTGAACAGAATCAGGAACGACAGCGAGGAATCGAGTTTGCGTCCGCGAAACTCGATGCACGGCAACTTCAACCCCATGCCAGCGCCCCTTTTACACGGGTCGCCCGAGTCAACACGGCAATCACCCCGAGCTGGACGATGATCGCGAAGACATTGCCCCACGCCGCGCCATAAATCGAATAGTGCTTGATCAGCAGGTAGCTGACCGGAACCGACACCAGCAGGCAGATCGCCGCGCTGGCGAATGACACTCGACTGTTTTTCGAAGCGATCAGACCGCCCCAGACGATGTCGCCAATGGCCCGCAGGGCAAAGGAAAAGATCAGCACACCGAGGATCGCGTTATCCGGACGCGGCACGCTGGTGGCGACGTAGTCGAGCACCACGTTGAAGAACAGGAAAATCAGCACCGCCACCGCCGCCGAAACCAGCAGCGAGCGCATCACCCACTTGTTGACGAACAAATGCCTGACCGTAAACGCCTGCTGATCCGCCTGAAACCGCTTGGCCAGCACCGGAATACCGACCACCGCCACCACCGCGTAGGACAGCGCTTGCAAAGTGTTCGCCGCCGACCACGCGTACACGTATTTACCGAGATTGGCATACGGTTCGAGATCGGCAATCAGGAAGCGCTCGGCGTACTGACTCAGCGCGATCAGCCCCGTACCGAAGTAGAACGGCAACCCGGCCTTCCACACGGTCGCCGTGGTCAGCGCCGCGCTGACCCGGCCCTTGTGCACGCTCACCACAATCAGGTAACCGGCGATGATCACCAGCACGTTGGCGGCCACCCACAGCCACAGCACACTGGCGATGCTGGACACCCAGTCGAGCATCATCCCGCCCACCGCCAGCAGCGCCCAGAGGCCAGTCTTGATGAAAAACAGCAGCGCGCCCGCCGTGGCTTTCTGCGCGGAAAACACGAACGAATTGATCTCAAACGACAGGTGTTCGGTGAGCAGCACCAGCGTCACGCAAAGAATCAACGCGGTGCCCGCCTCGACCTGCTGGAACAGCGAGTAAATCTCCACTGTCAGCAGCGACAGCAGCAGCCCCACCGCCAGATACAGCAGCAGGACTTTGTCGACCACCCGCCGCGAACTGCCGCCGACGCTGATCAGCCGATTGATCTCGGAACTGAA
The DNA here is from genome assembly GCF_023100605.1 of Pseudomonas sp. MWU12-2020. Lineage (NCBI taxonomy): Bacteria > Pseudomonadati > Pseudomonadota > Gammaproteobacteria > Pseudomonadales > Pseudomonadaceae > Pseudomonas > Pseudomonas sp. MWU12-2020. Next base: position 834,480 of record NZ_JALMEX010000001.1, read on the forward strand.
ACCGACGCTGTAGAACTTCGAGGCGATCAACGAAGCCGCGACCACCACCCCGTAAAACCCCAACGCTTCGTAGCCCAGGTAATGGGTGATGGCCAACACCAGCAAGAACTTCGCGCCTAACGCTCCGCCGCGAAGCAGCAACCGAAATATCATCGAACGACGCCTTTGATGATCTCGTCCATGGCCACGGTTTTTGCCTCGATCTCGCGGCAGGTGTCGGTCAGGCGTTTACCAAAGTTCGACAGCGCGTTCGGCGCGTAAACGGTGTCGATGATCTGCTCGACATCGATGTCGCCGCCATTGATCACCCAGTCTTCCACGCCCATGTCCTGATAGGCGCCAAAGCCTTTGCGTTCATAGCTGATGTGGTACGCCGGGACACCGGACAGCAGCGACTCGATGGCGCCGTGCAGACGCACCGAAATCACCAGATCCGGCTGATATTGGGCAATCGTCGCCTTCAACGACAGCAGGTCTTCGGTGATGCCCAGTTCGCGATAGAACGCACCGTCATCGTTGCCGCGAACGGCGCTCTGCACGGCGCAGACCACTTTGCTTTTGTTCTTCAGGCGCTGCAGCAGCAACTTCAGGTTGGCGACGTAGGCGATCTTCTTTTCCTTGCTCCACTCCGGCGGTTTGCGCAGCACCACGCACACGGTGGCCGGCGACGCGGCGCAGCGGGTGAACTTGGGTTGCTGAAGAATCTTGCTGGCCAACGACTGCACCGCCAGATCCGGCGCGCGGTAGACGTTTTCGCAGGCATCGAACATCGCCGAGGAACGGTTATCGCGCACGAACACCGCATCGGCGCTGGCGTAGTGTTCGACGATCTTGCGGCTCTCGCCATGGAACGGCCCGATGCTTTGCGGCAGGTACACCGACGGCACCTTGCTGAGAATCGCCGTTTCCAGTTGCTTGGCGTGGCCCAGTTTCAGCTTGATGTGTTCGAAGGCACTTTTCGAGCGCATGTAGCCGCCACCGACGCCGACGATCAGATCAGTCTTGCGCAACAGATCCGCCAGCCCGGCATACGACTGATTGAGGAACACCGCCTGCTTGACCCGGCCCAGCCCCTTGGCCGCCATCACCGGTGCGTCGAAACGCGGGTGCGGCAAGTAGGCGAAAGACTGCGGATCGGACGCCACGACATTGATCGCGGTGTCGTCGCCAAAGTTGCGCTGCACCAACGCGATGGCCAGATCGACGAGCAGGCCGTCACCGGAGTTGGACGCACTGTAGCCATGCAAAATCGTTACGTTCATAAGCTTGAGTTCTACTTAATAAGTGGGAGCGCAATACACGTCGTAGGTCTGGCGGATCATCAGCGCGGCGCTGAAACGCTCGCGCACGATGTTCCGGCCCTCGCTGCCGAGGTCGAGCAACCGCGGCTTCTGGATTCGCGCCAGCACATCGGCCAGCGCCTGGTGATCACCGGTAGGAAAGACGTAGCCGGACACTTCATGGGTGACCAGTTCGGGCAGCGACGTGCAGTTGCTGGCAATCACCGGCAAGCCCATGGCCATGCCTTCCAGCGGCACCATGGCGAAGCCTTCCCAGCGACTCGGGACGATCAGCGCGTCGGCCTGTTGATACAGCGCCTGCACCTCGGCCGGGGTGACCCACGGCAGGTACTCGACGGCGTCCATCTGCGGACACTCGACCTTGTCCTCGTTGACCGCACTGCCGACCACCGTCAGCTTCAGATCGCTGCGTTGCACCTTGGCGAAGGCCTTGAGCAACACGTCGAAACCTTTCTGGTAGTCGAGACGACCGACGAACAACAGATGAATCGGCGCGGGGCTCTCGACCTTCGGCGCCTCGTCACGCTGATGAATGCCGTTGTAGATCAGTTTCATGCGCTTGCGCTGAATGCCGAACCGCGCGGCCTTGTCCATCTCGTAGCGGCTGACGCAGATGATCACGTCGGTCACCCGCTGCAGGACGCGCTCGATCCACGCGTAGAGCTTCTGCTTGGTCGGCGAGCTTTCCATCAGGAACGAAAAGGCGTGCGGGCAGTAGACGATTTTCGGCTTGCGCCACGGTCGCAGAAGCACGCAGACCACGCGGCCGATCACCCCGGAAAAAGTGCTGTGCAAATGCACCACGTCGGGTTTTTCCTTGAGCATCACTCGGGTCAGTTGCCAGGCAAAACGCAGCAGCGAACGCACATCGCGCCCGCTGCGTTCGAACGTGCGAATCTGCTGCTCATCGATACCGTGCAGCTCTTTTTTCTGGTCGAGCGGCACCAGATAGACCAGCTCGTAATTCGAGTCCTGGCCTTCGGGAGAGGCCGAGATGGTGCGGATAACGGTGGCGACCCCACCTTTTATCGTTTCAGCCACGTGCAGTATTTTCTTCACAACCCACCCACTTCCTTGCATGTAAGGACAATCGCTGACACTCAGGATTTGTCGGACGCGTATTCGTAGTTGTAGTAACCGTAGTTGCCGTTGCCGTAGTAACTGGCGGCGCGCTTCTCGACGCCGTTGAACACCGCGCCCTTGAGCTCGATGCCGTTCTGCGCGAAGCGGCGAATGGTCATTTCGATCTCTTTGGCCGGGTTCACCGCAAACCGCGTGACGATCAGGCTGATCCCGGCTTCACGCCCGACAATCGCCGCGTCCGTCACCGCCAGCAGTGGCGGTGTATCGATGATCACCACGTCGTAGCGCTGACTCAGCTCGGCGAGCAGATCGCGGAAGTTGGCGTGCATCAGCAGCTCGGAAGGATTGGGTGGAACCTGGCCACGGCTGATGAAATGCAGGTTGTCGATTTCCACCTTATTGATCGCCTGCTCGATGCTGCAGCGCTTGACCAGCAGGTCCGACAGACCATTGGCGATCGGAACATTCAGCGTCTTGTGCAGGTGGCCCTTGCGCATGTCGGCGTCGATCAGCAACACGCGCTGACCGCTTTGCGCCATGACCGCTGCGAGGTTGGACGAGACGAAGGTCTTGCCGACCTGCGGGCTGGGACCGGAGATCATGATGCGGTTGTTGGTCGAATCCAGCGCGGCGAAATGCAGGCAGGTGCGCAGGCTGCGAATCGACTCGATGGACAAGTCGGTCGGGTTGCGCAGCGCCAGCAGATAGGCCGGTGTTTCGGCGGTGATTTTGGCCCGTACTTTTTTGCTGTCTTCTTCCCGTTGCAGCGTGCTGTAGGGAATCGAGGCGTACACCGGCAGCCCGAGCTGTTCGATGGCTTCCGGGCCTTCCAGACCTTTGCTCAGGGATTTGCGCAACAGCACCAGCGCCACACCGAGAAAGGCGCCGAGGAACGTCGCGATCAACACGATCAGGGCTTTTTTCGGTTTGACCGGACTGCTCAGGTCGACATCCGCCGGATCGATCAGGCGCACATTGCCCACCGCACCGGCGCGAACGATGTCCAGCTCCTGGGATTTGTTCAGCAACTGCGTGTAGATCTGCGAAGCGACTTCCACATCGCGGGTCAGGTTGAGCAGTTCCTGTTGCGTGGCCGGCAGATCACCGACCTTGCCTTCCAGCGATTTCTGCTGCTGGGTCAATTCGCCAATCTGCGACATCAGCGCGCGATACGCCGGATGCTGCTTGGTGAACTTGCGATCCATTTCCGCCTGTTGCATTTTCAGCTCGGAAATCCGCGTTTCCAGCGCCACGGATTGACCCAGCACCGATTGGGTTTCCAGGGAAATGTTCACGGTCTTGCCACGGGTCTGATACGCGTTGAGCGCATCGCTGGCCTTGGCCAGATCACGCTTGACCTGCGGCAACTGGCTTTGCAGGAACGCCAGGCTTTGCGCCGCTTCCGCCGAGGTGCGACGCACGTTCTGATCGACGTACAGCGCGGCGATCTTGTTGAGGATCTTCACTGCCTCGGCGGCATCGGAACTGGCCAGCGCCAGGCGAATAATCCCCGACTCCTTGCCTTGCTCGGAAATATCCAGCGCATCCTGGTAACCCTGGATGGTCACGATCCGTGGATAGCGCACCACTTCAAAGCGTGTGCCGGGGTTGGCTTGCAGGCGTTCGATCAAACCCTCGACGCCGTCCTGGGCGAAGGCTTCGCCGGCGACGCCCTCGACCAGCAGGTTGTCGTTGTCATCGAGCAATTGGAAGTGTTGTTGTTCGCCAGCCACCAGGGTGAGCTTCTTGCCCAACAGTTCTTTGGGCAGATTGAGCCGGGTAAACTCCAGACGCTCGCCGCCCCAGGCGTAGCTGTTGAGGCCAAAACGCGGCGGCGCCACGCTGAATTCGGTTTCGCCGCGATAACGCCGGGCGAGAAAACCGCCGATGACCGGGAAGGTGTTGGGGGTGACGTCGATGTCCAGGCGCAGGTCATCGACGGTTTTGCCGATCACCGCGCGGGACTTGATGATGCCGATTTCGGTCACCGACGGCGATTGCCCGCCGAGCATGCTGCTGAGGTCGGAAAAGCCGAGCATGTCGTTCTTTTTCGGTTCGACCTGAACCAGCGCGTTCGCCAGGTACACCGGCGTCGCCAATACCGCATAGGCAACACCTGCGGCCATGAAGGCACCGGTGAATGCACCGATCAGCCATTTCTGGTCGATCAAACTGCCGAATATACCCAGAAGATCAATACTGTCTTGATCGTTATCACGGTTGGCGATTACTGACGGTAACTGCATAAGTCTTTCTTACCATTCACTGATCTGAAGAATATTCATCAATGTCCGAGGCGCTGCGCCCACGAGCTAACAGCATCTTCAATCAATGCATGGGCATGAATAAAAGCGGCCTTACCTTGACGATACGGATCCTGTATTTCTCTTTCGCTCTGCCACTTGCCAAGAAGAAACACTTTGCCTCGAGCGTGCGAGGCAATCTTCAGTACCTGATTCACATGTTGTTTTTCCATGACCAGAATCAGGTCTGATTCATTGACGATATCGGCGGTCAATTGCCGGGCCTGGAAGCCCTCCGCGCTGTGCCCGTGGTCTTCCAGCACCTGGCGCGCCGACGCTTCCATGCCTTCACCAACCCGCGCCGCGAGGCCTGCGGAAGTCACAGAGATGGTTGAGGGGGTCAGCGCGTTACGCAGCAGAAGTTCTGCTGTCGGACTTCGGCAAATATTGCCAACGCACACGACAAGGATCTTTTTGAACAAGGTTTACATTCCTGTGTAATATCATTCTGCCAACATCTAGAGCGGATCTTAATGAACCCACTAGATCATTCTGCACTCAGAAATAGATTCGCCCTGTCAGTACCAGTGTATTAAGTACCACAGCGCCAAAAGTCGCCAAAATAGAATTACCGGACTAAAAATAACTGTGATTTTCAGGTCTGGTTTTCCTGACAAAAAATAACATTGGCGCACTTAGTGCCAATGTTAGTTTCGAAGCAGTTATCACGAGATACCTTTTCGCCGTTGTCATTTCTCACCTGGAGAACCGACATGAAGTCAGCCCATCTCAAACACCTGAGCGCCCTGACCCTGTTACTGCTGGCGGCAACCGGCGAGAGTCAGGCCAATGAACTGTTCCCGGCATTACCCACCAACAAGACCATCGGAGTTCAGGTCAAAGTCCAGACCTTCTCCGCTGCCGACGCCGAGCGCGTCAAAGCCACCGGATTCAGTTTCGTGCGTTTTGGCGTATGGACTGACAGCCTGCCCAGCGCGGCCTACCAGAAGCAGATCAGCGATGCCTTCGCCGTGGCCCGCGCAGCCGGTCTGCCGGTGCTGATGACCCTGCGCGCGACCAAGCCGTTACCGGCCAATGATCTGGCGAACGCGGGGGTCGCGTATGCCAACGCGCTGACCAGCCTGGCAGCGACCTATGGCTCACAACTGGTCGCAGTCGAGCTGTGGAATGAGCCGGACCTCGACACCTACTGGCCGACCGGCAATTTCGATACGACGTTCGTGCCGTTCATGAGCGCGGCGTGCAAAACCCTGCAGGACAAGCCGCAAGCCATCCCGGTGATCGGTTTTGGCTTTGCCCGCCCGCCGACTGCCGGCTCGGCGTCCACCGTGGCACTCAACCGAATTGTCAGCGAATACCCCAAATGCCTCAGCGCGGTTTCCTACCATCCCTATGGCATGACCGGCACACAGATCAGCAACGCCCAGACGTTTATCCAGCAGAACTTCCATCTGCCGGGGGTGATCAGCGAATGGGGTATCTCGGCGCTCCCCTCCAACGGCGGCACCGAAGGCCAAGCCAGTAAAATCAGTGCATTCGTGGCCGATATCAAAACCCGCAACATTGCCCTGACCTCGATTTACGAATGGAAAAACAGCGACACCGGCAGCAATGACCGCGAGAAGAACTTCGGTCTGCTGACCGCCGACGGCCAGCCGAAACCGGCGGAAACAGCGGTCAAAACCCAACTGAGCCAGCAATAACCTCCATTGATGTGCCCAAGGGGCGCTGGCCGTCAGTTGCTTTGAACCTGTGACCGCTTTTGGCATCGTATTCATCGATACCGCGCCCCGCCCATCAAGCAGCCGTTCTCAGGTTGTTGCCAGCGGGGCCTCCGATACGCCCGGATACCCTTGAGTGACTGTCAGCGCTCGGGTAATGTCGTCAAACCCACAGGACAGAGCACACCCATGACTTCCAAGCTGGAACAACTCAAACAGATGACCACCGTGGTTGCCGACACCGGCGACTTCGAAGCGATCGCCCGGGTCAAGCCGGTCGACGCCACCACCAACCCTTCCCTGCTGCTCAAGGCAGCCGCCATCCCGGCTTACGCCGAGCTGCTGAACGCCTGCGTCAGCGACTGCAAGGGCGATGTGGGCCTGGCCAGCGACCGTTTTGGCGTCGCCGTCGGCCAGGAAATCCTCAAAGTGATCCCGGGCCGGATTTCCACCGAAGTGGATGCGCGCCTGTCGTTCGACCAGGACGCCGTGCTCAAGCGTGCACATCGCCTGATCGAACTGTACGACAAGGCCGGCATCGGCCGTGACCGCGTGCTGATCAAGATCGCTTCGACCTGGGAAGGCATCCGCGCAGCGGAGATCCTCGAGAAGGAAGGCATCCAGACCAACCTGACCCTGCTGTTCTCCTTCGCTCAGGCTGCCGCTTGCGCTGACGCCGGGGTATTCCTGATCTCGCCGTTCGTGGGCCGCATCTATGACTGGTACAAGAAGGCCAACGGCAACGACTACACCGGCGCCGATGATCCGGGCGTACAGTCGGTCACTCGCATCTACAACTACTACAAGGCCAATGACTACAAGACCGTGGTCATGGGCGCCAGCTTCCGTAATCTGAGCCAGATCGAGCAACTGGCCGGTTGCGACCGTCTGACCATCAGCCCGGACCTGATCGACAAGCTCGCGGCAGACACCGGCAAACTGGAGCGCAAACTCGCTCCTGGCCACGCTGGCGAAGCCCGCCTGATCCTGAACGAAGCACAGTTCCGCTGGCTGTCCAACGAAGACGCGATGGCCACCGAGAAACTGGCTGAGGGCATCCGTCAGTTTGCCCGTGACCAGGAGAAGCTTGAGGCGCTGCTGCAGGCCAAGCTGTGATCTGAGTCGCTGAAATGCAAAAAGGGCGAACCCGGTTGGGTTCGCCCTTTTTATTTATGCTGCGCGGGAGGATGCATCGTCTGAACTGACGCCTTCGCGAGCAAGCCCGCTCCTACAGGGTCAGGTGTGGAATGAAGATCTCGGGTTCACTCAATCACTGTGGGAGCGGGCTTGCTCGCGAAGAGGCCGGAACAAACACCCTCCCCCCCTAGGGAATCAGTGTCTTTCGAGGGCATTCACCAGATCATGGAAGGCTTCACGATTGGAGTCGTTCAGGCCCATGAGGATCTTGTGCGCTTCGAGCACCTTGATCCGCACCACTTCTTCGGACTGATCCTGATCCGGCAGATCGTCCAGGCACTCGGGGCAAGGCACCGGGTGGTTGACGATGTTGAACACCTGCTCGAAGCCCATCGATTGCAGCAGGCGGGTGATGTCTTCGTGGGTGGTGACGACGGTCGGCAGCAGGCCGACCTTTTGCCGCGACAGGATCGACAGTTTGGCCAGCAGACCGAGGGTGGTGCTGTCGATGCTACGGGTTTCGGTCAAATCGATCACGATCGCGTTGAAATTCAACGCGGTGAAGATTTTCTCAATAGTCGCATCCAACGCCGAACACAGGGTCAGGCGAACTTCACCGACGAACTTCAGGACGAAGGTGCCGTCCTGCTCGGCGAACTGGATTCTACCGGTACTCATTGAAGATTCCTGCTCAACACCAACAGGGCGATATCATCCGGCATCTCCCCTAGCGTGGCCAATTCAAACACTTGCCGCAGACCATCCAGGCTGCCGCCCGCCGCCTTCACCCGTTGAGGCAAAGCAGCTTCTTTTTCCTTGAGCGTCGGTTCTGGCAACAGATCCAGAATGCCGTCGGACATCAGCGTCAGGCTGAAAGTCGGAGGCAGCTCAAGCACGTGATCTTCGTAGGTGGCCTCATTGAACAAGCCCACCGGCAAACCGCGGCCTTCGAGGTAACGAACACTGTCAGGCGTGTACAACACAGGCAACGGCAGATGGCCGCCGATGCTATAGGTCAACAAACCGGTCTCCTCGTCGATGACTCCACCGACCATTGTGACGTGCTTGCCCAGCTTACAGCTGATCAGCCCCCGGTTGATATGACCAAGCACTTCCGAAGGCTTGAATTCCGGCAACGTGCCGTTGCGCTTGGACTCGAACAGCAAGCGCGTGGTCATGAACTTCAGCAGCACGGTGACGAACGCTGAAGAGGCGCCATGGCCCGAGACGTCGGCCAGGTAGAATGCCACCCGACGCTCGTCGACGCGGAAGTAATCGACAAAATCACCCGACAGGTACAGCGACGGGATGATCTGGTGAGCAAACTGAAATTCGTCAATGCGCCACGGGCTTTCCGGCAGCATGTTCATCTGCACCTGGCGACCGGCATTCTGGTCTTCCTGGAGCAGGTTCAGGCTGGCTTCGAGCTCGCGGTTGGCCTTCTCCAGCTTCTCGCGGTAGCGCTGGTTCTCCAGCAGCAGGCGCGCACGATCAAGCGCTCGACGCACCGAGTGCTCGAGCACGGCCAGGTCTTCGAGAGGCTTGATCAGGTAGTCAGCTGCACCCAGGCGCAGCGCCTCGACCGCGTCGTTCATCACGCCGGCCCCCGAAACGACGATCATCGGCGTTTGCGGTGACCGCTCGGTGACCTGACGGATGAATTCGAGACCGCCCATCTGCGGCATGCGCAGATCGCAGATGACCAGGTCGGGCTTGTCTTGCTCGAATACCTGAAGACCCTGTTGGCCGTTGCTGGCCTGCAGGACGCTGAAACCACTGTCTTCCAAATAGGCCGCGAGGCTCGCGCGCACTACTTCGTCATCATCGATTATCAGCAGCGTGGCACTGGTTTTTGGCATGTGGGCAAACGGCGCCAGAATTAGGTTGGCGTAGCAGGCGGGGCATCGGCCCGGCTCAGACTACTGGATTCGCTTTCTAGCCTCTCTGCTGCACCGCTTTCGAGCACTGAGCCGGAACGCGATTGCACCAGAGGTGCCCTTCTAAGGCGCAGACGGTACTCCCATCCGCGGGGCGTTTCAAGCATGCGCCGATGGTCGCTTGACGACTTTACTTGTCAAATCACCGAGAGTTATAAGAACAGCTCAAACCGTAACCCAATGGAAGGTCAAAGCCATGAGTCAAACCGGTCGGGACTACAGCGAAAAGCGCGATTTCATCCGCATGCGGGTCGATGCCGATGTGGTGTTGATTCATGAAGGGGATCAGGTGTCGGGCGTGTGCATCGACCTCTCCAGCAGTGGCATGCAGGTTGAAGCACCGCGCCAGTTCGCGGTCGGCGACCGCTTGAGCGTGCGCATCGACTCCGAGCACGCGGCGCTGAGCGGACTGGAGGCCGAGACTGAAGTGGTCTGGGTCAAGCCCCAGGACGGTGACAGCCAGAAACTCGGTCTGACCATTCTGAAGATGAAATAAGCGCACACAAAAAAGGCGGCCTCAAGAGGCCGCCTTCTGGTCATGGATCGACATTAAAAATCGTCTACGACCTTACCATCCTTGACCTTGAACTCGCGGTTCTGCAGGTAGGCGTTGCGGATGAAGGTGTATTTGTCGCCGCTGATCAGCTTCTCGCTCGACAGCAGGCTGGCGCGGGTGTCGACGATGTTCAGGCCAAACGTCGAGTTACGCACCGGGATGTCGTTGATGTAGCGATACGGAGCGGTGTAGCTGTCGACGTACTTCGACGGTGCGTCACGCAGGGTGCTAGGGCCGAGCAACGGCAGCATCACATACGGACCGCTGCCAACGCCCCAGTAACCGAGAGTCTGACCGAAGTCTTCGTCGCTGCGATGCAGGCCCATTTTCGTGCCGACGTCGAAGAAGCCCAGCAGGCCGAAGGTGGTGTTGAAAATGATACGCGCGGTATCGACACCGGCTGCTGCCGGTTTGGCCTGCAGAATGTTGTTCGCCAGGTTGGTGACATCACCGACGTTGCGGAACATGTTGTGGATGCCGTCCTCGAGGAACTGCGGCGTCACGTACTCGTAGCCCTGCGCCAGCGGCTTGAGCGCGTAGGTGTCGACGAAGTCGTTGAACTGGAAGATCGGGCGGTTGACGCTTTCCCAAGGGTCTTCTTCCGTTGCGGCGTTGGCGGCGAACGGAACCAGCAAGACGCTGGCACATACACATAGCTGAGCGAGAGGATTGCTCCAGCGCATAGAAAAACTCCTTGGATTTTTACTGGCGCGGGCACCCGGGCCCAGGCGTTAAGACCGCTAGTATAAGCGCAAAAGCCGTTTTGGGCAGTCTACCAATGAAGAGTCGTGTAGGACCTTTCCAAGCCCCCTTCACACGCCTGTCATCCAACTGTCACCGCCGTCCCCTAGCCTCATGACTATTTCAGGGACGTTGCCATGACACACGCTGAAGCCTTGCCTGTCGCCGCGCCCGGTCTGACCGCCGTGCTGTTCGGACTCAGTGGCTGTCTGGTGGATTTCGGTGCCCGCGCCCATCAACACGCCAGCGTACTGCCCGAACAGGCCGACGCCACGCCTGGCGCCCTCGACAGCCTGCTCAGCCTGCAGCGCCAGCAGATTCCCTGTGCGTGGATCGATGAACTGCCCCCGGCCCTCGCGCAACCGCTGGCGGCCTCGCTGCCGGGTTGGATCAAACCGACGCAATATTCAGCAACAATCAATCCATGGCCAGCGCCGAACGCCTGCTGGCAGGCGCTGATGGGGTTGAACGTCAGCCGTCTGGATGGCTGCGTGCTGGTCAGCGGCGAGCCACGCCTGCTGCAATCGGGCCTCAACGCCGGGTTGTGGACCATTGGCCTGGCGTCCTGCGGCTCGTTGTGTGGCCTGGCGCCGAGCGAGTGGCAAGCCTTGAGCCAGAAGGAGCGCGAGCAGTTGCGCGGCAAGGCGACCATGCAGTTGTTTGGTCTCGGCGTGCACTCGGTGATCGATCATCTGGGCGAACTCGACACTTGCCTGGCCGACATCAGCCTGCGCCGCCTCAAAGGCGAAAAGCCCTGACCGGGATCATGCAGGTTGCAGCAGAGTGGATTAATCTAAAGGTCAGCCATAGACCTTTGGCGCGCGGCTGCGGTCAATGCCAGTGCCTATAGATAAAAGGAACCACACCATGCCCGCCCGTGAACTTCAAGAACAGCTCAATACCCTGCGCGAGCAACTGGAGCAGAATCCGCCGTTGTCCGAAGCCGAGCGTGAAGATCTGCGTGCGCTGATGGCGCAGATTGAATCGGAAATCAAACTGGAAACTGCCACTCAGGACGCGAGCATCGCCGACGGTGTGAACCTGGCGGTGGAACGCTTCGAAGTCGAACACCCGGCCATTGCCGGCACCCTGCGCAATATCGTCAATGCGCTAGGCAGCATGGGGATCTGATTCCCCTCCCCCGAAATGCAAAAAGCCCTGCCAGTGATGGCAGGGCTTTTTCATCGGTGCGATTTGAAACGCAGTCCCTTGTAGGAGTGAGCCTGCTCGCGATTGCGGTGTACAGTCGACATCCAAGTTGAATGTCAGTCCGCTATCGCGAGCAGGCTCACTCCTACAGGGGTTATTTATTGACGCACCAGGCGATGGTTCGGCAGTTGTACCGCTTCAGTGCTGCGATACGGGTTGATATCCAGCCCACCCCGACGCACATAGCGCGCAAACACCGTCAGCTTCTCTGGCTTCAGCAAACGTTGCAGGTCGAGGAAGATCCGCTCCACGCACTGTTCGTGGAAGTCCGAATGCTGGCGGAAACTGACGATGTACTCCAGCAGGCTCGCGTGATCCAGCGCCGCGCCGCGATATTCGACTACCACGCTGCCCCAGTCCGGCTGACTGGTCACCGGGCAATTGGATTTGAGCAGATGGCTGTGCACGCTCTCTTCGACAATCCGCGAATCATCGCAACGCAGCAGTTCCGGACGCGGATGCTCATAGTTGCTGACGCTGATATCCAGATCGTCGATGCACACGCCCGGCAACGCCACGACGCCTTCGGCTTCGACATCTTTCAGGCTGCGCACGCGCACGCCGACCGGTTTGCCGGCAGCGGCCGACAAGTCCTTGACCAGCGTCGCTTCCAGGCTGGCGATGTCGGCAAACGGCGTCTGGTTCAGCGAGTTCAGGTACAGCTTGAACGACTTCGATTCGATGATGTTCGGCGAATCCGCCGGAATGCTGAATTCACCGATCGCCACCACCGGTTTGCCCGATGGCAACAACCACGACAGTTCAAAGCAGTTCCAGAAATCCACGCCTTTGTACGGCAGGGTTTCGGCGGTCAGGCCCAGCTCGGCCCATTTCGCGGTACGCGGAATCGGGAACAGCAGGGACGGCGTGTAAGTGGCGATGTATTCGCTGGATTTGCCCAGCGGCGAATGTTCGGCTGCGGGATGCATGGCGGAAACCTGACTGAAGAATCAGCGGATTCTATCAGCCTTTGCGCCCGCCTTTGAGTGCTTACTGACTGACAGTCAGTTTGCCGACCATGCCTGCCTGGTAGTGACCGGGAATATTGCAGGCAAATTCCAGGCTGGTGGCTTTGCTGAAGGTCCAGGTCAGCTCAGCGGTCTTGCCCGGCTCGATCAGCACGCTGTTGGGGTCGTCGTGCTTCATGCCGTGGTCCATGCTGCCGTGATTCATGCCGGCCATGTCGTGGGACATTTCTTTCATGCCGGTAGGCGTGAGCATGCCGCTTTGCTGCATCTGCAACATTTCCTGCTGATGCCTGGCATGCATCGCCGCGTCGCCGAGGTTGAATTCGTGCAGCAACTGGCCTTTATTCACCAGCACAAAGCGAACCGTCTCACCGGCCTTGACCTGAATCGCCTTCGGCTCGAACGACATGTCGTTCAGCACCACCTCGATGCTGCGGCTGGCCTGGGCCGCCGGGGCCGGCTGGCCGAAGTCATAGCTGTGCGCGGGTGCGGCCCAGACAGGTGAACTCAGCGCCAGCAAACAGGCGGCGACGGCCAGAGGGTTGCGCAAAAACATAGTCATACTCCAACAAGAAAAGGTTCAGCCTGTGGGAAACTCTAGCCCGCCCGCGCTGGCAGCTACCTGACAGACAGATTACAACTTTGTCAGGTTGGCGCCTGTCGCCTGCTCTCACGGTATAACGCTTTCGTTTCTACAACCCGAGCCGCCCATGAAACTGCTGATCGTCGAAGACCAACCGAAAACCGGCCACTATCTGCGCCAGGGCCTGACCGAGGCCGGGTTCAACACAGAGCTGGTGGCAGACGGCAACAGCGGTCAGCAACTGGCCTTGAGCGGTGATTATGCGCTGCTGATCCTCGACGTGATGCTGCCCGAGCGCAGCGGTTGGCAGATCCTGCATGCGGTGCGCACTGCCGGCCTCGACACGCCGGTACTGTTTCTGACCGCCAAAGATGCCGTCGAGGATCGGGTTCACGGCCTCGAACTCGGCGCCGACGATTATCTGGTCAAACCCTTCGCCTTCTCCGAACTGCTGGCCCGGGTGCGCAGCCTGCTGCGCCGGGGCAGCGCCCTGCCCCAGGAAACCAGCCTGCAACTGGCCGATCTGCGTCTGGACCTGATCCGCCGCCGGGTCGAACGCAGCGGTCAGCGCATCGACCTGACCGCAAAGGAGTTCGCACTGTTGGAAATGCTCCTGCGCCGTCAGGGTGAAGTGCTGCCGAAATCGCTGATTGCCTCGCAAGTCTGGGACATGAACTTCGACAGCGACACCAACGTGATCGAAGTGGCGATCCGGCGCCTGCGCCTGAAGATCGACGATGACTTCCCCAACAAACTGATCCACACCGTGCGCGGCATGGGTTACGTGCTTGAAGAGCGCCCTGCCTGATGCCTCGCCTGTCCCTGAGTTCGCGTCTGGCCTTGCTGTTTGCCGCCTGCACCGCCGTGGTCTCGCTGTTCGCCGGGGTGCTGTTCAACCGCGCCAGCGAGGCGCACTTCATTGAGCTCGACCAGCAATTGCTCGACGGCAAGCTGATCGGTTTGCGCCGTGCCTTGCAGGATGTTCAGGCCAGCGAGAGTGAAACGCGGCTGGCCGATGAACTCAGCCGGCAGGCCGATCTTTCGCTGCGCATCACCGGGGCCGATGGCCAGCGCTGGTACGACAGCTCGATCAAGGTGCCACCGGATTTGCCGCAACAGCCCGGCCTGTCGACCATCAGCAATGACGGCATAGACTATCGCGTGCTCAATGCCCCGCTCTACCCGGACAAACCCGATACGCCCCAACTGACACTGCTGCTGGACATCACCCATCACCAGCACTTTCTGCAACGCATGCAGCACCTGATCTGGCTGACCGTCGGGTTGTCGGCGCTGGCCACCGCGCTGCTCGGCGCCTGGGCTGCACGCAGCGGCTTGCGTCCGCTGCGGCGCATGAGTGCAGTGGCGCGTGGGATTTCTGCGAATTCGCTCAATGCCCGACTGCCGGAAGCGCAAATGCCCCCAGAACTTGCGGAAATGGCCCACAGCTTCAACGCCATGCTCGGACGCCTCGACGACTCGTTTCAACGGCTGTCGGCGTTCTCAGCCGACATCGCCCATGAACTGCGCACACCGCTGTCGAACCTGCTGACCCACACTCAGGTCACCCTCACCCGCCCGCGACCGATCGAGGATTACCGCGAAGCCCTGCACAGCAATCTCGAAGAACTGCAATGGATGGCGCAACTGGTCAATGACATGCTTTATCTGGCCAAGGCTGACCACGGTTTGCTGATGCCCAAGCGTGAGGCGCTGGAACTGGCGGATGAGAGCGATGTGCTGCTGGAGTTTTTTGCGCCATTGGCCGAGGACGCCGGGGTGACGCTGAGCCGCGAAGGTCATGCGCGCATGGAAGGTGATCGCAATATGTTGCGCCGGGCCTTGTCGAATCTGCTGGACAACGCGCTGCGCTTTACTCCGACGACAGGCAGCGTGCGCTTGTCCATCGTCGATCAGCCGCACAGGGTGCAGGTGTCGGTGGAGAACAGTGGCGAAGGCATTTCAACAGAACTGTTGCCACGGCTGTTTGACCGGTTTTATCGGGCGGATCCGGCGCGGCAGGAAGGCAGCAGTGAGCATGCTGGGTTGGGGTTGGCGATTACCCAATCGATCGTCCGCGCGCATGGAGGGCAGATTCATTGCGAATCGGCTGCGGGGTGGACGCGGTTTGTGATTGAGTTGCCCAAGGGAGTTTGAGGCCAGCAGGTCCGGCCCCTTCGCGAGCAGGCTCGCTCCCACAATTGGAATGCATTTCCCTGTGGGAGCGAGCCTGCTCGCGAAGGCGGTATTGGCGCTTACGAATATCTCAGCGCGTGAGCCGGCTCGATCTTCGCCGCCCGCAACGCCGGGTACACCGTCGCCAGGAAGCTCAGAATAAAGCCTGCCGAGCAGATCAACAGCACATCCCCGCCCTGCAATTCCGAAGGCAGGTTGCTGACGAAGTACACATCGGAACTGAAGATGTGCTGGCCGGTGACACGCTCGACCCAGCCAACCATTTCACTGACGTTGAGCGCCGCGATCACCCCGAGCACGCCGCCAATCAGTGTGCCGACAATGCCGATCACCGTGCCCTGCACCATGAAGATCGCCATGATCTGCCGTGGCGTGGCGCCGATGGTGCGCAGGATCGCGATGTCCGCGCCCTTGTCGTTCACCACCATGATCAGCGTGGCGATGATGTTGAACGCCGCCACGGCGACGATCATCAGCAACAGCAGGCCGATCATGGTTTTTTCCATTTTCATCGCGCTGAACAGACTGCCCTGGGTGTGGGTCCAGTCGTCAGCCTTGAAGTCGGCACCGAGGCCCGCGGCGATGTCCGAGGAGACTTTTGGCGCGGCGTACAGGTCCTTCACCGCCAGGCGCACGCTCTGCACCTGATTCGGCTGCCAGTGCTGCATGGTCGCGGCATCGGCCACGTGAATCAGGCCCATCGAACCGTCCAGTTCGGCGCCGACCTTGAACACACCGACTACGTTCAGGCGCTGCATGCGCGGGGTGATACCCCCCGGTGCCGTGCTGACTTCCGGCACGATCAGGGTGATCTTGTCACCGACATTGAGACGGAAGCGCCGCGCGGTGATTTCACCGATCACCACACCGAACTCGCCGGGTTTCAG
Organism: Pseudomonas sp. MWU12-2020; assembly: GCF_023100605.1. NCBI lineage: Bacteria > Pseudomonadati > Pseudomonadota > Gammaproteobacteria > Pseudomonadales > Pseudomonadaceae > Pseudomonas > Pseudomonas sp. MWU12-2020. Next base: position 851,063 of record NZ_JALMEX010000001.1, read on the forward strand.
ATCATCAAGACGGCCCTGCACGATGTGCTGGGCCACGATCGACACCTTGCCTTCCTGGGCCGGATCGACACCACTGATCTGGATCGGCTGCATCGAGCCCTTGTAGGACAGCATGCCTTCCATCTCGGTGAACGGCACGGCGGCGGTCACTTCGGGATTTTTCAGCGCGGCAGCGGCCACTGGTTGCCAATCATCGATCGGCTTGACGCCAACGATGGTCGCGTGCGGCACCATGCCGAGGATGCGCGAGCTCATCTCGCGCTGAAAACCGTTCATCACCGACAGCACCACGATCATCGCCAGCACGCCGAGGGCGAGCCCGATCATCGAAGTCATCGAGATGAACGAAACAAAGCGATTGCGGCGTTTGGCGCGGGTATAGCGCGTGCCGATAAAGATCGATAACGGTCTGAACATTCGCTGGGGCACCGTATAAAAATAAAAGACCCGATGCCTTACACAGGCACCGGGTTTCGGTCGGTCAGATGGCGGTCAGGCAACCTTCTTGCAACTGCAGGACGCGGTCCATCTGGCGGGCCAGGTTCATGTCGTGAGTCACCACCAGGAACGCGGTGCGCATCGAAGTGCTGAGTTCCAGCATCAAGTCCTGAATGCCTTCGGCGGTGTGCGAATCGAGGTTGCCGGTTGGTTCATCGAGCATCACCAGGCCTGGATTGTTCACCAGTGCACGGGCGATGGCCACACGCTGGCGCTCACCACCGGACAGCTCGGCCGGTTTGTGCTCCAGACGATGACCCAGACCTACGCGCTCGAGCAACGCCGTAGCGCGCTGACGTGCTTCCGGGATCGCAGTCTTGCCGATCAGCAGCGGCATGCAGACGTTTTCCAGCGCGGTGAATTCCGGCAGCAAGTGGTGGAACTGGTACACGAACCCCAAGGCACGGTTACGCAGCAGGCCACGCTTCTTCTCGCTCAGGGCCGACAGTTCTTCACCGTCGAGCCAGACGCTGCCCTCGGTCGGCGTATCGAGACCGCCCAGCAGGTTGAGCAAGGTACTTTTGCCCGAACCGGATTTGCCGACGATCGCCACTCGCTCGCCCGGGTGCAACTCCAGTTGCAGGCCGGCCAACACTTGCACCGACTCCGGGCCTTCCTCGTAGGATTTGCCGAGGTTGCGGCAGCTCAAGATTGCTTTATCACTCATGCCCGACTCACTCATAACGTAGCGCCTCCGCCGGCTGGGTGCGCGCGGCACGCCAGGCGGGATACAGGGTGGCGAGGAAACTCAGGACCAACGCAGCCGCGCAGACCATGACCACGTCCTGGCTCTGCACCTGCGACGGCAGGTAATCAATGAAATACACATCGGCGTTGAGGAACTTGTGGCCGATCAGCCCTTCGAGGGCGGAAATCGCCGCGCTGACGTTCAACGCCGCGAGAATCCCGACCACCGCGCCGATGGCGGTGCCGACCACGCCGATCACGGTGCCCTGCACCATGAACGTGCGCATGATCGTCCCCGGCGTAGCGCCGAGGGTGCGCAGAATGGCGATGTCGCTCTTCTTGTCGTTCACCACCATCACCAGCGTGGAAATGATGTTGAACGCAGCCACCGCGACGATCAGCAGCAACAGCAGCCCGATCATGGCTTTTTCCATGCGGATCGCCTGATACAGATTGCCGTGGGTGCGGGTCCAGTCGCGGGCGTAGTAATGGTCTTCGCCCAGTTGCTGGGCGATGGTCCAGGCCACGCGCGGCGCCTGGAACAGATCATCGAACTTCAACCGGATGCCCTGCACCTGATCAGGTTTCCAGCGGTGCATCTTCGCCAGATCCTGCAGGTTGGTGACGCCCAGATAGCCGTCCAGCTCACCGGCGCCGACATGAAAGATGCCGACCACGGTGAAACGCTTCATGCGCGGGAACATCCCGGCCGGGGTCACGCTGACCTCCGGCGCGACGAAGGTGACCTTGTCACCGAGGCCCACGCCGAGCTTGGTCGCGGCCTTGTCGCCGATGACGATGCCGAAGCTGCCCGGCGTCAGGTCGTCGAGTTTGCCCTGCTTCATGAAGTTGTCGATGATCGACACATTGCGCTCGAGCGCGGGGTCGATGGCGTTGAGCAACACCTTGGACACCTGGCCGTTGTTGGTCAGCAAACCCTGCATCTGAGTGAACGGCGCAACGGCCGTCACCTCCGGGTTGCGCTTGACCTTGGCGGCGAGGCTTTGCCAATCGTTGATCGGTTCGCCGGTTTCAAGAGTCGCGTGGGGCACCATGCCCAACACGCGGGTGCGCATCTCATGATCGAAGCCGTTCATCACCGATAGCACCACGATCATCACGACCACGCCAAGGGCGAGCCCGATCATCGAAGTCAGGGAAATGAATGACACAAAATGATTGCGACGCTTTGCACGGGTATAACGCGTGCCGATAAATACGAAGAGAGGTCTGAACATGTCGGGGCTTGTTCGGAGGGAAAAGGAACGTCCTTGTGGCGGGGGTCGATAACCAGCTTTACACTCAGACCACCGCCGCTACCATGGGTTCGCCATGTCGACATTAGATGAAGAAGATCGCCGCGAATACTACCGTATCGAGGACACGATCGCACTGGAAATTCGGCCCCTGTCCGCTCCCGAAGCCGCTGGCCAGGAAGTGTTGCAGGATGCTTCCCCGCTGTTCAACCTGCTCAGCGAACTGCACCTGAGCGAATTCGAGTCGCAGCACCTGTTGCGCCAGATCAGCGAGCGCGACCGGGCCATCGCCGCGTTCCTCAAATCCCAGAACAAACGTATCGACCTGCTCAGCCAGGTGGTCGCCCTGACCGTGCTCGGCCATATCGGCGAGCCGCAACCGGTGATCATCTCCGAAGGCGGGATCGACTTTCAGCACCCGACCGCGCTGGCCACTGGCGCGCACCTGTCGGTGAAGCTGGTGCTGATGCCGCAGGCGCTGGGCCTGCTGCTGCGCGCCCGCGTCACCCATTGCGATCGCAAGGGCGATGGCTACGACGTCGGCACCGAGTTCGAACACTTGACCGACGCCCAACGTCAGTTGCTCGCCCGCTATATCCTGCAGAAACAGGCCCAGGAACGACGCCTGGCCCGTGAACAGAACGATTCAGGCATTTAAATTAAGGAAGCACCGTGACCCTCATCTACGGCCACCGCGGCGCCAAGGGCGAAGCACCGGAAAACACCCTGACCAGTTTTCAGGAATGTCTCAAGCACGGCGTACGCCGTTGCGAACTGGATCTGCACCTGTCCAAGGACGGCGAGCTGATGGTGATCCACGACCCTACCCTCAAACGCACCACCGACCGGCGCGGCAAGGTGGTCGAGCACACCGCCGCCGAACTGGTGACCTACGACGCGCGCAAGGGCGGCCCGGGCTGGATCAAGCCGTGCCCGATTCCAACACTGGAAGAGCTGTTCGAAAAATGTGATTTCGAGCACTGGCAGCTGGAAGTCAAAAGTGCATCGCGCACCCGCGCGGCGACCACCGTGCTGGCGATTCGCGAGATGGCCCAGCGTCATGGCTTGCTGGACAAGGTCACCATTACTTCGAGTTCGCGGGAAGTGCTGAAGGCGGCACTGGACCTGGTGCCGGACGTATCGCGGGGACTGGTAGCCGAATACGCCTGGCTCGACCCGCTAAAGGTCGCGGCCAGCTATGGCTGTGAGATTCTGGCTCTGAACTGGACGCTGTGTACGCCGGAACGCCTGCAGAAGGCGCAGCGTCAGGGGCTGCATGTGTCGGTGTGGACCGTCAACGAGCCTGCGCTGATGCGCAGACTCGCCGACTTCGGCGTTGACAGCCTGATTACAGACTTTCCCGGTTTGGCCACTGCCACCCTCGAGAATTGCTGAAATCGGTCTCCCCGGCCGGCTCAGGCCACCGGCCGGAGCCCGTCAAAAAAGCCGGTTGAGGCCGTCGTACGCCGCTACCCGATAGGCTTCGGCCATGGTCGGGTAGTTGAACGTGGTGTTGACGAAGTACTTCAGGGTGTTCAACTCGCCCGGCTGGCTCATGATCGCCTGACCGATGTGCACGATCTCCGACGCCTGATAACCGAAGCAGTGAACGCCCAGCACTTCCAGGGTTTCACGGTGGAACAGGATCTTCAGCATGCCTTGCGGCTCGCCGGCGATCTGCGCACGCGCCATGCTCTTGAAGAACGCTTTGCCGACTTCATACGGCACCTTGGCCTGGGTCAGCTCCTGCTCGTTCTTGCCGATCGAGCTGATCTCCGGAATGGTGTAGATGCCGGTCGGCACGTCATTCACAAAGCGCCAGCTACCATTATCAACGATGCTGCCGGCAGCCGAACGACCCTGGTCGTGGGCCGCACTGGCCAGGCTCGGCCAGCCGATCACGTCGCCGGCACCGTAGATGTTCGGCACGCAGGTGCGGTAGGCCTCGTCGACTTCGATCTGGCCACGGCTGTTGACCTTGACGCCGATGTTTTCCAGACCGAGCTGGTCGGTGTTGCCGGTACGGCCGTTGCACCAGAGCAAGGCGTCGGCCTTGATCTTCTTGCCGGACTTCAGGTGCAGGATCACACCGTTGTCCACACCTTCAACGCGATCGTAGTCCTCGTTGTGGCGCACAGTGATGTTGTTGTTGCTGAAGTGGTAGCTCAACGCCTGGGAGATTTCCGAGTCGAGGAAGCTCAGCAACTGACCACGGTTGTCCACCAGTTCAACCAGTACCCCCAGACCGCTGAAGATCGAGGCGTATTCGCAACCGATCACGCCGGCGCCGTAAACGATCAGTTTGCGCGGGGTGTGGCCGAGGCTGAGGATGGTGTCGCTATCGTAGATACGCGGGTGATTGAAATCGATGTCCGCCGGACGATACGGGCGCGAACCGGTGGCGATGATGATGTGCTTGGCCACCAGTTTCTCGACTACGCCGTTGGCGCAGACCACTTCGATGGTTTGCTCGTCGGCGAAGCTGCCGGTGCCGAAGAACACGTCGACGCGGTTACGGGCGTAGTAGCCGGTACGCGAAGCGACTTGTTTGGAAATGACTTTCTCGGCGCTTTTCAACACGTCCGGGAAGGAGAACCAGCGCGGCTCGCCGATCGCCCGGAACATCGGGTTGGTGTTGAACTGCATGATCTGCCGGACCGAGTGACGCAGGGCCTTGGACGGGATGGTTCCCAGGTGGGTGCAGTTACCGCCGACCTGGCGACGGCTATCGACCATCGCCACCTTGCGCCCTGCTTTGGCGGCGTTCATTGCCGCGCCTTCTCCCGCCGGGCCGGAACCCAACACCACCACGTCGTAGTTGTAGACAGCCATGCGTACTCCTCAGAACAGGCCGCGGTGCCAGCAGCACCGGCGGCTAAATCACGCCGAATCGCGGCGCGAAGGAACAATTGGGGGTCAGTAAAGAACCCGGACACAGTCTATAGAAGCGTCAACGCCGCGCACATTAACCCTTGGTCGCGTCGTAGGCTACTTTTGCCTGCACTACAACGCCAGCTTTCGTACTGTTTTCAGTCAACTTTTGCGTGATTGAGGCGCTCGAAAGCCGTACTGGTGCGGATAACGAAACCTGTATCGGCACGAATGACGAAGAATGCACCAATGTCATGTTTTTCGGCATAGTCCCAAGCCCTTTCAGGCCCGAGAATCAGCAACAGCGTCGATAGTCCATCGGCCATCAACGCTGAAGGATGAATCACCGTGACCGACGCCAGGTTGTGTAGGACCGGCGCCCCGCTACGCGCATCGAAGGTGTGGGAATAGCGCCGGCCATCCTGCAGGAAATAGTTGCGGTAATCACCGGAGGTGGAAACGCCGTAGCCGTCGACCTGAATGATCCGTTCGGCCACCTGTTGATCGTCTCGCGGTTCTTCCAGCGCAATACGCCAGGACGAACCATCAAGCTTCTTGCCCTTGGCCTTCAGCTCACCGGTGGCTTCGGCGAGATAGTCATGGATCCCCATCGACTCGAGCCTGGCTGCGATGGTGTCGACGGCGTAACCGGCGGCGATGCTGTTGAAGTCGACTTCGACCGGCGCATCCTTGCAGAAGCGGTCGCCGTCGATATGCAAATGGCGGTAGCCGACCCGCTCAAGGGTTTCGGACAGTGCGACGGGACTGGGGACTTTCTCTTCACGCCCTTGCGGGCCGAACCCCCACAGGTTCATCAGCGGCTCGACGGTCAGGTCGTAGGAACCTTCGCTTTGCTCTGACAGCTGTTCGCCGACACGGACCAATTCGAGCACGGCAGCCGGCATGGTCTGACAGCTGTTCGCCGGCAATGCATTGAAGCGCTCGATGTCTGAGTCACTGCGATAGGTCGACATCTGCTGATCGACATCGGTGAGGATTTTTTCCACTTCAAGCTGGACCTGCGCGGCCTCGGGAAGACCGGCGTGGCGCACGTACTTGATTGAATAGGTGCTGCCCATGGTCGGGCCGCCGAAGCTTTCCATGGAATCGCCGTTGCCGCAGCCGGACAAGCTGCCCACCAGCAGCAAAAGGCCAATCAGCCTCCCTATAGACAAATCCCCTACTCCCCACACAAAGCTGAAGATTATGCGCCAGAACCTGTAGGAGCTTCCGAGTGAAACGAGGCTGCGATCTTTTGCTTTTGATCTTTTCAAGCAACATCAAAAGATCGCAGCGTTCCGCAGCTCCTACAGGTTTTTCATTCGCTTGATAGCGTCACGCTGGCCTTCGTAATGGCTATATCGTTTAAGCAGTGCCCTAACCAATTGTTGCCTAACGTTCTTTATACACATATGGTTACAAAACTGTTCACGGGTACTGCCTGAGTTTGCCGCGTGACGGCGAGGACGTGTCTAGTTCAGGGATTTCCAATAAGACAGCCAACAGAGAGTACGAACCAATGTCCTCCACCACGGGCAAAGGCAAAGCGATTTTTCGCGTTGTCAGCGGCAATTTTCTCGAGATGTTCGACTTTATGGTCTACGGCTTCTACGCCACGGCCATTGCTAAAACCTTCTTCCCGGCCGACAGCGCCTTCGCTTCCCTGATGCTCTCCCTGGCGACGTTCGGTGCCGGCTTCCTGATGCGTCCGCTGGGAGCGATTTTCCTCGGTGCCTATATCGACCGCCATGGCCGTCGCCAGGGCCTGATCATTACGCTGGCGCTGATGGCCGCCGGTACGGTGCTGATTGCCTGCGTCCCCGGCTACGCCACCCTCGGCGTCGCCGCCCCGCTGATCGTGCTATTCGGTCGTTTGCTGCAAGGCTTCTCGGCCGGCGTCGAGCTGGGCGGTGTTTCGGTGTATCTGGCGGAAATCGCCACACCGGGCCGCAAGGGCTTTTTCGTCAGTTGGCAGTCGGCAAGCCAGCAAGCAGCGGTGGTCTTTGCCGGCCTGCTCGGGGTGGGTCTCAACCACTGGCTGAGCCCGGAACAGATGGGTGACTGGGGCTGGCGCGTGCCGTTCCTGATCGGCTGCATGATCGTTCCGGTGATCTTCGTGATTCGTCGCTCGCTGGAAGAAACGCCGGAATTCCAGGCGCGTAAACATCGCCCTACCCTGCGCGAAATCGTCCGTTCGATCGGCCAGAACTTTGGCATCGTCATCGCCGGCATGGCGCTGGTGGTGATGACCACGGTTTCGTTCTACCTGATCACCGCCTACACCCCGACCTTCGGCAAGGCTGAACTGCATCTGTCGGACTTCGACGCGCTGCTGGTGACCGTGTGTATCGGCCTGTCGAACTTCTTCTGGCTGCCGGTGATGGGCGCGGTATCTGACAAGATCGGACGTAAACCCCTACTGCTGGCGGCGACCATTCTGGCAATCCTGACCGCTTACCCGGCATTGTCGTGGCTGGTGGCAAATCCGAGCTTCAGTCATTTGCTGATCGTCGAACTGTGGCTGTCGTTCCTGTACGGCTCGTACAACGGGGCGATGGTGGTGGCGCTGACCGAAATCATGCCGGTGGAAGTGCGCACGACCGGGTTCTCGCTGGCCTATAGCCTGGCGACCGCGACCTTTGGCGGCTTTACGCCAGCGGCCTGTACTTACCTGATCCATGTGCTGGACAACAAGGCTGCGCCGGGGATCTGGCTCAGCGGTGCGGCGGTGCTGGGGCTGATTGCGACGCTGGTGCTGTTCCGTGGCAACAAGCATGAGCTGCGGACTGCGCAGGCCTCGATAGTCGGCGGCGCCCGATAGGACGCCTTCGGGAGCAAGCCCCCTCCCACAGTGTCCGGTGGTGCCAACACGATGATGTGAACACCGCCAAACCTGTGGGAGGGGGCTTGCTCCCGAAGAGGCCGGTACAGGCAATAGAGATTCAGCAGGCATAAAAAAACGCCCCGACCAAAGTCGGGGCGTTTTCATTTGCAGCTAAGGCTTAGCGCGGGAACGCTGGCGGGTTTACACCGGCCATGTCTTCCATCACGCGAACCACCTGGCAGCTGTAGCCGAACTCGTTGTCGTACCAGACGTACAGAACAACGCGGTTGTCCTGAACGATGGTTGCCTCAGCATCGACCACACCGGCGTGACGCGAACCCACGAAGTCAGTGGACACCACTTCCTGCGAGTTGACGAAGTCGATTTGCTTGTGCAGATCGGAGTGCAGCGCCATGTAGCGCAGGTACTCGTTCATCTCTTCACGGCTGGCGGCTTTCTCAAGGTTCAGGTTGAGAATGGCCATCGACACGTTTGGCGTCGGAACGCGGATCGCGTTACCGGTCAGCTTGCCGGCCAGCTCAGGCAGGGCCTTGGCAGCAGCGGTGGCAGCACCGGTCTCGGTGATGACCATGTTCAGCGCGGCGGAACGGCCACGGCGATCGCCCTTATGGAAGTTGTCGATCAGGTTCTGGTCGTTGGTGTACGAGTGAACGGTTTCGACGTGACCGTTGATGATGCCGAACTTGTCATTCACAGCCTTCAGCACCGGCACGATGGCGTTGGTGGTGCAGGAAGCGGCGGACACGATCTTGTCGTCAGCGGTGATTTCGTTGTGGTTGATACCGTGAACGATGTTCTTCAGCTTGCCTTTGCCAGGCGCGGTCAGAACAACGCGAGCGACACCCGGGCATTGCAGGTGCTGACCCAGGCCATCGGCGTCACGCCATACACCGGTGTTGTCCACCAGCAGCGCGTCTTTGATGCCGTACTGGGTGTAATCCACCTCGGTCGGGTTCTTCGCGTAGATCACCTGGATCAGGTTACCGTTGGCGGTGATGGTGTTGTTTTCTTCGTCGATGACGATGGTGCCGTTGAACGGACCGTGTACCGAATCGCGACGCAGCAGGCTGGCGCGTTTGGTCAGGTCGTTTTCGGCGCCCTTGCGCACGACGATGGCACGCAGACGCAGACCGTCGCCACCACCGGTTTTCTCGATCAGGATGCGCGCCAGCAGACGGCCGATACGACCGAAGCCGTACAGCACAACGTCAGTGCCTTTACGGGCCGAAGCGTTTTGCTGACCAACCACGTCAGCCAGTTCTTCACGAACGAACTGCTCGGCGCTGCGGCCATTGCCTTCGCTGCGGAATTTGAACGCCAACTTGCCCAGGTCTACCGAAGCCGCGCCGAGCTTGAGCTCGCTCATGGCTTTAAGCAGAGGGAATGTTTCGTGGACGGAGAGTTCGCTATCGTCGGAGGAACGGTGGCGAGCAAAGCGGTGAGCTTTGAGAATCGCGATGACAGACTGGTTGATCAGGCTGCGGCCATAGATCGAGCTCACCACGTTGTTATTGCGGTAGAGCTGACCGATAAGCGGAATCATCGCTTCTGCGAGTGCTTCACGGTCGATCCATTCACCAAGACACTGGTCGGGCTTCTGAGTCACGGGAACCTTCCACATGTAGGGGCAGAAAAAAGGGGCTACATTATGCCGCCGAGAACCTCTTGTAGCAATGCGCGCTTGTCGCGCAATCGGTAACAAAATTCCGTTCAAAAAAATTACGCCCCGCGCCAGCCCAGTAAAACCGGGGCTTTCAGCGCAGTCAATTTTTCGACGACTGTTAGACGATGTCTGTAACCCTCCGTAACACCAGTCGATTTCGGCACTACATAACCACTAAAAAAGTGCTCGTTTTTATGGTTACCACTACATTTCGCGCAAACCGCGAAGATAGACGCAGTCTGCAACTGACAGGCGGCACCGGACGCCGCTACAATTACCGACTTTGTCGCAACGCCTGGAGCTCAACCTTCCGTGCCTGTTCTGCGTCTACCGCTTCTCCCTGCCGCGGCAGGTAAACAGCATTGGGGCAACTTGCCCGGTGCCGCCCTCAGCCTGGCGATTGCCGAGGCTGCCAGCGCAGCCAAGCGCTTCACGCTGCTACTGACCGCCGACAGCCAGAGTGCCGAACGGCTGGAGCAGGAGCTGAGCTTCTTCGCCCCGGATTTGCCGGTTCTGCATTTTCCCGACTGGGAAACCCTGCCGTACGATCTGTTCTCGCCGCACCAGGACATCATTTCCCAGCGTATCGCCAGCCTTTATAGACTGCCGGAGCTGGCGCACGGCGTGCTGGTGGTGCCGATCACCACCGCCCTGCACCGCCTGGCGCCGACCAAATTCCTGCTCGGCAGCAGCCTGGTGCTGGATGTCGGCCAGAAGCTCGATGTCGAACAGATGCGCTCACGCCTGGAAGCCAGCGGTTATCGCTACGTCGATACGGTTTACGAGCACGGCGAGTTCACCGTACGCGGTGCGCTGATCGACCTGTTCCCGATGGGCAGCAAACTGCCCTATCGCATCGACCTGTTCGACGACGAAATCGAAACCCTGCGCACCTTCGATCCGGAAAACCAGCGTTCCATCGACAAGGTCGATTCGGTCAAGCTGCTGCCGGCCCGAGAGTTCCCGCTGCAGAAAGATGCGGTCACCCGCTTCAAGGCGCGCTTTCGCGAGCGTTTCGACGTCGACTTCCGGCGCTGCCCGATCTTCCAGGACCTGAGCAGCGGCATCACCCCAGCCGGTATCGAGTACTACCTGCCGCTGTTCTTCGACGAAACCTCGACGTTGTTCGATTACCTGCCACAGGACACTCAAGTGTTCTCGCTGCCGGGGATCGAACAGGCGGCAGAAAACTTCTGGAACGACGTGCGCAATCGCTACGAAGAGCGCCGCGTCGATCCATCGCGCCCACTATTGCCGCCTGCGGAATTGTTCCTGCCGGTGGAAGACTGCTTCGCCCGCCTCAAGAGCTGGCCACGGGTCGTCGCCAGTCAGCAGGACGTCGAATCCGGTGCCGGTCGCGAGCGCTTCCCGGCGCAGGCACTGCCAAACCTGGCGATCGAAGCCAAGGCCACGCAACCGCTGGCGGCGCTCTCGGCGTTTCTCGATGAATTCCCCGGGCGTGTGCTGTTCACCGCCGAATCCGCGGGCCGTCGTGAAGTCCTGCTGGAACTGCTGGAACGTCTGAAGCTGCGGCCGAAAACCGTCGACGGCTGGCCGGACTTCGTTTCGAGCAAGGATCGTCTGGCGATCACCATTGCGCCGCTCGACGAAGGCTTGATGCTCGATGACCCGGCGCTGGCGCTGGTGGCCGAGAGCCCGCTGTTCGGTCAGCGAGTCATGCAGCGCCGCCGTCGCGAAAAGCGCGCCGACGCCAACAACGATGCGGTGATCAAGAACCTCACCGAGCTGCGCGAAGGCGCACCGGTGGTGCACATCGACCACGGCGTCGGACGTTATCTCGGCCTGACGATTCTGGAGATCGACAATCAGGCGGCGGAATTCCTCACCCTGGAATACGCGGAGAACGCCAAGCTCTACGTGCCGGTGGCCAACCTGCATCTGATCGCCCGCTACACCGGCAGCGATGACGCGCTGGCGCCGTTGCACCGCCTCGGCTCCGAGACCTGGCAGAAAGCCAAGCGCAAAGCCGCCGAACAGGTGCGCGATGTCGCCGCTGAGCTGCTCGACATCTATGCCCGTCGTGCCGCCCGCGAAGGCTACGCGTTTGCCGACCCGAAAGCCGATTACGCGACCTTCAGCGCCGGTTTCCCGTTCGAAGAAACGCCGGACCAGCAAGCGACCATCGAAGCCGTGCGCGAAGATATGCTCGCGCCAAAGCCGATGGACCGTCTGGTCTGCGGCGACGTGGGTTTCGGCAAGACCGAAGTGGCGATGCGCGCTGCGTTCATCGCCGTGCACGGCGGACGCCAGGTAGCGATTCTGGTGCCGACCACCCTGCTCGCCCAGCAGCACTACAACAGTTTCCGCGACCGTTTCGCCGACTGGCCAGTGACCGTGGAAGTGATGAGCCGCTTCAAATCGGCCAAGGAAGTGAATGCAGCGATTGCCGATCTCGCGGAAGGCAAGATCGACATCGTCATCGGTACGCACAAGCTGCTGTCCGACGACGTGAAGATCAAAAACCTCGGTCTGGTGATCATCGACGAAGAACACCGCTTCGGTGTGCGGCAGAAAGAACAGCTCAAAGCCCTGCGCAGCGAAGTCGACATTCTTACGCTGACCGCCACGCCGATTCCGCGCACGCTGAATATGGCGGTGTCGGGCATGCGCGACCTGTCGATCATCGCCACGCCGCCGGCGCGACGCCTGTCGGTGCGCACCTTCGTCATGGAGCAGAACAAGAGCACGGTCAAAGAGGCCCTGCTGCGTGAACTGCTGCGTGGCGGTCAGGTTTACTACCTGCACAACGACGTGAAGACCATCGAGAAATGCGCGGCGGATCTCGCCGAACTGGTGCCGGAAGCGCGGATCGGCATCGGCCACGGGCAGATGCGCGAACGCGAACTCGAACAGGTGATGAGCGACTTCTATCACAAGCGCTTCAACGTGCTGATCGCCTCGACCATCATCGAGACCGGCATCGACGTGCCGAGCGCCAACACCATCATCATCGAGCGCGCCGACAAGTTCGGCCTGGCGCAATTGCACCAGTTGCGTGGACGCGTCGGGCGCAGTCACCACCAGGCCTATGCCTACCTGCTGACGCCGCCACGCCAACAAATCACGTCCGATGCGGAAAAGCGTCTGGAAGCGATTGCCAATACCCAAGATCTTGGCGCTGGTTTCGTGCTGGCGACCAACGACCTGGAAATCCGTGGCGCCGGCGAACTGCTGGGCGATGGTCAGAGTGGGCAGATTCAGGCAGTCGGTTTCACCCTGTACATGGAAATGCTCGAGCGCGCGGTGAAGTCGATCCGCAAGGGCGAACAGCCGAACCTCGATCAACCGCTCGGCGGAGGCCCGGAGGTCAACCTGCGGGTGCCGGCGCTGATTCCGGAAGACTATCTGCCGGATGTTCACGCCCGTCTGATTCTGTACAAGCGCATCGCTTCGGCCACCGACGAGGAAGGCCTGAAGGATCTGCAAGTGGAGATGATCGACCGTTTCGGCCTGCTGCCTGAGCCGACCAAGAACCTGGTACGCATTACCGCACTGAAGTTGCAGGCCGAGCAGTTGGGCATCAAGAAGGTCGACGGTGGGCCGCAGGGTGGGCGTATCGAGTTCGCCGCGCAGACGCCGGTAGACCCGATGACTCTGATCAAACTGATCCAGACTCAGCCAAAACGCTACAAATTCGAAGGCGCCACTATGTTCAAGTTCCAGGTGCCGATGGAACGCCCGGAAGAGCGCTTTAATACTGTAGAGGCGCTGTTCGAGCGCCTCCTCCCGAAAACTGTTTGAAGGACGCCGCATGCGCCTGTTTCGCTCACTGACTTTGCTACTTGCCTTGGTAGCCCCTTCGGTTTTTGCCGATGACCTGTATCAGGTCGAAATGATTCTGGTACGCCAGAACGCCGTGCCAGCGATTGTCAGCCGTGCCGCCCCGGAAGACTGGGCCGCCGGCGCTCAACGCCTGGGTGATGACAGCCTGCGCACACCCGCGCTCGGCGACGTTGCCAGCAAACTCAGCGCCAGCGGTGATTACAGCGTGCTGATGCACAAGGCCTGGCAGCAGACCCTCGGCGAAGCGCCGACCAAGGTCGCCGTCAGCGACGGCAAGGAACAGTTCGGCCAGTTCCCGATCGAGGGCACCCTGGAATTGAAACTCGGGCGCTTCACCGACGTGAACGCGGACTTCTGGGTCAACCAGATCGACAGCAACGGCATGGTCACCGCCAGTGAGCGCCTGAAGCAGGACAGCCACACCAAGAACGGCCAGCTCAACTATCTCGACAACGGCCACCTGGCGCTGCTGATCAAGATCACCTCCCTGACGGCGCCCGCCCCTCGGCAAGCCCCTGAAGCGATTCCGGACTGATCGAAGTCCTTATGTCCCCGCCCCTGAGTAAACCGTTGGCACCCTCCTGGGTCAGCCGATTCAAGGAACAGAGCCTGGAGCGCGGCCGCCGCTACGCCCTGGAGAACCGGGTACGCATCGCACAGGTTGGCGATGCGACCATTACCGCCAGTTGCGAAGGCTCTGGCGGTAACGTCTACCGTCAGACCATTCACCTGCGCGAGTCAGCCAAAGACACCCTGTTGCTGGTTGACGCCACCTGTACCTGCCCGGTGCGCAACAACTGCAAACACTGCGCCGCAGTACTCCTGCAAGTGCAGGAAACCCTCGAATACCCTGCCGCTGCGAAAGACGCCGAGCTGCTGGAAAAGCTCCAGGCCGTATTGGAGAACCGTAGCCCCAAGGCGCCGCCGCAAGTGCTGGTGGACAACGTGCAACCGCTGCCGCGCCTGTGGCTGGCGAGTGTCGAGTTCAGCGCGTTCGAGCCGCGCAACGGCAAAATGCAGCGTTACATTCAGCATCGAGCGGCGCTGTCGTTCAGTTATCTGGATGAATACGTCAGTGGACAGAAAAACAGCGACATTCTTATTCGTCAGGAAACGCAGACCCTGCGGATAAAACGCCATCCGGAAGTGGAACAGTCCTACCGCGAACAGTTAAGAATCCTCGGCTTCCGTATCGCCACGCGCCAGAGCAAAGCGCTGCCGGAAAGCGCCGGCGAGCTGTACGAGATGGTCAACGACAGCGCCTGGCTGACGTTTACCCTCAACGAACTGCCGAAGCTGCGCACCCAAGGCTGGGAATTGCAGATCGACGAGGAGTTCGGTTTCGACCTGACCGCCGTCGACGACTGGTACGCCACCGTCGAACAGGCGCCGGAGCGCGACTGGTTCGATCTGGAACTGGGGATCATCGTCAATGGCGAACGCCTGAGCCTGCTGCCGATCCTGCTCAACCTGATGCGCTCGCACACGGAAATCCTCAACCCGGAACGCCTGGCGCGGCGCCGCGATGACGAGCTGATTCTGGTCAATGTGCCGCAACGCAACAGTGAGCACGGGCCGCTGCAAGTGGCGCTGCCCCTTGGCCGACTAAAACCGGTACTGGCAACGCTGGGCGAGTTCTACTTGCAGGAACCGGGCGAAACCACCCTGCGCCTGAGCAAGGCCGATGCCACGCGCCTCAATTCGCTGGAAGGCATTCCCCTGCTGTGGGAGGGCGGCGAGCAGATCCGCAGTTTCGCCCAACGCCTGCGCGACATTCGCGATTACACGGCCAAAGCGCCGAAGGGCTTGAACGCGACGTTGCGTCCTTATCAGCTCGAAGGCTTGAGCTGGATGCAGTCGCTGCGTCAGCTTGAGGTTGGCGGGATTCTGGCGGACGACATGGGCCTGGGCAAAACCCTACAGACCCTGGCGCATATTCTCAGTGAGAAAGACGCCGGACGCCTGGATCGACCGTGCATGGTGGTAATGCCCACCAGCCTGATCCCGAACTGGCTCGACGAAGCCGCGCACTTCACGCCGCAACTGAAAGTGGTCGCGCTGTACGGTGCCGGCCGCAAAAAGCATTTCGATCATCTGGCCGACTTCGACCTGATCCTCACCACATACGCGCTGCTGCCCAAGGACGTCGAACGGCTGGCACAACAGCCCTTGCACGTTCTGGTGCTCGACGAAGCCCAGTACATCAAGAACCCCAACAGCAAGGCCGCGCAGGCCGCTCGCGAACTCAACGCGCGCCAGCGCCTGTGCCTGAGTGGCACACCGCTGGAAAACCACCTCGGCGAGTTGTGGTCGTTGTTCCACTTTCTGCTGCCGGGCTGGCTGGGCGATGTCAAAAGCTTCAATGCCGACTACCGCGTGCCGATCGAAAAACGCGCCAGCGAAGTCAGGCTGCAGCACCTCAATGGGCGGATAAAACCGTTTCTGCTGCGCCGCACCAAGGAACAGGTAGCCACCGAACTGCCGCCCAAAACCGAGATCATCCACTGGGTCGATCTCAATGAGGCGCAGCGCGACGTTTACGAAACCATGCGCCTGGCGATGGACAAGAAAGTCCGCGACGAGATCACTCGCAAAGGCGTGGCGCGTAGCCAGATCATCATTCTTGAAGCCCTGCTCAAGCTGCGTCAGGTCTGCTGCGATCTGCGCCTGGTCAACGACGCCACCCTGCCCGCGCGCGGCAGCACCTCGGGCAAACTCGACAGCCTGATGGAAATGCTCGAAGAGCTGTTCGAAGAAGGTCGGCGGATTCTGTTGTTCTCGCAGTTCACCTCGATGCTGTCACTGATCGAAGACGAACTGAAAAAACGCAACGTGGCCTACGCCTTGCTGACGGGCCAGACCCGCGATCGGCGCACGCCGGTGAAGGAATTCCAGAGCGGCAAGCGCCAGATCTTTCTGATCAGCCTGAAGGCCGGCGGCGTCGGCTTGAACCTGACCGAAGCGGATACGGTGATCCATTACGATCCGTGGTGGAACCCTGCCACCGAGAACCAGGCGACTGACCGCGCGTATCGAATCGGCCAGGAGAAACCGGTGTTCGTCTACAAGATGATCGCCCGGGGCACAGTGGAAGAGAAGATTCAGCACCTGCAGAAGGAAAAGTCTGACCTGGCAGCGGGCGTACTGGATGGGCGCAAGGCCGGGGACTGGAAACTGCAGAGCGATGATATTGAAGCGCTGTTTGCGCCGTTGCCGGACAAGTTCGACAAGCGTTGAGATGCGTTTTTTCCGATAAATTGCCATCGCTGGCCAGCCAGCTCCCACGGTGCTTTGCGTTGAGCACTAATTTGTGAACATTACAAAACCTGTGGGAGCTGGCTTGCCAGCGATGGGGCCATCAGATGTCGAACTCTGACCTGGACAGTCAACCCTTGGAAACCGGCAGCGGCGCAAACAGCGCCTCGATGTCACTCTGCTCCAGCTTGAACCCACCTGTCGTACCCCCTTCCAGCACCGCCCCGGCCAGCGCAGCCTTCTCCTGCTGCAGCGCCTGGATTTTTTCCTCCACGGTACCTTTGGCAATCAACTTGTAAACAAACACCGGATTGTTCTGCCCGATACGATAAGCGCGATCAGTTGCCTGACTCTCCACCGCCGGGTTCCACCAAGGGTCGAAGTGGATCACCGTGTCCGCAGCCGTCAGGTTCAGACCGGTACCGCCAGCCTTGAGGCTGATGAGGAACAACGGCACCTTGCCGCCCTGGAAATTCTTGACTGGCGTGCGCCGGTCGGTGGTGTCGCCAGTCAGCAACGAATAATCGATAGCGCGCTGCTGCAACTCCTGCTCGATCAGCGCCAGCATCGAGGTGAACTGGGAGAACAGCAGGATGCGCCGACCTTCGCCGAGCAACTCTTCGAGCATCTCCATCAGGCTGATCAGCTTGCCGCTGCCCGAGCGCAATGCCTTCGCCGTGAGCGGCATGTTGATCAAGCGCAGATCGCAGCAGACCTGACGCAGCTTGAGCAAGGCATCAAGAATGATGATCTGACTGCGCGCCACACCACTGCGGGCAATTTCGTCGCGCACTTTTTTGTCCATCGCCACGCGCACCGTTTCATAGACGTCGCGCTGGCCGTCGCTGAGTTCAACCCAATGGATGATTTCGGTTTTCGGCGGCAGCTCAGTGGCGACCTGATCTTTCTTGCGACGCAGCAGAAATGGCTTGATGCGCGCCGTCAGGTGCTGCATGCGCTGGACATTGCCATGCTTCTCGATCGGTGTGCGGTAATCGCGGTTGAAGGATTTGCTGTCGCCCAGCCAGCCAGGCATGAGGAAATGAAACTGCGACCAGAGCTCGCCGAGATGGTTTTCCAGTGGCGTGCCGCTCAGACACAAGCGCTGACGGGCCTGCAAGTCACGTGCGGCCTGCGCCGCTTTGCTCAGCGGGTTCTTGATGTTCTGCGCTTCGTCGAGAATCAGTACGCTCCACGACTGCGGCCGCAACGTTTCAAGATCCCTGGGCAGCAACGCGTAAGTGGTCAGCACCAAGTCGTATTCGGCGAGATTGGCGAAGTCTTTTTGCCGCCCGGCCCCATGCAGCGCCAGGACCTTCAACTGAGGCGTGAAGCGCTGTGCCTCGTCGAGCCAGTTGGGAATCAGGCTGGTCGGCATCACCGCCAGTGCCGGGCAATCGAGGCGCCCGGCGTGCTTTTCCGTGAGCAGATGCGCCAGGGTCTGCAGGGTTTTGCCCAAGCCCATGTCATCGCCAAGAATGCCGCCGACCTCCAGCTCCCGCAGAGTCTGCATCCAGCCAAGGCCTTCGAGCTGATACGGGCGCAGTTGCGCATTAAGGCCGGCCGGCGCAGCAATGTGAGTGTGACTGGAATTGTGCAGCCGCTTGGCAAAAGTCCGCAGGCGTTCGCCGCCCTGCCATTCCAGTGGCACGCCATCGAGCATACTCAGGCGCGCGGCGTCTGGAGCAGTCAAGCGCAGCGCATCGCCCTGATGTCCGCCCAGGTACAGCTCGCCCAGCGTCGCCATCAGCGGTTTGACCCGGCTCAGCGGCAACGCCACCTTGGCGCCTGCCGGGTCGCCAAAACCGCTGGGTTTGAGTTCGATCAGGAGTTTTTCGTCGTCGCTGCGTTGCGCCAGATTCACCGGGTCGAGCAAACGTGGCTGGGTGCGCAACAGATGCAGAAGGATGGGCAACAAGCTGTAGCGCTCGCCATTGACGACGATGCCCAGTTGCAGATCAAACCATTGATGCCCGGCCTCTTCTTCGACCTCCGCGTACCAGTGTTCAACCGGCTGCACATCGAAATGGAAGCCGGGACTGATTTCGATTTCCCAGTCCGCGGCGCGCAGTGTGGCAAGCCCTTCATGCATGAATCCGAGCCAGGCGGAATCATCCGGCAAAGTGAACATCTCGCCGGGACGATCCATAGCGCTCTTGCGCGTGGCTTTTTTGAAGCCGTGCTTTTGCAGGCTCTGGCGCAGCTTCTTTTCCATCGCAGGCTGGCGCCGAATGCGCTGGGTTTCAGGGCCGTTGAGGATCATCACTTCCGGATTACGATCCACCGCCGGATGACCGTTGTAGGTAAACACCAGAGCGGCGCGGTGCTCCAGAACGTATTCCCAGCGCGAACGCTCCCGGCCGCTGACCAAGGTCAGTTGCGGCTGCGGAAACACGTCATCGATGATTCGTTCGGTGAGTTTGTGCGGCGGCGGGATTTTGGTCATCGCGCTCATGCGATGGCTGAACTGCATCGCCTGACGCGCGGGGATGTCTGGGGCGAGGGTCAAATGGCAGGCCAGTTTTTCTTCCAGCTCACTGAACAGAGGGCCAACCTGTCGCTGCTCACGATCGAGGTAATAAAGCGGCTCCAGCGCCAGCACGGTTTCCTGCGCAGCCTCGGCACTGCTCCACTGGGCGCGGAACCCACCGTCGGCCTGCTCGGCCCAAGAGAACAGACCCATGCGTTTCGCGCCCGGCGTCAGTGGCTGCAGGTTTTCGAAGTCGAGGAACAGGCGCGAGGTGCGCAGGAGCATTTCCAGCATTTCCGCGCCACTGCTGCCTTCCAGCGGATAGCCGCTGTAATAGGCGTGATGGGAATGCATGGCGACCAACAGCCTGGCGACGCGCAGATCCAGTTCGGACAGATAACCGGGCTGGCGCATGAGCATGTCCGACAGCGAATACATCGGTTTTACTTCGCGTAACTCGCCGCTCTTGAGCTGATATACCTTGAAAATATCGAGCAGCCACTTGCCGTTCGCAGACGTGGGTTTGAGTTTGTAAAACAGGCGCGTGCCCGCGGTTTGCGCGCCTTCGTCGACGGGCCGGGACGGGACGGGGACTGTCGAAAGCCAATGCTCGAGCGCCCGACCCAAGGGGATCTGTGCGTCACTTTCGGACGTATCGTCGTCAATGCCCTGCAGGTGATAGAGCACCGCCGCGCAGTGCTTGCAATCAATCACGACGGGGCAGGTGCACAAGCAACGCAAATTAACCGATCCCAGGCGATCTTCGGACAGGTAGATGCTTTGTTCATATGCCTGAGTTTCCGAACCGACGCAGAACGCCTCGATCTTCCTGTCATCGATCTCGATGATCTCTACCCGATCATCGGCAGCATAAGCGCGGGCCTTGGCCAACGCCTTACTACTGAATGCGTCAGTCCATGCCAGCCCTTTAAGCCGCTCGATGAAAGTGGTCATGGACAGTCCTTAGCTGGCCAACACCCGCGCCAACGTCGATTTCACCTTGCCCATTCCGTCATGCAGCGCCTGCTCGATCTCGGCCATGGTAATCACCGCCGTGGTCTTGCCTGCTGCCGGGTTCACCACCAGCGACAGGCAGGCGTAATCCAGATCCAGCTCACGGGCCAATGCCGCTTCCGGCATGCCGGTCATGCCGACGATGTCGCAACCGTCACGCTCCAGACGCACGATCTCCGCCACGGTTTCCAGACGCGGGCCCTGGGTGCAGGCGTACACGCCCTGATCGCTGTATTCGCAGCCTTCGGCAGCCAGCGCGGCGATCAATTGCTGACGCAGCGGCTCACTGTAAGGGAAGCTGAAATCGATATGGGTGACGTGCTCCAGATCATCGGCGAAAAACGTGTGTTCACGGCCACTGGTGTAATCAACGATCTGATGCGGCACGCAGAAATGGCCGGTGCCCATCGCCGGATGAATCCCGCCCACCGCATTGACCGCGATGATCGCCTCGGCGCCGGCCTGCTTCAGCGCCCACAGGTTGGCGCGGTAGTTGACCTTGTGCGGCGGGAAACGGTGCGGATGGCCGTGACGGGCGAGGAACAACACTTCCTTGCCGGCGTACTCGCCGATTTGCACCTCGGCCGAAGGCGCACCGTAAGGGGTGTCCACCGCCAACGACTGACGAATGCTCAAGCCTTCGAGCTGGGTCAGGCCGGTGCCACCGATGATTGCGTAAACCGTCATAACGAAGAGTCCTTAATCGATCAATTGAGCGTCTTTTAGCGCGCCGATGGCGGTGAGCCAGCGCGGATCCTGACGGTAGTCGGTGCTGGCGAACGCCTGTCCGCGCATCCGCGCAATACGCGCGGACGGCTTGACCTTCATCCGTTGCGCAGCACTCAGGGCCAGTTCGGCTGCAGCGCGGTCGTTGCACACCAGGCCCATGTCGCAACCGGCGCTGAGCGCGGCTTCAATGCGACTGGCGGCGTCGCCGACCACATGGGCGCCGGCCATCGACAGGTCGTCGCTGAAGATCACGCCGTCGAACTGCAACTCGCCGCGCAGGATGTCCTGCAACCAACGGCGGGAGAACCCGGCCGGCTGCGAATCGACTTGCGGATAGATGACGTGCGCCGGCATGACCGCTGCCAATTGCTTGCTGAGTCTGGCGAACGGTACGAGGTCGTTGGCACGAATCTCGTCGAGGCTGCGTTCGTCATTCGGGATCGCGACGTGGGAGTCGGCTTCGGCCCAACCGTGACCGGGGAAATGCTTGCCGGTAGCGGCCATGCCCGCGCTGTTCATGCCGCGGATGAAGGCGCCGGCGAGCAACGCGGCGCGCTCGGGATCCCCTTCGAACGAACGCGTGCCAACCACGGCGCTGCGCTGGTAATCCAGATCCAGCACCGGGGCGAAACTCAGGTCGAGGCCGACCGCCAGCACTTCGGTGGCCATGATCCAGCCGCATTGTTCGGCGAGGTATTCGGCGTTCGGGTTGTCGGCAATGGCGCGCATCGCCGGCAGGCGCACGAAGCCCTGACGCAGACGCTGCACGCGACCGCCCTCCTGGTCGACCGCCAGCAGCAGATCCGGGCGAATGGCGCGGATGGCGGCGCTCAACTCACGCACCTGGCGCGGATGCTCGATGTTGCGGGCAAAAATGATCAGGCCGCCCACTTCGGGCTGACGCAACAATTGGCGATCCTCGGCCGTCAGCCAGGTACCGGCGACGTCCACCATCAACGAGCCTTGCAGGCCAGCAGTCATAGAGATTCCTTGAAAACGAAAAACCCGATTCGCACGACATCGCCACCGAGAGCGGTGCCCGGCAGGTTGGCGATGTCGATAGGAAACGGGTTCAGAACGAGAGTCGGCATGGGCGGCTAGCTTAGCGGATGTAAACTGCCGCGCCCACCCGTGTGCGGTTAAACCTTGGCGGCTACCGGGGTCGATTTGCTGCGCGGACGAAGTTGCGCAGTCGCCATGGCCGGGTCGGTGACACCGGTTTCGGCACGCATGCCGGCGGCAAGGAACGGCACCATCAGACGCATCACCTGTTCAATCGAGGTGTTGACGCCGAAATCGGTCTCGGCAATCGCACGCAAGGCCTTGATCCCGGACATGCTGAACGCCGCAGCGCCGAGCATGAAGTGCACGCGCCAGAACAGTTCGATAGGTGGAATGCGCGGAGCCGCTTCGTTGACCAGCAGCATGTAGCGGCGGAACACCTTGCCGTACATGTCTTCCAGATAGCGACGCAAGTGGCCTTGGCTCTGACTGAACGCCAGGCCGAGCAAACGCATGAAGATCGACAGATCGTTACCGCTGCGTGGCTGCACCACGAGCGCCTGTTCGACGAGAATTTCCAGCAGTTCTTCAAGGGTCGGCTTGTTTTCAGGCTTGGCCTGGCGACGCTCGAGCTCCTTATCGAGGCTGATGCAGAACGGCCCGAGGAAGCGCGAGAAAACCGCCTGGATCAGCGCTTTCTTGGAGCCGAAATGATAGTTCACCGCCGCCAGGTTTACTCCGGCTTTGCTGGTGATCAAACGCAATGAGGTTTCCGCGAAACCTTTCTCCGCGAACAACTGCTCGGCAGCATCAAGAATGCGTTCAACGGTTTCCGACTGGGCCATGGCTACTCCGCCTGACAAACACTTGTTTGAAACATACGTTTCAGCCTGTGCCTTGTCAAGCCTGCCAGTCCGTTTTGGGAATGGTCGGTCAGCTATTTAACCACACTGGACCGCTCCTTTAATAAGCACGGCTGCCGACCGTCCGGCAGCCTGCAAAAAAACGGGCATTGCCAAGACCGCTTCACTGTATATAATCCCAGTCACTGTATAAAAAGACAGAGCGATCAATATGCTAAAGCTGACGCCACGCCAAGCCGAGATTCTGGCCTTTATCAAACGCTGCCTCGAAGACAACGGCTACCCGCCAACCCGCGCGGAAATCGCTCAGGAACTGGGGTTCAAGTCGCCCAACGCGGCGGAAGAACACCTCAAGGCCCTGGCCCGCAAGGGTGCGATCGAGATGACCCCGGGCGCCTCCCGCGGCATTCGCATTCCCGGGTTTGAAGCCAAGACTGACGACTCTACCCTGCCGATCATTGGCCGGGTCGCCGCCGGTGCACCGATCCTCGCCCAGCAGCACATCGAAGAGTCCTGCAATATCAACCCCGCGTTCTTCCACCCTCGCGCTGATTACCTGCTGCGCGTACACGGCATGAGCATGAAGGACATCGGTATTTTCGACGGTGACCTGCTGGCGGTTCACACCACCCGCGAAGCACGCAATGGTCAGGTCGTGGTTGCGCGAATCGGCGACGAAGTCACCGTCAAGCGCTTCAAGCGCGAAGGCAGCAAAGTCTGGCTGATTGCCGAAAACCCCGAGTTCGCCCCTATCGAAGTCGACCTGAAAGATCAGGAACTGGTGATCGAAGGCTTGAGTGTCGGCGTAATCCGCCGCTAAAGGAGGCTTTATGCAGTTCCCACACACACCTCAGCAAACACAACTGCCGTTATTCGAAGCGTTTCTGGCACAACCGATGGCGCCGATCCTGAAAGATGTGGTCGAGCGCCCATGGATTGCCGAACCGGAAGTATTCAGCGAGCTGTCACTGCGCGGTGCAGCCGGGAACTGCCTGAACCTGCTAGCCCCGATCCTGCGCGAACTGAGCGAAGATCAGGACGCGCGCTGGCTGACGCTGATTGCCCCTCCTGCCAGCCTGACCCAGATCTGGCTGCGCGAGGCCGGCCTGAACCGTGAACGCATTCTGCTGCTGCAACCACGTGGCGCGCAAAGCGCCCAGCAACTGGCCTGCGAAGCATTGCGTCTGGGTCGTAGTCACACGGTGGTGACCTGGCTCAACCCGCTGAACACAAGCTCACGACAGCAGTTGATCAGTGCTGCGCGCACGGGCGACGCTCAGAGTCTGAATATTCGATTGGGTTGATTCACTTGTGACACGCGCTGTGTGAAGCGCATGGCTTCTCCAAGGACAGAGAAGCCGATCTGATGCGGTAACAGCAAACGCCGACAGGCGGGGCTCAGTGAAGAACCCGCGGCCCTTCTTCCTTATCAAATTCGCCTTCAACCATACGACCGGCCATCTGCACGCCGACGCTCAACATCGCCTTGGCGATTTCCACGTGCTGGCCTTGCAGGAACGCCTTGGCATCCTCGGAGAAATCCAGCGTCACCAGAGACCCCTCGTCCTCAGCCCTGCGCAGTTCGATTCGGCCGTCTGGTAACTCGACAATTTCTAGAAAGGACGTTGGCATATAGGTCTGTTCTCCACGAAAGGCAGGGATTATATAGACATCATTCAGGCTTCGCTCGGTATCTTGACCAGCAGCATGTTTCAGATTGCCACCGTGTCAATTGTCCTCAGCATTCGTTCAAGCCTTCGCGAAAGCGGATGGCCAGGCCTTTGAGATTCTGCCGCCAGCTCTCCAGCTCTTCGCGACTCAACTCTTGCGGCGTTTCTTCTTCATCCAGATTAACGGCCTGAATCAATGGCTGTGTCACATCACCCTTGGGCTTGTGTGGCACCCGTGGCGGCTGAAACAACGCCGAGTGCGCCGCCAGCAGTTTCGCCAGCCAGGTTTCAGGATTGCCCGCCAACTCGATCATCTCGGCCAGCTCAGGGATCGCAATCGATTCCAGGACTTCGCGAGTCAGCAACGCTTCCGCTCGCGACGCATTAGCCTGAGGCAGACGGTAGAAACCGGCGATCTCATGGCACAGCCCCAGAAGCGCGCCATAGAGGTGAAACAACGCCGATTCACGCCCAGCTTGAATCAACGCCAACGAATTCATCGCCCGCCCCTCTTCGGCGCGAGCCAGAGCGTCCAGCGACAGGCCGGCGAAATAGATCTTCTGATTGGTGCGGGTATAGAGTTCGTGCGCCATGCCGGCAGTCTCCACAGCGAAATAATTGCGTCACACAGACCCGACAGTGTCATGGATCAACGGATCCGACCGCAAGCACAAAACAAAAAGGCCGCATGAAAACCCGAGGGTCATCATGCGGCCTTTTGTGTATCAGGCTAACGCTTACTCGGCCTTGGCTTTCGTGCGCTTGTCTTCAACAGTCCACTTGCCACCGTCGTAATAAGCCTTCCAGCCGGTAGGCTTGCCGTCGACCTCGGTCTGCACGTATTGCTCCTTGGTCTTGCGGCTGTAACGGATGACCGCTGGCAGACCATCAGGATCCTTCTGCGGTGCTTCGCAGAGGAAATGGTACTTCGGATCGATCTCGTCCTTGTGCGGCAGAATCTCGATCACCAGCGGAGCACGAGTCTCGCGGTTTTTCGGGAACTGGCTGGCCGCCAGGAACAGACCGGAAGCACCGTCGCGCAGGATGTAGGTGTCGTTGACCTTTTCGCATTTCAGCTCAGGCATCTTCACCGGATCCATCTTCGGCGGCGCCGCATCACCGCTCTTGAGCAGTTTGCGGGTGTTCTTGCAGGTCGGATTGGTGCAACCGAAGAACTTGCCGAAGCGGCCGGTCTTGAGCTGCATCTCGCTGCCGCACTTGTCGCATTCCAGGCTCGGACCTTCGTAGCCCTTGATACGGTAGTTGCCCTCTTCGATTTCGTAGCCGGCGCAATCCGGGTTGTTACCGCAGATGTGCAGCTTGCGCTTCTCGTCGAGCAGGTAAGCGTCCATCGCCGTGCTGCAGATCGGGCAGCGATGCTTGCCGCGCAGCACCAGCGACTCCGATTCACCCTCGTCGTCCGCCGCAATCTCGTCGCCCGGAACCAGGTTGACGGTGGCCTTGCAGCGCTCTTTTGGTGGCAGGCTGTAACCCGAGCAACCGAGGAACACGCCAGTCGATGCGGTACGAATCTGCATCGGACGACCGCACGTGGTGCACGGAATGTCAGTCATGACCGGCTGGTTGGCACGCATGCCGTTGTCCGGGTTTTCGGCCACTTCGAGCTTTTTCTTGAAGTCGCCGTAGAACTCGTCCAGCACGTTTTTCCAGTCGCGCTCGCCCTGAGCCACGTCATCGAGGTTCTCTTCCATGCCGGCGGTGAAGCCGTAGTCCATGAGATTCGAGAAGCTCTCCGACAGACGTTCGGTGACGATGTCGCCCATCTTTTCCGAATAGAAACGACGGTTGTGCAGGGTCACGTAGCCGCGATCCTGAATGGTCGAAATGATCGCCGCGTAGGTCGAAGGACGACCGATGCCGCGTTTTTCCATTTCTTTCACCAGACTGGCTTCCGAGTAACGGGCCGGCGGCTTGGTGAAGTGCTGCGATGGATCAAGCTTGATCAGCTTCATCACGTCGCCCTGCGCCATGTCCGGCAGAACGTCGTCATCGCCAGGCTTGGCGATCTGCGGCATGACGCGGGTATAACCGTCGAACTTGAGGATGCGGCCCTTGGCGCGCAGCTCGAAATCCCCAGCGGCGACACTGACGGTGGTCGACAGGTACTGCGCAGGCAGCATCTGGCAGGCGAGGAACTGGCGCCAGATCAGCTCGTAGAGGCGCTCTGCGTCACGCTCCATGCCCGCAAGTTTGCTCGGCGTGGTGTTGGCGTCAGACGGACGAATCGCTTCGTGAGCCTCTTGTGCGCCTTCCTTGCTGCTGTAGACGTTCGGCGTTTCCGGCAGGTACTTCTTGCCGAACTCGTCTTCGATGTAAGTGCGCGCCATTGCCACGGCATCAGCCGAAAGATTGGTCGAGTCGGTACGCATATAAGTGATGTAGCCGGCTTCGTACAGACGCTGGGCCATCATCATGGTTTTCTTCACGCCGAAGCCCAGGCGGTTGCTCGCGGCCTGCTGCAGGGTTGACGTGATGAACGGCGCCGACGGCTTGCTGCTGGTCGGTTTGTCTTCGCGCTTGACGATGCTGTAGCTGGAAGACTTGAGCTTCTCCAGCGCGGCCGTGGCCTGGGCTTCGTTGAGCGGCTTGAAGGCTTCGCCCTTCTCGCGAGCCACTTCGAAGCGTACGGTCGAGCCTTTGGCGGTGCCGAGATCAGCGTGCACTTCCCAGTATTCTTCCGGGTTGAATGCGCGAATCTCGCGCTCACGCTCGACCACCAGCTTCACGGCAACCGATTGCACGCGACCGGCCGACAGACCACGGGCGATTTTGGCCCATAGCAGCGGCGAGACCATGTAACCCACAACGCGGTCGAGGAAACGACGCGCCTGCTGGGCATTTACACGATCGATGTCCAGCTCGCCCGGCTCGGAGAAGGCTTCCTGAATCGCCTTCTTGGTGATTTCGTTGAACACCACGCGCTTGTAGCGGCTGTCATCACCACCGATGGCTTCGCGCAGGTGCCAGGCAATGGCTTCCCCCTCGCGATCCAAGTCGGTTGCGAGATAGATGGTGTCAGCATCCTTGGCGAGCCGGCGCAGCTCTTCGATGACCTTTTCCTTGCCCGGGAGGATCTCGTACTTGGCTTTCCAGCCGTGTTCCGGATCGACACCCATACGCGAGACCAGCTGCTTGCGCGCCTTCTCTTTCGGCGTGAGCACCGGCCCTTCACCTGCGGCAGCCTTGCCGCGCTTGGCGGCTGGCTCTTTGCTGGCGCTAGCCGAACCGCTGGTGGGCAGGTCTCGGATATGGCCGATACTCGACTTCACCACGTATTGGTTACCCAGATACTTGTTGATGGTCTTGGCCTTAGCCGGGGATTCCACAATGACCAGCGATTTGCCCATGGATCAGAAAATTCCTGAATTCTAGAAGTGAAAGGCGGTTGGCGCCTGACGCGGCACCGCTATATATAGTTGATACAAGGTGAGGTCAAGCGCAGGGTTCTGCACGCACTCGTCTCATACCTTGGAAAAAAGGCTCGGTTCGGCTTGCACCAAAGCAAAGCGTGGCACCTGCTCGCCGTCAACCTCGACCGACTCCAGAAACATGCTCAAGGGGCGCACCCAAAAGCCGTATTCGCCATACAGGGCTTGGTAAAACACCACTTCTTCTTCGGTCTCGGAATGCCGCGCAACACTGAATACGCGGTACTGCGGCCCCTTGTAATGTTGGTAGAGCCCAGGTTGTATCGGCATGCTTCGGCCCTCACTCAAATTTTTTCAAAATAAATACAAAATAAATCCACAAAAACAAAAACCGGGGCACTTGGCCCCGGCTTCCATCGACGAGACGCTTAAACGCGTTCGAAGACGGTGGAGATGCCTTGGCCGAGACCAATGCACATGGTAGCCACCCCGAAGGTGCCGCCATTCTGCTTCATCACGTTCAGCAAGGTGCCGGAAATACGGGCACCGGAGCAACCGAACGGGTGACCCAGGGCGATCGCGCCGCCGTGCAGGTTAACCCTCTCGTTCATCTTGTCGAGCACTTTCAGATCTTTCAGCACTGGCAGGGCCTGTGCAGCGAAAGCTTCGTTGAGCTCAAAGAAGTCGATATCGTTGATGCCAAGGCCCGCACGCTTCAGAGCTTTTTGTGTAGCCGGAACTGGACCATAGCCCATGATCGCCGGATCCACACCCGCCACTGCCATCGAACGGATCACGGCCATCGGCTGGATCCCCAGATCCTGCGCACGCTGCGCCGACATCACGATCATGCACGAAGCACCATCGGTGATCTGCGACGAAGTACCGGCAGTCACGGTGCCGCCCTTTGGATTGAAGGCAGGCTTGAGGGCCGCCAGACTTTCCAGGGTGGTTTCCGGACGAATGGTTTCGTCGTAGTCGTACAGCTTCAGGAAGCCGTTTTCGTCGTAACCCTGCATCGGGATGATTTCGTCTTTGAACTTGCCTTCCACAGTCGCCTTATGAGCGAGCTGGTGGGAGCGCACGCCAAAGGCGTCCTGCTGCTCACGGGTGATGCCATGCATCTTGCCGAGCATTTCTGCAGTCAGACCCATCATGCCCGAGGCTTTCGCCGCGTACAGCGACATATGCGGGTTCGGATCAACACCGTGCATCATGCTCACGTGGCCCATATGCTCGACGCCACCAACCACGAATACGTCACCGTTGCCGGTCATGATCGCTTGCGCCGCCGTGTGCAGAGCACTCATCGACGAGCCGCACAGACGGCTGACGGTCTGGCCGGCCGAGGTGTGCGGGATCTGGGTCATCAGCGACGCCATGCGTGCGATGTTCCAGCCCTGCTCCAGGGTCTGGTTTACACAGCCCCAGATCACGTCCTCGACTTCAGCAGGATCGACCTTGGCGTTGCGTTCCAGCAGTTTGCTGATCAGGTGTGCCGACATGTCTTCGGCACGGGTGTTGCGGTGCATGCCGCCCTTGGAGCGGCCCATCGGCGTACGACCGAAGTCGACAATCACGACGTCTCTAGGATTCAAGCTCATAAGTTCACTCTCACTCTAGTTGGGGGCGCTTAACCGAAGAAGCTCTGGCCGTTTTTGGCCATTTCGCGCAGCTTCGCGGTCGGGTGGTACAGCGCGCCCAAATCAGCGTACTGGTCAGCCAGGGCAACGAACTCGGCAACACCGATCGAATCGATGTAGCGCAGCGCACCGCCACGGAATGGAGGGAAACCGATACCGTAAACCAGACCCATGTCGGCTTCGGCGGCAGTTTCAACGATGCCATCTTCCAGGCAGCGCACGGTTTCCAGGCACAGCGGGATCATCATCCAGTTGATGATGTCTTCGTCAGTGACTTCGCGCTGCTCATAAACGATCGGCTTGAGCACTTCGA
Organism: Pseudomonas sp. MWU12-2020; assembly: GCF_023100605.1. Lineage (NCBI taxonomy): Bacteria > Pseudomonadati > Pseudomonadota > Gammaproteobacteria > Pseudomonadales > Pseudomonadaceae > Pseudomonas > Pseudomonas sp. MWU12-2020. The sequence continues at coordinate 881,035 of NZ_JALMEX010000001.1, forward strand.
GTACCGCCGGATCGGCGACTTTCTTTTGCTTGCCTTTCTTGTCGGCCTCGTAGGCGTAGAAGCCCTTGCCGTTCTTCTGCCCCAGGCGTTTGGCTTCGTACAGCACGTCGATGGCCGAACGACGGTCATCCTTCATGCGATCCGGGAAACCTTCAGCCATCACGTCACGACCGTGGTGACCGGTGTCGATGCCGACCACGTCCATCAGGTACGCCGGGCCCATTGGCCAGCCGAATTTTTCCATGACCTTGTCGATGCGGACGAAGTCCACGCCGGCGCTGACCAGTTTGGCGAAGCCGCCGAAGTACGGGAACAGAACGCGGTTGACCAGGAAGCCCGGGCAGTCGTTGACGACGATCGGGTTCTTGCCCATTTTCTTGGCGTAGGCAACGGTGGTGGCAATCGCCAGCTCGCTGGACTTCTCGCCACGGATCACTTCCACCAGCGGCATCATGTGCACCGGGTTGAAGAAGTGCATGCCGACGAAGTTTTCCGGACGCTTGAGGGCCTTGGCCAGCAGGCTGATGGAAATGGTCGAGGTGTTGGACGCGAGGATGGTGTCCTCTTTGACTTTGTCTTCGACTTCAGCCAGTACCGCTTGCTTGACCTTCGGGTTCTCGACCACAGCCTCTACAACCAGGTCGACGTGACCGAAGTCGCCGTAAGACAGGGTCGGACGAATGCCGTTGAGCACTTCAGCCATTTTCGCAGCAGTCATGCGGCCTTTATCAACGCGGCCAACCAGCAGTTTCGCGGCTTCGGCCAGACCCTGCTCGATACCGTGCTCGTTGATGTCCTTCATCAGGATCGGCGTACCTTTGGAGGCCGACTGATAGGCGATGCCGCCACCCATGATGCCGGCGCCCAGTACGGCAGCCTGCTTCACGTCCTTGGCGATTTCGTCGTAGGCCTTGGCCTTTTTCTTCAGCTCCTGATCGTTCAGGAACAGACCGATCAAGCTCTGCGCGGCAGAGGTCTTGGCCAGTTTGACGAAACCTGCTGCTTCGACTTCCAGCGCCTTGTCACGACCGAAGTTCGCGGCTTTCTGGATAGTCTTGATCGCTTCGACCGGCGCCGGGTAGTTCGGGCCAGCCTGACCGGCCACGAAACCTTTGGCGGTTTCGAAAGCCATCATTTGTTCAATGGCGTTGAGCTTGAGCTTTTCCAGCTTCGGCTGACGCTTGGCCTTGTAATCGAACTCGCCGGAGATGGCACGCTTGATCAGTTCAAGGGCAGCTTCCTGCAGCTTCTCTGGAGCAACCACGGCGTCGACGGCGCTGACTTTCAGCGCGTCTTCAGGACGGTTTTCCTTGCCGGCGGCAATCCACTCGATGGCGTTATCGACGCCGATCAGACGTGGCAGACGCACGGTACCGCCGAAGCCCGGGTAGATGCCCAGTTTGACTTCCGGCAGACCGATCTTGGCCTTGGTCGACATGACGCGGTAGTCCGCAGCCAGGCACATTTCCAGACCGCCACCCAGAGCGATGCCGTTGATCGCGGCCACGGTCGGAACGTTGAGGTCTTCGAAATCGCTGAAGATCTTGTTGGCTTCGAGATTGCCAGCAACCAGCTCGGCATCCGGCAGCTTGAAGTTGTCGACAAATTCGGTGATGTCGGCGCCGACGATGAACACGTCCTTGCCACTGCTGACGATCACGCCCTTGATCGAAGCATCTGCCTTGATGGTGTCCACGGCCTGACGCAGTTCGTTCAGGGTAAGACGGTTGAACTTGTTGACGGACTCACCCTTGAGGTCGAATTTCAATTCGACGATGCCACTTTCAAGAGCTTTAACCGTGATGGCTTTACCTTCGTAAATCATCAACTGATCTCCACGATATGGAAGCTGAACAGTACACGTCGGACGCAGGTAAATGGCTCGGCAGGACGCTTTTTCGTCGATGCTGACGCCAATCCACCCGGCACACCCGCCAACGCGATAGTCGGGATTCTGTAGGAGCAGTCTGTAAGACAAACGCTCAATTCATACGCCCGTTTGATTTGGGTACGTCACCTTCACGGAATTTCCAACAATTGTCAATCGCCCAAAATACGGGTGGAAATGCGACTTTGCGGTCACTTCCGTCGCACGCAGAGCTGCAATACGCCTCTGCATGCAAAGCCATTCATAGAATCAATAGTTAGAAAAGTCGCCCTAATTCGCAACGAGCCCTGTTTAAAAGGCTACGCTGGCTGGACTACAGGGATATCCGCTGACTGCAAAAAGACGAATCAGCGACAAAAACAGTTACCGGCCTGCCTGGCCACCCCGCCCGATGAATCATGTCGGGCTTTTTATTGCTCGTCTGCCGGACGCTCCCCACCCTTGCAGTGGGAAAAGTCCGCGAGTCATGCCAGTGCTTTCAGAGTCGCATCGATATCCTGCAGAACCGTGGCTTCGCCCTTCTCCCCCCAGTACAAAGCGATCATCTGCTTGTCAGCCTCGACCTTGAACACGTTGCCCGGCAACTTTTCGAAATGATTGAGCAACAATCGGTCTTCGCAGACTTCCTGCCACTGATTGACCCACACGCCCGGCGATTTCTGCCAGTAGGTCCAGCACGCCGGCTGACTGCCACGCCGTGGCCGATGATATTGCGCACACGGGTTGGGCGGCTCCTGAGACAGCCAGTGCGGCCACTCCTGAGGCGCTAACTGCATGGCCAGTCCGATGCGCCGAGCCTCCATGCGCAGGGCCATCCGGCCACTCTGCACGCGCGATGGGCGCAACCATGCCAGTGGACTCAGAACCACCAGCAGGATTGACACCACCAACCAGACCGTCATATCTCTACTCCCGACTTATAGGTGAGCGCATTGCGTCACTTTGGAACCAATGCGCTTGAAACCAGCCATACTTAACAATATTGATCCGTCACGAGGAGCACCTCATGCCCTACCACCATATCCTGGTCGCCGTAGACCTGACCGAAGAGTGCGACCCTGTGATCCACCGCGCCCGCGAGCTGTCAGCGAGCAACGGTGCCAAGCTGTCGCTGGTGCATATCGTCGAACCAATGGCGATGGCATTCGGCGGCGATGTGCCGATGGATCTGTCACAACTGCAACAGCAGCAGTTCGATCAGGCCAAGCAACGCCTTGATACGCTCAAGCACAAATACCCCGAGCTGGAAGGCGCCAATTGCCACCTGACCTACGGCCAGCCACGCCAGGAAATCCATCACTTCGCCAAGGAGCAACTGTGCGACCTGATCGTGGTCGGCAGCCATGGCCGCCATGGTCTGGCGCTGCTGCTCGGCTCCACCGCCAACGACGTGCTGCACGGCGCGCCCTGCGATGTGCTCGCAGTGCATCTGGTCAAACGCTGAAACACTGATCAGTGTGGGAGCGAGCCTGCTCACGAAGGCGTCGGAACATTCAGCATTAATGCCGCCTGACACACCGCATTCGCGAGCAGGCTCGCTCCCACATTAGGTCTCCACCCGTATATGAAAAGCCCGGCGCTCATCACTGAACGCCGGGCTTTTTCATGGCCGGATCAATCAGGCATCCAGCTCGGCCCAACGCTCCACCAGTGCATCCAGCTCAGCCTGCAACTGCTCCAGCGAAGCAATCACCTTGGCCGTTTCTGCCGGCGGACGCTGATAGAAGCCGGCTTCGGCCATTTCGGCTTCGACGGCCGCGATCTGCTGCTCCTTGGCATCGATATCGCCCGGCAATGCTTCCAGCTCGCGCTGCAGCTTGTAGCTCAGCTTCTTCTTGGCTGCCGGCGCGGCAGCGGCAGGTGCGGCAGCCACGACAGGTTCAGCGGTGACCACCGCCGAGTTAAGGTCAGCCTTGCCCGACTTGCTCTCGGTCACGCCCAGCAGGCGCGGCGAGCCGCCCTGACGGATCCAGTCCTGATAGCCACCGACGTATTCACGCACCTTGCCTTCACCTTCGAAGACCAGGGTGCTGGTGACCACGTTGTCGAGGAATGCCCGGTCGTGACTGACCATCAGCACAGTGCCGTTGAAGGTCAGCAGCACTTCTTCGAGCAGTTCGAGGGTTTCCACGTCGAGGTCGTTGGTCGGTTCGTCGAGTACCAGCAGGTTCGCCGGTTTGCTGAACAGTTTGGCCAGCAGCAAGCGCGCGCGCTCACCACCGGACAGCGCCTTGACCGGCGTGCGGGCACGCTGCGGGCTGAACAGGAAGTCGCCGAGGTAGCTCAGAACGTGGCGGCTCTGGCCGTCGATATCGATGAAGTCGCGACCTTCGGCGACGTTGTCGATCACGGTCTTTTCCAGATCCAGCTGATGGCGCAACTGGTCGAAGTAGGCCACGTCGATGCGCGTGCCCTCTTCCACCTTGCCGCTGGTCGGCTGCAGACCATTGAGCATCAGTTTCAGCAAGGTGGTCTTGCCGGTACCGTTGGCGCCGAGCAGGCCGATACGGTCGCCGCGCTGCAGGACCATCGAGAAGTCCTTGATCAAGTACGGGCCATCCGGGTGATGGAAGCTGACATTTTCCAGCACCATCACTTGCTTGCCGGACTTGTCGGCGGTTTCCAGCTGGATGTTCGCCTTGCCGGTACGCTCGCGACGCTCGCTGCGCTCAACACGCAGGGCTTTCAGGGCGCGAACGCGACCTTCGTTACGGGTACGACGGGCCTTGATGCCCTGACGGATCCACACTTCTTCCTGAGCAAGACGCTTGTCGAACAGCGCGTTGGCAGTTTCTTCCGCGGCCAGCGCAGCTTCCTTGTGCACGAGGAAGCTGGCGTAGTCGCCGTTCCAGTCGATCAGGCCGCCGCGATCCAGTTCGAGGATGCGCGTGGCGAGGTTTTGCAGGAAGGAACGGTCGTGCGTGATGAACAGCACAGCGCCCTGGAAATCCTTCAGCGCTTCTTCGAGCCAGGCAATCGCACCGATGTCCAGGTGGTTGGTCGGTTCGTCGAGCAGCAGCAGATCCGGTTCCGAGACCAGCGCCTGCGCCAGCAGCACGCGACGGCGCCAGCCGCCGGACAACTCGGCAAGGGTCTTGTCGGCCGGCAGTTGCAGGCGGCTCAGGGTGCTGTCGACCAGGGTCTGCAAGCGCCAGCCGTCACGGGCTTCAAGGTCGTGCTGAACGTGCATCAGCTTGTCCAGATCGGCGTCGGTGACGATGTTCTGGCTCAGGTGATGGTATTCGGCGAGCAAGGCGCCAACGCCGTCGAGGCCTTCGGCAACCACGTCGAATACGGTCCGCTCGTCGGCCACCGGCAATTCTTGCGGCAATTCGCCGATTTTCAGACCGGGGGCACGCCACACCGAGCCGTCATCGGGCTTCTGGTCGCCCTTGACCAGTTTCATCATGCTGGACTTGCCAGTGCCGTTGCGGCCGATGATGCACACCCGCTCACCACGGGCGATCTGCCAGGACACCTTGTCCAACAACGGCATCGCGCCGAATGCAAGGGACACATCGCTGAATTTGAGCAGGGTCATGAGCTTCTCCAAAAACCGGGCGCGCATTCTACCTGAGTTAGGCCCTCAGCAGGCCGGCAATTTGTCTGCTGAAGCACTCTGCACAACATTTGTTGCGAACTTGTGCTGCGAGACCCGCAAAGCTTTCGCCGCTCGCTGGCAAAAGGCTAAGCTACAGACAATTCAGTGCTGATCGAGGTCGGCACTTGTCATGATTTCTCTGCCCGGATGTCTCATGCGCAGTCGCCTTTTCAGTGTCTTGTCCTGTTTGCTACTCACCGCCGCTGCCGCTCAATCCGCTCAGGCGGTGGATCTGTCCACCCAACGCCAGTATTACGATGAAGCCAAGCGCGCACTGGCCAAGGGCGATACCGGCCCATACTTCCGCTACAGCCAGGCCCTGGCCGATTATCCGCTGGAACCGTACCTGGCCTACGACGAACTGACCGCGCGTCTGAAGACCGCCAGTAACGAGGAAATCGAGAAGTTCCTCGCCGAACACGGTGACCTGCCACAGGCCAACTGGATGAAACTGCGCTGGTTGCGCTGGCTCGCCGACCGTGGCGACTGGGCGACTTTCGTCAAGTATTACGACCCGAAACTCAATTTCACCGAACTGGACTGCCTCAACGCGCAGTACCAGATCAGCAGCGGCCACAAGGCCGAGGGTTACGCCAACGCCGACAAGCTGTGGCTGACCGGTAAATCGCAACCGGCGGCCTGCGACGGGCTGTTCGGGATCTGGGCTGCCGATGGCCAGTTGACCGAACAGAAACGCTGGGAGCGCACCAAACTCGCCGCTCAGGCGCGTAACTATCCATTGGCGAACAGCCTGGTCAACGGCCTGACCACCCTCGCGCCGCGCGGCCGTCTGCTGGTCGATGTGGCGCAAAAACCTGAACTGCTCAATCAGCCTTCGCGCTTCACCCCGAACGACGAGCCGATGTCCGACATTGTCAGCCTCGGCCTGCGTCGCCTCGCCCGTCAGGATCCGGACAGGGCCATGGCCCTGCTCGACGGTTACGCCAGCAGCATGCATTTCTCTCGTGACGAGAAGGTCGCGATTGCCCGGGAAATCGGCCTGACCCTGGCCCGGCGTTTCGACAGCCGCGCGCTGGACGTGATGACTCAATATGATCCCGAGCTGCGTGACAACACCGTTTCCGAATGGCGCCTGCGTCTGCTGTTGCGTCTGGCACGCTGGGACGATGCCTATCAATTGACCCGTCGCCTGCCACAGGATCTGGCGACCACCAACCGCTGGCGCTACTGGCAGGCCCGCAGCCTGGAACTGGCGCAACCGCAGAACCCGGAAGCGCAGACCCTGTACAAGAATCTGGCCAAGGAACGCGATTTCTACGGTTTCCTCGCCGCCGACCGTTCGCAATCGCCTTATTCGCTAGTGAACAAGCCGCTTGTGCTCAGCCAGGCCACCATCAACAAGGTGCGCAATACACCGGGCATACGCCGTGCTCTGGAATTCCATGCCCGCGGGCAGATCGTCGACGGGCGTCGCGAGTGGTATCACGTCAGCCGCCATTTCAATCGGGACGAAATGGTCGCCCAGGCCAAACTGGCCTACGACCTGAAATGGTACTTCCCGGCGATCCGCACCATCAGCCAGGCGCAGTACTGGGACGACCTGGACATCCGCTTCCCTATGGCCCACCGCGACACGCTGGTGCGTGAAGCCAAGGTTCGCGGGTTGCATTCGAGCTGGGTGTTCGCCATCACCCGCCAGGAAAGCGCCTTCATGGACGATGCCCGCTCCGGTGTCGGCGCCAGCGGTCTGATGCAGTTGATGCCCGGCACCGCCAAGGAAACCGCACGCAAGTTCAGCATCCCGCTGGCCTCGCCACAGCAAGTGCTTGATCCTGATAAAAACATCCAGCTCGGCGCCGCTTACCTGAGTCAGGTGCACAGCCAGTTCAACGGCAACCGCGTGCTCGCCTCCGCCGCCTACAACGCCGGCCCCGGCCGCGTGCGTCAGTGGCTGCGCGGCGCCGATCACCTGAGCTTCGACGTCTGGGTGGAAAGCATCCCGTTCGACGAAACCCGCCAGTACGTGCAGAACGTGCTGTCGTACTCGGTGATCTACGGCCAGAAACTCAATTCACCGCAGCCGCTGGTGGATTGGCATGAGCGGTATTTCGACGACCAATGACCGGTGCTGATTACCTGAAATGAAAAATGCCCGCATCAATCGATGCGGGCATTTTTTTGTCGTCAGCAAAGGCCTGCGCCAGTTCTAAACCGCCACGGCGTGCCCATCATTGAACTGCAGCGCCGCCAACCGCGCATACAGCGGATTGCTCACGATCAGCTCCTGGTGGGTACCGATCGCTACCAACTGGCCCTGATCCATAACGGCGATCCGGTCGGCGTTTTTCACCGTGGCCAGTCGATGTGCGATCACCAGCGTGGTGCGGTTTTGCATCAGGCTGGGCAAGGCTTCCTGAATCAGATGTTCGCTTTGCGCATCGAGGGCGCTGGTAGCTTCGTCCAGCAGCAGAATCGGCGCATCCACCAGCAGCGCGCGGGCAATCGCCAGGCGTTGACGCTGGCCGCCGGAAAGGCCGAGGCCGGCGTCCCCCAGATGGGTCTGATAGCCGTTGGGCATCTTCTCGATGAAGTCATGGGCATGGGCAATTCTTGCCGCTTCCTTGACCTGCTCCAGTGTCGCGCCAGCATTGCCGTAACGAATATTCTCTTCGACGCTACCGAAAAACAGCGCGGGCGATTGCGAGACCAGGGCGAAATTGCGGCGCAGGTCCAGCGGGTCGAGGCTGGTCAGCGGCACGCCGTCGATCAGGATCCGGCCTTCAATCGGGTCGTAGAAGCGCAACAGCAAGTCATACACCGTGGATTTACCGGCACCTGATGGCCCGACAAGGGCCAGGGTCTCGCCGGCCCTGATGGTCAGGCTCAAGCCGTTGACGGCGTAGCTGTCCGGACGCGACGGGTAGGAAAAGTGCACATTCTGCAATTGCAGTTCGCCCTTGATCCGTTCTGGCAACGTCACCAGCCCGATGGTCGGTGGCTGGATGATGTTTTTTGAACTGAGCAATTCAGCGATCCGCTCGGCGGCACCCGCCGCACGTTGCAGCTCACCGATCACCTCGCTCAACGTGCCGATCGCACTGCCGACGATCAGGCTGTAGAAGACGAAAGCCGCCAGTTCGCCACCGGTGATGCGCCCGGCAATCACGTCCATGCCACCGACCCACAACATCACCGCCACCGCGCCCAGCACCAGCACGATCACCACAGTGATCATCCAGGAACGCTGAAAAATCCGTTTGCGCGCCGTGTCGAATGCATCCTCGACCGTCGTGGCGAAACGCCGCTCGTCCTGCACCTGATGGTTGTAGGCCTGCACGGTCTTGATCTGGCCGAGGGTCTCGGAGACATAGCTGCCGATGTCGGCGACCCGGTCCTGGCTCAGCCGCGACAGATTGCGCACGCGCCGACCGAAAATCAGGATCGGGGCGACTACGAACGGCAAGGCAATCACCACGATGCTGGTGAGTTTCGGGTTGGTGACGAACAGCAGGACCACCCCGCCGATCACCATCAACAGGTTGCGCAGAAACATCGACAGTGACGAGCCGATCACCGATTGCAGCAATGTGGTGTCGGCAGTCAGCCGTGACTGAATCTCCGAACTGCGGTTGTTCTCGTAAAAACCGGGATGCAGATACACCAGATGGTTGAACACCTCGCGCCGGATATCCGCCACACAACGCTCGCCGATCCACGACACCCAGTAAAACCGCGCAAATGTGCCGACCGCCAGGCCCAGTACCATAAGCATGAAGATCCCAATGCTCTGGTTCAACTGGTGCGGCGACTGGGTCATGAAGCCCCGATCGACCAGCAATTTGATCCCCTGCCCCATCGACAAAGTGACGGCCGCGGTGACGATCAACGCCAGCAGCGCAGCGCAGACTTGCCAACGATAAGGCGCCAGAAATCGGCTGGTCAGACTCAGCGCGCGACGGTGCCGGGAAGAAAGCTTCGAGATCATTCAGGTACACATCCGTGTTGGTGAAAGGGCTAGCCTAAACCTTCTATGGGGCGGAACTCTGTAAATCACAATGAGTCAGGTTAAATATGCCCCCAAAGACTAGGCCATAGTTGCTATTGGTCTAATGTCCCGGTTGAGACGAGCGGTCATTTCTGTTGGAGTGGAGATGCCGCTTTTGACAGACCCAAAGGTGTTGTCACAGCCTGGTCACGTGGCGGTTTTAATCTACGTGCACAACCTGATGAGGAGACAGGCCATGTCCTTGCAACACCGCAGCGATGACAAGATTCAAGTGATCCGCACCAAGCCCGGCCAACCTCTGGGTTGCTCGATTATTGATAAGGACGGGCGTGAAGTACCGATCACTGAAGACATGATCCAGCAAGCATGCCGCGAACTGGAGAAGCGATTGGTCAAGCCTGCCGAACAAAAGTGATATAGCCACCGTCTTCCTGACCCGGCCCCTGTTTGGCCGGGTTTTTTCTGCCCACAAATCGACGATTGTGGTGCAACCATCGCGGGCAAGCCCGCTCCCACAGGTCCAGGGTCAGCTCAGATCTTGCGTAACACGGAGAACCTGTGGGAGCTGGCTTGCCAGCGATAAAGCCAATTTTATTTCTAGACAGCCACCGCCCCCAGCGCCGCCACAATCTTTTGCAACTGCGGCGAATTCCCGTCGATCCGCACTTTCAGCCCTTCAATCTCGCGTCGCACCGGATACTGCTTGCGCAATACATCGAACGCCGCACGCTGTTCAGCGACATTGCCTACAAGACTGCGGCGAAAATCCGCGTCATCGCGGCGTGGGTCGTACACCCCGCGGCACAACATCGTCAGCGCCCAGGCCGGATCGCTGTCGGCGTGCAGGGTCACTTCTGACAGCCACGGTGCCGGCAACAGGTCACTGAGCTGGATACTCGGCGGCTGACCGATAAACTCGCAATAAGCCTGATAGATCTGCGCCGTACCGCGCTGTTTGCCATCAAGGCTGTAGCCGGCAATGTGCGGCGTGGCCAGCACGCAGAGTTCGGCGAGGGCCACATCGACTTCAGGCTCGGCTTCCCAAACGTCGAGCACTGCTTGCAGGTCTTCGCGCGCCAGCAGCACTTTGCGCAGCGCGGCATTATCCACCACCGGACCACGGGCGGCGTTGATCAGCCAGGTACCGGATTTGAGCTGTTGCAAACGCTGCTCATCAAACAGGTGCCAGGTCGCGCTTTCGCCGATACGGGTCAGCGGCGTGTGCAGGCTGATCACGTCGCACTGCTCGATGATCTGCTCCAGGCTGACGTAATCGCCGCCCTCGGCCGCCTGACGCGGCGGGTCGCAGACTTTGACATTCCAGCCCAGGCCCTTGAGGACCTTGATCAACCGGCCGCCGACTTCACCGGCACCGATGACGCCGTAAGTACGTTGTGGCAGATCGACGCCTTCAATTTCCGCCAAAGTCATGAGGCTGCCGAGTACGTAATCGACCACGCCCCGCGCATTGCAACCGGGTGCGCTGGACCAGGTGATGCCGGCCTCGTTGAAATAATCGAGATCCAGATGATCGGTGCCGATAGTGCACGTGCCGACGAAACGCACCTTGCTGCCTTCGAGCAGCGCGCGATTGACGTTGGTCACCGAGCGCACCAGCAGCACGTCGGCCTGCTCGACCGTCGCACGGTCGATGGAGCGGCCCGGGACCCGGCGGATCTCGCCGAAACCGGCAAAAAAGGCATCGAGCAGCGGGATATTTTCGTCGGCAACAATCAGCATGGCGGGCTCCTTGGGGGGATCGGCAGTTTAGGTGCTGATCCACCGTTGAGCCAGCGCAGACTGCACGGTGGCGAGGACGCTTCGCTTCCCGGCGGGAGCAACCTGCCTCGCCAAAGTGGATGGCCTTGATGATTACAAATCCGCAACAGAGGATTTTTCCTGACTGTCACGTCAGCGGCGTAGAATGCGGCGCCTTGCGCATCAACACCTGTGGACGCTTTGCCTGTGAATTCTGTTACTGATCAACCTCTCGCTGCCTCACTCACCCGCCCCGCGCGAATTCGCCTGGAGTTCAGGAACCTGCTCGCCCTGGCGTTGCCGATCATCATCGCGCAACTGGCGACCACCGCCATGGGCTTCGTCGATGCCGTGATGGCCGGCCGCGTCGGGCCACGTGATCTGGCGGCGGTGGCGCTGGGCAACTCGATCTGGGTCCCGGTTTTTCTGTTGATGACCGGCACCCTGCTGGCCACCACACCGAAAGTCGCCCAGCGTTTCGGCGCCGGCACCCACAGTGAAATCGGCCCGATCGTCCGTCAGGCGTTGTGGCTGGCGCTGGTGGTGGGGTTGATCGCGACTTGCATGCTGGTCGCCGCCGAACCGGTGCTGCACCTGATGAAAGTCGATCCCGAGCTGATCGGCCCGTGCATGCAATACCTGCACGGCATTGCCAGCGGCCTGCCGGCGGTGGCGTTCTATCATGTGCTGCGCTGCACCAGTGACGGCATCGGCCGCACCCGTCCGGCGATGGTGCTGGGCCTGTGCGGTCTGGCGCTGAACATTCCGCTGAACTACATCTTCATCTATGGCCACTTCGGCGTACCGGCCATGGGCGGCGTCGGCTGCGGCTGGGCCACGGCGATCGTGATGTGGGTCATGGCGCTGGGTCTGGCCGGTTACGAGCGCTGGGCGCCAGCTTATCGTTCGAGCGAGATCTTCAGCCGTTTCGACTGGCCACAATGGGCGGTGATCAAGCGCCTGCTGGCGATCGGCCTGCCGATTGGCATCGCGGTGTTTGCCGAGTCGAGCATCTTCGCGGTGATCGCCCTGCTGATCGGCAGCCTCGGCGCCACGGTGGTGGCCGGGCACCAGATTGCGCTGAACGTCAGCTCGCTGGTGTTCATGATTCCGTATTCGCTGGGCATGGCGGTGACCGTGCGTGTCGGCCAGGCACTGGGCCGTGAAGAACCGCGTGAAGCACGCTTTGCAGCCGGCGTCGGCATGGGCACTGCGTTGGCCTACGCCTGTCTGTCGGCGAGCATGATGCTGTTGCTGCGCGAGCCGATTGCGGCGATCTACACCGCCGACCCGACGGTGATTCATATCGCGGCGATGCTGATTGTGTATTCGGCGCTGTTCCAGTTTTCCGACGCAATCCAGGTGACGGCTGCCGGCGCCCTGCGCGGTTATCAGGACACCCGGGTGACGATGATCCTGACGCTGTTCGCCTACTGGGGCATCGGCCTGCCGGTGGGTTACGCCCTCGGCCTGACCGATTGGCTCGGCGAGCCGCGTGGCCCGAGCGGCTTGTGGCAGGGTTTGATCGTTGGTCTGAGCTGCGCGGCGTTCATGCTGTCGATTCGCCTGACGCGCAGTGCGCGCAAGCGTATTCGGATGAGTCGCAGCGCGGGTTAAGCCAATAACACAGTACAAAAAAGTGGGAGCGGGCTTGCTCGCGAAAGCGGTGTTTCAGTCGACATTTACAGTGACTGACACACCGCTTTCGCGAGCAAGCCCGCTTCCACATTGGGTTTTGCGTTTGCCTGAGGTTCAGGCGTTTTTCTTGCGGATCCAGTACAGATAAGTACCGGCCTCTTCGTGCTGGCCCACCAGTTCGTGGTCGAGGAACACGCAGAACTTGGGAATGTCGCGACGGGTCGAGGGATCGGTGGCGATCACCTTGAGCAGGCCGCCAGGCACCAGGTCACGGATGTGCTGGTGCAGCATCATCACCGGTTCCGGGCAATTGAGACCGGTGGCGTCGAGGGTGCCGTCGACCGGCGTGTCGATCATTTCACTCATGATTCACTCCTGAAACTGGCCGGCATTGTCGCGCATTGCCGGGTGCTCAGTCATCTGTAGCGAGGGGATTTATCCCCGATGGGTCGCGAAGCGGCCCCAAAGACTGGGGATGCGCTACATCCCATCGGGGATAAATCCCCTCACCACAGAGATCATTCCCACAGGGTTTAGTGACTCAGCGGGATTTGTTTTTCTTCACGTCATGCCGGCGCAGGTGGCACGTGACCTCTTCACGGTCGTGATACAGCTGCTTGCAGCCAATATCGACCTTGATCCCGCGCGCCTTGAAGCCATCGGCGATGCGCTCGAGCAGGCGCTTCACTTCGGCATAGCGCTGTTTCATCGGCAGCTTGAGGTTGACCACCGCTTCGCGGCAATGCCCCTCGCCGATCCACTCTTCGAGCATCGCCGCGTTACGCGCCGGTTTCTCGACGATGTCGCAGACCATCCAGTCCACCGGTTGCTTGGGCTTGAAGGTGAAGCCGTCGGCCATCAAGTGCTGTACCAGCCCGGTGTCCATCAGGCTCTCGGCCATCGGGCCGTTGTCGATCGCGGTGACCAGCATGCCGCGGTTGACCAGTTGCCAGGTCCAGCCACCCGGAGCGGCGCCGAGGTCGACGCCGGTCATGTCGCTGTGCAGGCGCTCGTCCCACTGATCACGCGGGATGAAGTGGTGCCAGGCCTCTTCCAGCTTCAACGTCGAACGGCTTGGTGCCTCGCGCGGAAACTTCAGGCGCGGAATGCCCATCGGCCACATCGCCGAGTTGCCGGCATCGGCCATGCCGAGAAACACTTCGCGACCACTCTTGAAGGTCAGCAGCAGGCGCGGTTTGTTCGCGTCGTCCACCAATTTGCCGGCGCCGGTCAGTGCCTTGCGCAGTGGGCCTTCGAATTTCTTGCAGAAGTTCGACAGTTCTTTACCGTCGTTGGTGTCGACCACTTCCAGCCACAGGCTGCCGCAGACCGGGAAGTCCGCCATGTGCTCGAGGATCACACTGATGCGGTCGGTTTCCGGCAGGTCGATGAAGACGCCACGCGCCCATTGCCGCGGGAAAATCAGCTCGGCGAAACGTTGGCCGCGCATCAGACGCTCGGCACCGTCTTCTTCGGTGCAGACAAACTCGGCGTAAGCGGTGGCCGGTTTGGCCTTGGCGTAACCGGCCACGTTGAGGTGGGCGGCGAGGTCGGAAATCTCCGAACAGACTTCGCCTTCGAAGCCTGGCCGGCAATGCATGAATAGGGTGTTCATTCTTACTCCTGGGCAGAGGGCGGACATTCGGCCCCTGCGCGCTGCTCAAGCCTTGCGGTGAAGCAAAGCCTGTCACGAAAACCGGCGCATGATAGCCGATGTCGGAACCTTGGTTCCGTCAATAGAGTCCAGTTATTAGCCAGCTACTGAAAACAGGGCTACGTTGATAGCTCTGCCCGTCCCCTCAGTCCGTAGCCGTGCGGACTCAAAGGAGTGATCGTAATGCCGTCCCTCGATAGCCTGAAAACCCTTAAAACCCTGAAAGTAGACGAAAAAACCTACCACTATTTCAGCCTGCCGGATGCCGCGAAAAGCCTGGGCAATATCGACCAGTTGCCGATGTCGCTGAAAGTCCTGCTGGAAAACCTGCTGCGCTGGGAAGATGAAAAAACTGTCACCGGTGCCGACCTCAAGGCCATTGCCGCGTGGCTCAAGGAGCGTCGCTCCGACCGGGAAATCCAGTACCGCCCGGCCCGGGTATTGATGCAAGACTTTACCGGCGTACCCGCCGTGGTCGACCTCGCCGCCATGCGCGCGGCGATGGCCAAGGCCGGCGGCGACCCGCAGCGGATCAACCCGTTGTCGCCGGTGGACCTGGTGATCGACCACTCGGTGATGGTCGACAAATTCGCCACCCCGAGCGCCTTCGAACAGAACGTCGACATCGAGATGCAGCGTAACGGCGAACGCTACGCCTTTCTGCGTTGGGGCCAGAGTGCCTTCGACAACTTCAGCGTGGTGCCGCCGGGCACCGGGATCTGCCACCAGGTCAACCTCGAATACCTCGGGCGCACGGTGTGGAGCAAGGATGAGGACGGCCGCACCTACGCGTTCCCCGACACCCTGGTCGGCACCGACTCCCACACCACCATGATCAATGGCCTCGGCGTACTCGGCTGGGGCGTTGGCGGGATCGAGGCGGAAGCCGCGATGCTCGGCCAACCGGTGTCGATGCTGATTCCGGAAGTGATCGGTTTCAAACTCACCGGCAAGCTCAAGGAAGGCATCACCGCCACCGATCTGGTGCTGACGGTCACGCAGATGCTGCGCAAGAAAGGTGTGGTCGGCAAATTCGTCGAATTCTACGGTGATGGCCTCGCCGATCTGCCACTGGCCGACCGCGCGACTATCGCCAACATGGCCCCGGAATACGGCGCGACCTGCGGCTTCTTCCCGGTCGATGACGTCACTCTGGAATACCTGCGCCTGTCCGGTCGCCCGGCCGAAGTGGTGAAACTGGTCGAGGCCTACACCAAGGCTCAGGGCCTGTGGCGCCTGCCCGGCCAGGAACCGGTGTTCACCGACAGCCTGGCGCTGGACATGGGCAGCGTCGAAGCCAGCCTCGCCGGGCCAAAGCGTCCGCAGGATCGGGTCTCGCTGCCGAACGTCGCGCAGGCCTTCAGTGATTTCATGGACCTGCAATTCAAGCCCACCAGCAAGGAAGAAGGTCGCCTGGAAAGCGAGGGTGGTGGTGGCGTGGCCGTGGGCAACGCCGATCTGATCGGCGAAACCGAGTACGAATACGAAGGCCACACCTACCGCTTGAAAAACGGCGCAGTGGTGATCGCCGCGATCACCTCGTGCACCAACACCTCGAACCCGAGCGTGATGATGGCGGCTGGTCTGCTGGCGAAAAAAGCCGTGGAGAAAGGCCTGACCCGCAAGCCGTGGGTGAAGAGTTCGCTGGCACCCGGCTCGAAAGTGGTCACCGACTACTACAAGGCTGCGGGGCTGACGCAATACCTTGATCAACTCGGGTTCTCGCTGGTCGGTTATGGCTGCACCACCTGTATCGGCAACTCCGGGCCGTTGCCGGAGCCGATCGAAAAAGCCATTCAGAAAGCCGACCTCACCGTGGCGTCGGTGCTCTCCGGCAACCGCAACTTCGAAGGCCGGGTGCATCCGCTGGTCAAGACCAACTGGCTGGCCTCGCCACCGCTGGTGGTCGCCTACGCCCTGGCCGGCAGCGTACGCACCGACATCAGCACTGAACCGCTGGGTAACGACCAGCAAGGCAATCCGGTGTACCTGCGGGATATCTGGCCGAGCAGCAAGGAAATCGCCGACGCAGTCAGTCAGGTCAACACCGCGATGTTCCACAAGGAATACGCCGAAGTGTTTGCCGGCGACGAGCAATGGCAGGCGATCAAGGTGCCGCAAGCCGCTACCTATGTGTGGCAGGACGATTCGACCTACATCCAGCATCCACCGTTTTTCGACGACATTTCCGGCCCATTGCCGGTGATCACGGATGTCAAAGGCGCTCGGGTTCTGGCGCTGCTGGGCGATTCGGTGACCACCGACCACATCTCACCTGCCGGCAACATCAAGGCTGATAGCCCGGCCGGGCGCTATCTGCGCGAGAAAGGCGTGGAACCGCGGGACTTCAACTCCTACGGCTCACGGCGCGGCAACCACGAAGTGATGATGCGCGGCACGTTCGCCAACATCCGCATTCGTAACGAGATGCTTGGCGGCGAAGAAGGTGGCAACACGATCTACATCCCGAGCGGCGAGAAAATGCCGATTTACGATGCGGCCATGCTGTATCAGGCCTCGGGCACGCCGCTGGTGGTGATCGCCGGTCAGGAGTACGGCACCGGCTCCAGCCGTGACTGGGCAGCAAAAGGCACCAACCTGCTGGGAGTCAAAGCGGTTATCGCTGAAAGCTTCGAGCGCATCCACCGTTCCAACCTGGTGGGCATGGGCGTGTTGCCGCTGCAGTTCAAGCTCGATCAGAACCGCAAGAGCCTTAACCTCACCGGCAAGGAAACCCTGGATATTCAGGGCCTGACCGGCGTCGAGCTGACGCCCCGCATGAACCTGACGTTGGTGATCACCCGTGAAGACGGACGGCAGGAGAAAATCGAAGTGCTGTGCCGCATCGATACATTGAATGAGGTGGAGTACTTCAAATCGGGCGGCATCCTGCACTACGTGCTGCGGCAGCTGATTGCCTCTTGATTGCTTGATTCCTGTGGTGAGGGGATTCATCCCTGATGGACTGCGCAGCAGGCCCTTTTTTGGGGTCGCTTCGCTACCCATCGGGGATAAATCCCCTCGCTACAGGTGCCCGACACAAGCCTTCAGCACTTTTCTCCAGGCGAAAAAAAACCCGCCGAAGCGGGTTTTTCCCAAGACCATTATCGACTCCCTGTCGGCAGCGATCCTTGCTAATGGTCGATCATCCGTGATCCTGAAACACTCCCTGTGTCTCAGTTGATGGGTGTAGATTACGCCGTGGATCCAATCGGCAATAGTCGCAAAAGCTACCAACGCGTGTAAGACATTCGCTATACAGGCACTTCCGAAAACCCTTACCCCCTTCAGGCATCCAGCAGGCAAGCCGCGATTCGCGCGATCTTTAGCTGCCCGGCGGCCTGCTGCTGCGCGTCGTCTTCGAGAAACCACGCCGCGGACAACCCGGCGAACGCCAGCACCCACTGCAGCAAGCGTCGGCGATCAAGCCCGGAAGCCTCGACAATCACTTCGAGCTGACGGCGCAAACGCTGCGGCTCGCCAGCCGTCGGCAGATCCGGATTGCAGATCAGGTTCGCATAGTCATAACCACGCTCGCCACGGACCCGTTTGGGATCAATCGCCAGCCAGCCGTGTGCACCGAAATCGAGAACGTTGTCGTGGTGCATATCACCGTGCAGCACCACTACGTCCTGCGGGTCAGCGAGCAAGGCTTCAGCCGTTTGCAGGCTCAGGGCATAGGTCCCGCCCTGTTCGGCGGCGGCCTCCCGCAGCGAGGCGAACCACGGCGTCAGCTCTACCAGCGGCGGTGGCGGCGTCGAACGCGGCGCATGCAAGCGCGCCAGTGTCGCGCACATGATCCGCGTGGCCTCGTCGTCTTCACCGTTGAGCGCCATGTGCATCAGCGAACGCCGGCCCATGGCCCGTTCCAGCAACAAACCTTCCTCGTGATGGGCCAGCACTCGCGCGGCACCGTGACCGTCCCACCAGGTCATCAGCTGATTGCCGAATTGCTCGTCCGTATCCAGCGCAACCTTGAGCATCGCCGGCGTGTCGCCGAAACGTACCGGTAACAGGCGGCTGCCCGGGGTAATGATCGGTTCACCGTCCGGTACCAGCGTCCAGCATTGCAACCAGGGTTCGAAGATTGCGCAGTCAGTCACCGTCACGCTCGCGAGTCTTGGCGCTTTCGGCGAGAAACTGTTCAAGCCGGCTCAGTTGTTCCTCCCAGCCACGGCTGTCCATGTAGTACGCCTCCTTTTGGCGCACGTCGGGAATATGCGCAAAACCGGACTCAGACACCTTGAGCAAGGTACCGTCCTCGTAATCCTGCAGGTCGAACTTGACCAGCGTCGTCGGTTCCTGGGAATAGTCGATGCTCGGGTTGACCGCGTAGGGGTGCCAGCGAAATGAAAACAGCTGCTGCGGCTCGACCCGCTCGACCAGCACGTTCCACAACACGTGTTCATAACCGGGATAGGTGACCTGCCCTTGCGTCCATTCCCCGGCAATGAACCGCCTGCCCTCCAGCGCCACGCCAAACCACTGGCCAAACGCCTCGGCATCGACCAGTGCGCGCCAGACATAGGAACGCGGCGCCTTCAGCTTGATTTTGCGTTCGAAACTATTGGGTACCGGTTTCATAAGTCACCTCCTGTTCTGAACAGTAGGCTTGTATGACCACATGTCCAACCTGAAGTTGTATCAAAGCAGTGCAACTGTGCAGCATGGGGAAACATTCGGCGGCATTTCCGCTGGTTGAATCGAGCGCTCTCCGCCGATGAACCTGTTACCTTTTCCTGCGAAATGGAAACAAACAAGGACGAACCATGCAGCCATCCCTCTCCGAACGTTATCGCGGCGCTCTGCTCGGCCTTGCCTGTGGCGATGCCGTAGGCACCACGGTGGAGTTCAAGCCACGGGGCTCATTCCAGCCGCTGACAGACATGGTCGGTGGCGGCCCCTTTCACTTGAAGCCAGGGCAATGGACGGATGACACTTCGATGGCGCTGTGCCTGGCGGAAAGTCTGCTGAGCAAAAACACCTTCGATGCGGCTGACCAGATGGGGCGCTATCTGAACTGGTGGAAATGGGGCTATCTCAGCTCCACCGGTGATTGTTTCGATATCGGCACGACGGTCAGCCAGGCGCTGTCGCAGTATCAACAAACCGGTCAGCCCTTTGCGGGATCTGCCGACCCGTTTACCGCCGGCAACGGTTCACTGATGCGCCTGGTGCCGGTGGTGCTGTTTTACTTTCCTGATGCCCCGCTGATCCGCCAGTTCGCCATCGACAGTTCGCGGACAACCCATGCAGCCCCCGAAGCCATCGAGTGCTGTCAGTTGTTTGCCGAACTGATCAGCAAAGCCCTGCTTGGCGCCTCCAAAACAGAGTTGCGCAAACTGCCGGACTCAACCTTCACTCAACCGAAAGTCGCAGCCATCGCTCGAGGCGATTACCTCGCGAAGTCGGCGAGCGAAATCCGTGGCAGCGGCTACAGTGTCGAGTCACTGGAAGCGGCGCTGTGGTGTTTTCACCGCACCGACAGTTTTTCATCGGCGATTCTGCAAGCCGCCAATCTTGGCGATGACGCCGACACCACTGCCGCTATCGTTGGTCAGGTGGCCGGCGCTTACTACGGCGTTCGGGCGATTCCCACCCACTGGCTGGAAATGCTCCATGACGGCGAGGAGATTGCGGCCACCGCAGATCGCCTGCTCGAAGCATCCCGGCTACACGTACCTGAATAGAAGCCCCAGAGCCGCTAAACTGCTCGGTACTTCCATCTGACACAGTGAGAACCCCCATGTCCCCACGCCTGCTGCTGGCCCTGACGCCCTTTCTGTTCACGCCCCTCGCCCATGCCGCCGTCGACTGTGCCAATGCCAACGATCAGGCCACCATGAACCAGTGTGCCGGGCAGGAATTCAAGACTGCCGACAAGGAACTGAATGCGGTTTATCAGCAAATTACCGCCCGTTTGAAAGACAACGCCGACGCCAAAAAGCTGTTGGTGAGTGCGCAGCGGGCGTGGATCGGGTTTCGCGATGCCGAGTGCAAGTTTTCGGCATCCGGAGTCGCGGGCGGCAGTGTTTATCCGCTGATTTACAGCAATTGCCTGACGGGGGTCACCAAAGTGCGGGTCGAGGCGTTGAAGCAGTATTTGAAGTGTGAAGAAGGCGACATGAGTTGCCCGGTGCCGGGGGCCTGACCTTGTAGTGGTTTCGAGGGCCTCTGCGCGAGCAAGTCCGCGCCCGAATTTGAAATACACTCCGATTGTGGGCGCGGGCTTGCTTGCGAAGGCGTCAGCACAGACGCCACCCATTCCCGGACAAACACCTGCGCCGTCGTAATCGCCATATCCCCACCCGGCAACTTGATGCTCCCCGTTTACTTCATGGTCTCGGCATCAAAAATCGCCACATCGTTGAACGTCCCGGCCAGATAGATCTTGCTGCCCTCCTTGTTGAACGAAATGCAGTAGTAGGAATGCTCCGGAGTCGCGGCCTGCAGCAGCTTCTTCTGCTTGATGTCGTACTTGGCCAAGCGATTGAGCACGCCGAACATCAGGTTCGGTTCTTTCGGCGAACACATGCCGCTGAAGTAGATTTCAGTCAGCGGGCCGAAGTCAGTGGTTTCGGTCTCATCAAGCGTTCCGCTTTGCGCTTTTTTGATTTCAGCGCCCTGTGGGCATTCTTCACGTGAACGTCAGGACGATGGCAAGCACCACGGGGCGATTGGGTGTATGCGGCTGGCGGATCGTCTTCTTATCAACGTTTCGAGCAGCAATGCGATGCTGACCGCAGAAAAGGCAGCCGCAGAAATAAATCAAAATAAATTATTGTAATTAGATAATTATTCATCGAAAATTCGCTACCCAACTGGAACAACCAGGAATTTTCATGAGTACTCACAACAACGGACTGGCGCTGCAGCGCATGCATTGGATCGGGCTGCTGGCAGCGATACTTGTCTGGGTTCTGGGTGTAACGGAGGTCGGCGGCAACACTACGATCTGGATCTTCAAAAAGGATGAAATGCTGGCAAGCCTGCTCTATGCGTTCGCTGAAGGCTCACCACAATTGCTTGACCCGTTTGTCGAAGGCGCACTGCTCGATCCCGACACCTGGCTGTCGTCATTCGCCACTGCGCTGATCGTTGTCCTGGACTTCCTGCCCGTTGTCCTGTCGGCGTACACGTTATGGCTGACAGGGTTATTTTTCCTGCGCTTGTCGCGCGGCGAAACCTGGACCGACCGCAATATCGGGGTCCTGTGGCGAGTGGGGGTACTGTGCATCGTTTCTCCGGCCGCCTATCCGCTGGTAGAGACCCTGCAAGGTCTTGCCTTGTCGATAGATCTGCCGCCGGGGGATCGCATTTTTCAGTTCTCTATCGGCCTGTCCTCCTCTTCTGCCTACGAAATTATCAAAGGCGTATTGCTGTGTTCGTTTTCAATTATCATGCGCGATGCAAAAGTGCTCAGCGATGAGCAAAGTCAATACATATAGAACAATATAATGACCATTATCGTCCGCCTTGATGTTGTTATGGCCACGCAAAAAATTCGCTCGAAAGAGCTGGCCGCCCTGCTCGGGATCACCGAGGCCAATCTGTCATTGCTGAAAAACGGCAAAGTCAAAGGCGTGAAAATGGCAACCCTCGACAAGCTCTGCGCGGCGCTCGATTGCCAACCGGGCGATCTGCTGGAATATCAGAAAGACTAGGACTTTCCCCTGACGGCGAGTTGTTTATCGCCAGTCGCAATCGTTTAACTCTCATTCAATCCTTAGTTTCAAGGCGGCTATTTCATGTCCCGTTATTTGTCATGCGCGCTGTTATTGCTGACAGCGTCACTCAGCGGCTGCGCCACACAATTGGACGTAGCGCTCAACGCGATACCTGATCCGGACTATCAGTTCGACCGCAAGGCAACAGTACTTGTGACCTCGGCAAGCGCTACTGCTGAAAATGCATTGAATGCTCGCTACTATCTTCGCAATATGGTGAATGCGTTGAAGGATCGGGGATTCCAGGAGGTTTATACCGACGCTGATCTGCCCAGAAACCATGCTCCGGTGAAAATGACCATCACCCTCGATATCGGCAGCCGGCAAGTGTCCTACCGTTACACCGCCACCGATTACGGGCAGGTCGTAACCAGCACTTCGACGGTGTGCAAAAACATCAAGAAGAAAGACGATCGGCTGGCCTGCACCAGTACCCCAAACACTACATATGGTCCGGTGGGTACCTCGGAGCGAATCGGTTACACCACTCTCAGCACATTCGTTGCCACCGCCCGGGATGAAGTGAGCAAGCGTACCGTCTACCTGCTTCGGGCTTCGTCCTATAACGACGACTGCCAGGCCGCCAAGGTCGAAACCTTTCTGGTGGAACAAGGCCTGCAGAACCTGAGTTTCGAGGATCGCGTGCAGCGCAACTACACCGTGACGATGCCCGAGGGTTACCGCTGCAAGTAGTACGTTTCCGTGGGCGTCTCCCGGCTTTGCTCAGCGTGCGCGAGCCTGTGCCGGGAGACGCCTCAGGTTAAACGTGCGGATCACCCGGCGGCTTGGCAGGCGCAGCGTATTGCGGCTTGAGGTGGCCGTCCTGATCCAATAGCCAGGCGTCCATGATCTGCCGCACCACCGGACCGGCGACGCGACCACCAGCCTCGCCGTTTTCGATCATTACCGAGATGGCGATCTTCGGGTGCTCCGCCGGAGCGAAGCCGACGAATAAGGCGTTGTCGCGATGGCGTTCGAGGGTTTTCTCACGGTTGTAGCGCTCGCCCTGCTTGATCGCCACCACTTGCGCGGTACCACTCTTGCCCGCAATACGGTACTGCGCACCCACCGCTGCAGCACGAGCGATCCCCCGGGCATCGTGCATCACCATCTGCATGCCGTGGTTGACCTGATCCCAGTCACGCGGGTTCTTCAGCAGGATGTTGGGCATCGGATGCTCGTCAACCGGCGCCACACCATCGACTGTCTTCGCCAGGTGCGGTCGGTTCCATACGCCTTTGTTGGCGATCAGTGCGGTGGCCTGAGCCAGTTGCAGCGGCGTGACCTGCATGTAGCCCTGACCGATGCCGAGAATTACCGTTTCCCCCGGGAACCAGGCTTGGCGGCGTGTTGCGCGTTTCCAGGCCTGAGACGGCATCAAACCGGGCGACTCTTCGAACATATCCAGCGAGACTTTTTCGCCAAGGCCAAACATTGCCATGTAGTCGTGCAGGCGATCGATGCCGAGCTTGTGCGCCAGATCGTAGAAGTAGGTGTCGTTGGAACGCATGATCGCCGCGTCCATGTCCACCCAGCCATCGCCGCTGTGGTTCCAGTTGCGGTACTTGTGATCAAAGTCGGGGAGTTGGTAGTAACCCGGGTCGAAAACGCGGGTCTGCGGGGTCACGACGCCGGCATCGAGACCGGCAATCGCCACTTCCGGCTTGATGGTCGAGCCTGGCGCATACAGGCCGCGCAGCACGCGGTTGAACAGCGGTCGGTCGATAGAGTCGCGTAGCGCCGAATACTCCTTGGAGCTGATGCCGGTGACGAACAGATTCGGGTCGAAACTCGGGTTGCTGACCATGGCCAGTACCTCACCGGTGGACGGATCAAGCGCCACCACCGAGCCACGACGATCCCCCAGTGCCGCTTCGGCAGCTTCCTGCAGCTTGACGTCGAGACTGAGCACGATGTTTTTGCCAGGGACCGGATCGGTGTGCTTGAGCACCCGCAACACTCGGCCCTGGGCGTTGGTCTCAACTTCTTCATAGCCTACGTGGCCGTGCAGCTGGGCTTCGTAGAAGCGCTCGATGCCGGTTTTGCCGATGGATTGGGTGCCGCGATACTCCACCGAGTCGAGGGTTTTGGACTCTTTCTCGTTGATCCGGCCAACGTAGCCGATTGAATGCGCGAAGTGCGGCCCCAGCGGGTAATGCCGCACGAACTGCGGCTCGACATCGAGGCCCGGCAAACGGAACTCGTTGACTGCCAACACGGCGATCTGTTCTTCCGTCAGTTCGTAGAACAGTGTCACCGGGGTAAATGGATGACGGGACTGCTTCATTGCCTTATCGAAAACCGTGCGATCTTCAGCGGGCAGATGCAGGAGATTGATCACCTCGTCCAGCTCCTGATTGACATCAGTGGCGCGCTCGCGGGTGATCACCAGGTTGTAACTGGGTCGGTTATCAGCGAGCAGCACGCCATTGCGGTCATAGATCAAGCCTCTTGTCGGCGGGATCGGCAAAATGTGCACGCGGTTGTTTTCGGAGATGGTCGAGTGATAGTCGTACTCAACCACTTGCAGGATGTACAGGCGCACCACCAGCGCGCAGCTGATAGCAAAGACGAAGAGAGCGCAGGCGATCAACCGTTTATTGACCAACCGCTTCTCTTTCTCGTGATCCTTGATGGGAATGGGTTCAGGCATTTCTACAGCGACTCTTTGACATAATTTGAGTGCCGATCCATGGGCATGACATCAGTCCGTTAAAAAACGAGCTGCACCATACCAAAAACCGAGTGGTCACTTCAGAAGGATTTTGCCCAACGGCAGTCCTGGCGACGGTTGGAGCGCGCGTATCGTGTGATTCTGACGAT